>JADLAK010000014.1 GCA_020848275.1 Planctomycetota bacterium
CGGCAACCCGCAGGAGCTGACCGTCAAGGACCTGGCCGAGCGTGTCATTCGACTCACGGGCAGCAAGAGCAAGCTTGTGCACAAGGAACTGCCGCAGGATGACCCCGCCCGCCGCTGCCCGGACATCGCGCGCGCGAAGAAACTACTGGGCTTCAACCCGCGCCTCGGCCTCGACGACGGTTTAAAAGCGACCATCGCGGATTTCAAAAGCCGCATCGGAACCAACGCTTGACCAGCCTATTGCGAAACAAGCGTCGCCGGCGGTTGCTGCTCCTCCTGACGGCAATGGCGCTATCCGTCGCGTTTATTGCGCCGCCGATGATCGGCACTTCGCCCGACCCTCACGTGCGCGTCGAGGTCGCCCGCGCGATGCTTGAGCGCGGCAAAGTCAGCCTGCCCGCGGGCATGAAGTACGACTTGATCGTCTATCCCGGTCGCGGCGGCGAGAACTACGGCATTTACGGCATCGGGCAATCACTGGTCTTTTTACCGCTCGACGCAATTGCGAGGGCCGCGTCGTCGGTTGCGCACTCTGACATGCGCCTGACGGTGCGCGATTCGTTGCTTGCGGGAAGTTACATGGTGGTCGTCAACGTGGCGCTGGCGTTGGCGGTGTTCCTCGTGTTGCGGCAATTGCGCCTGTCGACGCGCATGGCGTGCATCGGCACGTTGGTAATTTTCGTTGGTTCCCAATGGATAGTCTGGGCGAAGTGGCTTCACGAGGAAACCCTGGCCGCAACGTTGCTGTTGTTTGCCGGGTACTTCATCCTTTCCGCACGGCGCGGGAGCTTGGCGGCAAAAGCTATCGCGTTTGGAACCTGCGCGGGCTTCCTGGCCAACGTCCGCCTGAACGCGGTATTCGCCGGGCTGGTGCTCCTCGTTTGGGGCCTTTGGCAACTGCCGGGGAAAGCCGCGCGGGTGAAGTTTCTCCTGCTGGCTACCGCCGCGCTGATCCCCTGGCTGGCATTGCTGGCGGGATACAACTACCTGCGTTTCGAAAGTATCACTGAAACCGGCTACGGCATTGCCGTTCGCGAACTCGGAAAGCCGCTGGCGTTTGATTTAGAACGCTTCGTCGCCATTACCGTAGGCCCCGACTGCGGCATGATCTGGTTTGCCCTGCCACTGCTGGCGCTGTTGGCGTTTGCGGCTTTGCGCATGCGCAATGCCGCATCAGGGGGCGCCGCGGCGCAATTGGCGGGGTTGACCCTGCACATCGTTTTCCTGTCCTTCTTTGTTACTCCCGCGCCGGCGGGCGAAGACGGTTATTGCGGCCCGCGCTATTTGGCCCACAACCTGATTGTGCTCGGGCCCTTTTGCTGGATTGCCACGCGCCGCCTCTGGACGATGCGCCGCCCATTGATCCGTTACGCCATCGCCGCGACCTGGTGTTTCTCGGCGGCAATGCAATTGGCGGGCGTGGTGCTGTACGCCGATCTTGAGGTCTGGCAGAACGAAGTCCGGCACCGCGCGGGCGTGGAGCGCACGGCCATTGACCACTACATCGTCGGCCGCGCAAAGAATATCCCGCGCCTGCTGAACGGTTCCTTGCGCCAATACACGTTGGCGCAGGACATCACCGACAAGCCCATTGCCCTGCCCGTGCCGGAGGAATCGCTGGCGTTCTCGATCAAGCCCCACTTCCTGCCCTGGCGAATTGCCGGCAGCGCCCGCGCCGATGCGGCCAGGTCAGGTGCGGCTTTTTGGGGGTTGGTTGGGGGGTGGGGAGTGCTTGGTGCGGCGGCGGCGCTTGCCGCATTTCGGATGGCCCGTCGCCGGGTCAAAGTTCAAAGTAAGCTGTGAATAAGCCGGGACAAATATGCCGCCGCCAAGCACCCATCTGAATTCGTCCCTTCCGCGTCAGGACTTTGCGTCGGTGCGAACGCGCGTTGCGACGGCTAGTTCGCCCCGCCAGGTGTTCCTGGGATTGGCGGTCTTTGCGCTTCTGGCCGGCGGTTGGGAGCTGATCCTGTGGTGGAGAGGCGAGTCCCTGGCATCCAACCCCACGGAGTTGGTGCAGACGGCCCACCAGCTCCGGACCATGGCAGAATCACGCAAGCCACAAGTTACGTTTGTCGGCAGTTCGCGCACGTTCATCGGGATTTCGCCCGGCACGGTCCGGGAGGAGCTGGACTCGGCTAACGTCGAAGTGCGCGTGCTGGCCCTGGCGGGCGCCTCCGCTCGCCCGCTTGCGGAACTGCTGGACACGCATGTCCAGTTCCGCGGCGTCGTGGTGATCGAGGTTTTTCCTTCTGTCACCTACATTGACGCCAGCACGCCTTCTTCCGATGCGCTGCAGGCGTGGCTGGCCCGCGCGCGGTGGTTCGACGAAGCCGAACACGCGCTTCTTGTGGCCAGGACATCGTTGAGGATGTGTTCCGAAACGAACGCACCGATGATTCTCCTTCGCGATTTCGCCCGCCGTTTCTCGAGCAATTCCCTCGACGAATCCGAGGGGGCCGACGCCCCGATTTCAGCCGCCTTTATATGGCATCAGGACGGCTGGGTCGAACTCCGCCCGAACAAGGCGTTTCTCGAGTCCGCGGTCCAGGATATGGCGCATGCCGCTATTCTCGTGCAGCGTTACGCCAACGCTTTTGACGTCAAAACCTGGGCTGAGGCCCTCAATAAGTGGGAAGACCTGGACCGGCGTTTCGCCGCTGAGGGCGTGAAGATGGTGTTCGTCCGGTTTCCCTCGGGAAGGGACTACCTCAAGGCTGAAGAGGAATATTTTCCCG
Source organism: Planctomycetota bacterium (assembly GCA_020848275.1). Taxonomy (GTDB): domain Bacteria; phylum Planctomycetota; class UBA8742; order UBA2392; family UBA2392; genus JADLAK01. The sequence goes on from JADLAK010000014.1 coordinate 2,739, forward strand.
ATAACATTTATTGGAGCGCTCTGTCCACGCGTTTCCCCGGCCGTTGCTGGCACTTCATGGATAACCCGCGATTCCACAAACTTTATATGCCTGACGGCTCGCACCTGGTGTCTGAGGACGCGCTGGCATTCAGCCGCTGGATTGCGCGCAAGGTCAAGCCGCTGTTTGAAAACTAGGGCCTTCGGACTTCGAAGTACGCCGAAGCGCCGAAGCCCAGTGCGCTGAGTACCTTTTCCGGCCACAACGCCCAGCTTGTCAGCGTAAGCCACGCCCGCCACAACTTGTGCGCCATCGAGTTGGGCCGGCGCAATTCCAGCGGTTTGACTTCCGCGTCCTTGGGCGCCGTCGTTGCCGTCGGGCTGCGCCGCCCCGCCAGCGAAAACAGCAGCGGCAGCATGTAATAGTCCGCGAGATTCTCCCAGAACAAGTCCGAGCCGCGCACGCGCGTCACAGTCAAACCAGCGGCGCGCGCGTAATCGGCATGCTGCCTCTTGCCGCGGAAGTTTTTGTAAAAGTGCCCGGCGCGGTCCATGCGCGCCATCCAGCGACCATGGTCCAGATGAAATCGCAGCCAGTCGACCGTCAGCGCGAAATCCATTACCGCGCCGCGCACCAGCGCCTTGCCGCCGGGTTTCAGCACGCGCGCTGCCTCGGCCCAGAATGCCTCGGGCTTTTCCAGGTGCTCGATCACGTCGAAGCTCACCACCGCGTCGAATGTCGCGTCGGCAAACGGCAGATCCAGCGCCGAGGCCGCCACCGCGTCGTAGTTGAAATTGCCGCGCCGCCGCAACTGCATGTCCACGCTGGCGAGCGAGACATCGAGGCCGAACGCCCGTGCGCCGTAGTTGGCTTCCAGCGACGCCATCACCGGCCCGCTGGCGCAGCCGACTTCCAGTACCTGCGCGCCTTGGGGCAATTTCAGGCGGCGCAGCGCCCTGGTGAAGCGAATGCCCGTGAGCGTCGTATAGCTGTACATCGGGTCCGAGGTTGCCCAGTGGCCCGCCTGCATTTCGTCGTAGACCTCGCGCTGGGCGGCTTCGTCGGCGCTGGATTGCTTCAACAGGTCGCAGGCGCCGCTGGGCAGGCACGGGAACGCTGCGCCGCAACTCGGGCATACCAACGCTTGCGGCTGCTCGCCCAGTGAACCTGCGCGGCAGGCGGGACAACGCAACGAAATCCCACTTTTGAGGCGATTGGGCATGCCACAGACACAATAAGGGACGTCACCGCAACTAACTAGGTATTCAAGCTTTGACCGCAGGGCCGAATCCAATAGTCTGGCAGTTTCGTGCGCGAGCGACTCGTCAAATCCTTCCACTTCGTGGTGCGAAACGCCGCGCGCGTGGCGCGGGTGATGCACCCGCTGTATACGCCGCTGGCCGCAACACCGCTGTTCATTGTCGGCGCGGCGCGCTCGGGCAACACGCTGTTGCGCCGCATGCTCATGGCAGCCTCACCCATCCACATCCCGCCCGAGATGGGTTTCATGTTCGAGGCCATCGAGTGTTACCGCGAGCGCCGTTACTACCGCTGGCCCGCGCTGGTGCGCCGCACGATGAAGTGGTTTGCGCACAACGAGCAATTTGCCGACATGCTGCCGAGGTTGATTGCTGTCGAGGCGGCGCTGATCGCCCTGCCGCGCGAGCGCCGCAGCCTTTCATCCATCGTCGATGCGGTCTATCGCGACGACGCGGCGCGCCTTGGCCGCGCGGTCACGCATTGGGGCGACAAGACGCCGCGCAACGCGCGCCACATGGACAAAATCGCCAGCGCCTTTGAGGCGGTGAAGTTCGTGCACTTGATCCGCGATGGCGCCGACGTGGTGCACTCGATCATGGCCAAGGACGGCCTGCGCGATTTCCGTGGGCCCGCGCGCCGCTGGATCGAACCCGTGACCGCCGCGCGCGCCTACACCCGCGCACACC
>JADLAK010000015.1 GCA_020848275.1 Planctomycetota bacterium
CGTGCCGGTTTCTGCTTGCGGCGAGCATCGCATCTCTGCGTCGCGCTCGCTCAGCGTGGCTTCCAGCCACGCCGTCGCTCGCGCTTCTTGATCTGCTCGCTCGGCGCAGCGCATAAACTCGGCACACTAACCTTGAAAAAGCTCTAGCCACGAATGAACACGAATCTTCACGAATAACGTTTTGATTCGTGTCTATTCGTGAGAATTCGTGGCTAAAAAGCCGTTGCGGTTATGCCGTAACCAACGCACCTGCGCGTTTGACCGCGTTCCGGAACAACTCGAATCCATCGCCCCACTGCCGGTCGCGGGACATGCGCGTCCATTCCGGGTGATGGAAGTGGCGCACGTTGCGCTCCGGATGCGGCATCAGGCCCAGCACCTGTCCGGTCTTGCTGCAAATGCCGGCAATGGCGCGGTCGCTGCCGTTGGGATTGAAGGGGAAGTCCTGCGTCGGGCGGCCGTTTCCATCGACGTACTGGAAGACAATCTGGTTGTCCTGTTCGAGTTCATCCAGCACCGCCGGCGGCGCGACAAAGCGGCCCTCAGCGTGCGCAACGGGGTAGCTCACGATCTTGCGGCCGGAAACAAACGGCGTCTTTTCACTGACGATGCGCAGATCGACCCAGCGGTCGCCGTAGCGGCCGGTTAAATTCCATGTCAGCGTGGCGCGCACCGGGTCGTCGAAAACGTCGCGGCCCGTGAGCAAGCCGGCCTTGAGCAGCACCTGGAAGCCGTTGCAGATACCGAGCATCAGCTTGCCGTCGGAAATGTACTTTTCGATCGCGCCTTTTAAACGCGTACGCAACTGGTTGGCGAACACCACGCCGGAGCCCAGGTCGTCGCCGTAGGAAAACCCGCCGGGAATCACCACGAGCTGATAGTCGTTGAGACGCGAAGGCGCCTCGATCAGCGCGTTGACGTGCAGGATTTCGACGCTGGCGCCGGCCTGCTCGAGCGTCCAGGCGGTTTCGCGCTCGCAGTTGGTTCCCGCAGCGCGCAGCACAAGTGCTTGAGGTTTGGACATAGCCGCAATTTAGCATTTCAGGCGCGCGCCGTGCAGCAATGTGAACAACTCGGCTACTTAACCTCGATCAACTCTTTGACGTAGTTACCGTCGTCCCGGTCCCAATACTCGCGTCGAACTTCGAGGTTCCACTTCTTGTCCGTCCAAATCGTGGTGCGACCCTGAGCACGAGGCGTTTTCCAATCCGTAACCGACTTCGTGCAATCAAAGTCGCCGGCTGGCGTGGTGATCCTCTCGTCGCTGATCTTTGGAAAATTGTGGTAGAAACCGACAGAGTTCTTTTCCTTCATGCTCTCGTCGTAGTTGGTCGTCTGGCAGTTAGCCCCGCCCTCGTCCACTTCAGTTATTTCGTGTCTCGTGTACCCGACGTCAGTTTTCCCGGTGCTCTTGGACGTCCCAATTGTTTTCGTCGTCCACGTATTGCCTAGGGTGCGATAGATGGCCATTTCATCGGTCGCATCGCCCTTGGCTTTGAGTTCGGTCAACTCTATGACGCCTTTGACTCTGTCCGATTCGATCACGTATTTGACGTTAGTGTTCCAACGCCTCTCAGTCCAAGTCGTCATCAGACCGGACTCCGTCCGGCTATCAGTTTTCTGACAGTCAAAGGTACCGGCTGGAACTGTGATCGTTTCGAAAACCGGAAACACGAACTCAATTGATTCCGATCCCGTTACCTTTTTGTCGCTGTCCTGCTTGGTGGTCTTGACCGTGGATTTGCTGTCCGATACCGCGGTGATTTCATTGACCTCGTAGGCCACTAGCTTGACGTTCCCTGCGTTGTCTTTTTTTGTCGTCTTGTACGTCCAAGTGTGTTTCGTGCGGTAGAAGTCGAAATTCTTGACGCCTGAGTTGTTCTGGCACGCAGCAAGCATGAGACACAACACCACGCACACCGCCAACAGCTTCGTCTTCATAGCCGCAATTTAGCATTTCAGGCCGGCGATTCAGCCCTGTGGACAGAATGCGGAAGCGACCCATGATGTTCGCGCTTGACTGGCGGCGCATCCAAGATAATTCTATATAGAACAATCAGACAAGGAGACATGGACATGAAGACACTGGGCAAATTCGCAGCTTTGCTGACCATTGCAACCACGCTGGTTTTCATCAGCGCTTGCGGCGGCAACCCGGCGGGCGCAGGCGTGAACGCCGCCAACGCCGGCAAGCCGTTCGAGGAGAAAAAGATTGAAGGCAACGAACTCAAGTTCAGCAATGACGGCTCGACGCTGAATTTTACCGCCGCCAAGGTTTCGCTAACGCACAAGGGCGGGTTCAAGAAGTTCAGCGGCACGGTGACGACAGACAAAGACGGCAAAGAAGTGGTCGGCATCAGCGCCGAAATCGAGATGGACTCGGTGTGGACCGACGACCCGGCCAAGACGAACGAGAAACTCACCAACCACCTTAAGACCGCCGACTTTTTCGACGTGCCAAAGTTTCCCAAGGCCAACTTTGTGGCCACCTCTATTACAAAGGACGGCGACAAGTACAAAGTTGACGGCAACTTCACACTGCACGGAGAAAAGAAGGGCATCACCTTCCCTGCCAACATCAGCGTCAAGGACGGCGAAGTGACCGCCAAGGCCAAGTTCAAGATCAACCGGCGTGAATTCAACATCAACTATCCTGGCGCACCTAACGACCTGATCAGCGACGAGGTCGTGATTGAACTCGACATCAAGGCCAAGAAGTAGCCTAGACCAGCAGGAACTGCCACACGAAGATCACGAAGCCCACGAAGACAACAAAGGCGAGCCCAAGCTCGCCTTTGTTGTCTCCCTCGTGCCCTTCGTGTTGCTCTTTGACCTTCGGCGCCAAGGCCTACTTCACACTGATTTCGACGAGTTCGGTGACGTCGATCCAGGCATCCGTCTTGGCCTCGGATTTCACCGTGACTCCCGTTTTCCTGTCTACCCACTCAGCGGTCGGGAACCCGCGCCCGTCCCGCGCCGCGGTCTTGACGCACTCGAATTCGCCGGCTGGCACGGTCACCTTCTCGATCGACGTCGTTGCGAAAAACTCATCGCTGATGATCTCGCTGCTGAGCTTGTTCCCTTGGTCGTCGTACTCGTAATACAAAATCACCGCTTTGTCCGCGCTGACCTCGACGACTTCTCGGCGCGCCCATAGGACTTCCTTGTTCTTGCCTCCCGTGGTCGTCTTTTGAATCCAATAATTCCCGACCGTTCGGTAGATGCTGAACTTGTCCTTCGCCTCGCCCTCGGCCTTGATCTCTGTTAACTCCTGTATCATCGTTGAAGCTCCGAATCGATTGATGGATTTCACCGCTAGGCCCCACTTCTTGTCGCGCCACAACGTGCCGGAGTAGTCCGGCAACGCGCCGTCTTGCCTCACGCAATCGAACTCGCCCGCTTCAACTTTGATCTTTTCGTCAACTGATGTCACGAACGCCTCGGGGAAGACGGACGAGACCGTTTCCCTTTTGTCCGCGTCCAGCTTCGTCTGTTTTACCTCAGCCCAGTGTTCTTTGACTTCGAGGACCTCGCACTTCGTGTATGCCACCGTCGTCTTGTCGCCAGCAGTGCTGGTCCACCGAACCGTCCAGGTGTTGCCTTTGACCCGGTAAGGCTTGAGCAAGTCAACCTCGGGCTCGACGGGCTTTTCAGGCGTTTTTTCGGGCGTCCTTTCGGGGAGAGGCTTTTCGCTTGCGTTCTCCTTGACGCTCGAAGCGCACGCCCCGAGGAACAACGCCAGCACCGAAACGATGACCAGTTTGCCCATGACATCCTCCCGTATTTTCTGCGCATCATACGCAGACGCCGGACACATCGCGAATAAATCGAAACCGGACGCCGCAGGGCGTCCGGTTGTTCATTTAAGGAAAGACTACTTGGCGGAAAACTCAACCAGTTCGCGGCGGGTTTCAGTGGTCGTCTTGCTCACCCACTGTTCCTTGATGACCAGGCTGAATTCCGTCGAGGTCCAGATGTGCAGCGTGCCGCCGCTGGAAAAGAACTGCGCGTGCGTGCACTCCAGCGTGACTTCGCCGGCGGTGAATTTCTCGGCCTCGATCTTGCTTGGCGTCGCGGCGTCGGCCTTCTTGGCGGCCTTCAGGTCGACGCTGTAGAAATCCATCGCCGTCTCTTTTTTGGCTTTGTCCAGCGTCGTGAGTTTAATAGAGGCCTTCTTGGCGGTTACTTCGCTGACTTCATGCTTTTCGAAGGTGCCATCGAGCAGCTTGAAGGTCCAGGTGTTGCCTTTAGTGCGGTAGATCTTGAGCGCGTCGACCTCGGCCTTTTCGTCCTTCTTGTCGGCCTTCGGGTCATCCTTCTTGGGCTCGACCTTTTCCTTGGGCGGCGTCGCGGGAGCTTCCTTGGCGCCCTTGTCCTCAGCGGCCGCAGGGACGATGAGGGTGAGAGCGACAACCATTGCGCAGAGCAGCTTTTGCATGACGGTTCTCCGACAGCGGTACCGGGGTGCTGTCTGATAAACGAAATACATCGGCCAAAGTGCGGCCAAATCTGTGTAATAAACGTGTAAAGGGACCCGGTACGGAGCCCGGCGCGCCAGCGCCGGGGTTTCTTAACTCGCCGCAAACCAAGAGCCCCGCGCCAACGCGCGGGGCTCTGTTAATCACAGGTTCGTGTAGACCGGCCCCTGGCCGCCTTCGGGCACGACCCAGTTGATGATCTGGTACGGGTCCTTGATGTCGCAGGTCTTGCAGTGGACACAGTTGCTGGCGTTGATCTTCAACACCAGTCCCTGCGCATTTTCCTTGCCCTTACCGTCACGATTAAGCTGCGGCGACATCCCCACGCCCTCGGCCTTGGGCACCATTTCGTAGACATTGGCCGGGCAGAAGTGCTGGCAGGGGTTGCCGAACTCGCGCGTGCATTGCGTGACGCAGACATCCGGCGCTGTCACCTGAAGGTGGCAGGGCTGGTTTTCCTCGTGCTTGGTGCCCGAGAAATACACGTCCTTCAACTTATCGAAGGTGAGTTTGTCGTCGAACGTCGATTTCGGCACCGGCGGCGTCGTGCCGCCCACCTTGAGCGGCGTGTAATCGGTGTAATCAGCGTGCAGCGACAGACGCCCCGCGAGGCCGCGGCCGCCAGTGATCATGCCGAGCGCGGTGTTGACCATGCCGAACAACTCGCCTTTTTGCCAACCCTGGCGGAAGTTGCGGATCTTGAAGAGTTCTTCCTTGGCCCAGCTCGTCTCGAAGCGGTTCTGGTATTGGTGCAGGCGTTGCGCGCTGAAATCGCCATCGCGCAGGGCCTCAAAAATCGTCTCGGCCGCAAGCATGCCCGATTTCATCGCGAGGTGGATGCCCTTGAGACGCATCGAGTTCATCACGCCCGCAGTGTCGCCCACCAGCATAACGCCATCGGCGCTGAGCTTTGGGATGCTGAAGTAGCCGCCGTCGGGAATGGTCTTGGCGCCGTAGTGGAGGAGTTCGCCATCGCCTAACAACTCGCGCAAGAACGGATGCGTTTTCCACTTCTGAAAGCACGCGTGCGGGTCGAACGTCGGGTCCTTGTAGTCGAGGCCCGCGACCAGCCCGATGCTGCACATGCCGTCGGCCATGCCGTACACCCAGCCGCCGCCAAACACGCCGTTGGGCGTCGGCCAACCCATGGTGTGGTAGACGTCGCCGGCTTTTAACCTTTCCTGGCCCTTGGGGCCGAGCTTCCAGACTTCTTTGCAACCCAGTTGATAAACCTGCGGGTTGCGCCCTTCGTCGAGGCCAAGCTTCGGGATCAGGTGTTTGGCGAGGCTGCCGCGCGTGCCCTCCCCGAGCACAGTTACCTTCGCGGTCAAATCCATGCCGGGGGCGAACTCATCCTTCATTTCGCCCCATTTGTTTACGCCCGCGTCGCGCGTGCGCACGCCGACGACTCGCGTTCCCTCGTAAAGCACTTCCGCGCCCGCAAAACCGGGGAAAATATTCACGCCCAGCGCCTCGGCCTTCTGCGCGAGCCACTTGGCGGCCTTGTTGAGGCTGACGACGACTTTGCCGCGGTTGTGCATCACGGCCGGCACAAAAATCTTCTTGTGCCGGCCTTCCTTGAATTTCATCCAGTGATCGGCGCTGTCGGGCCCGACGTCGCCCTCGACAGGAAAGCCTTCCTCGCGCCAGTTGGGGAGAAGTTCGCTGATGCCACGCGGGTCCATGACGGCGCCCGACAACTGGTGGTTCCCGATCTCGCCGCCCTTTTCGATCAGGTAGATTTCGCAGGGCAGCTTCTTGTCTTCGGGCAGTTTTTCGTTGTGCGCATTGACCAGTTGCTTGAGGCGGATGCTCAGCGCCAGATTCGCCGGCCCGGCGCCGACCAGCAGCACGTCCATTTCCATCTTCTCGCGCTGGACTTCGGCGGGATTGTAGGGTTTACCGTGTTCGTCGCTCATGGGCGCATCCGCAAGTTGAACAACTAGTATATTTTTGCCCTAGTGTTCAATATAGATGTTAGCAAAAAGCAACTGCTTTTAACCGCCGATAAAGCCGGATGAACGCCGACAGCAAAAATCCGTCGGCGTTCATCGGCGGTTGATTGCTTGGCTTGAGCGCGCTAAACAGCAACCATGACAGACGCAGAAAACCAACCGACGTATTCACCCGCGCCGCGTTATCTCCAGTTCATCGCGACCGCCGTCGGCTTCCTGGTCTCCACCTATTTCGTCTCGACCATCCTGTTCAACATCGGCGGGCCCGAACAAACCATGAGCGCCGGCTTCCGCTGGGCGATCGGCGGCGCCGCGCTCCTGTTCGTGATCGTCATGGTGATCATCCTCGGCTTCACGCGTGAGGGCGGCTTCCGCGCCTGGCGCATCGAGGGTGGTACGCTGTTTCTGCTGAAATATGAGGGCGGGCCGGTGATTGTGAAGCTCGAGCTTTCGGCGGTCGATTCGGCGCAAGCGCAGGGCGTGATCTCGGCTCGACCGGACGCCGACGATGTCCCCCAGGAACGCGAACGTCCCGTGGTGCTGATCCGCGCGCAGGGCCACAGCTACAAACTTCACGCCGCAAACGCGGACCAGGCGCGCGAACTCGCTGCGAAACTGTCACAAAAGGGGTCGGGCACAATTTCGGCAAACGACGACAGAAATTGAGCCAGTCGCCAACTACTCAACATCGGGCGAGACGTCGTCGTCGGGCGCGATGCCGTTGACGGCCTGCATGCGCGCGCTTTTGGACTTTGCGGCCTCGAGCGCGTAGGCCTCGACAATCTTTTCGTGCACATAGTCGCGCACCTCGGCGGCAATGGGGTGCACGAGGTCGAAGTGCAGCTTGGTGCGACCGCGGGCGTCAACGTCACCGCGGTTGGGCTTGAGCTTGGTGCCGCATTCGTTGCAGAAACGCGCGCGCAGGTGGTTCTTTGCGCTGCAACGCGGACACTTGTCAGTGATCTTTCGCGAGGGCATTGCGACAAACGGCGTTTCATCGCCCTGGATTATCTTGAGGTCCTTGACGACGATGGCGTTGTTGAGGGTGACGCTGCAATAGGCCAGGAGCTTTTCGTCCGGGTCACTGGCCAGCTTCACGCGAACTTCAGTAACTTCGATGCCTCGCGACATTTCCGCCCCTGTCCGGACATGCACAGGAGGCGGCGCAAAGCGCCGATCCCTGTTCACCGCCCGGCGACAGACTTGGCGACAAAGGCCCGCCCCAGGGACCTTTTCTCAAACGACTGCGCCAACGCACGAGCAGCACTTTCATCCGGCACGACAAAGACCAGCGAAGATCCAGACCCGCTGACAAATCTCTTCGTCACAGCTTTTTCGTCAGCAGTCCGTTGCCAAACGTCACTAAGCTTCGGCGAAACCCGCAACGCCACATGCTCAAGACGATTAAAAACCTTCGTTGCAACCTTTGTCGCATCCAGCGAAAGGGCATCCCGATGAAAAAAGTTACACTTGCGGCGCTCGAACTGCAAGTTCTCGCTAAGTTTGCGATACACATCTGGCGTCGGAAGCACGATTTCAGGGTACAGAATCACAAGGTCGATACCGCTTATAAGCGGTTTGGGCTCGACGATTTCGCCCCGGCCGGTGCAAAGCGCCGTTCCCCCACGTACAAAAAACGCGCAATCCGAGCCTACGCTACGGACAACCTGCTCCAGTTGTTCAGTCGACAGGTTCAAATTCCAGAGCTGGTTCAGCCCCACAACGGTCGTTGCGGCGTCACTGCTGCCACCGCCCAACCCCGCCCCGTGCGGAATTTTCTTGTTCAAGGTGATGCGGGCCCCGCGTTTTTCGGCGTAGGTCTTCTGCACGGCCTGTGCGGCGCGCACGACGAGGTTTTTCTCGGGTGGGCCGAGGTCGAGGTCGCAGCGGAACTCGATAAAGGGACGCGGCAGGTCCTCGAAGTCGAGGGTGTCGTAGAGGCTGACGGTCTGCATCACGGTCACAAGTTCGTGGTAGCCGTCGGGGCGCTTGCCCATGACCTCGAGGAACCAGTTGATTTTCGCGGGTGATTTGAGCGTGAGCACTTTGGGTCTTGGGTCTTGGGTCTTGGGTCTTGGGTCTTGGGTCTTGGGTCGGCACATACTATTCGGGTCTTCCCAACGCCCAATACCTAAGACCCAACACCGCCTTTAACGCTTTACGCGCCGGGCGATTTCGCGCTTGGCGTCTTTTTCCTTGATCGCCTCGCGCTTGTCGTGGAGTTTCTTGCCCTTGCAGATGGCGAGTTCGACCTTGGCAAATCCGTTGTGAAAGTAAACGCCCAGCGGGATCAGCGTCAGGCCTTTTTCGGTCAGCGCCTCGCGGATTTTCTCAATCTCGCGCTTGTGCAACAGCAGAGCGCGTTTGCGCTTGGGTTCGGGGCGGTCGAAGATCGACGCGTGCTGCCAGAGCGGAATCTGGAGGTTATGCAGCCAGGCCAGCGGGCGGTCTTTGTCGACGCTGGCATAGGCGTCGGAAATTTCGCAGTGGCCCGCGCGCAGGCTTTTCACTTCGCTGCCCAGCAATTTCAAACCCGCCTCAAAGCGCTCCATCACGTGATACTGATAGAAGGCTCTGCGGTTGGTGGTGACTGGAATGCGGCTGGATTCCTTGTCTCCCTTGGCGGCGTTGTCGGGTTTGCGGGCCATCGATCAGGTTTCTTTTTCTTCCGGCTGCTTGGGTTTAACCTCGCCGTCCCTGGGTTTAACCTCACCGTCCTTGGGTTTTTCCTTAGTGCCTTCTTCGGCGGCCCTGGCCTTCGCCTTGGCGCGGATTTCCTCCATCAGCAACATGGTCTTGAGGTCGTCATCGCTGACGTCCTTGTTGGCCTTGATGTTCTTGAGTTCCAGCGTGGCGGGGAACTCCAGCTTGCTCGCGCCGAAGTCGACGCTGATCTCCGCTTCCATCTTCGAGCAGACTTCGGCTTTGCCCGCGGTCGCGTATTCCGTCAGCTTCACAGTCTGCTGGATGTTGGTCTTCTTCTTCTTCGGCGTCTCGGGCATCTCGGGCTTGGCTTCCTCGCCGTCCTTGGGCTTTTCGGCCTCCTTGGGCTCGGCTTCCTCTTCGTCCTCGGGCACGATCATCATCACGTCGGCGTCGGTGTCGATCTGGATGATGCGCAGGTCCTTGCCCTTGTCCTCGTAGGTGAAAATCAGCCGCGCCGTGGCGGGGCTATCCATGATGTCCATCTGGAAGTTGATGGCGATGATCGTCGTGTCGCGCACCTGGAAGGTCTGGGTGCCGCGCGCAACATCGCTGAAGGTCACGGCGACGAACTTATCCTTGGCGCCGTCTTCGGGAATGTCCTTGGGCGCGTCGACGAACTTGAAATTCGCTTCCTTGAAGAAGTTGTCCCAGCCCGGCAGGCCGAAGACAAAAAACACGTAGGGCTGAAAGGCGTTTTCGCAGTATTGCGAGATGCGGTAGCCCTGCACCGGGTCGTCAAGATCAAGCAGCGGCGTGTGGCCGGCCTGCCACGCCAGGCGGCCGTCGCAAGGCGGCACCTTCAGCGGCAGCTTCGACTTTGAAAGATCGAAGGTGACCTTGGCTTCGGCCAGCATGCGCTCGAGCCCCTTGGCTTCGGCCGAGGCCACGCGCGTGTAGGCGCGTTTAAGGATTTTCTCGGCTGCGGCGTCGCCGCGATCAAAAGCCTTTGGTGCGGGTTCGGTCTTCGGAGTGTCTTCGGCAACGACCAATGTCGCGCTAAGGGCAAGCGCGATAGCAAGGAACATGGTTTTCATCTGCGTCCTCATCGAATGGATCCCTGCTACACAATACGTTTGACCGGCCCTTGAGACAGACACGGCGGCCAACAAAAAAGGGCGCCCGAAGGCGCCCTTTGGGAACATCTGCAAAAACTACTTCTTGTCCTTATCCGCCGGGGCTTTGTCCTTATCCGCCGGGGCTTTGTCCTTGTCCGCCGGGGCCTTATCCTTGTCCGCGGCCGGGGCGTTGTTAACCGGAGCGTTGCCCGTCGGGCAGCCCGCAACGAAAGCGACGCCGATGGTGCACACCAGCAACAGCATTGCGAATTTCTTCATGAGCGATTACTCCTGATCAGGTTTTCAAAAGTTTGGTTGACCCCATGGAAGGTCGGTCGTGCTAAAGCGTGAACTGTGCCAAATACTTGTGCACCTGCCTGGAAACGAGTCATAACTCATTCATAACAAAGGTCTTACGCAGTGACTTTGCGGTCAATGTGGCGCGCCCTCGCTTTCTGACATACTCCATTCCTTAGCACATTTCGTGTAATTTTTTGTTACGTGCGGGCCGGACAGCACCGTCGCACGGCATCAAGCGCGCGCTGGAAATCCTCCGGCAACAACGCTTCGAAGGTCACACGTTCGCCCGTCACGGGATGATCGAACGTCAGCTTTGCGGCGTGTAACGCCTGGCGCGCGATCAGCGGCGCTTCGCCGGGCGCGGGCACGCGCACCTCGAGGTCCGCGAGCATCAGTTGTTTCTCCGCCGAGTAATGCCGGTCGGCGACCACTGGGCGGCTGATGTGGGCCAGGTGCACGCGGATCTGGTGCGTGCGGCCGGTTTTGGGCATGCAGCGCAGCAACGTGAAGCCACGGAAACGCTCGATCACGGACCAATTCGTGACCGCCGGGCGCGCATCTTCGCCATGACCGACGCGCATGCGTTCGCGGTGGTGCGGGTCACGCTCGATAGGCAAGTCGATGGCGCCGCTATCTTCCTTGAATTCCCCATGCACCAGTGCACGGTATTCCTTTTCAACGGTGCGCTGTTCGAATTGCCGCGCAAGTTTGAAATGCGCACTTTCATCCTTGGCGCAGACAATCACGCCCGTGGTGTCGGCGTCGAGTCGATGCACAATGCCGGGGCGGATCGTGCCCGGCGCGCTCATCTTGCCAAAGTGAAACAGCAGCGCATTGGCGAGCGTTCCCCCACTGCCCGCGCGCGGCGGGTGGCACGCCAGCGCCGGCGGCTTGTTGATGACGACAATCGCGTCGTCCTCAAACAGGATGTCGAGCGGGATATCTTCGGGCTGCAGGTCGATGTTTTCGATGCGCGGCAACTCAAGCCGGATTTTCTCGCCGCCCTCGAGTTTAAGCGCGGGTTTGATCTTGTTGGGTTTGACACCTTCGACTTCGACGTAGCCCTCTTTCACCAGCATCGCAAGCAAACTGCGCGAGTGGTCGGCGCAGGTCGTCGCCAGGAACTTGTCCAGACGCATGCCCGCGTGCTCGGCGGCCGCCGTCAGTTCGATTTTCTCAAGGCGTTTGAAATTGGGCGCAAGCATCGGTAGTCAGTGGTCGGTTTTGTGCGTTGGCATGTTATCGGCGCGCGGCAATATGGATACGGACTACACGCTTGGCCGATTTTTCGGCAGGGTTGCGCAAGTTTGCCGCATCGCCCTTTGCAACAACCCCGGCGCGCATTAGTGTGTCTCGTGCTCACCCATCCAAAGGACAAAGCAATGATCAAGAACCGACTGTTCCTGCTTATGACCGCCATTGCACTGCTGATGACTGTCGCCGCATGCGGCAGCGAAAGCACCCGCGTCGATCCCAAGGACGACGAGGAAGACCCGATCCAGAGTTCCGGCCCGTACTCGAGCGACCTGCTCGAGGTCACCGACGTGATCATGGCCCAGTTCAAGGCCGAGCGCGTCAGCGAAGACTTCCGTGACCAGTACAAGGACGCGCCGATTATCGCGGTGATCCGCCCGCTCAACGACACGCGCTTTCCCAACATCACCAAGATTTTCGAGGAGCGCCTGATCAGCGGCCTGATGAAGAAGACCACGCGCCGCGAACTGCGCTTTGTCAACCGTGAGAGCGACACGCTGGACGCCGTCGCCGCCGAGAAGGCCATGAAGGAAAGCGGCGAAGTCACCGACCGCAGCGGCCGCCGCACGAAGTACGGCGCGGACTTCTTCCTGAAGGCGAAGTTCACGGCGTTGTCGATGACCGACGGCGATCATTCGTCGGACACGATCAACTACAGCTTCGAGTTGATCGACCCGGAAACCACGGAAATCGTGTTCAAGGGCGACCACCTGATCAAGCGCGTGTCCGAAAAAGACGCGCTGTATAGGTAAAGGCTGACGCGAAGGCGCGAAGGACGCGAAGAACAACGCATGGACCGGTTTGACGATGAAATCGAAAAGCTGGCAGCCGACGTAATCGGTGCGGCGATAGAGGTTCATCGTCATCTCGGGCCGGGCCACGCGGAAGCGTTCTATGCCAAGGCCATGGAAATAGAACTTGGCCTGCGCGGCATCCCATTTGAACGCGAACACCGGTTTGAAGTCGGGTACAAGGACCGAAAACTCGGCGAGGGCCGGATTGATTTCTGGGTCGGCAAACGCCTGAGTACGGAGTTGAAAGCAGTTAAAGGCATCGACGACTCACACATCCAGCAGGTGGTTTTTTACTTGTCGAACAAGAAGGAACCGCTTGGGTTGGTTATCAATTTCAACGTCGGACTGCTCAAAAACGGAATCAGGCGGGTGGTGCAGACAAAACACGATTGACCTTCGCGCACTTCGCGCCTTCGCGTTAAGCAGTTCTGTTGGCCTATTTCCATGAGCAAAACGGCATCGAAATTACTGTTCGTCGTTGTCATGGCGCTTTGCGCCGGGTGTGCCTCGCGTTATGACGTGATCGCGGCGATGCACCGGGGCGGATACGACGAAGTTCTCGAGAACACCGAGAACATCAACGACTTCCCCGAGCGCGACCGCACTCTGATCCTCAATTACCGCGCCCAGGCCAAGCTTGGCCTGGGCTACCACCTGAGCGCCCGTGACGACTTCCTGCGCTCGTGGAACATCATGAACACCGGCGCCGGCGGCGGCCACGCCGCCGCTTACGTGATTGCCGAGGACAACAAGTACTACATGGGCGACCCGTACGAGCGCGTGTTCAACAGCTATTACCTCGGGCTGCTGTACTACATGCTCAACGCGCCCGAAGACGCGATGGCGAGTTTCACCAACGCGCTGTTTGCCGACACGGGCGATTTCAAGCTCAATGAATACGCCGCCGACTTCGTGCCCGCGATGGTGATGCGCACGCGCGTTTATCTTGACCGCGGGGCCAAACTCGACGCGCAGGACCAGCTCAAGGCGCTCAACGCGTTGCCGAAAAACGAGCGTAACTTCGACCCAGCCTGCCCGTGGTTCAACATTGACGACCAGCTCAACACCAACACGCTGTTCTTCGTCGAGCTTGGCGACGGGCCTTTTATGACCGCCGAGGGCCGCCACGGCCAGACGCGCGTGATTCATCCCTCGCGCTATCCTGAGGCTTACGCTGAAATCTACGTCGACGGCAAAACCCTTGGCCGCACCTACAAGGTCGCCGACAGCTTTTTCCAGGCCGTGACGCGCGGCGGGCGCGCGATGGACGAAGTGCTCAAGGGCAAGGCAATCGCCAAGGATGTGACCACGGTCGTGGGCGCAGTCGGCGTGGGCGTGGGCGTTTCAATGATGGAAAACGGCGACTCGACCGCGGGCGCCATTACCGCAGGGGTCGGGGCGCTGGTGTTGCTTGCGGGGCTGCTGCTGAACCCCGAGGCCGACGTGCGCTCCAACGTGCTTTTGCCGGGCGAAGTCCACCTTATGCAGGCCCAACTTCCGCCAGGCCCGCACGATGTTGAATTACGTGTGTTTGATAAAGACGGGCGCGAGTTACGCCGCATGCGGCAAGAGGGCTTGGACCTGAATGTACCGCAAAAAGGTGACGCAGTAATGCTTTTGCGGTCACAGCCGCGCTATAAGATACCCCTGCAAGAAGCCGACCGCCTTGCAGACCCATATGCGCGACACAAAACGATTCGTTAGCCGCCGAAATGACCCGCTGGTCAACATCAATTGCCCCCACTGCGGCGGCAAGTTTCGCATTTTCATCTCCAAGCTCGAGATGCCCGCGGCGTGCCTGCTTTGCAGCGGCATCGTTGAACATCCCGCCGAACATTACCGCGAACCGATCGTCGACAAGCTGAAGATACCGCTGCGGGGCAGCATCATTACCGACAGCGGCACGGTCGACCTTGAAGAGATCGAGGCCGAAAGCGACGCCTATACCGGCGGTCGCAACGCCTTTGAGCGCGAGCACGATAACCCCGCGGCGATCATGGCCGCACGCGCCCAGGAAGCCGCCGACGCAAACATGGTGGGACGTCCACCCTCCAACCGCCACACCGGCCGCATTCGCGCCTCGCGCACGAGCGTCATCACCGTTGTCCTGGTCTCCCTGATGGTTGTCGGACTGATCGTGTTTGTGTGGCAGATGATCGTCCGGTTCGGACAGCCGCAATAATGCAAGTCAAAGGGCAAGTCTCAGAAATGCCCACGCGTTAAAGGCGTTTCTTGAAGTTGAACTTGGCCCAAAAAGCGATGAGACGGCTCTTCTTCATTATTCTGCCGCTGATATTCGGCCTGCTGACGGCGTGCCCGACCACGCCTGAGCGCCCGGGCGTGAACATGCGCCGCGTCGAAATGCCGGAATGGACCCGCACCGGCCGCCACCCGGATTTTCCGCAGGACAAATTTATCGCGGGTTACGCGCTGGCTGAAACCGCCGCGGGCGCGCGGCAAAAGTCGGAAACGCTGCTTGAGGAAGCTGCCTGCGCCGAGGCCCTGGCCAAGGGAGAAGCGGTGCTCAGGGGCAGCCGCGTGCGCGATCTGATCGACAGCCCGGCGCAGTGGATCGATGTCGCCGAACTTGGCGACGCGGTGAAGTTCGATTTCGCGGGAAACGGCTTCGAGTACGTCAGCGTGACGGCCATTTCGCGCGAAGAGTTGCGGCTGCGCGCCCAGGGCATGCTTGCCGGCGCGAAGAAGAATCTCGCGACAAAAATGCCGACGCTCGACGCGCCGGAATTGCGCAAGCGCTTGGATGCCTGGTGCGCGCGCTTTTTGCTTGCCATCCGCGTCGTCGCGCTGGCGCTTTTGGCAACCGGTGAACTTGAACGTGACGCGCTCGCCGTCGCTGAAGACGCCGCGATGAGCCTTTGGGGTCTGCCCGGCGTGATCGAGGCGACGCTGGGAGGCAATTCGCAGTATGCAAACATCGGGGGCGGCCTGCCCAAGGCGCTTGAGTTGAAATTCACTTACCGCGAACGCGCGGCGGCCGCGATCCCGTTGAACTGGAACATCATCGCCCCCGCCAACGGCGTGCTCGACACCGGCAACGAAACCGACGCGCAGGGAATGGCGCGCTGCAACGTGTTTTCGCTGAGCGCGCTGGGGCGCGAGACGGCGGTCATCCAGGCGGCTATCGACCTCGAACGCGTGGCGGGGGTGAGGCTTGGCATCTCACCGCCGGTGTGGCGCTGGTCGGCGTCTCTGCCGTCACGGCGGCTTGGGCAATTGCTGTGTGAGGTCGCGGAAACCATCGGCGGGGAAAAAACGGACTCGGTGCTGGGCCCGGCGCTGCTCGCCTGGTGCAACGAATACAAACTGGCGTTTACCGATGACGCCAAGCAGCCGTTGCCGGAAACACTGGCGTACCGCCTGAAGCTGTCGGGCGAATTGAAGGTGGAATTGTTCCGCCAGGGGACCGACACCGTGGCGCGCGCGCAGGGCACCTTGACGCTTTCGGACGCCGTCGGCGACACGCCTATTTATTTGTACACGCCCGCGGTTGTGCGCACAGTCGCAGCGGGACAGGAGTCCGAGGATTGCGCCAGGGAAGCGCTGATCGAGGCCTCCGCCGACGCCCTGGCGCAGATCGCGCCCAGAATCATGGCCGCGCTGCCGTCAATCAGTTGATCCACGTGGTATAATTTCGCCTGACGGGCCGCGCCTCTCGGAAGCACTACATGCAGCAGATTCCTGAAAAACCCACGATTTCAACCTGTGGCCGCGCGGGCGGCGTTTGCGCCGGCACGTGGCTGGCCAGTGTCTTTCTCGCCGTCGCCGGGCTGACCGCGGCGTTTTACACGCGCAAGTCGCCGAGCTGGGCGCCCTTTGTGGCGCTGGCGATTTCGACCGGCGGCATGCTGCTTTTCCTTATTCAATACAGCCGCGCCTGCCGCCTGCAGGCCGCAAACATTATCCGGCCGCCCGTCAAGGCGCCGGTAACGATTGCGATTACTGACGGCGATGCGATGCGGCGGCTGTTCGACCGCTTCGACATACGCGCCATCGAGCGCGCCCGCGCGCTTGGGCTGTCATCGGGTGATGCCTCGAGCTTTCTCAACCTCGCGCGGGATTTCGTTGATGTTGCGCACGCGCAGCGGCTGATGAACACCGGCAATGAGGCCGAGCTGGACGTGCACATACGCGCCGCCATCGAGCGCGCGCTGCTCACGTTCCAGGCGCGCTAAGAATCTTCAGCATCGAAATCAGCTTCGCCCAGGCGCTCAACGCCTGGGCGAGTTTGTCGAGGTCGCGTTGCAACCCCGGCAACGCCCGCATCACGACATCCTGCGTCACCGTCAACGACAGCTCGATGAAGTGCCCGGGCAAGTCGGCGTTGCGCGCCGTTGCCGCCACGAAGTTGCAGTAGTCCTCGTCGAAATTGCAACTGATGGTGCGCAGCACGAAATTCGCCGCGAGACTTTGCAGCGTGTCGCGGCGTTCGCCTTCCAGCGAACCAAACAGGCTTGCGGGCGCGCGTTTGAGCGCGCCGTCGAAAGCCTGCACGAGTTCGCTGACGCGCGGCATCAGCAGCGACAAGCTGGCGCGCAGCGCCGACACCGCGGCCTCGTCAAACGCCAATAGCGTCGCGAGTTCGTCAAACCGCTGTTTTGCAGGTCGATCGTCCATAATACTGCTCGCGGCCCTGCGCGACGGCACGGGCCGCCGGCGCGCCGTGGCTTTTACTAAGTTAGAAGATCGGGATCTGCATGTTGCGCACGCGGATCAGCGCGTCGACGCCCAAGTACCGCCCCGCCGCGGCAATCGCGCAGGTTACGCCCATCACCGCCACCGGCAAGGCTTCGGGGCAGGCCGGCCCTAGCGCAATCAAAGCGATAATCGCCATGAGGCCCGCGATCGCCGCGGTAATGCGCGTAACGGCGCCTGCCAGCACCAGCGCACCGATGCCCAATTGCGCGCAAACCACCAGCCACTGGAAGACCGCCATGTTGTCGGTAATCGCGCCGGTCATCACGCCGCTGAACCACGGCGGCGGCGCATACGCGCCTTCTTTGCCCCAGCCGAGAACCATTTCCTTCAGTTGTGTATTGGCGCCTCCGAGCCAGCCCGCCGAAAGCTTGGCCAACCCCGCCTGCAGCCAGTAATAACCCACGAACAGCCGCATCGGCAGCAGCACGGCAATGGGCGTGGTGGGTCCATTAAGGAAGGTAGGTACACGGCGTGTTTCTTCGGCCATGGCCTGAGTTTAGCACACCCCGAGACGCCGCGCAGCCAGTCATGGCCGCGGAAAGTCGCCGCCGCCTGATTTGCGGCAGCAAATGGCGCCGCGGAGATTGTTACAGGAATTCACGCAATCCTTATGTGGACCCCGCCAGTGGTGCGGCAGGCAGCACGCCGGGAATTGTGCAGTTGGGTCTTTTGCTGCCGGTTGCGGCTTGTTACTACGTCTTTCGTGTTGGACACTAAAAAGGGGCTTGGGGCGACCGATAACCGGACGCCGGCCAATTGGAGACTGAAATGAACCGACTGTGGTTGGCGATGATGCTTGCGGGCCTGTGTGCGACCCCGCTGGCGGCTCAGATGGGTGAGAAGGAAGATCCCAAGGAGCCCGTGGAAGAGGAATACGACGTCGAGGAATACGCCGCTGAACTGATCAAGTTGAGCGACACCGATAAGGACGGTAAAGTCACCCTCGACGAGGTGATCAAGAAGTTCCAGGACCTCTACAAGGCAGTTCATGCCGCCGGCGAGGATGAAGAGAAACTGGCTAAGGCATATGAGACCCACGGCTATCCCATCGGCAGCTATTACTTCGGCTATTCCGACACCAACGGCGACAAGTCCGTCACCAAGGAAGAGCTCGTGGCGGCCATCAAGGCCCTCAACGGCGACGCTGAAGTCAAGCTCTCCGCTGTCCAGTGCGAAGAAATGGCGACCATCGAGTTTTACGAGAGTCCATTCGACAAGAACGACGACGGCGCCATCTCCAAGGAAGAAGCCGACGATTCGTGGGACTACCTGGTCGATTTCGACGCCGACAAGGACGGGAAGATCACCAAGGATGAGTACTTCAAGGCGCGCTTTGCGGCGCTGAAGGCCGACAACGGCATCGGCGAGGATCCCAAGAGCGACCCGAAGGCCGACCCGAAGGTTGATCCCAAAGCCGACCCGAAAGCGGATCCCAAGGCCGACCCCACCGCGCCCGCCGGTGAAGGCGAACTGAAGAAGGAATTGTTCACCCTTTACACCAAGAAGGGCCGCACCTGGACGATGAAGGTCTCCTCCAAGGTTGGTGACTTCGAGTCCGTTACCCACATGAAGTACGAAGTGGTCAACGTCACCGACGAAGAGGCCGAGGTCAAGACCACCATGTTGGACAAAGACCTGAAGGAAATGGCCGGTATGCCCGCCAGCACGTTCAAGGTGAGCTTCCGCGTCCCCAAGGCCACCAGCGGCGCCGCCCCCACCGCTACCGCTGCCTCCACCACCGAGGAAAAGATCAAGGTCGCCGCGGGCGAGTTCGAATGCATCAAGACGACCGTGGAAATGGCCGGCAACAAGACCACGGCCTGGACCAGCAAGAAGTTCGCCGGCCTGTGCGTGAAGTCCGAAACCTCCGGCGCGGCCACGAGCACCATGGAACTGGTTGAGTTCACCGAGTAACTTACTGCTTGCACACAAGGGGCGCCGCAAGGCGCCCCTTGTTCATTTTTGAGCCCGCAACCCACCTTCCATTTGCCCGCCAAATTTTTAGAGTATCCGGCACAAATTATTGCCAGCGATAGAATTACGCGTGATCGGCTTTTCTTGGGAGCCTTGAATGCTGCGACGTAACCTGTTGTTCGTTTTCGGCGCGATGGTCCTTGTTGGCCTGGCCTGGCAGCCCCGCGCCGTTGCGCAGGACGGCGAGTTCTGCAAGGTTGAAATGACGCTGGTCTCTGACGGCGGCATTGCCTTCATCGACAACTACTTCACCACCGACATCGAAACCACCGGCGACGGCAAAGCCAGCCCCGGCGAGGTCCTGCAGTTCAAGGTCAAGGTCAAGAACAACTCGCCGCAACGCCTGATTTCGACCAGCGCCAAGGCCACGTGCTCTGAGGCCGCCTGCGTGCTGAGCATGCCCTCAGAGGCCAGCAAGAATAAGACGTCGCGGCCCGGCGACATGGTGCTGCCTGAACTCGCCCCCGGCGCCGAGGTCGTCAAGCACTTCTGGCTTGGCGTCCCGAATACCGTTGCCATCAGGGACAACTTCGTGGTCACGCTGACGGTTGGCGAATCGGGCCTAAACCCCGTGAAGACCGAGATAACTGTGCCCATGGTGGCGGCGGTCGCAACCTCGACGTTCAAGGCGCCGGTCATCGACAACCTGAAATTTGACGACGACACCTTTGGCGACAGCGACGGCGACGGCAACGGCTTGCCTTCGCCCGACGAGCGCATCGAACTTCGCATGAACCTTCGCAACAGCGAAAAGAAGCGCATGTCCGAGGTCGAGGTGATCGTACGCTCCTCCAACATCAGCTTTTCCGAGACGCGCAAGACATTCGCCGAGTTGCCCGCCGATGACCCCAACGTCGCCGCCACCAGTCTCGACTTCGCGGGCCACGTGAAATCCCTGCCCGCCGACAACGCGCCCCTGGCCGTCGAGATCACCGTGCTGGGCAAACTCGAAACCGTCGACGCCGAGGGCAAGGTTGTTTCCAAGACCGATTCCTCCTGGACCTACACCGCCATGCTGTCGGTGACCGATCCTAACGGGCTTAGCCTCAAGCCGGGCGTGCTGGAAGCGCTGGCGAGTTACGTCGATTCAGGCTCGGCGCTGCATGCCATTCATGCCTGGGCGCGCACCTTCAACGTGCTCAACTACTACGAGTTCCAGACCGCGCTCAGCAACGAACACAACGCGATTGCCCGCCAGGGCGGCGACCCGGCGCTGCTGGCCGAAATTGACGAGGCGCTCAAGACTGAAGCCGACGCCATGGCCAACACCGAAACGCCGGCCGAGGTGCTCGCGGCGCTGACGCACAATCACCAGATGTTTGCGATGTCGGCCTTTGGCAAGAAGTCGCAGTGGGGCGGAATCTGGAGCGCGCCCAGCTACGTCCGCGAAGTCGACCCGTTCGGCCTCGAGGGCCTCAGCGAATCCAGCCTCGAGTCGGTTTCGCGCAAGGGCCTGCGCTGGACGCCGCGCACTTCGCACCTGCTGCTCGCCTCGATCTACGGCGTTCCGGGCTGGAAGGCCATTGCCGTCCCGCAGCCCCTGAAGGACCACAGCTACATCAAGGAAGCGCTCGCGGCGACGCTGGGCTCGGTCGTGCAGCCCAACGTGCTGGTCCGCCAGGGCAAGGATACCACGCTTGTCACCGTATCCGTCGCGCGCGGCGTCGGCGCGCTGGGTGCGGCGACGCTGAAGGTGATGTTCCTGTGCTCGCCCGATTACAGCCAGTGCCGCCTGCTGTTCACCCACGCCAAGGACTACGCGGTGAAAGTACAGAGGGAAGAATAAGGCCGGTTGTTCGTAATAAGTTCCACCGGGCGGCTCACGGAGCCGCCCGGTTTACTTCTACGGAGACACCATGCGTATCGCCGCCGCAGCACTGGTTGCCCTGCTGATGTCCGCGCCGCTGATGGCGCAGGAGCCCGCGCCCGCCCCGTCGCCCGAGGCGGACCCGGCCGTTGACGCCTTCTTCCAGTTCCATGACACCGACGGCAACGACCGTGTGTCCCTCGACGAAGTGGTCGCGCGCGTCCGCACCATGTTCACTGAATTGCGCAAAGCCGACGAAAAACAAAAGGCCGAAATCTGGAAGGCAAACGAGCAGTTGGTGACGTCAAAGCAGTTTGCCTGCGCCGATGCCAACAATTCGATGATGCTCGCGCGCTATGAGTGGCGCGCTTACCTCGACCAGTCGGCAAAAGACCCCGCGCTGAAGCCCGGCATCGTGCAGACGGCGACGCTGGCCCGGCTCGAATTCCACGAGACCGGCTACGACGCCAACGAAGACGACGCCTGGAGCCGCGCCGAGGCCAAGGACATCGCCGAGGCCGAGTTCAAGAAGCTCGACGCCGACAACGACCAGAGTGTTTCCCTGTCAGAGTTCATTGCCGCACGCGGCGTTTTGCTGCGCCAGCAATACAAATACTCCGAGGCCGACTTCGAAAAACGCAGCGACCCCCTGTCGCTTTACCGCACTCTGGGCTGCAAATGGACGCAGAAAAGCGAGTACTCGTTCGCGAACATGACCCACGTCTCTACGATCAGTAATGAAATTGTCTCGGTCTCGCTTGAAGAAGCCGAGGTGCGGATGGTCATGCTCGACGACAAGGGCAAGGAGCTGTTCAACAACAGCTACAAGATTCCCCTCAAACTCAGCACGCCGGCCGGGGGCAAGGTTGGCGGGGCGATGCTGCCGAACTTCAAGATGGAGGAGCGCCCCAACGAAACGGTGAAGGTTGCCGCGGGCGAGTTCGAGTGCATCGTCGTTGAAACGGAATTTTCGGGCAACAAGTCCACGACCCACATGTCCTGCCGCTTCCCGGGCCTGATGGTGAAGATGACACTGGCCGGCGAAGGCATGACCTCGCAGATGGAACTCACCGAATTCATCGAGCATCCGCCCGCGCCGGACGAGCGCGCCCTGTATGTCAAAGGCCGCAGTTGGACCACCAAGGTGACGGTCAAGGAAGGCGATAAAGAGGAAGTCCACTTCGAAAAATGCGTCGTCGTCGAGGTAACGTCCTCCGAAGCGCGTATGGACGTAACGACCCTCGACAAGGACATGAAGGAAACGGACAAGCCTGTTACTCGGCGCAACAGGGTCTTTGACGCCGTGGCGCCGGGCAGCGGCATTGCCGGCAGAGTAACCTTGAAGAAATTGGAAAAACTTTCGGTCCATGCAGGAGAATTCGAAGCCGTTTCCGAGTCGCGGGAAGACGGCGCCGAAACACTCGTGGTGTCAGTTCACGCCAAGCTCGCCGGATTGACCCTCAAATCGGTTTACACCACCGAAAAAACCACGCGCACCGTCGAGCTTTGGGAATTCAAGGAGTAGCTCATCTTGCGATCTCGAACCGGACGCCCTGCGGCGTCCGGTTTTGTTTTGTGGCTGCAAATCCTGCGTCCGATAACGCGCGCGATTTTCAAACGCTGGAAAGTTTTTCCGCAAATTTGCGCAAGTAACGCGCCGCCTCGCGCCGACAGCACCGATTACAGCGCACAGACTCCGCGCTGGAACGCTGCGCCTAAAAACAGAACTAGTGTCCAGGAACAAGGACTGCGAATTGACTCCATGGAGGTGTCTATGATGAAGAACAAGATGTCGATGGTGATCGCCGCGGGCGGCCTGCTTGTTGTGGCTGTCCTCGCCGCCGCACTCTTCTCCGGCAAAAAGGACGCCGGCAACGAAGAAAAGAAGAACGAAACCGCAAAAGAAACCCCGAAGATGGACCTGCCGGGCCCCACGCTCGCGCAGACCCTGGGCTATCCGACGGTCAAGCCCGAGACCATCCCCACGCCGCCGCTTCCGCCCGTGGTTGCAAGCGAGACGCCGGCCAAGGACAAGCCGTCCACGCCTCAAACCACCGGCATGATCGACTACACCGTGCGCAACGGCGACCGCGTTGCCAAGATCGCCGAGAAATACGGCGTCAAGGTCGAGGACATCTACAAGTGCAACGAAGGCCTTGACGCGTCAAATGCCGCAAAGATCCGCGTCGGCCAGGTACTCAAGGTGCCGGCAAGCGCCGACGCCGCCAAGGCAATGGTCGCGGCAAAGGAAGCCGAGAAACCTGCCGGTTTCCCCGAGCGCACAGTCAAAGCCGAAGCCGGCGACACGGCCTACAGCCTCGCTATCGAGTACTACGGCTCGCGCAGCCTGTTCCGCACCATCATGTCGGCCAACCCGGACCTGCCCTGGGCTGACCGGCTCAAGGGCGGCGAGGAAGTGAGGCTGCCGGCCTACGGCCAGAAGACCGCCTCGACTGTCGAGGCGTCCAAGACCCCGGAGAATTCCAAGCCGATGTCGTCCTCGACCGTCGAGCGCAAGTCCAGCATCATCCCCGCCCGCAAACAGTAACCGCCGCGGGGCGCATCACAGGTGAGACACATACCAGCCGGGACGCCTTCAAGCGTCCCGGTTTTTGTTTGAGTTTCACGCAAAGGCGCAGCTACCAGGCACCCAATTCCTTCGGCGGCTTCGGCGCGTAGTTGTGGTGCACAAACCACGCCGCCGCCCGCCGCAGCGTTTCGGGCACAGGCCGCGTGGGCAGGCCGAGTTGCTCGACCGCCTTCTTGTTCGACACGTACATCGGCTTGAGCGCCATGCGCACACCCGCCAGCGGAACCGCGGGCGGCCGCCCCAGCAGCTTGCCCTTGAGTTCGCTGAAAAACGCGCCCGTCAGCGCCAGCCACGCCGGCACTTTCATCGTCGGCGCCGCATGGCCCGAAACCTCCGCCAGCGCGCCGAAGATGTCCCGCAGCCCGACGTTTTCATGCGCCAGGATGTACCGTTCGCCGCGTTTGCCCTTTTGTGCGGCGAGGATGTGGCCGCGCGCGCAATCGTCAACGTCGATGATGTTCAGGCCCGTTTCCATGTAGCCCGGGATTCTTCGCAGCAGAAAATCCAGCACCACGCGGCCCGTGGGCGTCGGTTTGACGTCAAAGGGTCCCATCGGCGCGCTCGGGTTTACTACCACCACCGGCGCGCCCTCGGCCGCCAGCCGCAACGCGTGCTTTTCGCCCAGCGCCTTGCTGCGCTGGTAGTGGACGGAGAATTCGTCAGGATCGGCGAGGTCGCGTTCATCCGGCGGACGGTGTTCATTCACCGGCGGCTTGCCGATGCACGCGATGGTCGAAGTATGCACGATGCTCGCGCAACCCGCGACCGCGGCGGTTTTCAGCACCATCTCGGCGCCGCGCGCGTTGGCGTCGTACATGGCCTGCACTTGCCTCCCGCGCGGCGACAGGGCGTTCATTCCCGCGACGTGGAAGCAGGCGTCACAGCCGACCAGCCCTCGAGCCAGCGCCGAGGCGTCCAGCAGGTCGCCGGTGACAACTTCGACCGGCAGGCCCTTAATGTTGGCGTGGTCGGCCTCAGCGCGCATCAGCACGCGCACGTGGACGCCGTCGGCGACAAGCTGGCGCGCGACGGCGGCGCCGATGAACCCGCTGGCGCCCGTGACAAAGGCCTTCTTCATGGGCCAAAGCCTAACTTCAGCACATCGCAGATGGCAGATAGCACCGACAGGCCGCCACTTGATCCGCAATCTGCGGTCCGCCAGGCGTCACCGCCAAACCCTCCGAAAGACCGCTTTAGCAGCGGTGGTGAGGTGTTCAAAAAGGGCTGGGTAATTATAATGGCTGCCCGATTGGGCCATGGGATACAGTTTCCGGAGTGAAAGTTCTGGGGCGTAAATCCCAAGAACCTTTGAGACCGGACATTCAACACCCTCGTCCCTGAGGGTAAGGAGACAACGATGGGCAAATGGATCGCGGCAGTGGTTGCGGTGCTGGTTCTGGGCGGCGGCGCCTTTGCCGTCTACAAACTGACCAATATTCCTGAGCAGGCCCAGGAGTGGTGGGACGAGAAGAAACTCGACAACTTCGAGACGCTCGCCAACCGCGAAATCGCGGATTTCGAGGGCAAGATCGAAGCTCTCGAAAAGACTCAGTTCAAGAACGAGGTTCAGCGCAAGGCTTGGGCAGGCGACAAGGTGCTCGGCGACAATAACTTTGAAAAGCAGGCACTGACCGGCTCGCGCACGTTGATGGGGTTGAATGATTTGATTGCACTGCGCACCAAACAGGGTGAAGTCCTTGCCTCTGCTTACAAGGCTAAGGCCAAGGAAGGCGGTGCGAACATCGCCGACGGCTCGACCGACCTCAAGGCCGACGTGCTGATCACAGTCGAACTTCCTATGAAGGATGGCAGCAAGGACGCTCGCGAAATGAAAGCCGGCGACATCATGACCCAGCTGGGCAACATCGAAAACGAGCTCCAGATTCTCGAGATCGAGCAAAAAGGCGCCGCCGAGATGGTCGCTGAATACGACAAGCTCATTGGCGACATCGACGCCCAGGTCAAGGCGATGAAGGCCAGTCTTGATGACATGCGTAAACAGGTTGGCGTAATCGCGGCCCAGATCAGGGTCCAGAAGGCCAAGGAAGATCTTGCTGAACTGAACAAGTCCATCAGGGGCCAGGGCGGCAAGAGCGAACTCGGCGACATGATCGCCAAGTATCAGCAGCGGAAGAGCAAGTTCCAGCTCGAAGAATTGGTGAGTGCTGAGAAGAAGGCCGACACAAAAGTTAGCCTCTCCGACCTCGACAAGCCTTCAGGCACGACCAGCGCCAAGACCAGCCGCTTCATGAAGTAAATTCGTAGGGGCGCGCATGCGTCGCCCGCAGAGATCGCAACAGGCCCGGTTCGCCGGGCCTGTTTGTTTAACTTTCAGCTCTGCCCCTGCACTTCGCCCTATTTTAGGCGCGTAGCGCCGCCATTTGTTTAGCCGCCACCGTCAGGTGGTGGAAACCTGACGCACTCCCCGCCCCAAGGCGCGTAGCGCCGACACATGGAATGCGGGTGTCGCGATGCGGCTTAGCGTGTAAACGTATTTCGCAAACCACCGGCTTTCGCCGGTGGCTAAGGAAATGCCGGCGCTCCGCGCCTAAAGGCCACTAACTACGGCGACGGCATCGGGCGGTCTTTCAGCCCGTGGATGTCGAACGTTTCAACCAGATTGGCCGCGGCGATATCGCGCGGGGCGGCGATCACGCCGCAACTGTAGGCGCATAAACCGACCACCCGCTGCGGCCTTACACCTTTTTCGCGCAGCGCCTTAAGCGACAGGTCGCCGTCGCGCTTGGCCAGCCTGCGGCCGTCCGGGGCCTTCATTAACGGCACATGCGCCCACTTCTGCGGTGGCGTCAAGCCGAAATCCCTGTAGAGCGCCAGTTGCCGCACCGTGGACAGAATCAAATCGTCGCCGCGCAGCACCTGCGTTACGCCCATCACGCCGTCGTCGACGGCACAAGCAAGCTGGTAACTCGGCAGGGCGTCGCGCCGCCAGAGCACGAAGTCGCCCAATGTCGCGCCCGCGACCCTGACGTCGCCCTTGATTTCATCGTGAAAGGCGTGCTCGCCCGGGTTCAGCGCATAACGCCAGCAGGGTTTGACGCCCGTCTTTTCTTCCGCTTCCAGCGCGGTGCGATATTTGCCGCGGCACGTGCCGGGATAAATCGGGCCGTCATCGCCGTGCGGCGCGCTCGAGGCCTCCTCAACATCTTTGCGGCTGCACACGCATGGATAAGCCTTGCCCATCGAAATCAGCTTGTCGAGCTGGCGGCGATAGAGCGCAAAGCGCATGCTCTGGTCGAACTCGCCCGGCGGGTCGCCCGCATGAGGGCCGTCGTCCCAGTCGAGCCCGAGCCACGCGATGTCCTCCAGCGCCTGGTCGCGCAGGCCTTCCTTTACGCGGCCCAGGTCGATGTCTTCGACACGCATGATCACGCGCCCGCCGGCCTTGCGCGCCCACAGCCACGCAAGCAGGAAACTTCGCGCGTTGCCGAGGTGCAGCCAGCCTGACGGCGTCGGCGCCAATCTTCCCCTTGTCTCGATGCGCGGCATGGGCACAGGTTAGCGCACGCAAACTAATCACGCGAGTCCGCGCCGACGCAGCCGTTGACGTAACAAGATCAGCCGTCCACAATCTTGCCCATGGCACGCTGGATCCTGATCGCGGTCGTTTTCTGCTTCGCCGGGGCGCTTTGCGCGCAGCCGCCGATTCCGCCCGAT
Source organism: Planctomycetota bacterium (assembly GCA_020848275.1). Classification (GTDB taxonomy): domain Bacteria; phylum Planctomycetota; class UBA8742; order UBA2392; family UBA2392; genus JADLAK01. The sequence continues at coordinate 27,305 of JADLAK010000015.1, forward strand.
ACGCCGCCGCCGGTGACGCCGAAGGACCCGCCGGTGCAGCCCGCACCGCCGCAACCCGTCGAGCCCGACCCCTACGTGCTTGAGAAGACCATCGACGAGCGCCTCGCGCGCGCGCTGGACGAACTCACGCCCCTGCGCTCGCGCAAGCAACTTTTCGTAGAGTTCGGCGGCGGCATCAACATCAAGTATCGCCAGACCCAGAAAAACGACCTGCGCGACATCCCCGATGGCGGCCACCGCGCGCCCAGCGGCTTCGGGCTCGACAGCGCATGGCTGAGCGTCGGCGTGAACTACAGCGACCTCGTCGAGGCACAGCTCGAGCTGCGCTACAACGGCAACTATTCGCTCTACAACCAGGACATCCTGGAAATTCCGCGCGCTTGGGTTTGTTACAACCGGCCCATCAGCCAGTTCAACTTCTTCGCCGCCGAATATTTCACCGATAACTTCCTCGTCGGCATGGAGGGCCACTTCTACCGCCAACCCCACGGCGGCGAGACCATGGCGCTGGGCCACCGCGCGTTCTACGAGGACGAAATCCTCCAGGCCCGCTACACCATCCGCTTCATGAAGAATTTCTACGCGATCGCCGCGCTGACCGACGGCAACCTGCTTGGCCGCACCCAGGTTGACGAGTCGAACAACTACCCGCTGCTGGCGGACGACATCACACGCTATTTCCGCGGCCTCGACAACCCGCGCGAGATCGACCGCTTCCTCGCCATCGAGTTCGGCGGCGGCCTGATTTTCGACTTCAACGCCACGAGTTTTCTCAACAGCACCGCGCCGTTCATCCCTGAACGCGTGGTCAGCCAGAACACGAATTTCGCCCACCTCCAGGTGTTTTGCTCGATTGATCGCCTGTCGAAGAACGAACTCGCGCTGATCGAGGGCATGCAGCGCCTGCCTTTTCGCGGCGGCACGCCGGGCAACCCCATCGGCGAAACCCGCCGCCAGAAGGTCCGTTACGGCGCCAACGTTGACTTCGCGGTGCGCCTTGCCGAGGGCGACCTGTACCTGCAGGCCCATTTCATCCACGCCGAAGACGGCCGGTTTGTGCGCAACGCCTACGGCGTCGAAGTGCGATACACCGTGCCGCTGCCGCGTATCCCGTTCTTTTTGCGCATCACGCCGATGTTCCGCTTCTCTGAATTGCTCACGAACAACAACGACAACCCGCTGGACGAAACCGACCCGCTGGGCAAGCCCTTTCGCGTCTCCAGCGGCTCGGTCAGCGGCTTCACGCTGGCCGATGCCGCGGGCTTCAGCGCCGACCGCCGCGAGATCATGCTCGGCATCTCCTTTGCCGTTGCACGCAACGTGAGTTTCTCCTTTGAAATGGTGCTCAACGACGAAAACTTCAAGCAGACCCGCAGCATCGCCCGCGATGTGCCCAATACGCTCTACCTGCTGCGCCTGATCGCCGAGTTTTAGGGCAACTGCGTTCACGGATTCACACGATCGGAAGGATGAAGTCCGCCCTTCGGAGTTGCATTCGTTAGAAATACATCCTGCCTATCCTGTCCATCCATGTATGTCTTTGGCCGTTGACAAAGTGTGAATTCCCGCGATATCGCCGCCCGCAGCCTTGCCCCTGTCGCCGCACAGGGGATACTTATCCTTCATTTATTGGGGCGGCTGTGGTCGAAGAGAACACCGACAAGGCGTGGTGCGTCGCAAGCCAGCTTGGCGCCAATGTGCGCGAGCTTGCCGCCGCGCTTGGCGTCCCCGAACTGCTTGCCCGCGCGCTGATTAACCGCGGGGTGCGCGAGCCCTGCGACGCCGAGAAATTTCTCAACCCGAGCAGCCTGCACCTCGAAGACCCGTTTGCTTTCAAGGACATGGGCCGCGCCGTTGAGCGCGTGCTTGCGGCGCTCAAGGACGGCCAGAAAATCCTGATCCAGGGCGATTACGACGTCGACGGCTCGGCCAGCGCCGCGTTGCTCGTCAACCTGTTCCGCCTGCTGGGCGCTGACGTTGAGGCGTCCATCCCCAGCCGCAGCGAGGATGGCTACGGCCTCAGTGAGCGCGTGGTGCGCGATGCGGCGGCGCGCGGCGTCAAGCTGCTCATCACGTGCGACAACGGCACCACCGCGTGCAAGGAAGTCGCCTGCGCCAACAGCCTCGGCATCGACGTCGTGATCACCGACCACCATACCGTGGGCGATGAGCTGCCCGCGGCGCTGGCGCTGATGAACCCGCACGTCAAAGGCGAAAGCGTGGCGTTTCGCGACCTTTGCGGCGCGGGCGTGGCGTTCAAGTTTGCCTGGGCTATCTTGCAGAAGGCGTCGCAGGGCGCGCGGCTGGACGCGAACTTCCGCGACTTTTTGCAGGGCGCGCAGAGCCTGGTCGCGCTCGCGGCCGTCGCCGACGTGGTGCCACTGCGCGGCGAAAATCGCGTGCTGTGCCGCTACGGCCTGCGGCTGCTGCCGGAAAGCCCCAACCCGGGCCTGCGCGCGCTGATGGAAGTCGCGGGTTTGACGCGCGCGCCAAGCGGCAGCGACGTCGCGTTCAAGCTCGCGCCGCGGCTGAACGCCGGCGGCCGCATGGGGCGCGAATCACTCGCGGTCGAATTGCTGACCTCGGGAAGTTACGGCGACGCGTTACGGCTGGCGCAGGAGGCCGACTCGGCCAACAAGAAGCGGCAGACGCTGGACCGCGAACTCACGCGCCTGGCGCGCGAACTCGTGCTGGCCGACCCGGGCTACGAAAACGAGCGCGTGCTGGTGCTCGGCCACGAAGGTTTTAACGCGGGCCTGGTGGGCATTGTGGCCGCACGGCTTACAGAAACATTCAACAAGCCCGCGGTGCTGGTGGCGCTCAACGGCGAGGCCGGGCGCGGCAGCGGGCGCAGCATCCCCGGCTTCCACCTGTACAACGCATTGAACGATTGCGCGCACCTGATGCGCCGCTTTGGCGGCCATGAGCAGGCCGCGGGCCTGGAGATCAGCACCGCCAACATGGGCCTGCTGCGCCGCAGCATCAACGAAGTCGCGGACAAACACGTGATGAACGCTGACTACCGCACGCCGACGCTGGACATCGACGCCGAGACGAACCTCGCTGAACTTGACGTGTCAACAGTCGAGCGACTGTCGCAGTTCGAGCCCTTTGGCGAAGGCAACCCGGAACCCGTGTTCATGGCCCGCGGCGTCGAACTTTCAAGCGCGCCCCGCGTCGTCGGCCGCGGCCAAGGACACCTGTCGCTGCTGGTCAAACAGGGCGGCCCCGCGCTCAAGGCCATCGGCTTTGGCATGGGCCCGCAGGCAACCGGCCTGGCTCGCGGCTCGCGCGTGAAACTCGCGTTCACGCCGCGCATCAGCGACTTCCGCGGCTCGCGCGAAGTCGAAATCGAAATCAAAGATCTGCGCCCGGAGTAAAGCCGATAATAGTCTGACGCGAAGCCGCAAAGATCGCGAAGAACCTGTTGTAGGTTACAACAGGAAAATTTGGACAGAGCGTCTTTGACTCTTCGCGTACTTCGCGCCAATGCGGTTACCGAACCTGGATGTAGCGCGAGAGACGTTCGTCGGTGACGAGCGGCGCCAGGAATTCGTTGCTCTGCACACGCGAGCGGTTGAGATACCCCTCGCGAAACGCCCGCAGCAACGAATCGACGGCGCGGTCACGCCGCGTGCGCACCATGCTTTCATCCGTGCGCCGCGCCATCTGCTCTTCAAGGATCGCAATCAGCATCCAATCGGCGGGCATGACGCCGCGCCCGAGTTGCGGCCGGCCTGTGGTGTCCAGCAACGGCAGCACGCGCCAGGGATCGGCGCCCGCGGTGACCAAAATGCGGCCGATGTCGAGGCAGTCGGGTTCCGGCGGGCGATTGTTCGAATCGATCAGCGCCGGGAAACGCCGCGCCTGGTCGGCCCAGAGCAGGCACTCGTCGCGCCAGGTCGCGGGCAGCAATTGCGGGTTGGCCTCGAGATTCTTGAACAGCGCCTGCGCCTCCACGAACTTCGTCAACATCATCAGCGCGCGCGCCTTGAACAACTGGACAATCGGCGGCGGCGCCGGTTTGAGGCGGTCGTAGGCGAGGTTGCACAGCCGCAACAGCTCAGCGAAATCGTTGTCCAGGATCAGCACGGCGCCGGCCTGGCCCATGGCCATGTTCGCGACGCTGCCGCCTTCCTCGAGCAAGTCGAGCACCAGGTTTTCAACGCGTTCAAAGTCGCCGACGCGCGTAAGCAGCTCAATCTCGATGGCGTCAACCTGGTCCATGCCCAGCCCCGCCTCCGCGCGGCGCATGGAAGCAAGGTGCTCACGCGCTTCGCTGACGTTGCCCTGGCGCGCCAGCATGGCCAGCAGCAGCTTGTGCGCGTCCTGGTAACGCGGGTAGTTCGCAATCGCCTCGGCAAGGTCGTTCACGGCAAGGTCCGTGGCGTCGTCACTGTCCGCTTCATAGCGTATGCGCGCACGCGCCAGGTAGCCGCGCGGGTCGCGGGGGAACTGCTTGACGTAGCCGTCCCAGGCCTTGAGGCCCTCGGCCAAATATGTTGCGGCGCTGCGGCCCCGGCGCACCGCGGCGACGTCGAGCCATGTCAGCAGCGGCAGGTTGGGTTTTAGAGCGCGCGCTTTCTCGAGATAACCGGCGGCTGACGACGCGTCACGGCCGAACTGGCTCTCGAAGAACGCGATCAGCGCGTAGATTTCCCACATCGGCGCATGTTTGGCCTCAAGCTCGCGCAGCCGCGGGCCCGCACGGTCGATGGCCTTGCGGAAATCCAGCCCGGTGCCGCCGGTCAAGGCCTCGGACAACGTCAGCAGGATTTCCGAGAGCCGCGCGAAATAGCTGCCCTTCTCGGCGGCGTTCTTGACGGGTTCAAAGCGCCGCAGCACTTCCCTGACGTCGAATTCGAGCGTGCCCTGCAGCAGGCGGCGCTGGAAGTCGTACATGGCATAGGCCAGCAGCGCCTCCACGTGGCCTCGGCCGGTTTCCGCGGCGGTCAAGCGGTCCGCCTCGGCAAAATGAAACAGGGCGTCCTCGTCAAAGCCGAGGTCGGCGTAGACCGAACCGAGCTCAAAGTGCGCCTGCACAAACAGCGGGTCTTTTTCCAGCGCGGTGCGGTAACGCGACGCGGCCTCAAGCCAGACGTCGGCGCGGCGATTCCAGTCGGTAAAGGTCGCGCTGCGCGCGCGCAGGTCCGCGGCCTCGCTGTAAGGAACAAACGCCGCCTGGCGTGCGGCCATCGCGGCGGCTTCGCGTTTATTGCGTTCGCCGGCTTCGCGCTCAAGCGTTTCACGACGCTCGGCTTCTTTACGCGCTTTTTCCTCGGACGCAAGCGCTGCCGCCGCAGCGTCAGCGCGCTGCTTGTCGGCGCTCTGGGCTTTCTCGAGCAAGCCGCGCTCTTCCTCGGCCTGGCGCGCGCTTGCGACAGCCGCGATCAGGCCGCCGGCCATCAGCATCACCACAAACAGCGCCATCACGGCCGAACGTGTGGGGTTGCGGCGCATCCATTTCTGCACGCGGCCGGCGAAGCGATCGCGGTAGGCCGTGACGGGCAGCGCCGACAGGTAATATTCGATGTCGCGGCGGAACTCGACGATAGTCGGGTAGCGGTCCTGCTTGCGCTCGGCCATCGCTTTCATGGCAATGGCGACAAGTTCGCGTGCATGGGTTTTGCCGCGCTCGATGCCCGCGCCGGCAAAGGCGCGCTTGAGTTCGTCGTTGGCCAGCACTTCGGCGAGTTTTGCCTTGGGCGCAAGCAGGCGGTGGCCGCGCGCAAGCTCAAGCGCGCCGGTCATTTTGCTGGCCAGAAACGGCGGCACGAGGCACAGCGTTTCGTAGAGAATGCCGCCGAGGCAGAAAACGTCGGTGCGCAAGTCAAGTTCGCGCACCTCGCCGCGCGCCTGCTCAGGCGCCATGTACGCCGGTGTGCCGCTGACAGTGCCGTCGCGGGTTTTGCCGGTGTCGCTGTCGCCCGCGCCGAGGCTGACCTCGAGTTTGATCTGCCGCGTGTCGTTTTTGGGCAGCACCGCGGTCGTGTCACCGGACACGCTGACGTTGGGACCGATCTGCTTGGCCAGGCCCCAGTCCATCACCAACACCTCGCCGAACTCCCCCACCATGATGTTTTCAGGTTTGAGGTCGCGGTGGATGATGCCCTTGGAATGTGCAAACGCGAGCGCGTCGCAGATTTTCAACACCACGCCCAGCATGCGCGCGACGTTGAATTCCTTGAGCGTGTCCGCGTCGCCCTGGCGCATCTTGTCAAGCACGCGGCGCAGCGAGCGGCCTTTGACGCGCTTCATGGTGAAATAGACGCGGCCCTGCGTATCGAGGCCGAGTTCGTGCACCGGCACGATGTTGGGGTGCTCGAGCGAGCCCGTAAGCTGCGCCTCGGCGATAAAGCGGTCAACGGGACCGGTATCGAGCGGCGAGCCCGTGGGCGTCTGGCGCTGGCGCGTATCTCGCAGCAGCACTTTCATCGCCACGCGGCGGTCGAGGTCCGAATCGTGGACTTCTAGCACCGCGCCCATGCCGCCACGCGCGATTTCGTTGATGACCTTGTAGCGGTCGGAGACGTGGTGGCCGTGGGAGAGTTCTTCGCGGGCGGCGCTGGCGGCGCGCTTGGCCTCGGAGTCGTGGGCGCCCTCGACGTGCAGCAGGGTGCTGCCGCCCTCGATGAAAACGGCGCCGGACTCGCCGACGCGGTGCATGGACGCCATGGAATCGAGGTCCAGAAACCCGCTGGCGAGGTTAAGTTGCGTCGGTGCGCTGGTGTCCGAGTTTCCTGCCAAAGTCCCGTCCCCGTGAATCTCCCTATTAAACGCCTAAAACCACTTTTCGCTTCAACTAAATGGAGAGTAGCTGCGCCCTCCAGGCGCAGCACCGCGGCTGGAAGCCGCAGCTACGTGCCCGGGCTTGAACGGCGTCCGCCGGCTGGTAAGACCGGGCGTCCAGAGGAGACAACTATGGCGACGACAGTCGGACAAAAGGCGCCCGCATTTGCGGGCAAGGCGTTTGTGGACGGCGGCTTTAAGGACATCAAGCTCGAGGACTACAAGGGCAAGTGGGTGGTGCTGTTCTTCTACCCGCTCGACTTCACGCCGGTGTGAGAAACCGAAATTCCTGGGTTCCAGGACAAGCTGGGTGAATTCGAGAAGCTGAATGCGCAGGTTGTCGGCTGTTCGGTCGACAGTTGGCACTGCCACAAGGCCTGGGTCGAAAGCGGCAAGCTCAAGGGCCTCAAGAAGCTGGGCTACCCCTTGCTGTCGGACTTCACCAAGAACATTTCGCGTGATTACGGCGTACTGAACGAGCAAACCGGCTTTGCCGTGCGCGGAACTTTCCTCATCAATCCCGAGGGCGTGTTGCAGCAGTATTCGGTCCATCCCACCAGCGTCGGCCGCGACCTTGACGCAATCCTGCGCGACGTGAGCGCCGTAAGCGTCGGCAAGCCCTGCCCGGTGAACTGGAAGCCCGGCGCGGCGACGCTGTAACAATAAAAAACAAGACGGCCCGCGATTGTCGCGGGCCGTAGTCTTTGCCGAAACCACTACTTGGGCCAGTCCTTGTGGCTTTCGACAATCCAGCCGGTGAAGCGTTCTTCAAGCTTGGCCCAGCCCGCCTCATCGAGGCCAAGGCATTTGGCAAACGCCGCGGCGTGGTCAACGCCCTCAAGCTCGCCGCGCATGTGCATGCCGATGTACTTCCTCAAACCTTCGCGGTAGATGAAAGGCTCCTGGCCTTCGCTTTCGTTGTAGTAGTGCAGGAAGGTCATGATGCCGGTCGAGTAGTACGTGTAGATGCTGCCGTAGTTGCGCAACGCAAGCACCCTTGCGCGGTCTTCGTTCATCGGGTTTCGCGCGGTGGAGCCGTCATCGGCCATTTTGGCGATCTCGCCCTGGACGGTGCGAAGCGCGTCAACGTCGTTCTTGCAGCCCATCACCTGCCTGATCGTCAGCAACTGCTTGCCGACGCCGGTGATTGTGCCGCTTGCATCGACGGTCCAGGGATTGCTGTGGCCAAAGAACATCGACCTCAAGAAGCCGTTGTTGAACCCCATCGGCTCAGCGGTGTGCGGGTCGATGTTGCTGATCTTGATGGCGGGCGTCATCAGCCAAAGCAGGCTGTAACGCAGGAACGCGCTGCGGCACCAGGGGATGTTCTTATCGGAAGTTTCATCGGCGGGCACCGGCGCCTGGTAGCGCGCGAAGGTGTAAGAGTACGTCTGGAACATGACTTCGTTCATGAAGTTGCGGCCGTTGACCTTATCGTAGAAGTCATAGGGCGCGGTGTAGCCAAGGCGCAATTGTTCCATCTCGATGCCAACGATGTTGCCCCAGTTGGTGGCCTTCACGGCCGTGCTCCACAAATTCAGGGTGCGAGCCTCAGCGAACACGAGGTGCTCAATGGGCATGCTGTCGCGTTCTTCCTGCGTCTTGTCCGCCGGCCACGTGCGCTTCAGTTCCAGCGGCTTGCGCCAGAGTTCTTCAAACCGCTCGCCGCACTTCTGCAACGCGTTTCGCAGCGGCATCAGTCGTTCCATCGCCTGCTCGCGCGTTTCAGCCTTGCCATCGGGAGTCCTGCCAAGCTCGACGAACAAAACATAGGGCGCAACGTCAATCCAGAACCAGCGGCCTCGCCGCGCCGCCGGGTCGTTGGAAAAGCGCTTGAACGCAGCCTGGCAATGTCCAATGAAAGGATTGTCCTTCAGGAACTTGTCGTATTCAGCCCACAGCTTGTCGGCGTCAGCGGCAATGCGGCCCATCAGCGGGACCACATCGGCTGTCACCCAGCCGGTCTGGTCGTCCTTGGCTTGCGCTTCCTTGTACAGCGCCTCCAGCTTGGTGAAGATGGGGCCCTCAACCACGGCATCCATGTACTTCTTGATCTTTTCGTAAAGCGTGAAGAAGTCGTACTTCACAAAGCCCAGCACTTTGCGAACCTTCAGGTGCAATTCGTTGGCTTTCTTGGTGACCGGGTTGACCTCCGGCTCCCACTCCAAGATGTATTTGTAGAGGTCCTTGGATTCCTCAAGCGCGCCAAGTTTCTCGATGACCTGCGCGAAGTCGAATAGCTGCTGGTTGCTGATATCCTTGGCGTCGAGCGCGAGTTTGCGCGCCGCAGGCCGGCCGATGCGCAACAGGTCTTCGTTGGACAGCTTGGCCACCTGCGCGCGCTCGAACAGGTTGTAGAGCGCCTCGCCGCTCATGTTCGGGCTGAATTCCTCAAGGATCTTCTCGCGGTCGGTTTTCTCGACCTTGCTCGGCTGGTTGCTCTTGCCGTCCTTGCCGGTGTTGGCGTGGAGGCCGGTGTTCTGGTTGGTATTGGTCGCCGGGCCCTTGGCGCCGCCAAACACCCCCGAGGCCGCGGCAACACCGACAATCACCGCCAGCAAAACCACAACGCCCACCGCGATAATGATGCCCTTGTTCGACTTCCTGGGCGGCGCAGCTTCCGGCGCGGGCATGACCGCCGACGGCGGGCCGCCGGCCGGCGCATGGGGCTTGTGCATGATCGTCGACGCGGGTTGAACCGGCGCGACGCCAAGCACTGACGCGCTGCCCACGCGGCCGGACTGGCCCGCGCTGACCGACACGCGCTGCACGCTGCGCACAAACTGGGTGTTCGCGTCGTTGGCGCGGCCCGACGGCGACTTGCGCAGCACCTGGTCGCCCGCGTTCATCTTGACGTCGGAATCCGCCGATCCGCCGTCACCCAGCACCGCGGGAACCGACTGCGGCGGCGAAACCGATGGCATCGGCGGCGGTGAAGGCGGCGCCTTGGGCGGGGTCGCGGCGCCGGTCATCGGCCTCGGCGCGGACACTTGTGGCGCTGTCACGGGCCCCGTGGGCGCTTCAATGGTGTCGATGTCGGCCGCCATCCCCACGTCGGCCTTCATCAGGCTCGGCGCAGAATCCATCAGCGGCGCGAGGTCCATGGCCGCGGGAATTTCGGGCGCCGTGGTGCGCGGCGGCGGAGGCGGCGGCGACTTGGGTGGAGCGCCGAGACTCTGCGGCGTCGAACTTGCAGGCTTTGTCGGTTGCACACCAAGGCTGCGCGCAGAATTACTTGAGGGCTTGGGCGCCGCGCCACCGCCCGGGATAAGGCTGCGGGCCGAAGTGCTTGAGGGCTTCTTGGCGGGCGTCGCGCCGGAACTTGCGGGCTTGGCAGCCGGTGTTGCACCCGCGCTTGCGGGTTTGGCCGAAGGCGTCGCGCCCGCGCTTGCGGGGCGGGCCGAGGACGTTGCGCCGGCGCTTGCCGGGCGCGGCTGTTGGCCCGTGCCGGCGGAACGCTGGCTTGAACTCTTGGCGGGTGCGGCGGCGCCGGCGGAGGTCACGCGGCCCTGGGTGTCGCTCTTGGGCCGGTTGGCGCCAACGGCGACGGCGGGTGCCGATTGCGGGCGCGGCACGGTCATTTTGCTGTGGCACTGCTTGCACGAAACGGATTTGCCCGCGTGCTCAACCGAGACGGTGTGGGACGTGTTGCAAGTTGGGCAATTGAATGTGATTACGTTGGCCATGCAATCCGTTCGCAGGGCGCCCATCCACATCCGGCGATGAGGGCAACCGAAGTCACCAGTCTAACAGAACTAATGTCCCCTTGAAAGCCCGCGTAACCAACTATCGCCCCTTGACTTGGCCGCTCGCGGGCATGCAACTCGGCAAGGTAATTGAATGTCTCGCCTATGGATTTGTTTCCCGCAAAACCGCCGCATTTTCGCAAATGCAGGGACGTAAGAAAGACGAAGGTCCTGCTTTCGCAGGACCTTTTCGTTTCATGGAGCGGGTGATGGGGCTCGAACCCACGACCTTCACGTTGGCAACGTGACGCTCTACCATTGAGCTACACCCGCACAGCAGGCCGCACATGGTATTTCTCAAGTGTGCGCTGTAAAGACCCGGCCCGCATCAGGTTAAGGTCTTTCGAATCAGCCGGGCGTCGGCGGGTTTCAGGCGGCCCGATTTCACCGCAAGTTCCAGCACTTGACGCATCAACACTGCATAGAGGCCGCGCTCGCCCGCGTTCAGCAGCGCGAGGTGGCGCTTGAGCGTCGGCGCGTCGCCGCGCACCACGGGGCCCGTGAGCGCGAGCGCAGGCCCCAGCGCCTTGACGTTGTCCAGCGTCCCCTGTACCAGCGGCAGCAGAATTTTCGACGCCACGCCTCGCGGCAAACCCGCGCGCACCAACAGTTCCTCTCCTTTATCAATCAGCGCCACGAGCGCGTTGGACGCCAGCACCGCCGCAAGGTGGTAGAGCGGCCGCGCCTTGGCCGCGAGCCGAAATGGGTGCATGCCGAGTTTGCGGGCGATCTGCGACAGCGCGGCCTCAAGCGCGCCCCTGGCTTCGAGCGCGCAGAACGCGCCTTTAAACCGCCGCGCGGCGGTCGCGCCGACGCCGAAACTTTGCAGTGGATGAAACGCCCCCACTGCGGCGCCGCGCACTTTCAACGCCGCGAGCGCATCGGCGCCCTGCACGCCCGAGGTGTGCGCAAACCAGTGGTCGGCGCTGCGCGCATCGCGCGCGAGTTCCGCCGCGACGTCGGCAAGCGCGCGGTCGGGGACGGCCAGGAGAACCAAAGACGGCGACTCAAGCTTGTCGAGAAGCGTCGCAGCGTTGCGCGTGGCCGCGATCACCGAAAAATGCGCGCGCTTGAGCGCCGACGCCAACGCTAAACCAAGACGACCGGGGCCAACGATGGCCACCTGTCGAAGTCTGGAAGATGCAGAGGACAAAGTTGGCTTCTTCTATTTTCCGGCGATGCGCTGGATGGCCGGGTCGATGACGTATTTGCGCACGACGCTGCCAAAGGTGATCTTCCACTGGCGCACGCGTTCGCGGGACACGCGGTATTCGCGCGCGATTTCTTCGCCCGACACGTCGTCGGCCAGCAGCTTGAGGAAACGGCGGAACTTCGCCATCCCGTACTGGTCGATGAAATTCGTTGCGACGCGTGTGGCCTTTACACCGCTGCGGTCGGCACTGCGTGACGCCATGGCGGGCCCTTTCAAGCCTTGACGTGTAAATAGCAGAGAGCGCCTCACCCTACGCAGGGGCCGCATCCGCCGCAAGAGGAATTGCTGCGTTCTTTTTCGGCGGGGCTTGGAGGCCAATCCGACGTTTTGTATATTTTTCCCGCTGAATGTTTCGGGTATTGGTGCTGGGCGAAACCTGACACGGGCTGAGGACGCGAAATGGCCGGACAAGTTTCTGTAGCGATTCCAGGTATGCGGGAAGAATCCCGCTCGGGCTGGATACAGTCCGAGGCCTGGGACAAACGTTGGCTGATCTTCACCTGCCTGCTGGCGCCGGTGCCGGTGCTGATCTACTACATCAGCAAGCTTTTGCTGGCGCGCTTTTCCGGCATGGATGCGCCCATGCAGGAAGCGACGGCCGAGGACATCGTCAGCCTCGCCGTGATGGGCTTTGCCGGCGGGCCCCACGTCTGGGTCACCTACACGCGCACATACCTCAACAAGAATTTCCGCAGCCGCTACAAGCTGTGGTTCGCCTCGAGCCTGTTTGTGCTGCCGTTTACGGCGTTTATGGGCATGCACAGCGAAACTTCGCGCAAGCTTTTAATGACCGGCTTCTTCTTCCTCGCCAGCTTCCACATCGTCCATCAACTGAGCTACGTCGTGCGCTTCTACCAGGACCGCGATGCGGCCAAGCCCACACTGTGGTCGCGCGCCATTGATGTTGGCGCGGTCGTGTTTCCTCTTTATCCCGTCGCGACCTTCCGCATGGTGCTGGGCAACCATTCCACGCTCGCCTACCAGTGGACCTACAGCCTGTTTGGCGAGTACTGGGCCAACACCGGCCTGCCGTTCCGCATCGGCCGCGTCGCACCGCTGCTGCCTGATTTCGTCCTGAGCGACTGGTTCTGGATCGCCAATACGCTTGCGTTCCTCTTCTTCACCTCGCTGTGGATCGCCAAGTGCGTGCGCGAGTACCGCGCGGGCACACTGCATATCCCGAAGTTCCTCCTTATCACCTGCGCCATTGCCGTCGCGATCTTCGCGTCGCTGTGGCCCAACCTTGACTCCAGCTTCCAGGGCTTCAATCTGTGGCACAGCGTGCAGTACCTCGCGCTGACCTGGTACATCACCCAGCAGGAGCAAAAGCGCGGTTACACTACCAACGGCTTCGTCAAGCGCATCTCGCAGCCCGAAAGCGGCGGCCGGCGTTATTACCTGATTGCGCTCGGCGCGCTGGTGACTGTCATGCTGCTGATGGTGACCATCGGCCTGGTGATCAGCTACACTCAGAACGTCGGCATGTTCGGCCAAGCCGGGACCATGGGGCAGACCGACCAACCGGGCGCTTTCCTGCAGGCGTATTACCTGATCGGCTTCGGCCTGCTGCTGACGCACTACTTCCATGACTTCTGGTTCTTCAACACCGAAACCTACGCCGAAGCCAAGGCGTAGTAGCATCGACCTCCAGGTCGATGTCCTGTTGCCTTTCGAACCGCCGCCCTCGCGGCGGTTTCTGTTCCACTACTCGTCGAAAACAAGCGCCCACAGGCTCGTGTTGAGCATGTTGCCCACCTCCTCACCACCGGCAAGGACAACGTGCTTGTTAACGCCGTCCCACAGCAAGCGCGGTTTGCCTGGAGGCGAACTAGGCCATCCCTGCGGAGTTTGAGCCGGCCAGTCCAATTGAAGCTGTCGCCAGTTTGCGCCATCCCAGGCGTACGCAGGCATGCTGTCGCGATGCTGATTGCCCGACACCCGGTCCCAGCCGCATGTAATGACGCACTTGAGCGGTTCATACCATGCAGCTGTGTAGCCCTGGTTACGGGGAAGCCCTTCCTCGGGTGTTATCTTGCGCCATTGGTCGGCTTCCATCACCCACACCGGAGCGTTTCCCTCCGGCTGCGGCTCGACCCACACCGAACTGGTCAATGCGTGGCACTCAAACAACAGAATCTGTTTGGCGACGCGGTCGTAGACCATTTCGTAGTGATACCTGACCGGCGGTGGGTCCTTTAGTTTGAGTTGAGTCCACGTCGACCCGTCATATTCCCAAAGTTCGTTCGTGCCTCGGTGCGTGTACTTCTTGCCGTCCTCGAGTACTACGTCCTCGCCCCCGGCCAATGGAATCGCACCGCCGAACATGAGGACCGTTTTCCGAACTGGGTGAAACACAGTTGCCGGCTCGGACCGGTACTTGGGCACCGACGGGAGTTCCTGATTCGACCACACCTTACCGTCCCAATCCCAAGTGACCGTATTGCCCGACTTTCCACGCGAGAAAAACACAGTCTGATCGCGTTTTTCGTCAAACACGCCGGACCCCCATATTGCATCCTCGGGAGGCAACGTCTCGGTCTTCGTCTCTACCCAAGCGGTGCCATCCCACACGTATGTCTTCATATCTTCGCCGCTGAAACCACACGCCAGACAAACGAGCGCTCCGTTGCGTGCCTCGGCGACCGCAGAATATTGGCCATCAAAATACTGGCGTTCATTTAGCTGATCCTCCCACTTCAGTGGCTTGCCCCACGGCTTGGCGCCGGGCCAGCGGGGAACTCCCGCATCCACCCACTTCTTGACGAGGTCAATCTCCGCCAGCGCGAGTTTCACTTTGGTTTTAGGTTCGCCGTTACTGTCAAGCTTGCGAGGCATCTCGCCGTCGTTGATCTGCATCCAAATTTTCGATTCGCCGGGGAAGGAACGCCGAATGGCGCGCGCCTCAACCAGCTTGTCGTAATCGAGGATGTAGTCGAATTTGCCCTCAAGGCCATACACGGTCTTGCCAGTTTCGCCGTGGCAGCCGTAGCACTTGTCCTTCAACAGATTGTAGACCTTGGTCGCGAGTTCAGTCTGTTCGCGTCGCGTCAGCGGCTTGGGCTTTTCCTCCGCCGACACTGTCGCCGCGACACCAAAGGCAACCGTTGCCGCCAGCGAAATTGCGATGAGCGTCCGCATGTTTGCCACCTGCTCGGGGTGAACCGGGATCGCGCCTAAAGCCGCCTGATCGTACCAGAATGCTATCGCCCTGAAATCGCGGGCGTATGATTCGCAACAACGGTTGTTCGGGGGAACGGGCGATGATCACCATCAACACAGACCTGCTGGGCCGCCTCAAAAAGGCGGACGCTGCCGCTTGGTACGAGATGTGGGAGGTCTTCGGCCCGGCCATCGAGAGGTTGATCGGCAGCATTGCCTCGCGCTTCTTCGGCCAGGAGACTATTAAAGACATCAGCCAGGAAACGCTGGCCCGCGTGTACCAGGAGATCAAGAAGTTCGATCCCAAGCGCGGCGTTAAGTTCTCGACCTGGCTCTACGCCATCGCCAAGCACGTCGTCTACAGCGAGTTGACGACGAGGGGAGCGCAGAAGCGCGGCGGCGGCATTAAACCCATGTCGCTCGACGACACACTCCACGAGGTCAGCCAGCAGCCGCTGCCCGACCAGGAGTTCGAGTCCTCGGTCTTCCGCGCCAAGGTCTACCGCGCGCTCAAGGAAGTCGAAAAGGGCGGCGATTTCGCCGAGTTCGAGTGCTACCGCTTGCGCCTCACGCGCGGCTACCAGGGCAAAGACATCTCGAAAGCCCTCGGCATCTCCGAGGCCAGCGTCAGCCGCTATCTCAAACGTGTGCGCGACGACCTGCGCGAGGCGGTCAAGCAGGCCGTCACGGGCTATTCCTGGACGCCGGAGGAAAACGCCCAGCTTGGAACCTCGGGCCTCAGCGCCGCCGATGACGACGCCTTTGACCAGGCGTTGTCGGACATCTACCTGGCCGATGACCAGACCCGGCGCCAGTACGGCAAAATGCAGAAGACTGCCGCGACGGTGCGTTAGCTGCTAATGTGGCGTCGTCCTCGCCGAGAGAACGCCATGAAAGAAGAACTCGACCGCGCTTATAAGGCCTTCAAGAAGCGCCTCAAGATCTACCAGAACGACGCCTATTCAAGCTCGCCCGCGGCGCAGCTTTCCGGCAACAAGCCCACTATCTGCGGCATCACCCCGCCCGACGGCTTTCCGCCGGAGGTTTGGGACGAACTAGTGGCCAAGGGCAAACTGAAGAAGTCGGGGCGGCTCACTTACGAACTCGCAAACCCGAAGTAACCTGTTGACACGTCAATATGGCTTGAGCCGCCCGCGTTGTAATCGGCGGCCGGGCCGGTCATCGACCACCCTTGCCGGTTGCACGATTTTCCCGCCGCGACGTCATATTTTTGTAATTGCTGGCGTTTCCGGCCTACCTAGACTGACAAAACGTTAGAATTCCGACGCCTGCACGGGTCCGGGAGGGCGACTGCATGGCGCGAAAGAAAAAGATGACGACCAGCGTCCTCAGCAAGCGCGTTCGTGAGATCAAGCCCAACGAGCTGGATTTCTCCAAAGAGGAAGTCCAGCAGTTTGACATGAACCCGGCGGACCGGCGCCGCTACCAGCGTGCCTCCCTTGACGTCCCGATCAAGCTGCGGCTGATTTCCGCCAGCGGCGCGACCGTTTGCAGCGGCAAGGCGGTTTTGCGCGACCTTTCGCTCGACGGCGCGTTCATCACCTCGATCGAGATCACCGAATCCGAGGTGGTCGACACCGACGCCAAGATCGACTACCACCATATCTGCTTCGAGATTCTCGACGGTCCCTTCAAGGGCGTTGAGGCAAAAGCCAAGCCTGTGCGAATTGGGCCCCTTGCCTCGGGCATCGGTGTGACGTTGGAAAAGGGATTTTCCCTGTCACTTTAGGCCGCAACTCCGCCTTATGAATGTGTACCAAACGTGACTCGCTCGCGACCGTTGTCTATTTGACGCGGCGGGCCGAGAGTCACAAGCTATAGGCGGTCTATCCCGAGGATCCCCATGCGCACACGCCTTTTCGCGATTCTGCCCGCGTTGCTGTTGCTGGTTGCATCGGCTGTACCGGCCGCCGCCGCACTTGACGACGCGAAGATGAAAACCGTCAAGGGTGAGTACGAAAAGACGCTCAAGCAGGGCCAGTCGACGGACGACTTCCAGCTTCGCATCCGCGCCTACAAGATGCTGGAGGGCGCCGACCACGAAGACGCGGCCAAGCTGCTGATCGCGGCGCTCAAGGACGAAAAACACGCCACCTGCCTGCGCACGATCTGCGAAACCTGCGCAAGTTTCCGCGCCGAGGGCGTGGTCAAGCTGTTCGTGGCGGAGGCCGCGCCCAAGGGCAAGTCGCCGCTGGACAACCGCTGCAAGCTGCTGCGCACCCTGCCCCTGACGCAGACCAAGGTTGCCTACGACGGCGTGCTGGCCATCCTCGACGACAAGAAGTCCGACCTTCAGTTCGAGGTTGCGGGCCTCGACGCGCTGGCGTTGTTCGGTAGCGCCGCGGCCCCCTCGAAGGACCGCGCGGTTGTGCGTCTCAAACACAGCTTCCGCAGCGTGCGTATTGCCGCGTGCAACGCGCTGGGCGCCATCTGCGAAGGCAGCAAGGACGAGGCCACCGCGACGGCGCTGATCGACCTGCTCGAAAAGGGCGACGGCAACGACGTTGACTACGCGCGCCAGGCGCTGATGAAGATCACCGGCGTCGATTGCGGCCTCGACGTGCGTGAGTGGCGCAACTGGCTGTTCAACCAGAAATTCCCCAACGCCAAGGAGGACGACCCCAACCGCCCCGGCGCGACGTCGGTCAAGAAGCCGCGCAAGACCACCGATTACTTCGGCAACGAAATCACGGCGCAGCGCATGGTGTTCGTGATCGACTGCAGCAAGTCGATGCTCGAGCCCGTGAGCGGCAAAGACCGGCTGCAGAACGTGATCACCGAAGAACGAAAGAAGGTTAAAAAGCCGGTCATCACCGGCTCGGACACCGGTGAAACGCCCGAGGAAAAGAAGCCTGAAGAAGAAGCGCCCGCGGGACCGCCCAAAGACGAACGCAAGAACCCCGGCGGCGAGGGCAAACGCCCTCTCAACTGGAGCGCGATCAAGATCAAGTGGGACCTTGCCAGCCAGGAGCTGATTAACACCCTCGAGAGCCTGCCCGACGACCGTGAGTTCACCATCGTCTTCTTCTCGACCAACGTCTGGGTGTGGAAGCCCGTCCTTGTGAAATCGACGCCCGACAACATCAAGGACGCGGTGTTGGCGATCCGCCGTATCAAGCCCGATGGCAACACCAACATTTTCGGCGCCTTGATGAAGGCCTTCAGCCTGACGACAGACCCGAAACTGAGTGAAAAACTCAACGGCAAGGCGGGCCCCAAGGGGCCCGTGACGGGCGAAAAGCCCGCGCCGGAAGTCGAAAAGGAAGCCATCGAAAAAGGCGCAGAGTCGATCTACTTCCTGACTGACGGGGCGCCGACCGACGGCCTGATCACCGACAGCGAAAACATCCGCGCGTTCATCGAGGACTACAACTCGTCGCGCAAGGTGCAGATCAACACCTTCTATATCGGCGACCCGGGCCAGGGTAACCACCACGGCACATCGCTGATGGCGTCGCTTGCGCACGATTCCGGCGGCGTCTACGTCGACCTCGCCCAGGAAGGCAACGGCCGGTAATTGGCCCCGCAATCAGGCCTTCAAAGGACACCGACAGGTGTCCTTTTCTTTCGCTCGCGGCATACATGTGGGGTATACTCCTTGTGGCGCCACTGAGGCGCCATAACTAGCCGCGCAGTGAGCGTGGCGAAACAACCGGCGATGGAGAATTGCCATGGCGACTTTCAGCCACTGTGTATTCATTGGGCGATTTCAGCCCTTCCACAACGCACATTTCGAAGTCCTAAAACAGGCCCTTAGCGAGGCCGAACGCGTCGTTATTGTCATTGGGTCCTCGCGCGCCGCGCCCTCGATTCGCAACCCGTTTTCCTTCGAGCGCCGCAAGGAAATGATCCTGTCTACGCTCACGCCAGCCGAGCGCGCCCGCGTCGACATCTGCGGCGTGCGCGACTATTACTTCAGCGACAACCTGTGGCTGACTGACGTGCAGCGCGCGGTCTCGGAGGTCACACGCGAAGCCGGCGACATCGCACTGATCGGCGCGTACAAGGACGAGACCTCGTACTACGTCAAGCTTTTCCCGCAGTGGCAATTCGTACCGGCGCGCACCAAACGCGACCTGAGCTCGACAAGCATTCGCCAGCGGTTGTTCACCGCGCCGCAGGCCGGTCCCGGCTTTGACGACAAATCGCCGGGCGCGTGGCACCTCGACGTACCGACGGCGATTGCGCAGAACATCCGCGACAAATTCATCAACACCGAAGACTTCACGCGCCTGCGCCGCGAGTTCGAGTACATCGAGGGCTACCGCAAACAATGGGCTGGCGCGCCGTTTCCGCCGACGTTCGTGACCGTCGACGCGGTTGTCGTGCAATCGGGCCACGTGCTGACCGTGACGCGCCGCATTGAGCCCGGCAAGGGCCTGCTCGCCCTGCCCGGCGGTTTCACCCGGCAGGACGAACGCCTCGAAGACGCGATGCTGCGCGAGCTGAAGGAAGAAACGCGCATCAAGGTCCACAAGAACGACCTGCGCCGCGCGATTGTCAGCAGCCGCGTGTTCGATTATCCGCAACGCAGCCTGCGCGGCCGCACGATCACGCATGCGTATTACATCGACCTCGGCGGCGGCGAGCTGCCGGAGGTCAAGGGAGGCGACGACGCGGGCCACGCGCGCTGGATGCCGCTGATGGACGTGGCGTTGAACGAAGACCGTTTTTTTGAGGACCACGCGCACATCATTTTCGCGTTCATGAGCGAACGTGCGACGCGTGCATAGGAGAACAATTTTGGCAGTCCACTAGGAACCCAGTGAGGGTTCCGAAACCGGAGAGAGCCATGAACTACAACATCCTTCTCGACACAGACAGCTACAAGGCCAGCCACTTCCTGCAGTACCCGCCGGGCACCGAGGGCATGTATTCGTACCTCGAAAGTCGCGGCGGCCGCTACGGCCAGACGGTGTTCTTCGGCCTGCAATACTTGCTCAGCGAATATCTTTCCAAGCCCGTGACCGCGGCGATGGTCGACGAAGCGCGCGAGTTCTTCGCCGAACATGGCGTCCCGTTCAATTACGAGGGCTGGATGGACGTCGTGAATCGGCTGGGCGGCCGCTTACCGATCAGCATCCGCGCCGTGCCCGAGGGAACGCTGGTGCCGACGTCCAACGTGCTGATGACCGTCGAATCGACGGACAAACGCGCGTTCTGGACCGTCGGCTACCTCGAAACCGTGCTGATGCGCATGTGGTATCCGATCACGGTTGCCACGCAGAGTTGGCACATCCGCCGCATCATCAGTGATTATCTCGAGCGCACGTCCGACAACGCGAGCGCCGAGATCGGCTTCAAGTTGCACGACTTTGGCTCGCGCGGCGTGAGTTCGAGCGAAAGTGCGGCGATCGGCGGTGCGGCGCACCTCGTCAACTTCATAGGCTCCGACACGGTGGCCGGCGCGCGGCTGGCCAACCAGGTCTACGGCGCGAAGATGGCGGCTTTCAGCATTCCCGCCGCCGAGCACTCGACCGTGACGGCGTGGGGCCGCGAGGGCGAAGTCGACGCCTACCGCAACATGCTGACGCAATTCGCCAAGCCGGGGAAAATCGTCGCCGTGGTTTCGGATTCCTACGACCTGTGGCACGCGATTGAGAAACTCTGGTGCGGAACGCTGAAACGCGAGGTGATCGATTCCGGCGCGACGGTCGTGATACGACCGGATTCCGGCAACCCGCCGGAAGTCGTGCTGCGCGCGATGAAAATGCTCGCCGAGGGCTTTGGCACCACGTTCAACACGCGCGGGTTCAAGGTGCTCAACCACGTGCGCGTTATCCAGGGCGACGGCGTAAACGAGGATTCGATTCGCGAAATCCTCGAGGTCATCACACGCGCCGGCTTTTCCGCGACTAACCTGGCGTTTGGCATGGGCGGCGCACTGCTGCAGAAACTTGACCGCGACACGCAGAAGTTCGCTTTCAAGTGCAGCGAGATCACGCGCAACGGTCACAGCGTGCCGGTCTTCAAGGATCCCGTCACCGATCCCGGCAAGACGAGTAAGAAGGGACGCCTCGACCTGATCCTGCGCAACGGCCACTTTCGGACGGTCAGCGGCCAAGGGAGCTACGGCAGCGTGCTAGAGGAGGTTTTCCGCAACGGCGAAATCCTGCGGCGCGAAACCTTTGATGAGATCCGCGCCCGCGCCAACCCGCGGGAAGAAATGGCCGCCCTATGACGGCTTCTTGAGCCAGGCTTGCAGGGCTGGGGGCAGCGGCGGCTGGTGGAATCGCGCCACGCTGATGGGCGAATCGAAATGTAACTGGTAGGGCGCCGCACCTTCGGGCAACAACGTCAGCCACCTGATCGGCGTGTCGGGATCGCGTCCGAACCTCCCGCGTTCGACTCGCCGCACGTGGCCGCGGCCGTTCGAGACAGACCCCTCGTAGTCGAGATAATCGCGCCGGTGCGCGTCGATTTCCTTGGCCGCGCAGGTCTGGTCGTGTTCGTGCATGCGTGTGACGAGCTGGATCGTGCGCAGCTTCTCGTCGTCAGCGATATCGAGCATGAGGTCGAAGTGCACGCCGTCGTTCATGGTATGCTCAAGCAACACGTAACGCCGGAGTTCAGAATTGGCCATGCGCCGCATTCTCATGGAAGTGGAGTACCACGGGCAAGCCTTCTTTGGCTGGCAACGCCAGGGAAGTCAACGCAGCGTGCAGGCCACGCTCGAGGCCGCGATCAAAGACCTCGTCGGCCACGACGTCAACGTGCAGAGTTCCGGCCGCACCGACCGCGGCGTTCACGCCTTTGCCATGCCCGCACACGTCGACGTCGACACACGGCTTGGCGTCGATGAACTCGTGCCCGCGCTCAACGCGCGCATGCCCGAGGACCTCGCGATCAAAACCGTGCGCGACGTCGACCCGCGCTTCCACGCGCGCTTTGACGCGATCTCGAAACTCTATCGCTATACGATTTATCGCTCGCGCACACGCAGCCCGCTGTTGCGCGACCGCAGCTACTTCTGCCCACGCCCGCTGGACCTTGCGGCGATGGAAGAGGCCGCCGCAGCGCTGGTCGGCACGCATGATTTCGCGAGCTTTCGCACCAACCCCGACGACCCTTCGGCGGGCGATGATGACGACGATGCGCCCGAGGTCACGCCGGATAAGTTCGGGCCGGCGGCACACGAACCTCCCCCACTGTGGCGCAAGCCGCGGCCCAAGGGCTGCGTGCGGCACATGCTGAAGGCGCGGCTACACGAATCACACGAATTGCTGCACATCGATGTCGAAGCCAACGGCTTTCTGCGCGGTATGGTACGGGCGATTGCGGGAAGCCTGCTCGAAGTCGGCCTCAGAAAACAGGCGCCGGACTGGATCGCCGAGATTATCGCGGGCGCGGACCGAAAGCTGGCGGGCGCCAATCTTCCTGCTCACGGGTTGGCTTTGATTCGTGTCAACTATCCGGACGAGCCATTCCACAAATCGTCGTAAAGCTTTCGCGCAGCACAGCTTGACACACTATGGCCCCCCGATAGGCTCACAGCAGCACTTTGCGCGCTATAATCCCTGCACCTGCGAAAGACCTGCCCTGTGAAGGCACTGGTTTCCGACATCCACGCAAACCTCGCCGCCTATGAGGCGGTGATGAAGGACATTAAGTCGCAGGGCATTAACGACATCATTTCGCTGGGCGATCTCGTTGGCTACGGGCCCGACCCGATCGACATCATCGACGCGGCGATGGAATTCCGCGTCAACCTGATGGGCAACCACGACGAGGCGATCATTTTCGAGCCCGTGGGTTTCAACTATCGAGCGCTGACGGCCATCCGCTGGACCAAGAGGCAGCTTGAGCCCGGCTTCCTGGGCCTGCGCAACAAGAAGCGCCTGAGCTTCCTCAAGACGCTGAAGCTGACGCACCTGGAAGACGGCGTAATGTTCGTGCACGGCAGCCCGCGCGAGCCCACGACCGAATACATCCTGCGCCACGACGCCGAAGGCGCCAACCAGGGCCTGCCGGAAGCGCAGACCAAGATGCAGCAGATTTTCTCGAGCTTCGACAACATGTGCATCGTCGGGCACACGCACATCCCGTGCGTGATCAGCGAGGACAACACCTATCGCAGCGACAAGGATTTGAACTACGAATTCACGCCCGAAAAGGGCAAGAAGTACGTGCTCAACGTCGGCAGCGTCGGCCAGCCGCGCGACGGCGACACGCGGGCGTGCTACGTCATCTGGAACGACAAGAAATTCACCTGGCGGCGAGTGGAATACGACCTGAAGAAAACCGTTGCCAAAATCCGGGCTAACAAAGAAATCGACAGTTACAACGCGGATCGCCTCGAGCGAGGCATGTAAGGAGGAGCGCATGAAAATCACCATCACCGCCAAACACGTCAAAGTCACGCCGGCCATGAAGGAATACGCCGAGGACAAACTCGAACGGCTCGAGCGTTACTTCGACCGCATCCAGAACATCCACGTGTTCCTGGACAAAGAGGGCGACCAGAACGTCTGCGAAATCGAACTCACCACGGCCAAACACCACCACATCATCGCCACCGTCAAGGACGACAGCGACATGCACGCCGCCGTCGACCTGTGCCTTGATAAGACCGAGCGCCAGCTCAAGAAGGTCAAGGAAAAGCTCAAGAGCCACAAGGGCGTCGAGAACCGCAAGAAACTCGGTCGCGACGTCAAGCGTGAGACCACGCGCCTGCCCAAGGAAGAAACCGAGACCTACGAAGACGTCGTCAACGAGTAAAAAACGTTGACGGTCGATAGTTGACGGTCAACGGCTCAATCAACTCGATTGGCCGCGAACCCCCCTGTCGACCGTAAACCGTCAACGGTCAACTGGCAGTTTCATGGCTCTCTTCAACAAACTGTTCCGGCGCAGCCCCGCCATCGTCGCCATCGGCGGCGGGACCGGCGCGTCGAGCCTTTTGCGCGGCCTGAAGGAACACACCGACAAGCTGACCGCCATCGTCAACGTTGCCGACGACGGCGGCTCTTCGGGTCGCTTCCGCAAGGAATTCGGCGTGCTGCCGCCCGGCGATGTGCGCAACTGCCTCGCCGCACTTTCGGACGCGGGCCCGGTGCTGGAGAAACTCTTCCAGTACCGTTTTGAGGAAGGCGAGCTCAAGGGACACGCTTTCGGGAACATTTTTCTCGCGGCGCTCACGAAAGTGACGGGCGATTTCGCCAGCGCCGTGAAAGAGGCCAACCGCGTGCTTTCGGTGCGCGGGCGCGTGCTGCCGGCGACCAACGTCAAGCTAAGCCTCGTCGCCGAACACGAAGACGGGACCAAGACCACCGGCGAGTCGCTGGTGGGCAAGGTCGAAAAAGCCGTGACGCGCCTGCACCTGAAGCCCGCGGAGGCCTCGGCGGGCCCGGAAGTCGTCGAGGCGATCATGCAGGCCGACCTGGTCGTGCTCGGCCCCGGCAGCCTCTACACCAGCGTGCTGCCCAACCTGCTGATTCGGGACCTGCGCGAGGCGTTGCTTCGCACGCCCGCGCTTGTCGGCTACGTCTGCAACATCATGACCCAGGCCGGCGAGACCGCCGGCATGACCGCGAGCGCGCACGTGCGCGTGATCATTGAGCATTCCTCGCCGGATTTGCTCGACTTTGTGCTGGTAAACACAGGTCCCGTGCCGGAGAAACTCGCGCAAGCCTACGCCGCCGAGGGCTCGCGCCCCGTCGAAGTCGACCGCGACGAGCTTGCGCGGCTGATGGGCGCGCCTAAGATCATCACCGCCGATCTTGTGAATACCGAGAATCTTGTGCGCCATCACCCGGGCAAGCTGGCGGAAGTGCTGCTGTCGAGCCTGCGTGAAATGGCGAAAAAGAAGACAGGTTAATCGTGGCAGCACGCGCTGAAATCGAACTGACGAACAAATACGGGCTGCACCAGCGCCCGGCCATGAAGGTCATCGAGACCGCGGGCCGCTTCACATCCGAAGTTTTCCTGCTCAAGGGCGACCAGCGCTGCAACGCCAAGAGCATCATCGATGTGATCATGCTTGCGGCCGAAAAGGGGACCATGCTCGTGGTTGAGGCCGAGGGCGCCGACGCTCAGGCCGCCGTGACCGCGCTGGTCGACCTGATCAAGAACAAGTTTTATTTGAACGAAGATTAGGACGTGTTTCGTGCTGCGTGTTTCGTGTTACGGGACAACCAAACCCGACACGCAACACGTAACACGTGGCACGTAACACGAACCTATGGAAATCAAGCTAGGCATCCCGGTGTCCAGCGGCGTCGCAATCGCGCCGGCGCTGGTGCTTGATTCCGAGTCCTTCCGCATCCCAAAGCGTTTCATCCGCAAAGACGAGGTCGAGGCCGAACTCAAGCGCTTCGAACATGCGCGCCAGAAGGCGATTGGCGAAATCACGGGCATCAAGGAAGGCATCTTCAGCGTCGTCAAAGACGAAGTCGCGCTGATTTTCGGCAGCCACTTGAAGATGCTGGAAGACCCGATGGTGCTGACCGAGATTCGCGACAAAGTCAGCGCCAAGCGCTACACCGCCGAATACGCCGTCAGCCGCGTGTTCAAAAAAATCATCAAGGCGATCAAGGAAATCAACGACCAGTACTTCGGCCAGCGCGTCGGCGATTTCTATGACATCCAGAAGCGCCTGCTGCGCAACCTGCTGGGCCAGCGCGCGGAGAACCTGAGCAAGCTCGACCGCAAAGTCGTCATCATCGCCCACGACCTGACCCCAAGCCAGACCGCGACCCTTGACAAGTCAATGGTGGTGGGCTTTGCGACCGATGTCGGCGGCGCGACCAGCCACACGGCGATTTTGGCCAACGCGCTTGGCATCCCCGCGGTTGTCGGCCTGGGCACGATTTCCAACGATGTCAGCGGCGGCGACATCGTGATCGTCGAGGGCAAAAGCGGGCGCGTCATCGTCAACCCCGACGACGCGACGCGCGAAAAGTATGAGGCCAAGGGCCGCGATTACCTCGACCGCGGCAAGAAGCTCGTCGAAGCCGCAAGCAAGGCCGAGCGCACCACGCGCGACGGCGTGAAAGTCAACATCCTGGCGAACATCGAGTTCGACGAGGAAATCGCGCCCGCCGTCGCGCACGGCGCCGAGGGCGTGGGGCTCTTCCGCACCGAGTTCATTTACGCGAAGTACGGCGCGCACCCGACGGAAGAGCAGCATTACGAGACCTACCAGAAGGCCCACGAGGCGCTGGGCGGCAAAGTGCTGACGTTGCGCACCATGGACTTCGGCGCCGACAAATTCGCCAGCGAGGTCGGCCTCGAAAAAGAAGAAAACCCGTTCCTGGGCTGCCGCAGCATCCGCCTGTCGCTCAAGGAACCAACGATGTTCATCACGCAGGTGCGCGCCGCGTTGCGCGCCGCGGTTCTCGGTCCCACGCGCCTGATGCTGCCGATGGTGGGCAGCGTCGAGGAGTTTCGCGCGGCCAAGGCGCTGATCGACGGCGTGAAAAACGACCTCAAGCGCGAAAACGTCGAGCACAAGGCCGACGTGCCCATTGGCATGATGGTCGAGGTGCCTAGCGCCGCGATCATGATCGAGCGCTTCGTCGGGGAGGCGGCGTTTTTCTCCATCGGCACCAACGACCTGGTGCAGTACACGCTGGCGGTCGACCGCAACAACCAGGCGGTCGCGTCGCTGTTCAAACACACCCACCCGGCGGTGCTGAGCCTGATTCACCTCGTGATCCAGACAGGCCTCAAGCACGGCATTCCCGTGAGCGTTTGCGGCGAGATGGCGAGCGAAGCGCGTTTTGCGCTTCTGCTGCTGGGTTTTGGCCTGCGCGATTTCAGCGTGGGGCCGGCGAGCGTGCCGGAACTAAGGACGATTTTCTCGCGCGTGAAGACCACCGAGGCCGAAGAGATCGCCAAGAAGGCGCTGGCAATCGGCTTTGCCGACGAAACCGACGACCTGCTCAAAGCCGAGGCCGAGAAACTGCTCCCTGCCGCCGAATTCGGCAATTAGTTTGATTTCACACCAAGGCGCCAAGGTTCGCGATGCCGCCAAGAAAAGCAAAGACATCTCACGCGAAGGCACGAAGGCTTGTCGCCAAACCGTACGTGGACCTCAAGCCACTGCTCCAACCTGGCCACGAACTCGTAACAGTCGGGTTTGGACACGACGAATCCGTAGTTGTCGTAATGCAAACAACTCGCAACGTCCAGAAAAACATTCATGTGCGTCCGGTTTCGGTCCTCAATGAACCTGTCGACTACACGATAGTTCATTGGAAACGCGGTGAAGTGCACCGCGCCTTGGTTCGGTCAACAAAACTGCCTGTCGGTCACGTTCAAATATGCCCGGATGGCTACCTTTTAGTCGGAGGTCGCTGCGCATGGCATCGGACCGGCGCTGACAAGAATGCGCTGGTTGTTGACCCGACCGGAAAGGAGCTTCGGCAAATTACCCTCGGCGACGGTATCGCTGATGTCCGGGTGACCCACGACGGTTCCATTTGGGCAAGCTATTTCGATGAGGGCGTATTCGGCAATTTTGGCTGGGCAAGACCGGGGCCCTCGCCCGTCGGTGAGGACGGTATCGTGCAATTCGACGCTCATGGCGCGATCAAATGGCGGTTCAATCGCAATGGCGCGGTGGCGCATCGCATTTGCGACGTCTACGCATTCAACGTTGTTGGCAATGATGAATTCTGGACCTGCTTCTACACCGATTTCCCCATCGTCCATTTCCGCGATGGCGTCTACGAGGTCTTCGAGTACGGCAAGAACGCGGGGCATGCCATTGCCGCAAAAGGTCGCAGAGTGCTCGGTGTTGGAAACTACGACAATCCCCAACGCGCAAGAATTCTTGAATTGGGCAAAGGACGGGTTACCGCTTCATCGCCCGAGATAGACATCGTCAATGAATCAGAAGAGCCCCTTCCTCCGTGCAACTTTGCCGGAATCGGGCCGGTCCTTTACGTCGTTGCCAACCACCAGATCCTGAGAATCAATGAGTGGTAGTCCATCGAGCCAACGCAAGCTTTGCTGTTCTTCGTGTCTTCGCGAATGTAGTTGCCGTTGAAGTTTCCGAAATGGGCGACCGTGATCGCATCCAATCGCTGACGCAATGGGCTCCGGTTCGCTCAGTCGTTTTTCTTTGCGCCTTGGCGTTACTTTGCGTCTTTGCGTGAAACGCTTTTGTGAAACGCTTTTAAGGCAGGTCGGGCGCAGGCGGGTCGACTTTGGGGTGTGATGCGCTGGCGCTTGCGCCGCCGTTGCCGTTTCGGAATTCGTGGCGGTCGGCAAGCC
This sequence comes from Planctomycetota bacterium, assembly GCA_020848275.1. GTDB lineage: Bacteria > Planctomycetota > UBA8742 > UBA2392 > UBA2392 > JADLAK01. The sequence continues at coordinate 55,451 of JADLAK010000015.1, forward strand.
GCAGCGGCTCGAGGTAGAACTCGTCCAGCATCTGCTTCTTCAAATTCGGCTCGGACTTGAGCACCGTGCGCAATTCTTCCAGCGCCTGTTCGTCTTCGCCAAGCTGCGCCAGCGCACACGCCAGGTAATAACGCAACTCGACGCGCGCCGGGTAATCGCCGATCAGCCCGCGCGCCGACGCCGCAGCCTCGCGGAAATCTTCGTGCGAGAGCAGCCGGTGGCAGCGCGCCACGAGCTCGGCGAAACGGCCGCCTTCACTGGTTTGCTCGCTCAGCTCAATTTCGCCCTGCAGCATCTGCACCCACGAGCGGAAGCGATAGATGCGCTGGTCAAAGGGCGCAAGCGGCATGATTTCGTCGAGCAATTCCAGGGATTCGCCGTGTTTGCCCTCGGCAAACGCGACCCGCGCGAGGTAATAGCGCGCTTCGACAGCGTCGCCCGCGCGCGGGTCGAGGTCGCGCAGCACTTCCTTCAAGTCATGGCGCGCGCCCTTGTATTCGCCCAGCGCAAGTTTCGCCTTGCCGGATTGCACAAGGCCGTAGGTGCTAAGCCGTTCGTTGCCCAGGCCTTTGAGCGCCGCAAGCGCGAGTTTGGGCGCCTTGCGCGCGTTCTCGAGCGCCGCCGTCATTTCCTGGCAGCGCACGCCGACGTTGGGGTCCATGCCCTGGTTGCCTTCGCGCACTTCGTCGATCAGCTTGGCGGCCTCGGCGCGGTCGCCGACGGCGAGATGCGCGTCGGCGAGGTCAAGCTTGATCTCGAACTGCAACGTACCAGCCGCATCGAGGCGCGAGAAACACGCAATCGCCTCGCCGAAACGTTCGAGGGCGAGGTAACACAGGCCGATGTCGCGGTTGACGCTGACGTCGCCCGGGCGATCCTCCAGCACTTTACGGTAGCAATCCAGCGCGCGGTGCGGCTGGCCATGATCGAAGAACAGGTCGCCGAGGTTCAACAGCACACTTGGGTTGCCCGGCGTAATCTCCAGCATGCGGCGGTAGCAGGCGACAGCTTCCTGCGGCTGGCCCAGGCCGTCCGCGAGCACCGTCGCTTTGATCCAGAGCGCGCGCACGAAATCCGGCCGCAACTTCAGGGCTTCCTCGGCGTAGGACAGCGCCTTTTTGTCGCGCGAAAATTCGTAGAACGTGAGTTCGGCAAGCAACGTCAGCGCGAGAGGCCGCTCGGCGCCCAGCGCCAACGCCTGTTCAAGCGCCGCCTGCGACAGTTCTTTTTCGCGCAGCTTGTAGCGCGCCGCGCCCTCGAGAAGTTTCGCCACTCCCTCGCGCGGGTCGCCTTTGGGCAGTTTCGCAACCAGGTTGACCAGCCGCGTCATGCGCGTAAACGGCGTGTCGTCGGCCTCGCCGGGGCTTTCGACGTCGAGAAAATCCGGGTGCAGTTTGATCGCGGCTCCGTGGCTTGCCAGCGCGCGGTCGAGGTCGCCGTGAAGCTCGGCGTGCAGCGCCTCGCGGTTATGCACGCGCGCGGCGGCTTCTTCGGCCTCGGCGGTTTTGGATTGCTCGGGTGTCAGCGACGAAAGCAAGTCGCGCGCGTCCTTGAACATCGCCAGTTGCGCCATCAAGTCGACTTTGCGCAACTTGCAGTCGACGTCGTTGGGGTTGGCCTCGATGACCGTGTCGTAATCTTTCAGCGCATCGTCGCCTCGACCCATGCGTTCGAGCGTCAGCGCGCGGTTGTAGTAGGCCACGGCGCGGTTGGCGTCATGTTCGATCGCGACCGTCAGGTGCTGAAGGCTGTCGGGCATACGGCCAAGGTCGCGCAGCAGATTGCCGTAATCGTTGTGCAGGCTCGGGTCTTCCGGCAGACGCTTGAGGCCCTTGAGGTACCACTCTTCCGCGGCGCCGAGATCGCCGTTGAAGCGATAGGCGTCGGCGATTTCGTTGTACGGGCCCGGCACGTCGGGCGCCTTTTCGTGCGCCTCGAACATCAGTTGCAGGCCCTCGGCGCGGCGGCCAAGGCGTGTAAGCGTGCGGCCCTTCCAAAGCAGCACTTCAGCTTGCGCTTCGTTGTCGTCTTCAAGCAGCGTCTGCGCGCGGTCAAACGCTTCCAGCGCGCGGTCAGGGTTGCCCATTTCGCTGAGCACCAGCCCGCGCTTGAAGTGCGCCTCGGCGAGATTAGCGTTGAGCTCAATCACGCGGTTGAAACAACTGATTGCGCGGCGGTGCTTGCCGAGTTCGAGATAGGCGCTGCCCTTCCATAGCAGCACGTCTTCGTTGCCGGCGGTGTCACTTGAGGAAGCGCGGTTGAACCATTCCAGCGCTTCCTCGGCGCGGCCGAGTTCGAACAGCGCCTCGCCCATGGGCATGGCTAGGTCATTGCCCTGGTAATCGTGCTGAATGGCTTGTTTGAAATAATCGACCGCCTCGGCAAATTTGCCGTTTTCAAGGCGGTCCATGCCGCGGTGGAAATAGTCAGAAGGCGTGATCAGGTTGTCTTCGGTCATGGATGTTTCAAAGTTCCGAGCGCGGAAAGGTATTACGTGCAGGCGTTTACTGCAAGCAGCGTAACCCCGTCGTCGGCGCCAATACGAGAACATCTGACGCCGCAGTTCGCTTGCGGCGATTTGCTATCGAGTGTTTTTGAACGCGACACATCCTAGCGGTCTTGATGGCGGAGAAGGTCTTGTTGTGCAGAGCGTGAATGGATTTCTCGTTTTTTGTGTATAAGTAAATTATTGCTGGAATTAGCCTTATGGAGACCTTGCAGCCTTAATAGCCCTTCGATATGTTTTGCGTTCAGACCTAGGACATTGATGCTATGGCCGCACGACGCAAAACCCTTTCGACAGGTGACATTGCCCGCTATTGCCAGGTAACTCCCGCAACGGTCGTCAACTGGATCAAGGCCAAGAAACTCGAAGTTTACACCACGCCCGGCGGCCAGTACCGCATGGATTCCAAGGCGTTTGTCGAGTTTCTCGAGAAGAACAAGTTGCCGATTCCCGAAGAGCTGCAACCCGCCAATGAGCGCCGCCTGCTGATCGTTGACGATGACGCCGACATCCTTGAGGTCGCGACCGAGATGCTCTCGGAATCGCTGCCCAACGCGACGATTGAAACCAGCAGCGACGGTTATGAAGCGTTGATGAAAATCGGGAGCTTCAAGCCCCACGGGCTGGTGCTCGACTTGATGATGCCGCGCATGGATGGCGCCGAGGTATGCCGCCGCCTGCGCGCCAACCCGGACACGCGCAACATCTTCATCGTGGCGGTTTCAGGTTTGGCCGCGGATAACGAACTTGTGCGCAAGGTCAAACGCATCGGCGTCGACGACTTCTTCACCAAGCCGCTCAATTACGCCGACGTGGCCAAGAGCCTGGGCAAGATGCTCAAGATACCCGTGGCGGCCTGATAGGTCGCCTCGCAAACCCGCCCGGGTGTCGGCCACCAAGCGGCCAACTGGAACAACACACCCACGTGGCGGCAAACTATACTCCGGCGCAATCCGCCCGGAGATAGCGCCATGAAACGCCTCTTGATTTGCGGCATCGCCACGCTTGTGGGTGCCTGCACCGCAACAACTTCGGTCAACCGTGTTGCAAAAGAACCCGAGCGCCAGGTCAACTCGGCGTTGCGCCCGGCGCTGGCGCATATCAACAAAGCCAAAAGCCTCAAGAAATTTGGCGAATGGGACAGCGTAGTCGTGGAGTGCAGCGAGGCGCTCAAAAAAGAGCCCCGGCTAGTCGAGGCCTGGCAGGGGCGCGGCGAGGCCTACGTGTTCAAGGCCGAGTACGACAAAGCGATCTCCGACTGCGACAAGGCAATTGAATACGGCCCCGAGTTCGTCGACGGCTGGGTCACACGCGCCCAGGCGTACGCGTTCAAGAGCGAATGGCTCAAGGCCGTTGCGGACTGCAACCAGGCGCTCGAGGTCGCCCCAAAGAGCGCCGAGGCCTGGGCGGCTCGCGCCGTCGCCGCGGCGGGTATGGACGACTTCAAGATGGCGATGGAGGACTGCGAGAAGGCGCTGGAATTCGGTCCGCGGCTCGCCGAGGCATGGATGGCCCGTGCAAGGGCCTTGTGTTGCAAGGCGGATTTTAAGGCGGCGCTGGAGGATTGCCACAAAGCAGTTGAATTCGGGCCTGAGAACGCCAAAGCGTGGCTTGCGCGGGCGCGAGCGTATTGCGGCCTTGACGAATTCGACAACGCGGTGGCGGATTGCGACAAGGCGCTGCAATTCGGCCCCAAGCAGGCCGATACATGGGCCACACGCGCCAAGGCGTACTGCGGCAAGGACGAATTCGACAAGGCAATTGCGGATTGCAACAACGCGCTGAAGTTCGGGCCAAAATACGTCGACGGTTGGGTCACGCGCGCCAAAGCCCACTGTGGCAAGCAGCAATTCGACAAGGCGCTGGCAGACGCAAACAAGGCTGTGCAACTGGGACCGCGGCAGGCTGAAAGCTGGATCGCGCGCGCCGACGCCCAGTTTGGCAAGGGTGCTTTCGACAAGGCGGCTGCCGACTGCCAAAAGGCGCTCGAGATCGTGCCCGCCAGCGCCGACGCCCTCACCACACGCGGACGCGCGTTCCTCTATCTCGGCGAACTCGAAAAGGCGCGGGACGATCTCGACAAGGCCCTCGAATTCGACGCCAAGAACGTCACCGCCTGGAACGGGCGCGCGGTGGTTTTTCGCAATCTTGGCGAATTTGAAAATTCGATCAGGGACTACACCAAAGCCATCGAACTCGACCCCACATTCGTGCGCGGTTGGTCCAATCGCGGCCGCACCTATCGCGACATGGGCGAGTTCGACAAGGCGCTGGCGGACTATGACAAGGCGCTTCAACTCGACGCCGGCAACGCCGTGAACGTCGAGGGCCGCGCGGCGGTGCAGCGCGCGCGCAAGAATTGGGAGGGCGTGCTGCCCGACGTCGAAAGGGCGCTGGCGCTTGCCAAGGAAGACGTGGAGTGCAAGATTTACGCCCACCTGGACCGCGCCGCGGCCTACGTGGGCCTGGACAAGCTCGATGATGCGCGCCGTGACGCGCAAAGCGCCTATGACCTGTCAAAGGCCCATCTGAAGAAAAACCCGTCCGACGGCTGGGCCCATTTCGCTGCGGCATGTACCTGCGCCTGGCAGGCAGAGCTCACCGCCGACCCGGAGTCACAGGAAGGTATACGGGTCACAGCGTTCACCCACCTTGAGAAGGCGGTGAAAACAGGTTCGATCTCTAAGGTGCACCTCAATACAGACCTCGACGCAAGCCTGTTGCGCGCCGATGAGCGTTTTCGGCGGGTGCTGGATCTTGCAAAGTGATCAATACGAAAGGTCAGGTTGGCCGCATGACCTCAAACCATGGTCGGAGTGCAAACATGTAGCTGCGCTGTCCGGGACTGAGACCGACCTGGCCCGCCCCCACGAATGTCACAGACGTACTGGGCCGGGGTAGCACCTGTTGGGACTTCATTGCATCGCCTAACCCTAGCCGTTACGCCGCTTTCAACCTATTCTGGACCCCTCTTGATGAACACACAGCCACGGGCATTTGAGGGCGGCGGGCCCGTCCTCGTTCGTCCGTGGGAGCTGGAGATTTCCGCATGGCTTTGACGATGAACCAGTTGTTCGATTTCATGATTTCTCAGGGTGCGTCAGACTTGCACCTTGCTGTCGGGCGAAAGGCCACCATCCGCAAATCGAGCCACCTCAAGGACGTCAACGCGCCTGAGTTGACGCCGGCCGATACCCTGCGCCTGATCAAGGAAATCATCCCGGAAAAGAACTTGAAGGAGCTGCAGGAAGTCGGCAGCACGGACTGGGGCTACGCGTTTGGCGAAAAAGCCCGTTTCCGCTGCGCCGCGTTCAAACAAAAGAACGTCGTGGGCGGCGTTTTCCGCCAGATCCCGAACAAGCTGCTGACGTTTGACCAGATCGGCCTGCCGGAAACCGTCAAAGGCGTGCTCGGCCGTCCGCGCGGCCTGATCCTCGTCACGGGCCCCACGGGCTCGGGCAAGACAACGTCGCTGGCGACGATGATTGACTACATCAACATCACCGAGGATTGCCACATCATCACGGTGGAAGACCCCATCGAGTACTACCACAACCACAAGATGTCGATCATCACCCAGCGCGAACTCGGCAACGACGTGCCGAGCTTCGCCGAGGGCCTGCGCCGCGCACTGCGCCAGGACCCCGACGTGATCCTCGTGGGTGAAATGCGCGACCTTGAGACCATCGGTGCGGCGATTACCGCCGCCGAAACGGGCCACCTGGTGTTCGGCACGCTGCACACCACCGGCGCCACGCGCACCATGGACCGCGTCATCGACGCGTTCCCGACCAACCAGCAGGAACAGGTGCGCGCCCAGCTTGCCGTCTCGATCATCTCGATCATCAGCCAGGTGCTGATGCCCAAACATGGCGGCGGCGTGATCGCGGGTTTTGAAATCCTGGTGTCCAACAGCGCCGTCGAAAACCTGATTCGCGAAGGCAAGACCTACCAGTTGTCGAGCGTGATCCAGACCGGCAAGAACCAGGGCATGGTGCTTTTGGACGATTACCTGTTTGACGTCTACAATGCCCAGAAAATCACGCGCAACGAACTCTTCACCTACTGCCAGAACCTCAAGGACGTGAAGGAAAAGTTCGAGGTCCTCAAGCGGTCCAAGGGCGGACGCATGTGGGACGACCAGTTCGCCAAGGACACGCCGGAAGTTCCCGCGCCTCCGCCGGCCGCCGCGGCCGCCGCCGCGATCGACAAGAAGGCGGCGCCCGCGTCAACGTCCGTGCGCAAGCCAATCTAGCGGCAAGCGGGGATCGGCGGGGGAAGTACCGAAACGGGCGAATCTCAGGGTGCACACATGGCAAAGCGTCGCAAGCTGCTGGGGCAGATCCTCAAGGAAATCGAGCTCGTCACCGAAGGTGACATCCAGGAAGCCCTTGCCCGCCAGAAGAAGAGCGGCGGCCTGATCGGCAAAATCCTGGTCGAGGCCGGCGTCTGCACCGAGGGCGACGTCACGATGGCGCTTGCGGCGCAGAACGAAATGTCGTTCGTCGACCTCACGGGCATTGAAATCCCGATTGAGCTGCTGGACATGCTCACGGAGGCCCAGGCCCACACCTACCGCGTGATCCCGCTCGAGTTCGACGCCGAGAAAAAGGCGCTGGTCGTGGCCATGGATGACCCCACCAAGATCGTGGTGTTCGACGAGCTTTCGTTTGCGCTTCAAAGCCGCGTACCCGGCATCCGCATCAACGGCGCCTTGGCCAGCGTTGAGGACATCACCGCGGCGCTGGGCCGTTATTACGGCGGCGACGACAAGGAAGGCGGCCTGAAGAAGGACGACCTCGCCCAGTTCGATGAAAGCGGCACGGGGCTGGGCGGCGAAAGCAAGGCCATGAGCGTTGACGCCGGCGACCCGGACGCGCCCGCGGTCGTGAAACTGCTCAACTTCCTGCTCGCAACGGCCATTCGCGACCGCAGCTCGGACATCCACCTTGAGCCTTTCGAGACCGAATTCCAGGTGCGCTATCGCGTGGACGGCGCGCTGCTGCAGATGGAAAACCCGCCGCGCGAACTCGCAAGCCCCCTGATCTCGCGTATCAAAGTCGTCAGCAAGCTCAACATCGCCGAGACGCGCCTGCCGCAGGACGGCCGTATCGAGCTCACCATCGAAGGCCGCAACGTCGACCTTCGCGTGAGCACGCTGCCCACGATGTTCGGCGAAAGCTGCGTCATGCGTATTCTTGACCGCAGCAACGTCAGCCTCAGCCTCGACAACCTGGGCCTTCGCACGACCGACAACGACATGATCAAGGCCCTCATCGCCAAGCCCAACGGCGTGGTGCTGGTCACGGGCCCGACCGGTTCAGGCAAAACCACCACTTTGTATTGCTGCCTCAACCACATGAACCAGCCCGACATGAAGATCATCACGACGGAAGACCCCGTCGAGTACGATCTGCCGGGCGTTATGCAGTGCCAGGTGAATGCCGACGTGGGTTTAACCTACGCCAAGGCCCTGCGCAGCATCCTGCGCCAGGACCCGGACATGATCCTGGTGGGCGAAATCCGCGATAAAGAAACCGCCGGCATCGCGGTCGAAGCCGCGCTCACCGGCCACCTTGTGCTTTCCACCATTCACACCAACGACGCCGCAAGCACAGTCACGCGCCTCGTCGATATCGGCGTGGAGTCGTTCCTGATTGCGGCGACGCTGGAGGCTATCGTCGCCCAGCGCCTGGTGCGCAAGATCTGCACCGCGTGCAAAGAGTATTACGTGCCCGACGACGAAGTGCTGCTTGAGCTCAACCTCAAGGGCGCCGACATCGCGGGCAAGAAGTTCGCCTACGGCAAGGGCTGCTCGCGTTGCAACGGCACGGGTTACAAGGGCCGCATGGGCCTGTACGAAATCCTGCGCTGCAACGACGAGCTCAAACAGATGATCATGGACGGCGCCAGCGTCGCGCTGATCCGCGAGGCGGGCAAGCGATTTGGGATGCGTACGCTGCGTGAGTCGGGCCTGCTGGGAATATACGACTGCTCGACCTCGGTCGAAGAAGTGCTGCGCGAAACCATGATCCTGGAATAAAGGACGTTTCGAGCCGCGAATGAACACGAATTCTCACGAACGGCCTTGCGCTTATTCGTGTCTATTCGTGAAGATTCGTGGCTCAGTATTTTTACACTGAACTTATGGCAGAACCCGCTTCCCAGCCGCGTTTCAGCGCTTTCGCCCGCAAATCAAACGGGCCGAAGGTGCTTGCCGCCACGGGCGCGTTTTTTGTGCTGATGACGGTTTTGGGCGCGGTGTTCCAGTCGGCGTTTCCCAAACAGCTATGGTCGCAGTTGTTTTTCTCGGTCTCGATTGCGGGCCTCGTCGGTTTCTTCACCAACTGGGTCGCAATTAAAATGCTCTTTCACCCGCGCGTAAAATTCATGGGTATCCAGGGCGTGGTGCCGAGCCGCCGCGTGGAGCTTGCCAAGAGCGTTGCGGCAACCATGGAAGAGCACCTGATTTCCGCCGACCGCATGCACAAGCTGCTGGTCGAGAGCGGCGCCGTCGCCCGCACGCTGGAAACGCTGTCCAAGCGGCTGCCGGAACTGCTTTCCGACCCCCACGCCCGTGCGGCGGCGCAAAACGAAGTACGCCGCGGCATCCAGACCGGTATCGAGACAATCTCCGAGGACGCCCGCGCGGCGCTGAAGAAGAAACTTCGCAGCAACATCACGGCGCTGATCAGCGGCGCAACCGCGGGCATGACGTTGGGCCCGCTGGCGGGGATATTGGCCGCGGGCGCAAGCAAGTCGGGCATGCTCGACCCCCTGGTCGACAAGCTGATGACCGACATGATCGACGAACTGTCGACCAACGGCGGGCTGGATAAGGCTGCGGCGGGCATCGTTTCGCAACTGCCCAAGGCCACAGGCGACATGCTGAAGGACAAAAACGTCCGTGAACGCCTGACGCAACTCGTATTCGACGCCTCGGAAGAACTTGTTAAAGCCATCGACGTCAAGAAACTGGTTGAGCAGGAACTGCTCGCGCACGACGACAGCGAACTCGAAGGGCTGATTGACGCCGTGGCCAGCAACGAACTGGTGTTCATCCAGGTCGCGGGCGGCGCGCTCGGCATGGCTGCCGGCCTTGCGCTGGTGTGGCCGGTGCTGTTGGTGCCCTTTGGCGCAGCGTTCGCGGCCATGTGGCTCGCCGGCCGCGCCGCGGAAGCTAAGGCTGCTAACCGAGCCCCAAGCGTAGGCGCGGGGGCCCGAACAGAAGAGGAAGCGCAAGCTAATGCCCCTGCCGGTGCGGCCGAGCCTGCCAAAGTCGTCGAAACCAAAACAGAAGCGGCTCTCTCGCCAAAGGCGCTTGAACACAAGCCGATTGACGCCGAATTCGTCTCGATCCCCGCCGAAGAAAAAGAAGAGGAAACCGCAACGCCGTAGCGGCTTTCTTAGCCGCCGATAAAAGCGGATACACGCCGATAGAGACAACGGGTTAGTCTCTCGCCGCTTCTCGCCAAGAATCAAATACCGCGTCAAACTGAAACTCTTCGATGTCCTGATCTTGTCGGTATTGCTCCAAGGACTTGTCGGTCATTTGCCAGTACCGCATTCCACCAACCTTGCCTCCAACCAACTCCAGGAGGTGAGGCAGTGACACGACGAAGCAGCGAATACATCCCCCGCCATGAACAACTATGGCGTAATAGGGGCTCAAACCAAAGTTATCGCAAGCATCCTGGGCTTTCTCGAACCCATCTGTCGGAAGATTGATGGAAACACTTTCGGTGCCTTCGTACCGCGACCTACATTTGACCGAAATCCCCATCCGTTCACCGGAGGTGTTTCGAGCAATCAAATCAATGCCAACGTGGTCGATTCGCGCGCATTCGTAGCCGTGCCACGAAAGCCAGTAGAGGACCAATCCCTCCGCAAAATCACCGGTGATTTTTGAGTGTCGCTTGCTCTGTTCGTCGGCGTTTATCCGCTTTTATCGGCGGCCAAAAATACTACTCCAGCTCGTCCAACACGGCATCCAGCGCGCCGGAGTCGACGGCGGCTTCGACCTTAGCGAAATCTTCGTACAGCGCGCGGTCGCGCACCAGCGGCGGGATATCCTTCTCCAGCACCTTCATGATGCCCGCCACGCCGCGGCCCGGTTTTAAAGGCCTGTGGTAGTCGAGCGCAAAACGCGCCGCGAGCAGTTCGATACCGAGGATATTCTTGATGTTTTTAAACACATGGTCGGCCTTGAGTGCGGCTGTTACGCCCATCGACACGTGGTCCTCTTTGTTCGCGCTGGTCGGTATCGAATCGACGCTCGCGGGATGGGCGTGGATTTTGTTCTCGCTCGCCAGCGCCGCGCAAACCACCTGAGCGATCATCAGGCCCGAATTCAGCCCCGATTCGCGCACCAGAAACGGGGGCAGGTTCGAGAGGTCCGGGTTGACCATCGACTCCGTCCGCCGCTCGGAAATCGCGCCGATTTCACTCAGCAGGATCGCGAGGTAATCCAGCGCCTGCGCCAGCGGCTGGCCGTGAAAATTACCCGCCGATATCACCTCTTTGTCGTCGGGAAACAGCAGCGGGTTGTCCGTCGCGGCGTTCAGTTCGCACGTGAACACTTCTTCGACATGCCGGAAAGCGTCGCGCGCCGCGCCGTGCACCTGCGGCACGCAGCGCAGGCTGTAGGCGTCCTGCACGCGGTCGTCGCCCACACGGTGGCTTTCGCGGATTTCGCTGTCCTTGAGCATCTTGAGCATGTTGCGGCTGACCAGCGCGTGGCCGGGATGCGGCCGCACTTTTGCCACACGTGGATCAAAGGGCGAATCGCTGCCGCGCAAGGCTTCGAGACTGCAAGCCGCCGCGGCGTCGGCAAGTTTGATCCAGCGGCGCGCCTGCACGATGGTGCGCAAGCCAATCGCTTGGATGATCTGGGTGCCGTTGACCAGCGCGAGGCCCTCTTTGGCCTGCAGGGTCACGGCTTTGAGACCGGCGCGTTTCATCGCTTCGCCGCCCGGCATGAGCTTGCCGTCGAAATACGCCTTGCCTTCGCCGATCAGCACCAGTGCGATGTGCGACAGCGGTGCGAGATCGCCCGACGCACCGACGCTGCCTTTGCGCGGCACCCACGGAACCACACGGCTGTTTAGCAGCGCCAGCAACGAATCAACGACCTCTTCCCTTACGCCGCTGTTACCGTGAATGAGGCTGTTAATGCGCAGCAAGAGCGCAAGACGAACGACATTTTCCGACAGCGGCTCGGCCACGCCGCAAGCGTGCGAGCGAATCAGGTTGAGTTGAAGCTCGGCGAGTTTTTCGTCGGGAATGCGGACATTGGCAAGTTTGCCGAATCCGGTGTTGACACCATAAACGGGCTTGCCGGATTTCAGCAGTTCCTGCACGAAATTGCGGCCCTTGCGTACGGCCGCACGCGCTTTGGTCGCGACCGTGACGGCAGGCCGGCGGGCGAGAAAGTCGGCAACGCGGTCAAGCGTCAGGGAATAACCATCAAGGACAAATTTGGACATGGCAAAGCGTTTTAGCCACGAATGGACACGAATCCACACGAATAACCGCCAAATGATTCGTGTCTATTCGTGAGAATTCGTGGCTAAACTTTGGCGGGTTCCATCATCGACAGATCAAACATACGGCCGCGGGCGATCGTGTAGCGCGGCTTGCCGACAAGCTCCATGCCCGCAAAGGGCGTGTTTTTGCAGCGGCTGACGAACATCGCGGGATCGATCGTCCACTTGTACTTCGGGTCGTACATGCACACGTCGCCGTCAGCGCCCGGCGAGAGATGCCCCTTGCGCTTGTCCAGCCGCAACACGCGCGCGGGATTGATCGTCATGGCGGCGACGATGCGCGGCAGGTCGAGTTCGCCGTCGAGGGCGCGCATCGTAAGCGCCAGCGCGGTCTCGAGCCCCACGATGCCAAAAGGCGCGCGGCCGAATTCAAGTTCCTTGGCTTCCGGCGCCACGGGCTGATGGCCGCTGGCTATGCAGTCAATCGCGCCTTCGCGCAGGCCGCGCTTGAGCCAGCCAATGTCCGCGGCGGTGCGCAGCGGCGGAAACACCTTGTAGTTCGTGTCGTAATTCTTGCGTACCTGGGCGTCGGTCAGGCACAGGTAGTGCGGCGACGTCTCGGCGCTGACGCGTACGCCCATTTTGCGCGCGCGTTTGATGGCGCGCACGGCGTTGGTCGTGGTCACGTTGGCGGCGTGGAAGTGCGCGCCCGATTCGCGCGCGAACATGCAGGCGCGCGCCACGGCGAGTTCCTCGGCAACCGCGGGAATACCGGGCAGTCCCGCGAGCGTGCATTCGTAACCCGCGTTCATCGCGCCGCCCGCAAGCGCAGGATCCTGCGCATACTCGATCACCGCGCGGTCAAACATGCTGGCGTAAGCCATCCCGCGCAGAAGCGTCGCGGGCGAGTCGGTCGCGCGCTGTTCGTCAGAGAATGCGACAGCCCCGGCCTCGGCAAGTTGCCCGAGTTCCGCAAGTTCCTTGCCCTCGCGCTTTTTCGTCAGCGCGCATACGGGGTAAACATCGGCGTAGCCCGCCTGGTCGGATTGCCGCCGCACGTAAAGCGCAGCGGCTTCGCTGTCGAGCGCAGGGTCGGTGTCGGGCATGCAGGCCACGGTCGTGAAGCCGCCGTGGATGGCCGAAAGCGCGCCGCCCGCGATGGTTTCCGCGCCTTCGTTGCCGGGCTCACCCAGGTGCGCGCGCAAATCGACCAGCCCCGGCATGATCCAGAGGCCACGCGCGTCGAACATCTCCAGCCCGCTCAGGCTTTGTTTGTGCGGCTTGAGTTCGTTCTCGCTGACTTTGCCGACGGCAATCACCTTGCCGTTGACGATCAGCACGTCAGCGACGGCGTCGAGTTTGTTGGCCGGGTCGATCACGCGCCCGTGGCGAATCAGGATGGGGTGCAGGTCAGCCACCGGTAACCTCCACAAAGAATTGTTTCAGGGCCGGGCCGACTTCTTCCTTGGCCGTGGGCCAGATGTCGTTGTGCGTCGAAAGTTCGGGCCACAGGCCGCGTTTGGGCCCCGCGATCGCCGCGTGCAGCGCCTGGCTTTGCGCAAACGGGATGATTTCGTCGGCCTTGCCGTGCACGTGGAAAACCGGAAGCTTCAACGCCGGCGCGCGGCCGATGTTGTCGTAGCTGCAATAGGACAGCCACTCAGGCGCGCCCAGAAAACCCATGCGCTTGCGGGCCATCTCCGCTATGCAGGTGAACGGGCACTCGAGCACAAGCCCCGCGGGCGCCTGAACGTCGGCCCAGCCGGGCCAAAGCGCACTTGAGCCCTCAAGCAGGTCGCAGGTCAACTTGGTTGCGACCGCGCCGCCCAGCGATTGGCCCCAGACGATAATCTTGCGGCCGTCCCAGCCAAGGTCTTTCGTCGCAAACAACCACGCGCCGCGTGCGTCGCAATACGTGCCCGCTTCACTGGGCCGCCCCGCGCTGCGGTTGTAGCCGCGATAATCGAACACCAGCACCTGCATGTCGAGTGCGCTGCATTGCTCGCTACGGATGCCGAGCAAGTGGCCGACATAACCGCCCTGGCCTTTGCAAAAGATGATGCGATGGCGCGCGCTGTCCTTGCCCATCACCCAACCGTAAAGGCGCGTGCCGTCAGCGGCGCGGAACTCGACTTCGCGCACATCGGGCGTGGCAAGCGCCATGCGGTGGCTGGTGTCGCCGGTGAAGGGAATCGTCACGAAAGTGTTCAGCCGATTGAGCAGCGAGATGATCGTCAACGCCGCAAAGGCCGCCAGCGCGAGCCGCGTCGTGATGGCGAGCGCCAACGGCTTCTCAGGGATCGCCTGGTCGCTCACGCGCGCGCTCCCGTGAACACAGGGTGGCGCAACGCGGCGTCGATGATCGCCGTCGGCGTCACATCGGTGATGTTGCGATGCATCACCGTTGCGGTCGTGGGACCCAGCGTGCGGTAACGCAGTGACTTGTGTTCCTCGATGATCGTCAGCACAGGCGTGTCGACGGACGCCGCAAGGTGGCCGGGCCCGCTGTCAGAGCCGATGAAGAAGCCGCTTGCGGCGAGGTCGCGCGCGAGGCTGAGGATGTCGCCGCCTCCCAGCACCGACGCACCAGAGATGCTGCGTGCAAGTTCATCGGCCAGGCCAAGTTCCTCGGGCCCGCCGACGAATGCGATCTGCTTGCCCGTCGCATTGTGTAGTGCATTGCCGACTTCGGCCCAGACCTTCGGCGGCACACGGCGTTCCTTGCGCCCCGCGCCGACGTGGATGGCGATGCGCCCGTTGCGCACAGGCGCATCCGGCAATTCCAGCCGCGGAACGGGCGGCTTGGTCAGGTCCGGCGCGGGCAGGCCGCAGAACTGATGGACGAGCGCAAGATATGACGCGCTGGCGTGGCACTTTTTCCAGGTGCCCTCGAGCGGTTCGTTGATCAGCGAAGAGAAGAAGCCGCGCCGCGGCACGATGCCCGCGCGGCGGCGAATGCGCGCGCCATAAGCAATCAGGTTGATCTCGCTGATGGGGTGGATAACGACCACCGCGTCGGGCGTCGGCTTCCAATAGCCGCTGATCGATTGGCAGATCAAAAACGCGCCGACAATGGGGTTGATGTCGCGCACGCGCACGCGGTCCATGGCAAACAGGCGATCCGAGCGGCCCCAGAGGTTGAGCAACTCATGGGCGGGCATGCCGCAGACCATGGTGAATTCAGCGTCGGGGTAATGGTCGCGCAGGACATCGAGCGCGGGCAGGCTCAACACCGTGTCGCCGAGCTGGCCGAAGTTGAGCACCAGCAGGCGGCGGATGCCGTCCTTGGGAGGCGCATCAGGATTTCGCGCCGGGCCGCGCGTGCGGCCCGAGGCGTATAGGCCGGTACCGGGGCCCCAGAAACTCATTTTGCGTCCCTCGGCAATTCCTTGGCGCCCTGGCACAGGTACAGCACCGCCATGCGCACGGCCAGGCCGTTCGTTACTTGTTCAAGAATAACGCTGTGTTTGCCGTCGGCGACCCCCGGCGTGATTTCGACGCCGCGATTGATCGGCCCCGGGTGCATGATCAGGACGCCCTTGCGCATACGCGCCAGGCGGCGCTCGTCGATGCCGTAGCGCAGGTGATATTCGCGCATGCCGGGGAAGAGGCCGCTGGCCTGTCGCTCAAGCTGGATGCGCAGGATGTTGAAGACGTCGTAGTGCTCGAGCACTTCGTCGAGATGATAGTGGATGTTGACGCCGAGGTCCTTGAGCGCGCCGGGGATCAGCGTCTTCGGCCCGACCACACCTACTTCCGCGCCAAGTTTCTTCAGGCCCCAGATGTTGCTGCGCGCGACGCGGCTGTGGGTGATGTCCCCCACCAGCGCGACGCGCTTGCCCGCGAGGTCCTTGAATTTTTCGCGCATCGTGAAGATGTCAAGCAAGCCCTGCGTCGGGTGCTCGTGCGTGCCGTCGCCGGCGTTGATCACGCAGGCGTCGAGCGAACGGGCCAGAAGCGCGGGCGCGCCGGCCTGCTGGTGGCGCACCACGATCAGGTCGACGCCCATGGCCTGCAGGTTGCGCGCGGTATCGACCAGCGACTCGCCCTTTTTGGCCGAGCTTGCTTCCTGCGCAATCTCCACCACGTCGGCCGACAGCCGCTGTGCGGCGAGGCTGAAACTGGTACGCGTGCGCGTGCTGGGCTCGTAGAAGAGCGTCAGCACGACTTTGCCGCGCAGCGCCGGAGCTTTTTTAATACTTCGGGTACTGATTTCTTTAAAACCCGCGGCCTGGTCGAGCGCCATGACGAGTTCGTCGCGCGTCAGCGTCTCGAGGTCCAGCAAATCCTTGCGCCGCCACACCGGGGGCGCGGTTTCTGGTGTTGCGGCGGGAGCCGCATGTTCTTTGGCGGCCGTTGAGGTCACGGCTGATATCCCCCAGTTTGCAAAAACAGCGACGCCTGAGCGTCGCTGCGATGGGCTTGATGGATTCTTGACCACGGGCACTGCTTCATGTTCCGACAAAGTTTAGTTTCTGACAGTCCGACTGCAAGTGTCCCGCCTTGCCCGTGCATGAATGCGTGCATAGACTCCCGCCCATGCCTGAACCCGTCGCCATCACCGTGCCCAACAAACTCTTCCTCGGCTTTGAGCGTGTCGAAGTGGCCGACGGCAAGCCGCGGCCGCACATTGACCTGCGCCCGGAGACCGCGCTGCGCCACATGATGGCGCTGGGCAGCTCGGGCTCGGGCAAGACGGTGCTGTGCAAGGCGCTGGTCGAGGAATTTATCCTTCATGGAATTCCCGTGATCTGCATCGACCCGCAAGGCGACCTGTGCAGCCTCGCGCTTGCCGCCGACAACCCGGCGCTGTTGCACGAAAAGGGCCTCGACCCGGCGTTTGCGCAACTGTTGAAGGAAAAGGCCGACGTCGTGGTGTTCACGCCCGCGTCTTCCAAGGGAATCCCGCTATCGGCGGACCCGATGTCGATTGATATCCGCGGCCTGAAGGGGCCCGATGCCGTCCGCGCCATCACGAGCATCGCGACCATGATCGTTTCGTTGCTCGGCTACAAGCTCGACAGCGACGACGGCGAGGGCCTCGTCGCGGTTCTCGACAAGGCGCTGACCGACCTGCAGGCGAGCAAGCGCTTTCCGCGCACGTTGGCGCAGTTTGCGGCCTATCTCGCAGCCCTCGACGAGCAGGGCATCAAACCGTACACACGTTATCTCGACGCGAGCAAGATCATGCAGGCGTGCAAGAAACTCGCGCGACTCGACGTCGGCGCGCGCCGCATGCTTTTCCACGAAGGCATCCCGGTTAACGTCGACCTGCTGCTTGGCCTCCCCGCTGTGCCGCTGCCCAAGCCCGGCAAACCGCCCAAGGCCAACGACAGCGAAGTTGCGGCGTTGCCCGGCAAGACGCGCGTGAGCGTGATTTACCTGAACACACTGACCAGCCAGGAAGACAAGGAGTTCTTCGTGGCGGCGCTGTGCGAGCAGCTTTATTCGTGGATGCTGCAGAACCCCAGCGAAAAACCGCAGGCGCTGTTTTACATCGACGAAGTTGCGCAGTTCATCCCGCCCGTGCGCAAACCCGCGTGCAAGGATTCGCTGCAAGTCTTGTTCAAACAGGCGCGCAAGTACGGCATCTGCTGCCTGATGGCGACGCAGAACCCCGGTGACGTCGACTACAAGGCGATGGCGCAGTTCGGCACCTGGTCGCTCGGCCGCCTGACCACGTTGCAGGACCAGAAGAAGGTGCAGCCCACGGTGAAATCGCTGGACCCCACGCACACCGACGAAATCATGGACGAACTGCCGGCGCTCAAACCCGGCGAGTTCCTCTTCATTTCGCCGGACGAATACGGCGGCACGCGGCGGCTCAAGACGCGCTGGCTGTACACGCGCCACGAAACGCTCGACGAAGACCGCATCGAAAAACTCACGGACACCACCACACGCGACCGCTTCGACCCCATTGTCGAAGCCCTGCGCGGTTCAGAGCGCGAAGCGTCAGCGAGCGGCACGAACGAGGCTGATGTGTCGCAGGAGGCGGCGGGCGACAGGCGACCGGCGGCAGTAAAAGCAGCGTCCAGCGCGAAAATCGCCGACGAAGAAGGACCCGACGACACCGATGCCGACGAAGATGCCGAGCAGCGCAAACTCGCCGACGCGCTCGCGAGCAAACCTTTCATGTCCGCCAAGGACTTCGCCGACAAAGCCGACGTCAGCGAGGCCAAAGCCCGCAACCTGCTCAAGGCGCTGGTGAAGGCCGAGCTCGCGCGCAATTACACCGAGGGCCGGGTGAATCTTTATTATGCGCCGCAAAACGGCCTGCGCCCGGACCTCGGGCTCACGCGCAAGGTGAATGCTCTCGTTCCGAATGTCGCCGAGGGCCGCGCGCTGGCGATTGGCGAAAGCCTGCGCAACAGCGCGTTTTTGGGCATCCTCGGCAAAAATGAAACCGTCGCGGGTGTCAGCCTCGAATACAAGCCGCTGCTGAAACTCGACTTCCAGGAAAAGGTCACGCGCGCGTTTATCAAACGCATCTTCGGCGGCCAGTACGACGAAAAGCTCGGCAGCGTGTTTTTGCACCCGCTGACCATGCAGGTGCTTGCATTCACACCCAACGACGGTATGCGGCTGACCGACAACCCCGGCCAGTACGCCAGTGATGTGCGCGATTTCGACGGTGTGACGAACTTCCAGGAAGTGCCGCCGGGCAGCCTCACCATCGACGAACGCGACCTGCTGAAACGGCAATCTGACGATGCCGTCAAAGCCGCCTTCAAGAAACGTTTTGACGCGACGCCCAAAAACCTCGAGGTCGTCTTTGTGCCCGTGTGGCGCATCCGCATGAACGAGCAGGGCAGCGCCACGCAACGCGTCGTGACCATCGACGCACTGGTCGGCAAAATCATCGAATGGTAGGGCCAACCGCGTCGTTCCATATTCGCAAGCCCTTGTGTGGCATGCGATTGCATAAAGCACCGGGCCATTCCACAATTACCGGCACGGGCCATGCCGGACTACACCAACGAGATCAATGAGCTGCTCGACCGCCGCGATGAAGCGCTGGCGCAGGGCGACGCCATGTCCGCGCAGGCCGCGGTCAACAAGGCCCACGCCCTTGACCGCGTGAGTCTCGAATTCGAATCCGCCAAGCGTGATTTCGGCCGCGTCAAAGGTACGCCCGACGAAATCTTCCGCCAACGCTGCCAGATCACCCAGCGCGTTGGCAGCGTCGCGACCGGCGCGCCCGACCGCGTCGAGGGCTGGCGCCTGCTCGCCGCAATGCTGGCGACCGTCGGCAACTTCGATGGCGTGCTGCGCGCGACCGCCAGCGGCATCAAACGCTCGCCGCAGGACCTCGACCTGTGGCTGCGGCGGACACGCGCGCTGATTCGGCTCAAGCAGATGAGTCCCGCGGCAAAGGCCCTGCGTTATTGTGTCGACATCGCGGGCAAGGACAACCGCGTGATCGCCCTGGTGACCGAACACCCCGTGTGTCCCCACTGCCTGGGACTGCTGCCGGGCCCGCACGCCGCGGCGTGCATCCAGTGCGGCAAGCCCGGCCCGGGCGCGGGCGGCGCAGTGGCGAGCATCAATGTGCGCAACCAGAGTAAATTTGACGTGCTGTTCCCGACCGTGCGCAAGGTGGTGGCGACCTCGATGGGCATGGACGAACACCGCGCCAACAACCTGATCACGCTCAAGACGCTTTTGAAACGCGACTTCGGCCTGACGACGATGGATTGCGCCAACGTCCTGAATGCCATGAGCCGCGAATTCGGCGACCGCTTCGACGCACCCCTGTTCAAATCGGCGCTGGTGGGATTCCTCGACCTGCTCGTCGCGGACCTGATCCGCGCAACCAAGTTGTAACTGCAATTTTTGCCACAGATAAACACAGATGAACACCGATCGGGTTCACATCTGTTATCTGTGTTTATCTGTGTTCATCAGTGGCTGAAAACTAATCGGCGATGGCGAGGCCCTGTTCCAAGTCGTGTATTAAATCCTTCGGGTCTTCGACGCCGATGGACAGGCGAATGCCATTGGGTGCGATGCCACCCTTGATGCGCTCTTCCGGCGGCACGGCGGCGTGGGTCATCGCGCCGGGGTTTTCGATCAGCGTGCGCAACTGACCGAGGCTGACCGCCAGCGTCAGAGCGTATGCGTGTTTGGCGATCCAGTCGACGACTTTGATGCAGTTCTCCGAGTGCCCGGGCGCGTGCTCGACGGTCTCAAAGTAGATCATGTTGCCGGGCGCGAACTCGCCATGCAGGTCACGCATCTGTCGCTTGGCAAGTTCGTACTGCGGGTGATCTTCAAGTCCCGGATAACACACGCGCGCGACCTTCGGATGGCTGCGCAAAAAGCGCGCGACCTGGTAGGCCGTCTCGATCTGGCGTTTCAGGCGCAAGGGCAGCGTGGGCAGACCGTAAACCAGAATTGGCCACGCGCTTTTGGGCGCAAGCGCGCCGCCGAAATCCTTGCGATAAAGCAGCAATTGGCCCTCGAGTTCGGCGCCGGCAATCACCGCACCACCCATGTCGGTGCCAAAGCCGCCGATGTTCTTGGTCAGCGAGTGAACGACCAGGTCCGCGCCGAGTTCCAGCGGGCGCTGGCAGTAGGGCGTGGCGAAGGTGCTGTCGACGACGATGCGGATGCGTTCCTCAGGTTTGCGCCTGGCGTTGACCGCGTCGAGCACTTTGCGGATCGCGCCGATGTCGATCAGTTCCATCGTGGGGTTGACCGGCGTCTCGAAGTAAACCACGCGCGTGCGCGGCGTGATCGTTTTTTGCAGCAGCTTGGTGTTATTGAGGTCGATCAGCTTGCTGCCGATGTTGAGCCGTGGGTACCAGCGCGTGATCAGGTTGTAGGTACAGCCGTAAAGCGTCTTGTGCGCAATCAGGTCGTCACCGGCGTTCAGCAGTACGCCCAGCGCCGCACTGACAGCCGCCATGCCCGTGGCAAACGCAACACAGCAATCGCCGCCCTCGACGCCCGCGAGTTCGTCCTCGAGCATGCCGCGCGTCGGCTCGTCGAGGCGATCATAGATGTAGACGGGGTTTTTGCGCGTCGCCTTGCCCGAGGCGTATTCCTGAAAGCCGCGCGTGCCCCGCTCGGTGGTGTCGAGGCGATAGGTCACACTTGAGCTGATCGGCGGAATGATGTGGTGGCGGAAATCCCACTTGTCAGTGAAGTGGCTGCCGTGGATCAAGAACGACTCCATCGCCACACCGCGCGGAACTTTGCGCCGCGACTTGGTGTTGCCGTTCTTGCCGTTGGATTTTGCCGCGTGTTTTTTGGCCATGACGACCTCCACGCACAGCATAGCGCGCCCTAAGGACGCGCGGCAGCGTGTCCGCCGACTTATCTGTTTCTCGGACGCGCCTCCGCGTGTACCTACGACTATTTTGAAAGCGGTGCGCGCTTTTCGGTGTAATACTTCGACTCCGCGATGGGATCGGCCGACTTCAGCCGGTCAATTTTCGCCAACGGCGATTCTGGTGCGATGTCGATTCGGACAATTCCCGCCTCGTCGGTCGCCTTAAGCCCGCATTCCTTCAGCGCCGCCTGCAAATCCTTCAGCGCCGCATCGCGCGAAGCCGTGCGGGATGCGACGAGGAATAACGCCATTTCGCGGTGGGCTTTCAATTCGATGGTGGTTTTGACCAGCACGCCGACGGCTTCGGCCAGCGCCGCTTCAAAGGGGTCGCCCTTGGCCGAGATGCCCTCGACCAACGCCAGCAGCTTGCCAGACGCAGCCGCCGAAAGCTTTTCGGCGGGCAACTTCGCGGCCAGTTCGGCGCGGCGCAGCATCACGACCACGAATTCGTCGCGTTCGTTCAGCCACTTCTTGAAGTCGGCCTCGGATGGCAGAGGCAGCACTTTGCGCATGTTCATGCGCGCGTCGCAAACCAGCGAAACCATCGTGCGCAGGTTCGCTTCGCGAAAGTTAATCGACCCATCCGCGTCTTTGACTATGCCCGCGAGCGCCGCCGCATCTGCGGCCGGGGCGTGAACCGCAAGTGTGCCGATGCAGCGTAAGACGAACTGCAGCGCAACTTTCACGGCGAGGAGATTAGCCATCGGCCCGCCATATTGCAGCGCGTTCAGGATTGCGACCGCCTGCCGGCCTTCCTTAACTACCGTCTTGATGTCGCCCTTGGCGGCGTGGCAGGCCATGCACAGTTCAGCAATGCCGGTCCACTGGGTCAGCGGGATCACCTCAACGCCCGCGTCCATGCGCTGGCGCAGGGGAGCGCCGGCCATCGCAACACGCGCGGCGATGTCATCGGCGGATTTTGCGAATTCGACGGTAAGCTCGAGAATGCGGGCGGCTTGTTCAGGCGTGAATTCGAGTTGCCAGGAATTTGAGGCGGCGCGCGCGATAACTCCTTCGTCGATCTTTGATTCAGTCAACAATTTCGCAAGTTCCAGCGCCTTTGCAAAAGCTGCGCTGTCGTCGCGGGTTTTGTCGGCCTGCAGGTCGCGTTCGTAACCTTCGATCTCCGGGAATTGTTTAAGGATCGTGGCGAGGTCGGGATCCTGCTTCCAGTCAAGCAGCGGCTTCTTGAGTTCGTCTTCACCGAATTTTTTGGCGGTTTGACCGCCGGGCGAGCAGGCAGCCAGCATCAACACAAGCAACGCAGCGAGGGCGACGATTCGGTTCATGCGCGCAATTGTAGCGAATATGGACGCTGCGGTTAGGAAACCGCAGCCACAAAAACAGCAGGGGCGACGCATGCGTCGCCCCCACGAAAACCAACAGTGCACATGGACCTGGAGGTCCATGTTACCGGCGCTGGAAGGCCGGGACCTGCGGCGCACTGATGGCCTGCTTGGTCTTGTCTTCCTTGAACTTCGTCAGCGTGATGCGGTTGCCGGCGTCGTTGTATTCGATTTTGTCCACGCACTTGGTCATGAGCATGATGCCCAAACCGCCCAGCTTGCCCTGCTGGCGGCGCTCGCGCACGCGGTCGATGGCGCCCTGTTCAGGCTCCACGTACAGGCGCCAGTCGAAGCCTTTGCCCTGGTCGGTCACCACGACCGTCAGGCGCTTGGGGTCGAGGTAATACTCGACGTCGATGAAGCGGTCCTTGCGGTGGCGGTTGCCGTGTTGCGCCGCGTTGGAGCAGCTTTCACGGAACGCCGTGCACATCTGGACCTGCTGGCCTTCGTTGAGGCCGGAGTCAGCGAACAGGCGCGCCGCAATTTCGTTGGCGCGGTCGATCCATTTGTCTTCGGTCGGGAAGCGGAAGTACACTTCCTGCTCGAACACGGCCTGTTCTTCGGTCGAACGCTCAAGTTCGCGCTCGCCCAGCGTCAGCATGTCCTTCACTTCGAAGGGCTGGTTGAGCTGGTTATTGCCGAGGAAGCGGAAAGTCTTGAACCAGTCCTTTTCCTTGCCGGCGGGCAGCATTTCCATGATCGGCACAAGGCTGGTCTTCTTGTGGGTCTTGGCGTACTCGACGACCTTGTCGGCGTCGGGCATCACGCAGTCCACGATGATCAGGCTGATCGGGTCTTCCACCAGGTAGGTCTTGGCGTTGTCGAAAGTCGTGACGGCCTCGACGATCCAGCCCGCCTTGGTGAAGTGGTATTCGATGGTCTTGATGAAGAAATCGTTGGCGTCCTTGCAGGCAAGCAGGATCTTGTTGGCGCGCGCGCGCTCAAGCTGGTCCTTCAGTTTGCCGTCGGCCTCAAAGTTGATGTTCTGGCCGCCAATGGCGTTGAGCATCGGCGGGTTGGGCGCGAGGTCAACGCGGCGCTTGGAGACCGCAATGGTCTTCATGCCCTCATGGCCGCCGCCCTGGGCCGCAACAAGCTGGGCCTTGCGGTCGACCAGTTTCATGGCGAAGTGATTGTCGAAATTGACGCGGTCGTGGCGCATGACTTTGGCGGAGATCGCTTCCACCAAGCCCGCGATGACCTTGTCGATGTCGCCCGCGTTGGCGCCGGCCTTGGCCGAAATCGTCTGCGCGCTGTTGGCGTCGGGCACGTTAACAGCGCCCGACTTGGCCCCGCCCTGAAGCACGAACTTGCCGAAGTCGCGGACGGTAACCTCTTTACCCGCGGCCAGCATGTCCCGAATAAAGTCCAGCAGACCAGTCGTGATCTTGCTTACCGAATCCGCGCCCACACTCGTGGCACGGGCAACTTCGCTCGCAAGTTCACCGGCAGTCCATGTCTTCATAAGTTTGCCCTGATTTTGGAAACGTGAGCCGACAGCCGAGTGTAGCGAACGGCTATCACGGGGTCAAAAGGATGCATGACATCCTTGAGACCAAACTGCATGAAAAACGGCACGAATTCTGCCGGACCCGCCGCCCAACCCGCTATTCTGCGGCGTTGTCCTTGGCGCGGTCTACAAGTTCGCGGCCTTCGATAACACCCTTCTTCTTAAGGATTTCAATCACAGAATCGAACAGCTCGTTCTCGGTGATGATCCCTTTCTTCACCAGCAGGGGCACCACCGCCGCGCGCAGGTCGTTGCGCGTAAGCATCGAGGTGTTGATTTTTGCGCCGCTGGCGTCGGCCTTTTCCCTCACGATTTCGATTAGCGCGGATTCGCCGGCATCGGCCAGTGCGCGCATTGAACCCGCCGAGGCTGGGCGCAGTTTGCCGGCGCTCTTGATCTTGTTCGTGCCTTCGGGCACGGGGCGGTCTTTTTCAAGTTCGCGGTCAAGCTGGCCGGTGAATTCCGCCAGCGCGCGTTTAATGGAATCGCGGGTTGCCAGCGTGGTTTCGATCTTCTTGCCCGTGGCGAACTGGAGCTCGTCCAGGGCCTCATAATCGGTCGGGTCGCTGAGCGCGATCGTCAGCACCGTCGACGTGGCATGGATCGGGACAACCTGGTGCTTGTCGAGAATCTCGCGCGGTACCTGCTTGAACAGGTCGAGCGGCAGGATCTGGTTGGCGAGGTCCGCCACGCCGATGCCGTAATAGCGCGCAAGTTCGCGCGTGAGCTGGTCATCGCTGATAAAGCCAAGCTTGACGATGATGTTGCCGATTTTGCCGCCCAACGACTTCTGGTACTCCACGGCGGTCTGGAGTTGTTCCTTGGTAATAAG
This sequence comes from Planctomycetota bacterium, assembly GCA_020848275.1. Lineage (GTDB taxonomy): Bacteria > Planctomycetota > UBA8742 > UBA2392 > UBA2392 > JADLAK01. The sequence continues at coordinate 80,467 of JADLAK010000015.1, forward strand.
CTTCTTGCGCAGCAGTAGCTCGCCCAGCTTGAGACGTTCAAAGGCCGCCATGCCGCCCCCTTACACGCAGACCCCTGCCGCCTGCGGCGGGGCTGTAATGACTGCTTCTTCAACAGGAGTTCCGAAGCTACCAGCGCGCGCAAGGAGCGTCAACGCATTACGCCTTTCCAAAACGACTTGCAACAAAATCGCATGACATGGCCATGCAACGGCGGCGACCTCACAAATGATGCGACTTGGAACCGTTTTCTGCGTTAAGATAACAACCAAAGGCCCATGACCGACTTCAGCCGCCAGTTTCGCCGTTTCGTCGCGCGCCTTGGGCTGCGCCGGGCGAGCTATTGGGCGCTCTGGGGACTGGCTGCCGTGCTCGCGACCGTTGCCGCCGCACCGTGGCTTGGCGTCGACTGGACCGTGTTGATGGCGCTGTGCGTCAGCGTCCCGTGCATCGCCGCCGCAGCGGCGCTGGCGGGTAAGCCGGCGCGCCGCGACGCCGCACTTGCGGCTGACCATTGGTCCGGCGGCCAAGGCAGCATCGTCGCCGCGGTTGAGATCGCGCCCGAAAATCCCTTCCGCGCCTATGTCGAGGCGCAAGCGTTACAAAGTCTCCGCGCCGGGCGCGTGCCTGCGCCGCGGACGCTGCGCTACCTGTTTTCGACCATCGCGGTGCTTGCTTGCTTGATGCCGCTTTCGCGCTACGCGTATGCCGCGTGGGGCGAGGGCACTCAGAAGGCCCGCAGCGCGGATTCGACGGGCAAACCGGGCATCGACCCCGACCAGGCAGCCGATCTCGCGCGCCATGCCGGCACGCTTGCCGAAAACGCCAAAAAGCTGGGCGCGACCGGGCAGGAACAACTGGCCGACGCGATTGAAGACGCCGCCAAACGCGCGCAGGCCGGCGCCGACAACAAGGAAAACGCGCTGCGCAACGCCAACGCTCTGGCCGACAAAGCCCGGGAGCAAACACGCGGACAGGAAGAACGCGACAAAGCCCGCGAGGCCATGAAACAGAGCGACGCCGCCAAGGCGTTGGCGAAGGCGTCAGAGCAACTCGACCCGGCCAAGCTGGATGCCGCCGCCAAGGAAACCGCCGACAAAATGTTTGCCGACGGCAAAGTGAACGCCGCGGCGGCCAACGAACTTTGCGAGGCGCTAAAGAAGGCCGCGGAGGCCGCGCCGCACGACGCGACGTTGAAGCAGGCTGCGGCGGACGCGTTGAAGGAGTTGTCGCCGGAAAAGCTCGCGGCGATGGAGAAGTTGCTGGAGGAAAAAAAGAGCGAGCTGAAGGCGGCGGGCGCAAGCGACGATGTTGCCAGCAAAGAACTGAAGAAGCTGCAGGACGAGCAAGCGAAAGAGCTGGCAAGGTCGCTGGGCGAAATGGCGAAGGCGGCAAGCCTGATGCGCGACCTTGACCCGGACGGGAAACTAGCCGCCGAGATGATGAAGGAGCTGATGAAGGGCGGCGCGTCGATGGAACAGCTCAAGCAGATGGCCGAACAGGCGCAGGAGATGTCAAAGCAGCTTGAATTCGACGCGGAAACCCTGCGCGAGATGATCAAACAGGGCAAGCAGTTCCCTGGCCTTGAGGAACACGCGCGGCAGATGATGGAGAAGTCGCTGAAGGAAGGAAAACCGATCGACCCGGGCGCGATCCCCGAATGGGGCAACGCGGCGAAGGAAGCGCTGCGCGACAAGGCCGGCCCCGTCGCGAGCGGCAAGAAACCGGTCGCCGGCAGCGACACCGGCGTCGACGTCAACCCGCGTACCGACGGCCCGAAGGACCCAGATAAAGACCCGGCAAAACTGGACCCGACCAAAGCCGGCAGCGAGACCTCAAAGTTGAATGCAACCGGCGGCAAGGCAACGGGCGGAACCGTTGAAACCGCCGAAGAAGTCGATCGCCTGCCCCGCCGTTACCGCGACGCCGCACGTAAGTATTTTGGACGGTAGGGACCTGATAGTCCCGCGTCTCATGTCTCGCGTCGCGAGTCAAACACGCTCGCAACGCAGGCGACACGGGACTCGGCACGCGCGACACGACACAGATTTTCTCCGGCGTAACCCCATACCCGGTCGTTACATTCGCCGGCACCATGGGGATTGCAATGCGTCACGCCATCTGGGCTTTGATCTTCATTGTCTGCGGCAACCTATGCGCCCAGACCGTTACCGAGGAATACCGCGCCGAGCGCGAGCGCGCCCGCTTCGCCAAGCCCCACGGTTTCTGCTTCGAAGGCAACCTGTTCTGCTACGCCCCCTACTTTGACCAGCAACAAAAAGTGCGCGCCTACGGCGTGCCCGGCGACGGCGTCAGCTACCGGCGCGATTTCGACGGCGTGCCCTTTGGCGCCTTCCTCGACCTCGACCTGCGCGCGCGCTTCACCTGGTGGGACAGCCTCGAGTTCGGCTACGGCTTTGCCAGCCTGCGCGCGTTCAAAGACTTCGACGAGCCTACCAGCTTCAACGGCACAACGTTTCCCGCCGATGTCGACGGCGATTACGCGTCGGATTTTCACGACTTCCACCTGATGTACCGGCGCGACTTCCTGTACGTCGGCGAGCGCAGCGAGTTCAGCCTCTTCTTCCAGGTCGGCATCGAATGGGCAATCATCAGCACCGAAGTTTCCAGCGACGATGTGCCCACCATCAAACACCGCGAGACCGTGCGCTTCCGCGAGGTCCTGCCCTGGCCTGCGGCGGGCATCGGCTTCAACTGGAATTTCGGCGACCACTTCAACCTGCGCGTCGACGGTTACGGCAGCTACATCAATCCCATGCCGACGTTCCAGGAGCGCGACGGCAAGGACGTCAAACAATCGCTCACGTCGATCACCGGCCGCGCGCTCTTCGAGTGGCGTCCGTGGCCATTCTTCTCGGTGCTAATGGGCGCACAGTACCGCTATTTGAAAATGCGGCTGGTCGCGGGCTTTAGGCAGGACAATTACCTGTGGTGGAGCGTCGGCCCGGAAATCGGCGTCGGTTTCAGATTTTGACCGCCCACAAACTCAAACAACTGCAAAAGCTGTCCGCAGATCTACGCAGATGAAATCTTGTTCTGTTTTGATCTGCGGGCATCTGCGCAAACTGCGGATAAGCCGTTGCTGTCGCCGTTCTTTGCGCCTCAGCGCCTTTGCGTGAGGCGCTTTTCGTAGTTACACTGCATGCGACGGCAGTTTGACGGACTCTCGCGCCACAGGCGCTTAGAAAGTCGCAGTGTCCATCCCCAAAACTATTCGCGTGCTCGCGCTTGGCGATCTCGTTGGGCGGCCGGGCCGGCGCGTCGTGCGCGAAAAACTTGCGCAGGTCCGCGCCGAACACAAGATCGACTTCGTCATCTGCAACGTCGAAAACGCCACCAACGGCGCGGGCACCCGCATCAAGGAAGCGCAGGACATTATCGCCAGCGGCGTCGATTGCTGCACCAACGGCGACCACATCGTCGATTACCCTGAAATCTTCCCGATGCTCAACAGCAACCCGCGCCTGTTGCGGCCCATCAACTACAAGATGGCGGGCCACGGCGCGTGGGTTTATCCGCTCGACAACGGCGTCAAGATCGGCGTGATCAACGCATGCGGCCAGGTGTTCATGAAGCCGCACATGGAGGCGACTAACCCCTTTCCGCTGGTGGACGAAGCCGTGGCGAAGATGCGCGAACAAACGCCGGTGGTTTTCCTCGACATGCATGGAGAGGCGACGAGTGAAAAAGTCGCCATGGGCTGGATGCTCGACGGCAAAGTCAGCGGCGTGTTTGGCAGCCATACGCACGTTCAGACTGCCGACGTCCAGGTGCTGCCGCAGGGCACGGGCTATATCACGGACCTCGGCATGACCGGGCCCTACCACAGCGTGATCGGCCGCGACAAAGATCTCGTGGTGCAGCGATTCCTGACTGAAAAGCACATCTACATGAAGGTGGCCAGGCGCTGGGCGCGCATGAGCGGCGCGATTTTCACGGTCGAGAGCGCAACCGGCCACTGCGTCGACGCACAACTTTTCACGCACAAGCTCGAAGCCGACGAAGCCGCCAACGACCCGCAGTACATCGAAGCCGACGGGGCGTAGAGTGATTTAGTGGCACGCGCGTCCCGCGCGTGGGTGTTAACAGGTTTATTAACAATGACCAACTGGCGCGAACACATTTCCATCGACCCTAAAATCTGCGGCGGTGTCCCGTGCATCAAGGGCACACGCATCATGGTGAGCGTTGTCTTGGACAATTTAGCGGCGGGCTTTGACGCTCCCGCGATTCTCAAAGCTATCCAACGCTGACAGCCGATGACATCAAGGCCGCCATGGCCTACGCCCACGATCTGGCACAGACTAGAGGCGGGTAGCGCCGCCACAAACTTGGTGATTCATCGCACCCTATTGGCGCAAAACCGTTCCTAATCGCATGGCCAAATGGCTCGCATCGTCCCTTCGCAGCATTGCAGCGATTCTTGTTGCCGCGTTGGTCGCGTCCTGCGGCGTGGCCACACCACAACGACCGACGGAAATCAAACATGGCCCCGTCGTTCTGCCCGATCCCGTAGAGGTCTACACATACAACGGCTGCCTCTGCGCTATGGAGTTGGCCGGCGCACGGGTAAAGGCACTCCAGAAGCTGTTCGATGAATGCGAATGGCAGCCAACAATCATCGAACGAGATGTCGACGACGACATTGGCCTGACGTGGAACAATGCTGCCGGGAGCCACACGTTGTACGTCTATAAGAACGACTCTAACCCCGGACTTTTTTTTGATTCGTGGAAAGACGTCGGTCCTGTCGGTCGCAAGGGTCTGGTAGCCCCGCCGGATGTGGCAAAGAAGTTCCGCGAGATCGTTGTTGAGGCTCGCAAAGAGTGGGAAGCGCGAACGAGGCGGCCGATCGACCCTCCCAAAGTCGGCTCTACAGCTTCATTGATCGAGATCGACGACCAGGACGCTAATTTGCCGCTGTCGGCTGAATGCGTCGAGGAACTTCAAACCATTCTCTCTAAAGCAAAGTGGGCGACGTTCGAGCTTGAGCACATGCACCCCAAGGCGGAATGGGCGATCACTTGGACAACGGCGGAAGGCAAGTACATCCTTTGTGTGTGGGAAGACTGGTTCGAGGTTTTGGCACCGGACCACCAATGTCGATCAGTAACGACCATTGATGCCGAGAAGTGCCGCCAGTTGCTCAGAGACTTTCACGCAGAGTCCAAAGCCGCCAAAGATGGCTAACCCAGCCACATTTTCTTGCTAGCCCGGAAGCCCCAAGCGCCGATGTCTGTTATGATTGGGCGTCCGTGGGCTCTAAGATCATGCCGAACAGCACCGAACATCGCGTAAAGCCGAACTTCTTCGACATCGATTTCGGGCGGTCGCCGTTTATCGCGATCTGGGAAATCACCAGGGCCTGCGACCTGCGCTGCGTGCATTGCCGCGCCGAGGCGATCCCGAACCGCGATCCGCTCGAGTTGACCACTGAGCAGGGATACAAGCTGATTGACCAGATCAGGAGTTTCTCCGAAGGCTCACCCCCGCTCTTTGTCATCACGGGCGGTGATCCCTTGAAACGCCCTGACATGATCGACTTTATCCGCCACGCCGACAAAGCCGGCCTGCGCGTCGCTGTCACACCCAGCGCCACGGGCCTCTTGACGCCCGAAGCGATCCACAAGATGCGCATGGCCGGCCTCACGCGCATGGCCATCAGTCTTGACGGGTCAACAAAGGAAATCCACGACAACTTCCGCCGCCAGCCCGGCAGCTACGACTACACCATGCGCGCGATCAAAGCCGCAATCGCCGACGGCCTGACGGTGCAGATCAACACCACCATCAGCCGCTGGAACCTCAACGACATCGACAACCTCTGCGCGTTGATGCAAAGCCTCGGCCTGACACTGTGGTCCGCGTTCTTCCTCGTACCGACGGGCCGCGGCGAGGAAAAAGACGAGATCACGCCGCAGCAATATGAGCAGGTGTTGGAAAAGCTCTACCAGACCGCGAAAAAAGCCAAGTTCGACTTCAAGGCAACGAGTGCGCCGCATTATCGCCGCATCGTGCTGCAACACCAGCGCGACGAAGGCCGCGCGACTGACAGCATGCGTTTTGTCCCGCCGGAGGAAGTGAAAAACGCCGCACACAAGGTGTCGACCGGCGAGTTCAAGATGCCGGCCGCGGCCTATGCCTCAGACGGCCAGCTTGGCGGCGACAACGCGGCCACGGGCAAAGACGCCCCGCCGCCCTGGGTCATGCGGCCCATGCTGCCGGGCGCCTGGGAACGCGGCGACGGCATTGGCCGGGCCGCGCGCGGCGTCAACGACGGCAACGGGTTTATTTTCATCGACCATCACGGCGAAGTGTATCCCTCCGGCTTTTTGCCTCTTAAATGCGGCAACGTGAAGGAAAAGAGCATCGTCGACATTTACCGCGACCAGGCTGACCTCAAGCGCATGCGCGATTTCAGCCAGCTCAAGGGCAAGTGTTTTGCCTGCGACTACCGCGACGTTTGCGGCGGCGCGCGCTCGCGCAGTTACGCCGTCACGGGCGACTACATGGCCAGCGAGCCCTACTGCACCTATGTCCCGCCGGCCTTGGCGCACGTCAAAGACGTCGACTGGCTCAGCCCCGCGATGCTCGTGGCCGACGTGCGGCCGTATATGAAGTAGGCGGTAGTGCTCAAGTCAGGCCAAACAGATCGACGCGTAGTGGCTGAGGTCTCCAGACGTCAGCAGTAGCGAGCCCGAAGGCTCGCTAGTGTCGTGCGGCCCTGCCGCACGACACCGGGGTTTTTCGTGAGAACCGCGTTGCGTTTCTCAGGGTCGCTCCCGTTGGTCGCCCCAGCCACGGGCCAAACTGATGCACTACCAAGTAGGCCGCAACCCGCGCAATTTCGGGCGTTCAATCTATAATCATCCGTAATAGACACTGCCGCTGCGCGGGCCGGGGCGGGGAGAGATAATCCATGAATATCAAGAAACCACTGGGCGCGCTGTTTGGCGTGCTGGCGCTGATTGCGCTGCTTGCTCCGGCCACGCTTGTACGCGCGCAGGACAAACCCGCACCCAAGGCTGAAGCCAAAACCGACGCCTACACGTCCTCGACAACCTTTCGTTACGAAGGGCTGATCTTTGTCGATGCGATGGTCAACGGCAAAGGCCCGTACAACTTCCTTTTCGACAGCGGCGCGAGCACGTCGATCCTCGGCGAGCGCCTTGCCACCGAACTCGCGATCAAGACCGTCAAGAGTCCCATGGGCGCACAGGGCGTTGGCACGCAGGACATGTCGCTGGCGATTGTCGAAACCCTGCGCCTCGCCGATTTCGAGCGCGAGGAAATTCCGGTCGGCGTGATGAACCTCGACCACATCTCGGGCGAACTTGGCAAGCACATGCACGGCATCATCGGCCAGAACATGATCAAGTACATGCGCAAGATCGAGTTTGATTTCTCGACCTCGACGCTGTCGATCACGCGCTTCAAGAAGGGCCAGGGCCCCCAGATCGATGCCGAAGAGTTGCTGCTCAAGGTGATGATCGAGGGCGGCATTGGCGGCATCAAAATCCCCGGCTTTCCCGGCGGCGATGACGACGAGGGTGAAGAGCCCGCCAAGCCGGTGAAGCCTGCAAAGCCCGATGACGACCCCGAAGACGACGACCAGTTCTCCGCGGGCCCCAACGGCGCGTTTGGCGTAACGATCGACGACGCGCCCGCGCTCGCCAGTACGACCTTTAGCTACCGCCATCTGGACATGGGCGGGCTTGGCCTGATGGAAGTCGCGATGTGGTTTGTCGACGTCAAGCTCAACGGCCACAAACACACGTTGTTCTTCGACACCGGCGCCTCGACGCTTGCGGTGCTGACCAAGAAGGCGGCCCAGGGCCTCAAGATCGACACCAGCTTCGAGTATGGCGTCAAGGGCGTGGGTGAAAGCATCGCCAGCGAAGGCATCCTCGACAGCCTTGAAATCGGCGACCTTAAAATCGCCGAGCCCACCTGCAGCGTGATGGACCTCGATGCGGTGCTGGGCCAGCTTGAAATCGTCGGCGGCAAGTGCGACGGCATCGTCGGCCTGCCGCTTGCCACGCGCTTCAAGCGCATGATCGTCGATGGCGAGACCAAACAAGTAACGCTTGAGCCCTACGGCAAGGGCGAGGCCAACGCCTTTGATCCCGCCGAGGGCGAAGCCTTGATGAAGCAGGCCGTGATTGCAACCTGGAACCAGAAAGCCAGCAAGCTTGGCTTTGGCGGCGACTGTGTGCTGCTCGACGATTGGGAAAAGTTGAAGCTGAAGGACGGCGGCCTGCGCGTTGAAAGCGTCGAAGACGGCGCCGCGGCCAAGGCCGGTCTCAAGAAGGGCGACATCATCACGGCGGTTGTCGGCGCGGAGAAAGACGATGCCGGCAAAGCCGCCGACATGCCCGCGCGCGGCATTTCGGGGCTCGTGATGTGGGCATGCATACAGCAACCCGGCACGCTCATTACCTTGCGCGCGCTGCGCGGCGGCGAGACCATTGAGGTTTCCTACAAGCTCGACGCCTACGGCTTCAAAGGCTCATTTCCTGAAAAGTACCGGCAAAAGTAGCCGCATCAGTGCCAGTGACTAAATCGGGCCCGGCGTAGCCGGGCCCGATTTTCTTGCCGCATTGGTGTCGTTTTCCGCGCTGAGACCTTCGCGGGAAGGAAATCGGCGTAACTGGCTACCAGCAAGGCAACTCTGCCGGTTGATGGCGGTAGAGTTGTCGCATCAATGCGCCTAATTGGCCGAAGTACATAAATCTTTGTAACCTCAAATCATGCGGTAACTTGCGGTGTCAAGTGATACAACACGTGCATTCTTTCAACTCGTACGCCATTGCGCGAAATTGGGGCTTCTGGCAGAAGATTCACAGTCGCATTGCACTGATTGCACGAAGCCTAGTCTTGGAAGCCGTGATGGCCGAAACCTCGACTCCGAAACCGCAAGACGCAATTCACTCGATTGTCATCAATCGAAGGCTGCGCACGCTAATGCAATGGGGCGCGGATTTCTCCGAGCGCGAACGCCAGCAGGGTCGCCGCACGCTTTGGGCACCGTGCCAGGGCCTTGGCGGTTCCGTCAGCCTGCGAAGCTGGATTCTCGAACAAGCGGGCGAGGCACTAGGCCGCGGCGGCCTTGTGGACGCGCCTACCCTTATTTCCGGCGCCGCCGACAACCTGGTCATCGCAGACCCGGCATCGGCCGACACGGAAAGCCTGACCTGGCTTGTTGAGTTGCTCGCCTGCGCCCAGGTGGCCGACGGCCTCACGAGCACACCGCCGTTGCCGCGCCTCGTCATCCTGCTCCCGCTCAAGGCCGCGATGCCGCCCCACCTTGAGCCGTTCCTTGAGCGCCTGCACACGCTGGGCGCCGTCGACATCCGGCCCCCGGGTAAAGACGCGGAAATCGCCGAAGATGAATACGAAGCCGCGCTGAGTTCACTGCCCGCCGGTGCGGGCGCGCTGCCGGCGGCGATCGCGCTTTCACCCATTCCACTTACGCGCGTGCAATACGAGCGCCTCGCCGCGGCGTGTGGCGCGTCGCCGGAATTCGCGCAGGCGATACTGAAGTCAGACCTCTTGTTCAGCGCGGAGGCCCACTTCGTGGTTGATTCGTCTTCGGCGCGCCGCTTGCTGCTCGCCGGCGCAGACGAAAAAGTCCGTGAGCGCGCTGCGCGCACGCTGCTTGAGGTTTGCGAAAAAGAATTCGAGAACCTGCCCGACGCGCGCGTCGAGCTGCTCAAGCACGCCGGCGAAACCCGCCAGGCCACGCGCTTGGCCAAGCGCCGCTTCGAGGACCATTTCAACTCGGGCCGCAACGCCGAGGCTCTGCGCATCCTGCGCATCGCCCACGAACTCGGCATCTCGATGGAAAACGTGCCGCAAGCCGAGGATTTCGACCAGGCCAAACTTGCGGCGCTGTACGCGCTGCAGGGCCAGTACGCGCGCGCCCAGGACACGCTGCAGCCGCTGCTGCGCAAGCGCCGGCTGCTCGAAGACCCGCAATTCGTGGAATGGATCGCGATATGCTGCCGCGAACTCGCCATGTACGCGGGCTTCGACAAGCGCGTGGCCGACAGCATGCTGCGCCGCGCCATCCGCCTCGCGGCAGCTTCGCTAGACCGCACGTACCGGCTGCAGATCCTGCGCGTGGGCCTGCTGCGTTCGCGCGCATTCAAGCTCAATGAACGCGCGGACTGGCTGTTTTCGCACATCCACCAGGGATCGCTGGATAAAGTCAGCCGCGGAACCCTCGCGCTTTATTACCACGCGGCGGCAACGCGCCAGATCGACCGCGGCGCGTACAAGGCGGCCTTCCGGCAATTGCGAAAACTGACGTCGCTTGCGTTTTCGGACCAGCAGGCGGGTGAGGGCTACAGCATGATGGCGCGCTGCCGCCTGCATTTCGGCGACCGCGACGGCGCCCAGCGTTACGCGTCGGCGGCGCTTCAATTCGGCCTGCGCGGCGCGGAGTTACGGCTGGTCCAGGAAGCGGCGCAAATTCTACGCGAGATCGGCCAGCGCACGGACCGCCCCACGCACCTCAATGGCAAGAAACAAGCCCGCAAGGGCGAGCCCGAGACGCCGCGCAGCGCCGACCCGGCAAAGCTGTTTGGCATTCTTGAGCATCGCTTCGGCGCGGTTTACTGGGCACGCCGACGCCACGGGCAGCTCAAGGAATTCGGCAAACATCCCGGCGCCGACCCGCAAGGCCTTGCGGTGTTCACTGAACGCACGGGGCGCGCCATTCGCATCAACAGCGCTGAGGGCGCGGGCCTGCGGGCGCTGATTTTCATGCGCGCCGAGGGTGACGACACCGTGATCTTCCCGCCTCGGCCCGAGGGCGGCCGCGCCGAGGACGGTATCATGCGGTTCTTGCAGGCCGACCATGACGTCGCGAGCGCCGAAAAACCCGCGGCCATGCCGCGCCGCCGCGAAGTTATCGAGGACTACCTCAAGCGCATCACCGAACATGACCCCGCCAAGGGCCTCTACGACGCGCTTGAAGCGCTGTTTGCCAAGGACGTCTTGCTTCACCTCGAGGACCTTGGCGTGCCCAAGGAAGAAATGGCGGGCAAACTCGGCGTCAGCCGCGCCACGCTCTATCGCATGTTTGCGCGCTGCGGCCTCAATTGAACATCAGGTAGTGCATCATGCTAACTGCGCCAACGCGCCATTTGGCGATCTGCGGCATGTCTGCCAAGCCCAAAGTGCGCGGTTAATAGCCACTGGGACGGAATGGCGATTCAGCCGTGATATAACTCTGTGCGATTTTATGTTAACTAATCAGTTATTAGAAAATATCATTGTTGAGATGATTTAGGTCTATTTCCGCCAATGCGTTTTGGTGCGTCAACTTCACGCCGCATGGCAGAATGTGGAGCCATCGAACGATTGTTGCTAGGATTCGCGCGATAACCTGCGGACAACGCGACATGCCCAAAGTACTGGTCCAGAACGAAGCCTTGGAATTCGAAGTTGAGTCTAATACCAACCTGCTTAAGGCCCTGCGCCAGAACGGCCATTCGCCCTATGGCATGTTCAGCCGCTTCCTGCCATTCCTGTTTCGCGGCGCCGATGACGTGCTGGTCATCGAGGGCAAAAAGAACCTGACGCCCCCCACCGACCGCGAGCGTTCAATCCTCGGCCAGAAAATCGACAACAACGTGCGCCTGGCCAGCGAGGCCAGCGTGACGGGCGACGTCGAGATCCACACCGCCGCACGCATCAAGATTTAAAAAGTGGCTGGGGCCTCTCGGCCCCAGCATTTGCCATTGATGCTCGATTATCGCTTTTCGCAGGGACCAGCGGCCCCGGCCACAACTACTTGCTCACAGTTTTGCCGGAACGCGCGAAGTTGCACATGCCCTTGAACACGGCCTTGGCCATATCCATCTGGTGCGACTTGGTCGCGAGCAACTTCGCCTCTTCCCGGTTGCTCATGAAGCCAAGTTCGATCAGCGTCGCGGGCATCCTGGTTTTGCACAGCACACGCAGGCCGCGCGGGTCCTTCTTGGCGCCGCGGATGGCGACTTCCGTTTCGCTGTCGACCGCGGCGTTGATGGCCTTGGCAAGTTTCGCGCTCTCGGCGGAATCGCCGTTATAGAAGCATTCGAAGCCCGTCACGCTGCTGTCGTTGGGCGCGATATTGGCGTGCACGCTGACGAAGAAATCACAGCCCTTGCTGTTGGCCAGCTCGCAACGTTCCTCAAGCTCAGGGTAAACATCGGTTGTACGGGTCATCACCACCGTTGCGCCTTCGGCCTCGCACATGTCCTTCAGCATCATGCCCACCGAAAGCGTGATGTCACACTCGCGCACGCCGTTGCCCATGCCCCCCGGGTCCTTGCCGCCGTGCCCGGGATCGATGCAGATCGTCACGCCCTTCAGCGCGTTGCCGCGCGGCGCGGCCTTCGCCGGGCCCTTCACGGGTCGCAGCGGCTCAACGGGCTCGAGGTCATAGTTGCTGATCTTGCGCTCGTGGTCGATGTCGCGAAGAAGTTCGTGGCGGCCGAAGTGCTTGGCCAAAAACACGAACACCGATTCCGGCAGCAGCACCTCAAAGCCGTCCTTCTGCACGGCGTCGCGCTCAAAGCGCCAATAAGTTTCGTTCAGCACCAGCACATCCGAATCGACCTTGAACAACACGCGGTCGCCCTGCGGGCTCTTCATCATGTAGGCGCCCGCGCCGCTGCCATCCTCCACCACCCAGCCCATCTTCGCCGCCAACTGCGACAACTCGATCGTGCGTGGTTCAGGGTTTTCGCGGGTCACGCGTTGCGGCGGGATCTCGCCGACAGGAAGCATGCAACCGCCAAGAAGAAGGCCGCAAAGGCAGGTCAGGGCCAGTGTCAGACGCATTTTGAAGCTCCGTAAGTGAGCGAAAGTCCATGAAATGGCGCCGCAAGGGCGCATTGGTGGGGTATCGGCAATCACGGGGCCATAATTGAGGAAAACTGGAGTCCCTTGACGTGACAACAGCGCAAATACAGGCAGGAACTGCCATTACAAACAGAATTAGGGGGATTGCGCCTGCCTGTTGGCGTTCGGGCCTCGCGCATCTAAGCTGTACACCCCAATTTCACGGGCAATTCATTTCCGCTAGTTAACCAGACAGTGAGGTCGCATGAATCCCTTTGGCAGCTTGATGAGCGCCGACGACGCCCTTGACCTGATCCAGGCCAAGCTCAAGCCCGTTGCGGATTCCGAAAAAGTCACGCTGCAGGAATGCCTTGGCCGCGTGCTGGCCGAAGACGTCAAGAGCGCCGTGAATGTCCCGGCGTTCGATCGCGCGTCGATGGACGGTTATGCCGTGATCGCGCATGATCTTAATGAGCCGCGCATGCTGCGCGAAGTCGGCAAAGCGTTTGCCGGCAAGCCCTACACCAAGAAACTCAACAACCTCGAATGCGTCGAGATCGCCACGGGCGCGCAGTTGCCCAAGGGCGCTGACGCCGTGGTCATGGTCGAACATGCGACGGTGGTCGGCAGCGCGATTTCCTTCAAGCAGCCCATTCGCGTGGGCGACAACGTCGGCCGCACGGCTGAGGACATCGCCAAGGGCGATACCGTCATCAAGAAGGGCACGATCCTCGGCCCCGGCCAGATTGCGGCGCTCGCGATCGTCGGCCGCGACAAAGTTGAAGTTTACCGTCGGCCGTCGGTGCTGCTGTTCACTACGGGTGACGAAGTGGTCGCGCCTGGCAAGAAGCTTGGCGCGGGCCAGGTTTATGACTGCAACAGCTCAGCGATGATGGCCGTGGCGCAACGCGCCGGCGCCGTCGTCACCTGGCGCGCCAACGTCAAGGACCTTGCCGATTCACTGCTCAAAGTGCTCAAGGACAACGCCAGGAAGTTCGACGCCATTGTGTTCTCGGGCGGCACGAGTGTCGGCAACAAGGACTTCGGCTTCGAGACCGTCAACAAGCTCGGCGACGTGTTTGTCCGCGGCGTCGCGATCAAACCCGGCAAGCCGGTGCTGTTCGGCAAAATCGGCAACTGCGCGGTGTTTGGCATGCCCGGTTATCCCACGAGCTGCCTGCTGACGGCCGAGCTGTTTTTGGCGCCGGGCATTCGCAAGCTCGCGCACATCGAAGACCATCACCGCGGTCGCTACATGGTCAAGTTGGCGCACGAGGTCAAGCAGGACAAAACCAAACAGGTGCTGCTGCCTGTTCGCGTCGACGAACACGACAACGCTTACAGCACCTTCAAGGGCTCGGGCTCGATCACGTCGTTGTCGGACAGCATCGGCTACATCAAGGTGGAGCCGGGCGACGGTGTTATGACCAAGGGCAGCACCGCAGTCGTGCACTCAATCTAAAAACAGAGCCCCGCGCGTCAGCGCGGGGGTTTTGTTTGATCCGTGACGCGGACATTCTTGTCCGCGCGACCGACTCTTTGTTCCGCTTGCGCGGCACGGCGAACAGGAATGTCCGCCCCACAGGTTAACCGTCGACTGCTAACTTCTGGATTGTGGCAAGGTCCGCGCAGCCCTTGGCTGCCAGCGCCAGTAGCAAATCGAGCTGTGCGCGCGGAAACGAGCGCTTCTCCGCCGTGCCCTGGACCTCCACGAATTCGCCCTTGCCCGTCATCACCACGTTCATGTCGGTTTCGGCGTTGACGTCTTCCTCGTAATTGAGGTCCAACACGGGCGTGCCGCCCACGATGCCGACGCTGACGGCCGCAATGCTGTCGATCAGCGGCCAGTACTTGAGCTTGCCGAGTTCCTTCAACTTCAAACAGGCGTCCCAGAGCGCAACGTAGCAGCCAGTGATGCTTGCTGTGCGCGTGCCGCCGTCGGCCTGCAACACGTCGCAGTCGAGCCATATCGTCCGTTCGCCGATCTGGTTGAGGTCGATGATCGCGCGCAGCGCGCGCCCGACGAGGCGCTGGATTTCGACGCTGCGGCCATCGACTTTGCCGCCCTTGTCGCGCTGTTTGCGCGTGTTGGTGCTGCTGGGCAGCATCGCGTACTCCGCGCTCAGCCAACCGGCCTTGTCTTCTGGCTTCTTGTTGAAGTTCGCGCTCTTGATGTGCGGCGGCACGGACTCCTCGATCATCGCGCTGCAGATGACCTTGGTGTTGCCGAACTCGACCAGCACACTGCCGGGCGCGTGCATCGTGAAGTGCCGCGTGAATTTGATCGAGCGAAGCTGGTCAGCGGAACGGCCGTCGTGGCGAGGCATAGCGTCATCCAAAAAGAAGAGGCGGGCAAGCATGCCCGCCTCGCGCAACTTTCTCAACACGCGTTAATGCCCGCGCTTGATGATTTCGTTCTTGTCGTTGAGCACCAGCACTTCGGGCTTGTGTTTCAACGCTTCCTCGCGCGTGAAAATGCCGTAGGCTACAACGATGATCTTGTCGCCTTCCTGGCACAAACGTGCGGCGGCGCCGTTGACGGCGATCGTGCGGCTGCCGCGCTTGCCCTCGATCACGTAGGTCGAGAAGCGCTGGCCGTTGTTGATGTTGTAGATGTCAACGCGCTGGTTGAGCAAAAAGCCCGCGGCGTCAATCAGGTCACGGTCTACTGTGATGCTTCCCTGATAACGAAGGTCGCACTGCGTCACGACCGCGGAGTGGATTTTGCCGACTAAGAGTTCAACCTGCATGGAATCTCGTCAATCTGACTCATGTCTCGTATCGCCCGTAATTCTAGGGGTAGCCGGCAGCACGTCAACGGTGCCAAACAAGGTAAACCACCGGCCCCGTGATTCTAAACACGCCCCGCCGCCCAAATCTTCCGTATATTGCCCGCCATGGCCACCCTCGCTTCTAACCTTGCAGCCGTGCAACAGCGCATCGCCAACGCCGCAAAACGCGCCGGCCGCAAGCCCGAGGACATCACGCTGATCGCCGTGACCAAAACTGTCGACGCGGCCACGGTGCAGGCGCTGATCGAGCTTGGCGTGACCGACATCGGCGAAAACCGCCTTCAGGACGCGGTCGCGCGATTCAAGGACGTCGCAGGCATCAAGAAAGTTCGCCGCCACTTCATCGGCCACCTGCAAAGCAACAAGGTCAAGGGCGTGCTCGAGCACTTCTCGTGCATCCACTCGCTTGATTCGTTTCAACTGGCGCAGGAAATCAACAAGCGCGCCGCCGCCGTCGATTGCTTTATCGAGATCAACTCCGGCGAGACCCAGAAGGAAGGGATCGCGCCGCGCGAGCTGCCGAAGCTGCTTGAAATGCTCGGCAAGCTTCCGCGCGTACGGCCCATTGGCCTGATGACCATGGCGCCCGCCAGCAAGAATCCCGGCGATTCACGGCCGCACTTCATCAAACTTGCGGGCCTCGCCAAACAAATGCGCGATGACGGACTTGCAGCGCGGAATTTCGACCAGCTATCGATGGGCATGAGCGGCGATTTCGAAGTCGCCATCGAATGCGGCGCGACACACGTCCGCGTCGGCACAGCGCTGTTTGAGGATATTGCTTAATTGCTGTCCACAGATGACGCAGATTGGCGCAGATCAAGTCTGCGAATGTTAGGTGTTGCTTCTATCGCTGTTCATCTGCGTAATCTGCGGAAAGCTGTTGCCGTTCTCCGCGCCTCCGCGTCGCCGCTGTTAATTGGAAGTCCAAGCTTGCCCATGCAGCGTTATCCCCTGTCGATTGTCGTTGTCCTTGCCATCGTGGCCGCTGCGGCGACGTGGGGCCTGTCCCGCGTGTTGACGACGCCGCAGGCGCCCATGGGCGGCGCGACGCGCATCGTTTCGCTTTCGCCCGCGGTCACCGACACGCTATTTGCCATCGGCGCCGGCGACCACGTCGTGGCCATCACCGATTACTGCGATTACCCGCCCGAGGCGCTGAACCTGCCGCGCGCGGGCACGATCATCACGCCCAACTACGAGGCGATCGCGCAGCTAAAACCAGGCCTGATCATCGGCCAGACGCTGCAAAAGAAAAACGCCGACGACCGGCTGAACGCGCTCGCGCATACTGAACTTCTGCCCTGGCTCACGCTTGATGAAATCTGCGACAGCATCCGCGAGATCGGCCGCATGACGGGCCGCACTGAGGCCGCAAACAAACTCGCCGATAACATGCACGCGCGCCTTGGCGTCAAACCCGCGCCCAACGCACCGCGCATGCTTTTGCTGATGCCGACGGAGCCCGGCGCGCCCAAAGATGTCTTCTACATCAAGCAAAACTCGATCCACGGCGCGGCGCTGCTTGCGGCTGGCGCACGCAACGCCGTCGAGCGCGACATCACCGGTGCGCCGACGCTTGGCCCCGAAAAGCTGATTGAACTCGACCCCGACGGCATATTACTGCTGCTGCCTGACCCGAATCTCGACGCCGCCGCACGCAAGGCTTACGTCGACGGCCTCAAGGGGCTGCCCGCGTTGCGCGCGGTCAAGAGTGGCAAGGTCGCGGTGCTCGCGGGGCCCGAAATTTACTCCGACGGCCCGCGCGTACTGGCGTTTCTCGACAAACTCACGGCCGCACTTCGCGAACTGGGGTTGACCCAATGACCCTCGAGTTAAGCAACATCACTGTCACTGCGGGCAAGCGCAGGTTGTTGCACGAGTTTTCGCTCACGCTCGCGCCCGGACAATTCGTCGCGCTGCTTGGCCCCAACGGCGCGGGAAAAACCACGATTGCGCGTGCCGCGCTTGGCCTTGTTGCGGCGCAAGGCGACGTCACCCTCGACGGCAAGCCCGTGCGCGGGATGCCGGGCCGTGAGCGAGCCTCGAAAATCGCGTGGCTGCCGCAGCAAAGCCTGATCGACGAGCCGCTTCGCGCCGTCGACGTCGCTTGCGCCGCGCGTTTTCGTTTCAACGAAAGCCGCGCGAGTTGCGAAAAGGCCGCACTCGCCGCACTCAAACGCGCCGGGGCTTGGGATTTCGCCTGCGAGCCCGTCACACGGCTAAGCGGCGGCGAACATCAGCGCGTCGCACTTGCGGCGCTGCTGGCGCAGGAAGCGCCGCTGCTGATTCTCGACGAGCCGGCCAACCACCTCGACCCGGCGCAGCAGATCGCGATCTATCGGCTGATGGGCGAACTCTGGCGCGAAGGCCGCGGCATTCTGTGCATCACGCACGACATCAATTTAATAGCGCACACACTCGGAGATAGAAAACCCGAAGAAATCCGCGTGATCGGGCTGGCGGGCGGCGCGACGCGCTTTGAGTCTGACTTCGGCGCGGCGGACCTTGACGGCAAACTCGGCGACCTGTTCGGCGCGCAGATCCACGCGTTGTCTGACAACGGACGCCGCGTA
The DNA here is from genome assembly GCA_020848275.1 of Planctomycetota bacterium. Classification (GTDB taxonomy): domain Bacteria; phylum Planctomycetota; class UBA8742; order UBA2392; family UBA2392; genus JADLAK01. Next base: position 98,688 of record JADLAK010000015.1, read on the forward strand.
TTCATAGCAGAGGCGGCCAAGCCGTGAACATCCGCGTCAAAATCGTCCTTATCATCGTCCTCAGCCTAGCGTGCGTGGCCGTTTCGCCGTTCATCGGCCCCGCGCTCGAGGGCGCGCAGGGCGGCTTCATCCTGTGGAACTTGCGGTTGCCGCGCACGCTGATGGCGGTGCTCGCGGGCGCGATGCTTTCGCTGGTCGGCGCGAGTTACCAGACCGTGCTGCATAACCCGATGGCCGAACCCGGCACCGTTGGCACGATGGCGGGCGCGACACTCGGCGCCGTGATTGCCGTCGTAAGCGGCGTGATCGCGCCGGCAGCGGGCTTACCGATGGTCACGCTGTTTGCGTTCGCGGGCGCATTGATCGTGAGCCTTGCGTTGACGGCGATTGCCTCGAGCGGACGCGCGTCGGTCAACGACGTGCTGCTTGCGGGTATCGCCATTGCGCTGATGGCCAGTGCAGTCGCGACGGGCCTGCAATTTACAGCCGACCAGGCCAGCACACTGGCCGCCGTGCGCTGGGCGCTCGGCCACCTCGCGCAAGTCGGCTACGCCGACGCGGCGCTCGTCGCGGTGTTCGTGGTGCCCGTCAGCGTGCTGTTATTGCTGCAGACGCCGGCGCTCGACGCGATCTCCGCGGGCGAAGACCGCGCGTTTTCGCAGGGCGTTGACGTGCCTAAGTTGCGTGCGCTGGTCCTGGGGCTCGGCGCGCTCGGCGTTGCGGCCTGCGTGGCCTGGTGCGGCCCGATCGTCTTCGTCGGCCTCGTCGTCCCCCACCTTGTGCGGCTGGGCGTTGGCGCAAGCCGCAGGCTCGTGATGCCGCTTTCGCCGATTGCCGGCGCGGGGTTTCTCGCGGTCTGCGACATGATCTCGCGCGTGTTGTTGCCGCAACGCGAGCTTCCCGTGGGCGTAATTACCGCGGCCATCGGCGCGCCGATGCTTGTCTGGCTCGTCGTCCGCCAACGGCGCTAAAAAAGTGGCTGGGCCCTCACGGGCCCAGCCCTGTTTCAATTGAGTTACGAGGCTCGAACCGGGGCCCTCGGCCACCTTACTTGCGGCCGCCGTGCCCGTGCTGGCAAGGACCATTGCGCCGGTCGTGACGATTTTCGTGGCGGTCGCGCTTGTTCTCGGCGCGGTCACGGACGTCTTCCTTCTTGTCGCGAACATCTTCCTTCCGGTCGCGGCAATCCTCAGCCTTGTCACGTTTGTCTTCACGGGCGTCGCGTTTGTCTTCCGCCGCATCGCGTTTGTCCTCGGCGGCGTCGCGCTTGTCTTCGATCTTGTCCTTTTTGCCGCCATCGTGGGCGGCATCGCGGACGTCTTCAGCGGCGTCCCTCTTGTCCTCAGCCGCATCTTTCTTGTCTTCGGCGGCGTCCTTCTTGTCCTCGGCCTTGTCGCGCACATCTTCGCGGCGGTCCTTGCGGTTTTCTATGCGGTCGCGGACGTTTTCCTTGTTGTCCCGAACGTCTTCCTTCTTGTCGCGAATGTCCTCCTTCTTGTCGGCTGACTGCGCAAAAAGGGCGGGGGCAGCGAAAGCAGCGATCAGCAGCATGGCGGCGAGGTATTTCATGGCGGTCTCCGGTTAGGTTTGGTAGATCGCCCTGTCCAAAGCCCCGCGGGGCCCAGCACACAGCGATCTATGCCCCAGTACACCCCTGTCACAGCCCCTGGTTGCGGCGAAAACGGTTAAACCGGCGATTGAGACCTAAAGCTTCCGCGCCCCTACCCAAGGCCGCCCTGCCAAATTAGAACAGCGCCATGGCCAGCAAGACCAAAGACGCGCCCACGCATTCCAAGGCCGGCGAAATCCAGCTCAAGACGCGCCTCGGCAAGGCGCAGCAGCTCGAGCTTTTCCGCTGGATGGTGGTCAACCGCGAGTTCGACAACAAGATCAGCCTGCTTTACCGCCGCGGCCTGGTGATCGGCGCGGCATTTTCGAGTCTCGGCCAGGAAGCCACAAGCTGCGCCAGCGCCTACGCGCTCGAGAAAACCGACATCATCGCGCCGATGATCCGCAACGCGGGCGCAACGCTGGTCAAAGGCCTGCCGCCGCGCGACTTTCTCGCCAATTACATGTATCGCACGAATTCGCCGACCGGCGGTCGGGACGGCAACACGCACATGGGCGACCTGCGCTACGGCATCATCGCGCCGATTTCGATGCTGGGCGCGAGCATCGCGCTGTGCTCGGGCTTTGTGCTCGGCGCGCGGCTCAAGGGCGAAAAACGCGTCGCACTGACCTGGATTGGCGAAGGCAGCACCAGCACCGGCGAATTCCACGAAGACGTCAACTTTGCGGCCGTCATGCGCGCGCCGCTTGTGGTCATTATTGAAAACAACCAGTACGCCTATTCGACGCCGGTGAAGGGCCAGTGCCTCGCCGAACACTTCGCCGACAAAGCTATCGGCTACGGCATCAAGAACGCCGTGACGATCGACGGCAACGACGCCAACGCGGTCTACGAAGCCTCGCGCGATGCGATCGACCGCGCGCGCGCCGGTGAAGGCGCGCAGATGTTCGAAGTGCTGACTTACCGCCGCAAGGGCCACGCCGAGCACGATCCCGCGAAGTACGTCGACAAAACCGTGCACGACTACTGGACGGCGCGCGACCCGCTGACGCGTTACGAGGCGTACCTGAAGGAACTCGGCTACATCGACGACAAGGGTGTGGCCAAGATGACCGAGGAAATCCGCGCGGGCATCGAAGCCGACGAAGAATGGGTGATGAAGCAGCCCAAGCCCGACCCCAAGACCGTCACGCAGGGCGTGTATGCCGGCGAACCACACCCCGCCCACGAAAAAGACGAGTATCTCGCGCGCAAGTACCGCTAGGGCGCAACTACGTCTCTCGCAGAGTGCGCCGAGCGATCAGGGCGCATGGGTCAAATCAACGGGCTGCCGATCAAGGACCAGCTCTCCGCGTACTCTGCGAGATAGACGTTTATGATTGACGGCCTGAAAATCGTCGGCCTTTGTGTCCTCGCCGCAATCATCTTCGGCATCGCGCATGACATGGTCACGGCGCACGTCTGCGTCGAGTACTTTTCCATCGGGCACCGCAACATCTTTGGCGATCAAACCGGGCCCGCGTTTGCCTGCACATCGCCGACCAGTACCTTGCCGTCGGTGTCACGCACGACTTTTCTTATCTGGGCGGCTGCGTGGCCGGGATAGCCATTGCATTCGTGTTGGTGCGTAAGCGTGCCAAGTTGCCGCGCTTGGCCGTGGGAGGGCCCGCATCTGCGACCTCGGCATGAGAACCCAGGGCCGTGTGGCCCCGTTTCGTTGGGCCGGAAAACTACTTCTCAGACTTGGCGGGCTCTTTGGCTTCGGCCTTCGCTTCTTCCTTTGGTGCGAACTTCATGCCGCAACCGTAGGGCTTGGTTTCCTTCGTCGTGACGGCTTTGCCGGCAATCAGTTCGTCAAGCGCCGCCGCAACATAGTTCGTCGCGCCCGCGATGTCCGCCTGCTCAACCGACTTCACGCTGTCAACGGCGCCCTGGTAGCGCAGGATGCCCTTCTTGTCGATCACGAACATGTGCGGCGTGGTCTTGGCCTGGTACGCGCGACCGACAGTGCCCTTGTCGTCGATCAGATAGTGGCCCGCGTCCACGCCTTCCTTGGTCAGCCGGTCGGTCAGCGCCTTGCCCTCGAAGTTGCCCTGCTTGCCGGGACCAGACGAACAAACAAGCAGCCATACCACGCCCTTGTCGCGATACTTCCTGGCAGTGGCAACCATGTCGCCCTTGCTGTAGTGCTTCTTTACAAACGGGCAATCGAAGTTCACCCACTCAAGCACCACCAACTTCTCGGCGTAGTTCGAAAGTTTGTGCTCAGTGCCCGCGGCGTCCTTGAGCGTGAAGTCCGGCGCTTTCTTGTCGATGGTTGCGACCTCGGGATCTTTTTCCGCGGCCTTGTCCTCGGCCTTGGGCGCTTCCTTGGCGGGCGCATCGCCGCCGCAAACGACCGCGGTCAACGCGATCAACAGGCACGAAAGAAGCATCAGCTTCGCAAAACGCATAGCGGCTCCCGGCGCGTCAACGTCCCGATGTTATTACGTGCAAGGAACAACTCCATTCCTTACAACTTTGCCGGAATCCGCCGCAACTGCTACAAGCTGGGCCTTGATCGAGGACAATTCGTGGCAAAATACACGGCAGCAGGCATCAACCTCTCAGCTTTTGGCGCGGATCGGCGACCGGTCCTGGCTACGGCCAGCAACGAAGGCGAAGGCGTCGTCCGCATCGATCTGTCGCCCTTGGCGGCCTTTGGCGGCAAGGCAAAGCTCATGGACCCGCTGGAAGAATCATTCGCACGCTGGCGCATGGCATTGGTCGAGCTGCCGCGCCCGATCGCGGTCGATTGCGCCCTCGACTTGCAGGACCTCGCCCCCACCGCCAAAGCCGCCGAGCCGAAATATTCGTGGCAGTTGTCGCACCGCGCCATCGACTTCGCGTTTTACGGCGATGCGCCGATCACCGACCGCATCGGCGTGTTCGGCCAGCGCTTCCGTGCAATGCTTGGCAGGAGCACATTTGCCGTCGGCCAGGATTTAATAGAGGCCAACCCCGGGGCATGTATCGAGATGTTGAAATTCAAGGGAAGCTACAAAGGCGGCGCGGCGCACCACGCGCGCGGCGGCTGGAAGGCCGACAACTCGACGCAGGCCAACGACCGCACGCTTGCCGACGTCGCTCAAGAACTCGGCCTGAACATCGAGAACGACCCCAAGGGCAAACTCGACAGCGGCGACCTGGACGCGATCCTTTGCACGCTGACGTCGCTGGCCGTCGCCATGGACCGCGAGACCGTGACAGGCAAGCGCCTGGGTGCGGCGATTGGCGAGCGCGTCACGCGGCGCATGGCGGTTGAGGAGCCCGAGGCCGCGTTCAAATCAGCGCCGCAGTTCGCGCATGTCATCGGCGAGCCCTTCTGGCAGGCGGTGCTGGTGTACCGGGCCAAAGGGGACGGCAAATGATCCTCTTCGGCCGCTTCGACAGGGGACATCCAGCCCCCATTGCTTCTGAAGCAGCGTTCTTGCTTGGCACTTTTCTGGCGGCTTTTGGAATCCTGCTTCTCTTCTGGGGCTTCAGCGTGCGGCAGAAGGGCGCGGACGGTGCTTGGCGCCGAAGGCTCCGCAACGGGCTGCGCAGCCCCTTGGGTCGCGTTGAGTTGGCTGGAGGTGTTATCTGCCTGGCCTGCAGCGCGGTGCTGTTCTATCTCGGCGTGACAAACACCCACCTGCTGAACTAGATAAACCCAGTTCGCCGCAACGCCCGCCCGACATGCGGCGTCGGCGGACCTGGTGTATACTGCTTGGGTATGCTTACGACCGAACAGATGCAGGCCAACTTCGAAAGGGCTCTCCTTCACATGGGCCAGTTCAAGACCGGTGACGCGCCGCCGCAACTTGCGGCCAAAAAGATTGCCAAAGCACTCGAAGACCTGGGAATTCCCTACGTCGTGGCGGGCGGTTTGGCAGTTGCTGCCAACGGCCTGGAACGCACGACCGAAGATGTAGATCTCATTCTGACAAAGGCGGGGCTGGCCAAGTTCAAGGAGCGGTGGCTTGGCGTGGGTTGGGTCGAGCGTTTCAAGGGTTCCAAGGGCCTCAAAGACGCGGAGTATGCCCTGAAGGTCGACATCCTGACACCGGACGAAAAACCCGGCGACGGCAAGACGTGTCCTTTTAATTTTCCTGATCCCTCAACTGTCGGCAAACCATTTGGTGGCATTTGGGCCAACATGAGGATGCTGGATTTACGGACTCTGATCGAACTCAAGTGCGCAAGCTGGAAAACTGCCAAGCATCGCGGTCGTGACATGGACGACGTGATCCGGCTGATCAAGATCAACAGTCTAGGCTCCGACTTCGGGCTGCAGTTGCAGGAATTCGTGCGTGATCAATACGCCGAACTCTGGAAGCTGGCGCAGGTCAAAGATCCCTACGACGAGCCCTGACCATTGACTTTCGCGCGCCGCTGAATTGACTCCACGGTCCATGGCGGCGATTACCTACGTTGAAGCGATCACCCAGGGCCTGCGCGAAGAAATGCAGCGCGACCCCGACGTGTTCATGCTCGGCCAGGACATCGGCGTTTACGGCGGCGCGTTTGGCGTCACCAAGGGCCTGCAGGAAGAATTCGGCAAAGAGCGCGTGTGGGACACGCCGCTGAGCGAAACCGCGATCATCGGCAACGCCATCGGCGCGGCGATGTACGGCCTGCGCCCCGTGGCCGAAATGCAGTTCGCCGATTTCGTCGCCTGCGGCTTCAACCAGATCATCAACAACGCCGCGAAGATCCATTATCGCTGGGGACCGAAAGTCCCGATGGTCGTCCGCCTGCCCTGGGGCGGCGGCGTGAGCGGCGGGCCCTTCCACAGCGGCTGCATGGAAGCCTGGTTCATGAACGTTCCCGGCCTGACGCTCGTTTGCCCGAGCACTGCCAAGGACGCCAAAGGCCTGATTAAAGCCGCGATTCGCGACGACAACCCTATCCTGTATTTCGAGCACAAGCATCTTTACCGCGACCCGAAGCTGCGCGAGGACGTCGGCGAAGTTGAGCCCACGCCCATCGGGCGTGCCCGTGTCGCGCGCGAGGGAAAAGACGCCAGCGTGATCACGTTCGGCGCGATGGTTTACAAGGCGCTGGACGCCGCAGCGGAACTCGAAAAAGAGGGCGTCAGCATCGAGGTCATCGACCTGCGCAGCCTGCGGCCCTACGACAAAGCGGCGATCGAAGCGACCGTGAAAAAGACCGGCCGCGTGCTGGTGCTCAACGAAGCCACGCTGATGGGCAGCGTCGCGGGCGAATACGCGAGTTTCATCAGCGAATATTGCTTCGAGAGCCTCGATGCGCCGGTGATTCGCATCGGCGCGCTCGAAACGCCGATTCCCTATGCGCCGGAGCTCGAGCACGAGATGTTGCCGAGCAAAGAAAAGCTGGTCGCCGCCCTGCGCAAGCTCGTAGCATATTGACATGGAAAAGATCGCCACGAACCTCTACCTGCACCAGCTTCCCCGGGGCAAGTGGACGAATTTTTCGTGGCTGATCAAACGCAAGGCCGGCAACTACCTGATCGCCTGCGCCGACGTCACCGACGCGCTGGGCGAAATCGAAAAACTCGGCGGGGTCAAACGCGTCTTCCTGACTGACATCCATTTCGCCAACGCCTGGCACGGCAAGGTCGCCAACCACTTCGGTGCGGCGCTGGTCTGCCACGAAAGCGACGCCGCGAAGGTGAAAAAACGCTGCAAGGCGACCAAAAACGAGTCCCTGGGCATGCGCAACCAGGTCGACGACGATTTCCATTCGATGCACACGCCCGGCCACGCCGAGGGCGGCCTTTGCTACCTGTGGGAGCCCGATGGCGAAGGCACGCTGTTTACCGGCGATTTCCTGTGCGCGACCACGGGCGGCTGGGCGGTGTTTTGCGGCCAGGCGAAGAAAAAGACCATGTCCCAAAGCCTCAAGGCGGTCGCGGGACTGCCCGTGGCGCGCCTTTGCCCCGGCGTCAGCGAAGGCAAGCCGCTGCCGATGAAGGAATTCGCCCCCAGGGGTTTCTCCAAACTGGTCGATGACACCATCGCGAAATTCTGTGCGCCATGAAACGCGTCCGGATTATTGACGTGTCAATGGCTCCCGCGCCCGGCAAGGGCGCGCGCGTGCGCAGCGAAGACGGCCGCTACCTCGCGCTTTTCAATGTGGGGGGCGAGTTTCACCTGTGCGAAGACCGCTGCCCGCACATGGATTCACCCATCCACGACGGCACGATTGTGCGCGGCGTCGTCACCTGCATGTGGCACATGTGGCAGTTCGACATCGCCAGCGGGCAATGCCTGATTTCGGACAACATCCGGCTCGCGAAATTCGACGTCGAAGTTGACGGCGGCGTCATCTACGCAAAGCTTCCGTAGACGATTTTCTAAAGTTTAGCCGCCGCTACGCCCGTTAACACGGGAAGGCCGGGGACTGTCCATGCGATCCAAGCCGCTCGAATCACCCAAGATTGTCCAGCGTTGCGCTTATTGCCGCAGCGAGATCGTGCTACCCAACGGCTTGCCCGCCACGCCGATCATTGCCTGCGCCGGCTGCGGCCGCGACAACCTGTCGGCGGTGATGAGATTGTTGTTGAAGCGTTGTAGCGTTAGCGCCGCGCGCGCTCGAAGTCAAACGCGCCGCGCAGCGCATACCAGCTTGCAAACCTGAAATAGTCCGGCCACGCCCGCTTGCGAATGGCAACGGCGCCGTTTTCGTAGCCGCTGCCGCGCGTCTTGAGTGATGACGCGTAGTCTTCCAGAGACGCGTTGACCTTCACGTCGCGGCTGTCGATCACTTCATCGGCGGCATAAAGCGGATACTTCGAATAATCGGCGCCAAGCGGAAACGGCCGGCCCGTGCCGTGGCGCTCGATGCGCCGGATCTCCTCGGCGCTTGGCGAATGACGCGTCGCGTACAGGACCTGCCATGCGAGCTCGAGTCGCGGGTAATCGTAGGGATCGTAGCTGCGCACTTCACCCACGATGATGGCGTCGGCCTTCAGGTTGCGCGCCAGCGCGCGCGCCGACTCGGCGCTCGCCAGCGGATTGAGATCGTCGCCGCCCGCTTGCCATGCCTGCATAACGTCGGCGGGAGGAACCACCTCGAAGCCGCGGAACTGCGCGAGTTCCTGGCCGAATTCTCGCGCGATCTCGGCGGAGAAAACCACAAACCGGCCGTCGGGCAAGTCCGTACCCTTAAGGTCGAAGTCGTAGCGCTGATTTTCCGTTTTCTCACCAAACACAAACGGGGCAATCGCGATGCGCTTCACAACCACGTCGCGGCAATACGGGTTGTCTTCGTTGTGAACGTCGCGCTGGACCTGGAAGAACGTGCAGCCGCAACCGAGCACCGCCGCAATCGCAACCAGCATCACCCATGAGAAAACGCGCATGATTACCTTCCACCGCCGAGGCCGGATTCGAGTTTTGGCAGGTACAGCGCCGCCGAAAAGATGTTCTGGCCGCCATCGCGATTGCTGACGTAGAAACAGCGTTCGCCCAGCGCGTCGTAGACGGCGTCCCAGTCCTGCATGCCATGCCAGGTCACGCGGCCGGCGCGCGCGCCGCGCAGTGTGATCATCCAGATGTCGTCGGCGCGGACAAAACCGTCGCGCGCGTTGCCATCGAGCTTGCCGACAGTGCTGAACAGTATCCAGTTCGGGCCCGCGAACGTCGGTAGCACCGCGCCATGATCGTCGCTGCGGTAAATCTCGGTTTGTTCGGTTCCGTCGGTGCGGATCGTCCACAGGCTGGGCCAGCCCGGCGCGCGGCGGCTGTTGCGCGAAAACACGATCAGCGGGTCCACGGGCGAGAAACTCGGGTTGCTGCCCTCGCAAAGCAGAGTCCGCGTGCCCGAATCGAGGTCCGCCAGCGCGACCAGCCAGGGTTCGCCCGCATTGCGGCGGGTCGAATACGCAATCCACTTGCCGTCGGGGCTAAAGCAAGGCGCAAAGTTTTCCCAGCCGTCGTCCGTTACTTGAAGAAGCGGTGAGTTCACTTTCAGGTCGGCGACGTAGATGTTCCAGCGGCCGTCGCGGTTGCTGGCAAACGCGAGTTGAGTGCCGTCGGCTCTGAAGGCCGGCGTGATGTCATCAAGCGGGTGGCGCGCTACTTCGCGTGCGGCGCGGCCCGCGATGTCCTGGATAAAAATGTCAGCGTGCTCGCCGTTGACGGTCGCTGAATATGCGAGCGACTTTCCGTCAGGCGAAAGCGCCGGGTGCGCGTAGGCCGTTTTGCTCGCGCTGGTGTGCTGACTGACGCTGGAAACATCGAACGAGAAATAGGCGGTGCCGGGCGTGAGTTCGGGCGGCTCCCATATTTCAGGCCGCGAAACCGTCGTGGGTTCGCTGGCGCATGCGGCGAGCAACGCGGCAAACGCAAATGTCGTCCAGCCCCAGCGCATGGCGGTCCTTGGTTGCGGCAATCGTGCTTAATCTTCTTATCGGCATTAACCGCCGGGGGCTTGAGGGAAAAGCAGCCCCGCCCGGGAGGGCGGGGGCAATAGAGCAAAACCACGATTTATGAAACTTCCCCCGGCCTCCGGCCGGGGCTGACTTTACGGCACCCAGATCGCCAATGGGCGGTTGGGATAAAACCGCGCCATTGCCTGCATGCGCGCGGCGAGCGCGTCCGCCGTCGCCGCGGGCACGTCCTCCAGCGACACTTTCGGCTTCTTGGCGTCGCTGTTCATGCCAAACAACGCCGCGAGACCGCTGGGTTTGCGACCGTATTCAACGACCTGCGCGTTGCGCGAACCCGTGAGGCGTTCCGCTTCCTCGACAGCGTCGTCGAAATAACCAATGCGGTCGACAAAGCCGAGGGTCTTCGCTTTGTCCGCCGAGAGGATGCGGCCGTCGGCGTAAGTTTCCCAATCGGCGGCAAGGCGGTTCTTGCGTCCTTCCTTCACGAGTTTCTTGAAGCGCCCGTGCATTTCGTCGACGAGTTCCTGCAGGATCGCGTTGCCTTCCTTCGCTTCTTCGCTGGTCGGGTCGGCAAAGGGACTGCCCATACCTTTGTTTTTGCCGGCCTTGATTGTCATGTCCTTGGCTTTCACGACTTCCGTCAGCGTCCCGTGGAAGTTCAGGCCCTGGATGATCACGCCGATGCTGCCCGTCAGTGTGGTCGGGTTGGCGACGATCACGTCCGCGGGCGCCGAGATGTAGTAGCCGCCGCTCGCCGCAAGGTCCTTCATGTAGACAACGATGGGTTTGTTAGTCTGCGATTTGAACTGCGTGATCTTGTGGTGCATCAGGTCGCTGGCTGTCACGCCGCCGCCGGGGCTGTTGATCTCGAGGATCACGGCCTTCACATAGGGGTCTTCCGCGGCGCGGTCGAGAGAATCTTCCAGCAGTTGCACCGGGTTTTCATGGCCGCCTCCGAACAGCCCGCCCTCGCCTTCCTCCATGATCACGCCGGAGATCGACACCACGGCGATCTTGTCCTTGGAGACGCCGGCCCGCCGGTCGTACTCGACGACGCGATGCGGGTCGCTCGAGCCGCCGCCGCCCAACATCGCCATGCCGCCGAACATGCCGGCGAAAATCAGCACGTTGAAACCAATCACGCCAATGAGGATCAGCAGCCCGACCACACGCCAAACCGTCGAGCGCGACTTCACCGGCTGACGATAGCCCATCGGCGCCATCGGGCCTTGCCCCATGTGCGGCGGCGGGGGCGGCGGGAAGTGAAAACCGCCCGGCGGCGGAGGAGGAGGCGGCATGAACCCGGGCTGGCTGCGCGGCGGTTGCGGCGGCGGCGCGTTGAAACCCGGCGTCGAGGAAACATCGCCGAAATTGTCGCGGTTGGGATCGTTGGGGCTGTCCACGGTTGTTCTCCTAGGCTGCCTTGCGGCGTTTGGCGACTTCGTCTGTGACGTACTTCGCGATTTCACGCGTGTCCGTGCCCGGCCCGAACAGGGCGCCGACGCCTTGTTCTTGCAATTTTGCGGCCTCGGCTTGCGGGATGACGCCGCCGCCGAACAAAAGGATGTTGTCGGCCTTCTGGGCCTTGAGCAGCTCCATCACGCGCGGAAACAGCGTCATGTGCGCGCCCGAAAGCGACGACAGGCCGATCGCGTCGGCGTCTTCCTGGATGGCCGCGGCCACGATCATCTCGGGCGTCTGGCGCAGGCCGGTGTAGATGACTTCCATGCCGGCGTCGCGCAGGCTTGCGGCGACGATCTTCGCGCCGCGGTCGTGGCCGTCGAGCCCCGCTTTGGCGATCAGTACGCGAATCTTTCGTTCAGCCATCAAATCCTCGCTGCCTGCATACGATATTCAATTAAAGCTGTTATTTGCCACAGATGAACACAGATAAACACAGATCAAAACACGCTGTCTTTGCCTTTATCTGTGTCCATCTGTGTTTATCCGCGGCTAAAAGGCGGTTATGGCGACAGCAAAGGACATCGCAAAGGCTGCAAAACTGCTCAAAGAGGGCGGTGTGGTCGCGTTTCCCACCGAGACGGTCTACGGACTGGGAGCCGACGCTTTTAACGAGGCCGCCATCGCACGCGTGTTCGAGATCAAAAATCGACCGCGCTTCGACCCGCTGATCGTGCACATTGCCGACATGAAACAGCTCAAGACGCTGGCGCGCGACATTCCCGCGGTTGCGCGCAAACTCGCCCGCAAGTTCTGGCCGGGCCCGCTGACGCTGATTCTGCCGAAAACCCGCGCCGTGCCGGACATCGTGACCGCGGGCGGCGAAACCGTCGGTGTCCGGATGCCAGATCATCCGATTGCCTTGAGGCTGATTGCTGCCTGCGGCCAACCCGTCGCCGCACCCAGCGCCAATCCGTTTGGCGCGACCAGTCCCACCACCGCCGCCCACGTACGCGAGCAACTGGGCAAACGCGTGGACATGATCCTCGACGGCGGACCCTGCCGCGTCGGGCTGGAATCCACGGTGGTTGAATTTCCCGCGCGCGGCAAGCCGCGCGTGTTGCGGCCGGGCGGTCTGGCGGTCGAAGACATCGAGGCGGTGGTCGGTCCGGTCGCGATTTCTGCGCACAGTTCCTCGAAGCCTAAGTCGCCGGGCATGCTCGAGCGGCATTACGCGCCGCGGACGCGCCTGGTGATTGGCGGCAAACCCGGGGGCAAGCGCGTCGGGCTGCTGAAAATATTCGGCCTTGTTCCGAAGGGAACATTTGCGGCAGTTGAGGTGTTATCGGCCAAAGGCGACCTGCGTGAGGCCGCCGCGCACCTGTTTGCGGCGATGCGCAGGCTAGATGCCCTGAAGCTGGACGTGATCATGGCGGAACTTGCGCCCGAGGAAGGGCTTGGCCGCGCGATCAACGACCGACTGCGCCGCGCCGCGATGTAGGGGCGACCCACGGGTCGCCCCTACGGCCAGTGAACGGTGGACACGGCCAAGCCGTGTCCCTACAAAGGTACTCGACACGCTGACAGAGGACGCACATGCCCGTAACCGACATGCTGATGCCCAAGATGGGCGAATCGATTGCCGAAGCCACCATCATTACCTGGCGCAAGAAGCCCGGCGACACGGTCAAGAAGGACGAAATCATCCTCGAAATCTCCACCGATAAAGTGGACAGCGAGGTCCCCGCGCCTGCGTCCGGCGTCTTGAAAGAAGTCCTGTTCGCTCCCGACGCGACCGTCGAAGTCGGCAAAGTCATTGCCCGCATCGACACCGATGGTAAGTCCGGCGGCGGCAACGGCGCCGCCGCGCCCGCAAAAGCAGAAGCCCCCGTAGGGACACGCGGCAGCGTGTCCGCCGAGGCGCCCAAGGCCGCAGCCCAGCCCTCGAAAACAGAACGCGCCGCAACTGAGGGCGAAGCGAAGCAGACCGCCAAGGAACAGGCCGCCGCACCCGCTCGTCCGTCCAACGGCGAACGCCCGGCAGCCCATGGCACAACGCCGGTTCCGCGCACCGACGGCAAGCATTTCTATTCGCCCGTGGTCCGTGCGATGGCGAAGGAACAGAAGATTTCCCTCGAAGAAATCAGCCAGCTTGAAGGCAGCGGCAAAGACGGCCGCATCAGCCGCCGCGATCTTGAGGCCTACGTGCAGACACGTGGTGAAGCTAAACCGGCCGCCAAAGCAGAAGGCGATGACAAATCCGCCGGTAGTGGCGAGAAGCCGACGCCGCAGGCTGCACCCGCGACCGCAGCGCCGGCGCGCGACGCCTTCGGCAACAAACGCACGCTTGAGCAACTCGGGCTGGACCCCAAGAAGATCGAGGTCCACAAGATGACGACGGTGCGCAAGGCGATTGTCAAAGCCATGCGCAACACCATCGATACCGCGGCGCACGTCAGCCAGGTGCACGAAGTCGATTTGACCGAGATCGTAAAATTCCGCGAGAGCGTGAAGAAACGTTTCCTCAACGATTACGGCTTCAACCTGACCTACACCAGTTTCTTTGTGTGGGCCGCGTGCCGCGCGCTGGAACGCTTCCCGAAGGTCAACGCGATGATCAACGGCGATGAATACATCGTCAAAAAGTTCATCAACTTCGGCTTTGCGGTCGCGCTGGATTCCGGCGATTTGATCGTCCCGAACATCAAGAACTGTCAGGATCTGAATCTGGTCGGTATCGCGCGCGCCGTCGACGACCTCGGCAACCGCGCCAAGACCGGCAACCTGACGCCCAACGACACCTCGGGCGGGACGTTCACGCTGACCAATGTTGGCAGCTTCGGCCCGATCATGGGCATGCCGCTGATCAATCAACCCGAGAGCGGCATCATGGGCGCGGGCAAGATCGTCAAGCGGCCGGTTATGGTGAAGGATGACCTCTGGGGCTTCCGCGACATGGTGTACCTGTCGCTGAGCTTCGATCATCGCCTGGTGGACGGCGCGCTCGCGGGCCGCTTCATGATGGCGATCGAGGACGAACTCCAGAACTTCGATACCAAGTCCACCGGCCTCGAACGCCGCGAAAAGTAGGAGCCAACAATGTCTAAAAACGTGCAGACCGTGCAGGCGATGTACGCAGCATTTGGCAAGGGTGATGTACCAACGATTCTTTCGTACATTGCCGACGACGTGGATTGGGAGTGGGGCGGCAGCGATCACGGTGTCCCGTGGCTCAAGCCCGGCAAGGGCAAGGCGCACGCGGGCAAGTTCTTTGACGAGCTTCGCAAGATCGAATTCCTGCGATTTGAGCCGTTCGCGTTTCTCGCCGATGGCGATCTGGTTGCGGTGCCCGTCCACCTGGAGGCGAAGTACACGCCCACGGGCAAGGTCATCAAAGACCTTCAGGCGCATCTGTGGGGTTTTGACAAGAACGGCAAGGTCAATCGCATGCGCCACTGGACGGACACCGTCCAGCACGTCAAGGCCTTCAGCGGCGCTGACATCTAACCGGTTTACAAGAAAGGGCCTTTATCTGGCGCTTGTGCAGTCGCGGGTACGAGTGCTTAAATAGCGGGCGGGAGAAGCCATGTCCGACCTCAAGATCAAAGCATATGTTTCGCCCGACCATAAGCTGACCGCTGATGTTCCGCCGGAGATTCCCCCAGGCGAACACGAAATTACTTTGCCGGCGCCTGAGGTACTGGACATCGCCGCACGCAACAAGGAGCTGATCGACTTCCTGAAGTCGCTGGAAAGGCAGCCCAATCGCAAGAGCCGCGCCAAGGAAGATATCGACCGCCAGATTGAGGAAGAGCGCAACTCATGGGAGTGAAACCGCGCATCTATCTTGATTCTTGCGTCGCGATATACGCTGTTGAATCAGCTTCCCATCAGGGTCCGGCAGTAACCAAGTTAATCAGCCAGCACCAGACTACGCACGAGTTTTGCGCGTCCGATCTTGTGCGCATGGAATGCCGCGTTGTCCCGTTGCGCACCGGAAACAATGCACTCCTTGGCGAATACGAGCGATTCCTTGCGTCAACCACCCGACTTGACATCACCCCGCAAGTGTTCGAACTCGCGACAGAGCTTCGGGCTCGTCACGCCCTCAAGACTCCGGATGCCATTCACCTCGCGGTTGCATTGGCCGCAGGTTGCGCCGAGGTCTGGACCAACGACGGTCGATGGTCCGTCGCATCCTCACAGCGCGTAACCATCCGCAAGGTTCCCTAGATATGCCCGCAGCGCCGCTAAAACGTGGGAAGACCAGTCTTGGCCCGAGGCCAAGCTGGCTGCGCGTTACGACCCCCACTCACGGCCGCGTCGCCGAACTCGACGAAATCGTCCAGCGCGAGCACCTGCACACGGTTTGCGAAAGCGCGGCCTGCCCCAACCGCGGCGAGTGCTGGATGCGCGGCACCGCGACCTTCATGATTCTAGGCAACGTCTGCACCCGCTCCTGCGGTTTCTGCAACGTGCTGGCGGGCCGGCCCACGAAACTCGACCTCGACGAACCCCGCCGCGTCGCGCAGGCCGTGCGCAGCATGGGGTTAAAATTCGCGGTCGTTACCAGTGTCAATCGGGACGAACTCGCCGACGGCGGCGCCAGCGTCTGGGCCGAAACCATCCGCCGCATTCGTGTATTGAATCCCGGTTGCGGCGTCGAAGTGCTGATCCCCGATTTCAAAGGCAATAACGCCGCGCAGGACGTCGTGTTCCGCGAACGTCCGGACGTGCTCAATCACAACGTGGAAACCGCGCCGCGCCTGTACCTGCCCGTGCGGCCGCAGGCCAATTTCCAGCAATCGTTGGAACTGCTGCAGCGCGCCAAGGATGCCGGTTTAACCACCAAGAGCGGCATGATGCTGGGCATCGGCGAAACCGACGAAGAAGTCATTGATGTCATGCGCGCGCTGCGGGCCCACGGCTGCGACATCCTCACGCTCGGCCAGTACCTGCAGCCGACGCCCAAGCACCTGCAGGTTGACCGTTACGTGACGCCCGCACAGTTCGACGCGTTCAAGTGCGAGGCGCTGGCGCTTGGCTTCAAGAAAGTGGACTCCGGCCCGCTCGTGCGCAGCAGCTACCACGCCGAAGAGGTGCAGACATTGGGCCCGGTTGCGAGTTAGAATAGTCCCATGGATTGGTCTGAACGCATCCAAGCTGACCCCAACATCTTGACCGGAAAACCGGTCATTCGGGGAACCCGCGTTTCTGTTGAGCAAGTCCTTGAGCACATTTCGGCGGGTTGGACAGAAAGCCAAATCCTTGCGGCCCATCCCTTCCTCAAACGTGAGGACATTCTCGCGTGCGTCGCTTACGCCCTTGATGTCCTGCGCGACTGGCACCTGATGCCCTCGGCTTCCAAACGTGCACGCACTAGCTGATGAAGGGTTTTCCGCAGTCGTGATCGAGGCTCTGCGATCGGCGGGGCACGACGTCATGTGGTCGCGCGATACGATGCCTGCCGCGTCCGATCGCGCGGTACTCGAATTCGCGCAGCGAGAGAACCGCGTAGTGCTGACCGACGACCGGGATTTTGGCGAACTGGTTTTCAGGCTGGGCCTCAACGCAGGCAGCGGAGTGATTTACTTCAGGTTGGGATCCATGAACGCCGACGATTACTTGCGCCGCGTTCTGGAAGTTGTCGGCGCAATTGCCGAGTTTGCGGGCTCGTTCTACGTCGTCGGCCCGAAGGTTGTACGCAGGCGGCCCATGCAGCGGGACCAGCATCCATGAGCGTCATCACCATCGTCGATCGCAAAGCCACCCTCAATCTTCAACCCGGCCATACGCTCATGGAAACCATGGACATGGCGGGCGTGAACATCATGCACGCTTGCGGCGGCAACTGCATCTGCGGCACGTGCAACGTCGAGATTCTCGAGGGCATGGAAAACATTCCGCCGCCGGCCGAGGCCGAGCGCATGGTGCTGTCCAAGCTCAAACGCAAAGGCCCGAACATCCGACTGAGCTGCCAGTGCTTCCCGACGGGCGATGTGAAGCTGTCGATCGCGCTCACACAGCCGATTACTGCTTGAGTTCCCAGGTGCTGATGGTCAGGCGCTGGATTTCGCTGGTGCCTTCCACGATTTCCATCAGGCGCGCGGCGCGGAAGAATTCTTCGACGCGATAATCCTTCATGTAGCCGTAGCCGCCGTGGATCTGCACCGCGTCGCTGGTCACGCGCGAGGCCATTTCGCTGGCAAACAGCTTGGCCTGCGCCGCAACCGAGATGAACTCCGGGTCGCTCAGCCCCTTCATTTCCTTCAGCCATACGGCGCGATATGTGAGCATGCGCGCGGCGTTCAGGTCCGTGATCATGTCGGCCAGCTTAAAACTGATGCCCTGGAACTCCGTAAGCGGCTTGCCGAACTGCTTGCGTTCGCGCGCGAACTTCTTGGCGCGGTCGTAGGCCGCCGTCGCAAGGCCGATGCTCTGCGTGGCCACGCTCAATCGGCCGGTGTTCAGCGTCAGCAACGCAACTTTGAAACCGTCGCCTTCCTTGCCGAGCATGTTTTCCGCGGGGACGGCGCAATCTTCGAAGATCAGCTCGGTCGTGGGGCTGGCGTGCACGCCCATTTTGTCCTCGACCGTGCCGGTCTTGAACGGGCTGACGTCGCGGTCGACGATGAACGCCGAGATCAGCGGCTTGCCGTCACTGCGCGTTCCCGTGCGCGCCCACACGACGGCGATTTTCGCGACGCTGCCGTTGGTGATGTAAATTTTGGTCCCGTTGATGACCCACTTGTCGCCCTTTTTCACGGCGGTCGTGGCCATGCCCGCAGGGTCGCTGCCCGCGTTGGGCTCGGTCAGCGCAAAGCAGCCGAGTTTTTCGCCGCTGGCGATGATCGGCAGGTACTTCTGCTTCTGCTCCTCGCTCGCAAAGCCCATGATCGGCAGCGCGACCAGGCTGTTCTGCGCGCCCAGCGTCATCGAAAGCGAAATGCTGGTCTTGGCCATCTCGCCCTCGACCAGCAGGTACGAAAGATAGTCCGCGCCCGCGCCGCCGTATTGCTCGGGGATCACCAGTCCCATGAAGCCCAACGCCGCCATTTTCTGCGTGAGCTCCCACGGGAACTCCTTGGCGTTCTCAAGCTTGATCGCTACGGGGTCGACTTCCTGGCGCGCGAAATCGGCCGCCGCCTGCTGGAACATCATTTGTGTTTCGGTGAGGGCAAAATCCACGGGCGATCTCCGGCTGGCAAGACTGAGAGGATAGGCTTGGCGCATAACGGCGCAACCTTTGCGCCGCAATTGACGGTCACAAACGGGGGGTCTATCGTTGTGGTCCTTTCCGAATCACTAAACGGGCCAAACAACGAGGGGAGAGACTATGCGCAAGACGTGGTTGATGGTTGCGGCGCTCGCGGGCGCTGCATGGATGGGCGGGACGCTGGCGGTCGCTGAATCGAAGCCGGATGCGGTCGAGACCGCGCCGGTGCAGTGGGGCGCGGACGAAAAGCTTCCCAAGTTCGAGGATCTCAAGTTTTTGGCCGGCAAGGACGAAGGCCACAAGTCGCCGATGGAAGTCGTCGCCAAGGCCATCAAGGCGTCCAAGGACTCGAAGTTCGACGACCTGAAGTCGTGCTATTCCAAGGAGGCGCGCACGCGCCTTGACGAACAGGCCTGGGTCAACGGCAAGGAAAGCACGCAGATCAAGCTGATCTCGGGGCTGCTTGCCACCCTCGACGCCGCCAAGCTCAAGGAAATCAAGCAGAACACCGTCGGCCGTTACGGCGTGGTGATGGCGAACTCGGAAAAGGGCACGCACCTGATCCGTTGCCACATCGCGGGCGGCAACTGGCGCCTGAAGGACACTTACCACGAAGATTACAGCCGCAACTACATGACGGGCATGGAAGACCTGCGCAAGGCCATTGCCGGCGGCAGCGGCGCCGAGGTCAAGAAGTACGTCGACCAGTACGAGTCGACGGTGCTGGACCTGCTGGCGGGCGTGCAGGATGGCGTCGATCCCTACGACCTGCTTGCCAAGAAGCTCAAGAAGATCACCGACTCGGAAGCCACGCCGCACTGGCTGTTGAACTACTACTCGGGCGAAGCGGCCCTGTGGTTCCACACCGACAAAGCCGATACCTTCATGGTGGTGCGCATCAGCAACGAATGGGATCCCAAGACCAACGGCTACACCAACGTGGTCCGCATCCCCATCAACAGCCTGGCGAGCTTCAACAAGACGCCGGGCAACGCCTTCAAGAACTGGGTAACGGATTACGACTGGGGTGACCCGGAACCCGAAGACGGCAAGGACGGCTCCGCGGACGGCTCGAAAGACGGCAAGTAATTGAGCTACAAAAAACGTGGGCGGCCAAGGCCGCCCACGTTTATTTTTTTCCGGCTCGATTACTTGCCGCTGCCCTTCTTGTCGCTGCTCTTGCCGCCGCCGGGGCCCCAGGGGCTCGGGCCGTCTGTCGAGCGCGGTTTGTCGTCCTCGGGATCGCGCTTTTCGCCGGGCTTGGCCATCGGGGCGGGCACCGCAACGGCGGTCTTGTTGAGCTCCAGCGCCTGCTGGAACGCCTTCTCGCTCAGCCAGCCGATCTCGTCATCGCCGTAAATCACGATGCGCCCGCCAAACGTGTCCGGCGACGACTGGTAGGCGGCGATAAAGCCTGCCATGTAGCCCTTGAAGGTATCGGTCGCGCCTTCAGCCAGCGTGAACGAAACAAACCCGGCCTTTTCGTTTTCCTCGACCACCGCCACCGCATCGGCGTCCACCCAGGGCGGCAGCTTGCCGTCCTTGTCGCGACGGAGGTTGTTGATCGAGAAATACCTCAGCTTGGCCGTGCTGCCCTTCCAGTTCTTGTCAAAGGGCGACTGCAGGTGCGCCTTGCGGATCGTCTCCATCTTCAACGCGGCGTCAAACGACAGCGTCGAGCCCTCATCCTTGTTCAGGAAGCTGCGCAAGCCGCGGGCCAGTTCGCGCGCGTTGCTTTGCGCATAGCCCCAGGCCGCCGCACGTTCCGCGCCGGTGCCCTTGCCAAAGGACATCATGCCGTCCAGCGCGCTGCCCAGCGGCGGCAGGCCCACAACTTTCACGCCGATGGCAATGCTGTCCTTGGTTTCGTTGAGGCGCAGCGTCATCGTGGTTTTGCCGAAATACTCAAACCACTCGTTGCCCATCAGCGGCTTGGCGTCGCGCAAGCAGCCTTCAGCCGCCGCCGTCGCGACGGTTTTCATCATGCCCGCGATGTCGCCCACTCGGACCGTGAGGAACTTCGAGCAGCGGGTGATCGTCGGGTCGATTTCGCGCGCCTTGGTGCGGCCGTCGAGCATCGACTTCAGGTCCGTCAGGACGTCGGCGTCCTTGTCGTCGGACTTCGAGGGCGAAAACACCACCAGCAACGCATTATCGGTAAACGCGTAGCCGAAACTACGCAGGGTGCCGAGGTAAATCGTGGTCCCGCCGTGTTCGACCTGGTCCAGCTTGCCCATGCCGGCGCCGTCCTTCTCCTTGGCTTTGTCAATCAGCGCCTGGGCGGCTTTGGTGTCCTTCAGGCCCACTATTACGCCCATGCGCCCGGCGCGCAGCACTTCGTCGGGGCGGCTGAGCTTGCGCTCGGCCACGCGTTTGGGATCGCTGACGCTGAACACGATCAACTCCGTACCCAGCAGGCCAACAACTTCCTTGACGCTGCTGCCCATGGCGCCCAGGTCCTTGTCGAACTTGGCCATCATCTCGTCCAAAGTCGGCTTGCCTGGCTTGGGCTCTTCGGGCTTGGGATCGTCCGGCTTCTTATCGTCCTTATCGTCGGGCGGCGGCACGGCGGTCTTCTTGGCAAGCCTGGCGGCAGTTTCAGCGTCGCGCGCAAACGCCAACAGGTTGTCAAAGGTCGTCGGCGCATCGCCAAGCTGCAGGCCGCCGATCATTGTGACGTTGGCCGGCAGCAGGCCCAAAAGTTTGAAATCTGCGGGCTCGATGGCGAGTTTCTCAAGCAGCTTGGTGCGGCGCTGGGTGTTGAGCTGAAGGTTAAGCTCGATGCCGCCGTTTTTCTCGTCGAAGTCGAAATCGATGGTGATGCTTTTGTACTCGCGCAACTGCAGCCAACCGTCGAGCGCCGAATAGGCCCCGGGCAGGTCGCGCTTTGCCTGGTCTTTACTGGGCAACATGCGCTCTACGGCTGCCTGGAGTTCGCGGCCAACAATAAACAGCGAAAGGTCGTGGGGCTTGCGTTCGTCGCGCCATGCCGCGAATTCGGGGCGTGAAGAGAGGCTCTCGCTGAAATCTTTGGCCGCAAGCCGCGTCAGCGTGTCGGTGATGGTGGTTTCGAAATTCGAGACCACGATGCCGTCGGAAACCGCGACAACGTAGCTCTGGTCAAGGCCCGCCGTCTTCGACTTTTCGCCGCCGGGCATCTGGTAAACCTTCACCTTGAAACCGGCAATGGTCTTTTCTTCCTTCAGCATCTTCTGGAAGAGCGGCGCGCTGAAATCGAAGGTCTGGCCCTCCCTGGCGCGCATGTGCAGCACGAACTTCGCGCCGCCCATGGTCACGTCGAGGAAGCCCATCTCAAAGCCGGCCATCTTGTCGTACATACCAAACAGCAGGTCCTGCTGTTCCTTGGCGGCTTTTTCGGCCTCGGGGTTGCTTGGCCCCATCGCGGACTTGGCGTTCATCATCGACTTCAAGCGGTATTCACCCTTTTCGTCCTTGCCGAACAGCCGATAGAACACGTCAGGCTTGTCGGACGCGAAGTAGGCGATGATGCCGTTGCGCGGCATCAGGTCGCCCGCCTTGATTTCCTGCGCCACAAGCGAGCTTGCGGCCAGCGCCGCAAACATCGAGATCAGCAACACGGTTCGTCCCATAGTCCCTCTCCTTTGGCCCAACTATTTGAATTTACGTTCCGGCGCTTCAGGCGGAACTTCGCCCTTGGGGTCAGTCAGCGCGGCGTGGACCTTGCGGCCCTTGACGGCTTCGCCCATTTTCGCGCGCTCCTGCGCATCCGCCAGTTCTTCGGGCGAAAAAGACACGACATCGCCCGTCCATAATACGGCCATGTGGCGTCCCCGAAGCCCCGGTTTCTCCTGGTAGGCGAGCAAAATCGGCTGGCGGACGTCCACTTCCGCGGCCTGCGCGGCGAGCTTGAACTGGCGCTTGCCGCCGTCGTCATCGCCGTAGGGGTCGAGGACGGTCTCGGCCTTTTGAACATAGCCCGCGGCCGTCAGGTCGTCGGCCTTTTCCGGGGCTTTGCCCTTAAGTGCAAGGTGCGCCAGCGCCGCGCGCTGCACGTCGGCAAAGCGGTCGCGGATGGTCTTGTTGCGCTCGACGTCCTTGAACAACTCGGCGAGGCTCTTGAACTGCGCGCGCCTGGGCCACTTCGCCGCGGAGTAACGAATCACGATTTCCTTGTCGCGGCCGATGGCGCCAATCACCACCGTGGTGTCGGCCATGAATTCGGCGATGTGCACACCCGGATTGTCATCGGCTTCGGTGCAATCCTCCACGACCGCCTTTTTCTTCTGCGGGCCGCCAAAGGAGAACCGGAGGTTGCCCATCATGCTCACGATTGCGCCGTAATTGAGCACCATCGTGCCGGCGGCTTTTTCCCAGATGGCGCCGCGCGCGTCGGCAAAGGCCGGTGAGTCCGCGAGCGTCTTTTTGTTTTTTCGCGCGCCAATCACGGCCCGGATCGCGTCGCGGTCGCCGTTGAGGTAAATATCCTCGTAAAAGGCAAAGGCGACGCGCCTTGAGTTCTGTTCGCGGAAATGGATCTCGACGCCCTCAAAGAACTCGATCTCGCGGTCGGTCTGGCGCGCATCTTTGCCCATGCCGGCGTTTTTCAGCGAGTCGTAGAACATCTCCTCGGTCTTGGCGCGATCCTTCATGCGCATCAGCATCGCCGTCGCCTGGGTGCTGCGCCCGTCGACGGTGGCGGGGACAACAATGACCGCCGCTCCGCCGCTGAACTGGTTCAGCAGGTCCTCGGCCTTCATGCCCGATCCCTGCATGTCGCTGTCCATGTCCTGGATGTGCTTGATGACTTCTTCGCGCCCGGCTTCCTTGGCGCGTTCCAGCACAAAATTACGGGCGCGGACAAACAGGTCGCCGGGTTTCTCGATGTTATTGGTGAAGGCGAAAATGGCGTTGGTCGGCACGTATTCGGCCATGGCCTGCGCGCCCGGCGCGGTGCGGCTTGCTTCGTACCAGCCCGGCGCAAAGTGAAACTGCAGCTTGGCGTCCATGCGCACGCGCTGCTTTTCGTCGTCGACCCACCAGCCCGCGGCGAAACTCTTTAGCTGCTTGTACTCGACGAGGTTGATGAAAAACTGCGCGGTTTCCATTTTGCCGACCGGGCCCGTGCCCTTGTCGCCGGTGATCCGCTCGATGGCTTGAATAAGCGAGTTGGTGTTGACGAACAGCAGGCCCTGGGGTTTCTCGAACTCGGCCAGCGCTTCCTTGTAGCGGGCGTTGCCAACCAGCGTGTCGGTCGTGTCGTCGGGAAAGGCCATGAAGTCCAGCGCGTCTTTCATCGCGTTGATACTGGACGTCACGACGATGTAGCGTTTCTGCTGGATTGACAGGTACACGTTGGCCATCTGCGCCAGCCACTTCTTGATGTGGCCGCCGCCCAGCATGCTGCCCACGCCGATGCCGGGTTTGGCTTCTTCGACTTTCACCGGCAGTTGCACGTTGTAAATCGGCTCTCCCTCGAACGTCTCGGCCAGCTCCACCCCGTTGCCCGGCGCCGCCGCGGCCTTCAGCGCGCGCGCCAGTGCGGCCGGGTTCTTGTGGTCGATGATGACCTGCAGGCGCGGGCCGGAAACAGCGATGTCGAGCAGGCCGATTGCGCCGCGGCGCACGCCGCCGACAAGGCCCCCAAGTTCCTCGGCCGTGAACTGCATGCCGAGTTCCTTGGATAACATTTCCGCCAGGTTCGGCGCCTTGAAGCCGGGAATCAGGCCCTCGAGGAATTGCGGCTGCGACAGATTCTCGAGAACTTCGGGCGAGGCGACTTCAATGTAAATCACGGTGCTGGAGGGAAAGCTGACGGCGAGTTTTAAATCGTCCGCGGCGCGCAGGGCGCCGGCGAGGCATGTGCAGGCAACGGCAAGCAGCACGATCCGTCGGCTCATCGAGGTCTCCGACCTGTGAGAAGGGCTACCAGTGTAGGTTACGCGGGACAGGCTGTCAGCCTGCCATCAATTAAGGCGCTTTTGATATCGCCGCCTCGACCTGGTCGGCCAGCGCCGCGATGAACGCCGGGTGGTCATTGACCGCCTCAGCGGCGGCGAACTTGACGCCCAGCTTCTTGGCCACTTGCGCGCCTTCGATACCCATGTCGTAGAGCACCTCGACGTTGTCGCACAGAAAGCCAATAGCGCAGGCGACGATCTTTTTCGCCCCGGCTTTCACGAGGTCGCCGATTGCGTTTTCCAGCGACGGCGAGGTCCACTCGATGCGCGAATCCGTGGGCCGGCTCTGGAAGCCGATGCGCGTGAGTTTGCTGCCCAGCTTTTCAGCCAGCAGATCCGCGGTTTTTCGCACTTGTTCGAGGTAGGGCGAGGTCTTGGCGACAGCCATGGGGATGGTATGTACGCTGAACAACACGCCGGTGTCCCCGGCGGCGAAGTCCGCCCCAATTTTTGCCGCCGCCTTGCAGGTGTTGTCGGCAAGCGCCTCGATGAACCCCGGTTTGTCGAAAAACGGGTCGGCGACGCCCTTCCACTCGGGCTTTTTGACTCCCGACGGCAGCGCCTCAAGCCCCTCGGCGATGCGCCGCAAGTACGCGTCCCAACTCAAGGACGATTGATGGGGAGCCAGCACCAGGCTAACGAACGATTTGCTGCCGGCGCGCGCCATTTCTTCCACGCGTGGGATGATGTAGGGGTTCCAGTGGTAGTAGCCGAGCCGAACGTCGAGCTTTGTGCCTCGGCGCGCGAGTTCGCTCTTCAGCGCAGCGGCCTGCTTTTCCGTGATCTCGTTGAACTTGCTGTAGCCGCCAAGTTCTTTGTAGTGCCCCGCGACCTCGTCTACGCGGGCCTTGCGCGCCTCGTTGAAACCAAAAACGCCCGAAACAAAACAATAGGCTTCCCCCGGGCAGGGGTCGAAACGTTTGCAGCAACCGGGGGTTGGGCCGCCAAAGGCGGCAATAAAGAGCGTGTCGATTTTGGATTTCATGGATTCCGCTGCCTTGCCCGCACGTTTGATAATGCGTGGAACGCGGCCACGGTCAAGCGGCTTATAAAGGAGTTGGCAGGCCCGGTTAGTGGAAATCCCCCGGCGCGCCGATAACATCGCCATGATGACTCTCATCTATATTCTGCAGGTCCTGGTCGGCTTTGGCTTCATCATCTTCATCCATGAGATGGGCCACTTCCTCGCCGCCAAGAAGGTCGGCATTCGCGTGCACGCCTTCAGCGTTGGCTTCCCGGCATGGCTGCCGTTCGTCAAGATTCCTGAACGCTGGATGAACATCGTCAAGGTCAAATGGGGCGAGACCGAATATCGCCTTGGCTGGGTTCCCTTCGGCGGCTACGTGCAGATGCAGGGACAGGCCGACAGCCCCGGGCAGATGGACGCCGCAACAAAGGACGACAAGGGCGACTACCGCAACAAGGGATATTGGCAGAAGACGCTGGTGTTGTGGGGCGGCGTGACCATGAACGCCATTACCGCAATCGTGTTTTTCATCCTCGCCTTCCAGATCGGGGTAACGTTCATAGAGCCCACCGTGGGCGCCGTCAGCCCGCAAAGCAAAGCCTGGATGGAAAATGAAGTGCAGGTGGGCGACCACATCACCAAGGTCAATGGCCGCAACGTTGATGACTTCGAAGACGTCGTCTACGCCGGCATTTTCGACGGCGGCGACAAAATCAACATCGAGGTTGAGCGCAAGGTAGACGGCAAGACCGTCAGCAAGTCCATCGACATCCCGCTCGACAAAAACGACACGTTCGGGTTGATGTTGCCCGGCATCGGCGCCAAGCGGCGTGTGGTGATCGAAAAAGACGAGGCAGACCGCTTCCCCGCCAGCCTCGGCGATAACCGGCCACAGGAAGGCGACGAGATCGTTGCTATCAACGGTCGCCCCGTGCTGAACGAGGAATACGCCGTAGGCAACCTCGCGGTTTCGCGCGGCGAGGTAGAGCTGACGCTGCGCCGCGGCACCGAGAAAGAGTGGAAGGTCAACTACACTCCGGCACGCCATTTCACATCCGGCGCGGGCATCGGCGGATTCACGGCGGGCATGGGCGTGGTTCCGGCGCCCTACGTCAGCAACGTGCGCAGAAACGGTGCGGGCGACAAGGCGGGTCTGCGCAAGGGCGACCGTATCGTCGGTTATCGCGCCGACGGCGGCGAGGCCCGCGAAATCGGCGGCTTTGCCGAGCTCACGATGGCCGTCGATGAATCCAAGGGCCGCAACCTGACGCTGATTGTCGAGCGCGACGGCGGCAGGATCGAACTGCCCTCTGCCCCCACCGAAAAACCCAGCACACCGGGCCGCTACGAATTGGCCATCTCGATTTCCAACGCCAAACCGCCTGCCGAGGCCGACAAGCCCGCGGAAATGGTCCCGCCCAAGGAAGTGAAAATCTACGCCGTGCGCCCGGGCAGCGTTGCCGAAAAAGCCGGCGTCAAGGTCGGCGACATCGTCACGGGCGCCAAGGTCGGCGGCGAGCCGATCTTGAACAAGGAAAATAAGGACGGCGGCTTCGATCTCGGCTCATTTGGCCTCACGTTCATCTCCGCCTACGACGACGCCACGCGCAAGACCAAGGAAGTCACGCTGACACTCAAGCGCGGCGAGGAAACCCAGACCGTCAGCTTCACTCCGGATGTCGACGGCCCCGAAAGCGTGGCGTTCATGAAGTTGTCAGTGGCCGAGCAGCGCAGCGCCCCGGTGCGTTATGGCATCGGCGAGGCGATCACACAGGGCTTCCACCACAGCAAGAAAGTCGCCTACAAGATCATCATGACGCTGGGCGGCCTGTTCACGGGCAAGATCAGCGTCACGCACCTCGGCGGGCCTATTGTGATCGCTAAGCGTTCCTACAGCCTCGCGGGCTGGGGCGCGGGCACGCTGATTTTCTTCCTCGCGTTCATCAGCCTCAACCTGGCGATCGTCAACCTGCTGCCCATTCCCGTGCTTGACGGCGGCCAGTGGCTGATCGTGACCATCGAGAAAATCGCCGGGCGGCCCATCCCCGCTGCGGTCATGAACGTCGTCGGCCTCGTCAGCTTCATCTTCGTGCTTGGCCTGATGCTGTTCGTGCTTGGCAACGACATCGTGACGGTGCTCGTGCGCAAGTGGGTGTAGTCCGAGCCAATTCAAAATGAAAAATTCAAAATTCAAAATTGAGGCCCGCGTTGGCGCTCATTTTGAATTTTGCATTTTGAAATTTGCATCCCTGTGTAACCCTGCTTTCCAGGACACGGGCGAATGAACCAGAACGCCGACAATCGTCAAAGCATCCTAAAGCAGCGCGGCGGCATCTGGTCCGTAATCGGGGTGCTGCTGGTCGCGGGCATTGTCGCCACCTTCGTCATCCAGACCTTGCCCAAGCCCAAGCCTCCGGCGCCTTTCGAAGCCGACACGCCCCGGCATCTAATCGTCATCAGCATCGACACCCTGCGCGCCGACCACATCGGCGCCTACGGCCACAAGGCCGCCAAAACGCCGATACTCGACAACCTTGCCGCCGAGGGCGTGATGTTCGAGCGCCATTACACCTGCTATCCGCTGACGCTGCCGTCACACCTGACGCAACTCACGGGCGTCAGCACGCTCGGCCACCGCGTGCGTGACAACCTGTATCATCGGCTGGCGCCGCAGATCATCACGCTGCCCGAAGTCCTGAACAAAAACGGTTTCACCTGCGGCGCGTTCGTTTCGGCCTACACGATGCACGGCGGCAGCGGCATTGAGCGCGGCTTTGCGGTCTACGATGACGAGGGCGTCAACTCGACGCCGCCCGGCCGCATGACAGTGCCTGAACGCAAAGCCGAGGACACGCTTGCTCGAGCGGCGAAGTGGCTGGAAAAAGTCGGCACGGAAAAACGCCTGTTCTGCTACATCCACTTGTTCGACCCGCATGCGCCGTATGATCCGCCGGCAGACCTGAAAGCCGAGTTCGCGGGCAAACCCAACGGGCTTTACGACGCTGAAATCGCATACACTGACCGCGAGCTCGGCAAGTTCTTCAACAAAGCCAAAGCGCTGGGGATTTTCGACAACGCGCTGGTTGTCGTTACCGCCGACCACGGCGAAGGCCTGGGCGAACACGACGAACTCTCCCACGGCTACTTTTGCTACGACACCACGACGCACATCCCGCTGATTCTCCGTGGCGGCAAGACCATCAAGGCCGGCGGCCGGCCCGCGGCGATCACACGCAACTACGACCTCTCTCCGACGCTGATGGAACTGCTCGGCGTCGAGGACGGCGTGTTTGCCGCGCAATTTCACGGTCGCAGTCTGCGGGATGTGTGTGAGAATCCTGCGTTCGACCCCGGCCTCAACGCGTACATCGAAAGCCACTACGGTTACATCAACACGGGCTGGGCGAAAATTCGCGGCCTGCGCGGCAAAGACGCGCTGACGCTGTTCTCGGGCGAGCTGGTCGAACGGTTGGAGGACCCTGCGCAAACTAACAATGTCGCAGCACAACGCGCTGACGCGGTGGCGAAGGACCGCGAGGAAATCGCGCGCACATTAAATTCGCTGCGGCCGCCCGCGGGCGCGCGCGTTCACAAGCCGGGCGACCCGGGCCTCGGCACGCCGTATCCCGGCGAAAGTTTCAGCGAGCAAAGCTTCGAGGCCGAAAACATCGCCGACACGCGCGACAACAAGGCGCCCTCGACACAGGCCAAACAACTCCTGCGCTACCAGGAAGCTGAACTCGCCTACGACGAAGAACGTTTTGAAGCCTGCGCCGCGATGCTGCGCGACTTGCTCAAGCAGGCGCCGGACCTCGTGCCCGCGCGCAAGTTGCTCGCCGCCGTCAACCAGTTGCGCGTGCAGCGCGAGACCAAAACGCTCGATGACGACGACGCCTATCGTATGACGCAGGAAGCCTTCGAGAACTTGCTTGCCGGCGCGGAGCAGATCGAGCGCACGGGCAATCGCGAGGCCGCCTACCGCATGCGCCTCAACGCGGCGTTGCTGGCATGTTGGCTGGGCAAAGACCAATTGTTCGAAAAGGCCTACGCCCCCTACCGCGCCGTGCCTACGCCGGAGTTGCAGTGGTTGCTTTTCATTGCACGCTACATCGACGGCGAAAAGAAGGCCGAGTTCATCGCTGAAGCCGAGACGTTCCTGAAATCGGCCAGGCTCCCCGAAAACGTGCGCCATGACGCGCAAGCGACGCTCCAGCTCATGCGCGAAGGCAAACCCCTGAAACTCGCCCCGTGGGAACAGTAGGGTTAGGGTTAGGGTTAGGGTTAGGGTTAGGGGCGGGACATCGTTAGACTGCTGCGCAGTTATTCTATCCCCAGCCCTAAACCTAACCCTAAACGAATGCTTCTCGGCTACAACACCAACGGTTTTGCCTTTCACCGCCTCGAGGACGCAATCGACATCATCGCTGATTGCGGCTACCACTGCGTCGCGCTCACACTCGACGTCCACCACCTCGACCCCTTTAACTGCACGCCAGCGGACGTCCACGCCGTCGCCGCGCAACTTGGACGCCGTGGATTGTCGTGCGTGATCGAAACCGGCTCGCGTTACCTACTCGACGCGCGGCGCAAACACCGGCCGACGTTGATTGACGACGACCCGGAACCGCGCATACAGTTTCTGCACCGCGCCGCCGAAATCGCCGAGGACCTTGGCGCCCTGTGCATCTCTTATTGGTCCGGCGCGCGCCCTGAAGACGGCCATCACACCGACGAAGAGCTCTTCAGGCGCCTGACGCCGCAAATTGGACATATCGAAAGCGTCTGCCAAAATCACGGAGTGCGCGCCGCCTTGGAACCTGAACCCGGTATGCTGGTTGCAACGATGGCGGACTATGAACGACTGTCCGCCCTCTGCGGCGGTCGGCCCGGCCTCACCCTCGATATCGGCCATCTTAAATGCCTCGAAAGCAACGAGCCCCACGAATACCTATCCCAGTACCAAGACGTGCTTTACAATGTGCAACTTGACGACATGCTTCCGGGACGGCATCAACACCTCTTCTTTGGGGAAGGTGCGGTGCGGTTTGAGCCGGTGTTCAAGACGCTGGCTGAAATCGGCTTCAAGGGCCCCGCTTGCGTGGAATTGAGCGACGCCAGCCGCAACGCGGTAGAGACGGCGCGGCGCGCCAAGGATTTCCTGGATCGGTTCAAGAGCCTTTCCGGGTAGTCCGAATGCGGACAGTGCGCAGCGCCGGACGAGCAGATCAAGAAGGCCGAGCGGCCGCGTGGTTGAAAACCACGCAGAGCGAGGACGACGCGGAGATGCGAAGTCCGCTGCAAGCAGTGCACCATGAGGATTGATCGGATAGGCTCCAATGCCGGCGCCGTACGAAAACTTCGACGACCTGACGATCACCGAGCTCGGTCGGACGATACTGCGTTATTTGCTGAACCTGCAGGTCGAATACGGTCACCGCAACGCGTCATTCCGCAAGGTGCGTATCGACCTGCTGCGTGAAGTCGACGCTCACAAGCCCGCGGGCAGCTTCAACTGGGGCTTCGAGGCGGTCTTCACGCAGGAACTTCACGTGCTTGAGGAACTTGGGCTGATTTCCGTCAAGTACGGCTCCGGGGCGATCATGGCCGGTCGTACCCGCAACCAGATCTACAACCTGTCGCTGACCGACGACGGCACGGAAACGGCGCGCACAATTGTCGACCGCGACAACGCCAAAAAAGCTGCCGAGGCCAAAACCGCCGATACCCAGGAAGAGAGCGACCGCGACGACAGCACCGCGCAAAGCGCGATGGACGCGGAAACCATTGTCGATGAGGGTGTGATCGACGCCAGCCCCACGGTCGCCCCGCCGCCCCCGCAGCCGGAACCGCCGGAAAAACCCTCGACTGCGGAGATCGCCCCCACGGGCAAGATCGAGCCTCCGCAGAAACTGCCCTGATTCCCAATTCGCGGGCGGGGCGATAACGTAGCCAACGCATGACCACGCCCGTCGACGACGAAGTTCCATTTTCCAGCCATCTGGACGAGCTGCGCCGTCGCCTGATCTGGGTCGTGGCGTTTTTCTTTGTCGCCTTCAGCGCGGCCTTTGGCTGGGGCGCCGACCCAGTGGTGCGATACATCCAGGAACTAGCCTTCATCACCAACCCGATCACGGGCCAGGCCGTACGGATCAAACTCAGCGTCATCAGCCCGATGGAAACCTTCAGCACCACCATGAACGTGAGCCTGTATCTCGCGCTCACGGCGACTTACCCCTTTGCGATGTTCCAGGTCTGGCGTTTCATCGCGCCGGGCCTTTACCGCAACGAACGAAGGTTCGCGCTGTTTTTGATCCCCGCGATTTTCGTCTTGTTTTTCACGGGCGCGGCCTTTGGCCGTTACGTGCTGCTTCCCTTCAGCATTCCGTTCCTGCTTGGCTTCAACATCGCAAACTTCAACGTCGAGCCGGCCTATACCCTGCAGGCGTTTTTGTCGCTGGTGTTTGCGATGACCTTTGGGCTCGGGCTGATTTTCCAGGTGCCGCTGATCGTCGCGCCGCTGATTCGATTCAATGTCGTCGCGCCGGATTTCTTTGCCAAGAAACGCAAGTACACCATCGTCATTTCCATCATTATCGGCGCGCTGGTGTCCCCCACGGGCAACCCCGCCGACATGTTCGTTGCGGCGGCGCCGGTATTTTTACTGGTCGAGGGCGGCGTCGCGCTTGGCCGGTTGTGGCGTTATCGCGCGCTCAAGGCGGCCCAGCGCAAGGCCGAGGCCGCACAGGCTCGCGGCGAGCCGGTGGACCTGGAAAACCTCGCGGGCGGCCTCGCCATCGACCTCGAAAAGAAGCTCAAGGAACTTTCCAGCGGCGGCGCGCGTAAGCTGGCGCGCGAGTTTTTCAGCGGCATCAGGGAAGCCAAACAAGCCTGGGCCGAGGAAGCCGGCGAGCCCGCCAAGAAGGCTACGCCCGAGGACATGCGCTCGCTGTTTGACGACGACTACAAAGACAGCGACCGGTCCCCGTCGCCGGTGCGGCTGAAAAAACCACCGCCGAAGGGGAAAAAAGCGTTGGCAGCAGGTCAAGTCTCGGAAACTACAGTCCCCTTAGCGCCGGCTCCGCTTGCCACCGCCCCCGTGGCACCCGCCAAAATTGAAGAACACCCCGATCGGCCGTGGGTCGAGGGCGTGAACGAGGAACTCGCGCGTTACATCGATGACCGCATCGCCTGCCGGCTCGATGAATTGACGGATCGGCGCGTACGCCCCATGCTGCAACAGGCGCTGCTTGAATGGGGCGAGAAGTTCAAACAGGAGTTGCGCGAAAACGGGAAGGGCAACGGGCATGCCGGCTAAGAAAACAGGCAAACAGACCTCGACCAAAGTGCGCCAGGCAAAACTGACGGCGCCGGCACGCGAGGAATGGGCCGGCATCAAACTTGTCGCCACCGACGTCGACGGCGTGATGACTGACGGCACCGTCCTTTACGGCGCGCAAGGCGAACTCGCCAAAAACTTTTTCATCCACGACGGCATGGGCCTGCGGCTGCTGGAGGCCGCGGGCATCCGCGTGTGCGTCATTACCAGCGAAGACAGCCAGCTCGTACACCAGCGCGTCAGCCGCCTGATGCTCAGCGCCTACAAGCCCGGAATGAAGCGCAAGGGCGAAGCGTTGAAAAGCCTGATGACCAGCTACGGCGTGATTAGGCAGCAGACGGTTTATATCGGCGACGACGTCAATGACGCCGAGGCCCTGGAGGCCGCGGGCATCGGCGTCTGCCCGCCCGAGGCGTCGAAATCCGCCCGGGACCGCGCACGTTACACCACCAAGGCTCCCGGTGGCCGCGGCGCCCTGCGTGAAGTCGCGGACCTGATCCTCGAGGCCAAGGGACTGGACCCTGTCACCCTTTGGCGCAGCATTCACCCCGACGTGTCGTCGTCGGGCAACAAGGTTTGACGGCAACGGGGCTCAACGCATACACTTCAGGCTCGATCATGGCCCAGAACGCCTTCGAAATCGTCAACCTTCATCCCGACCGGCAATGCCGCGCGTACATGATTGTCGACCGCGCGCGCGGCGAGGCCGCGCTGCTCGATCCGCGCTTTGACGTCGTTTCCGCGTACATGGAACGCCTCAAGCGCGAGGGCCTCAGGCTCAAGCTCGCGATCGATTCCCACACCCACGCCGACCACCTTTCGGGCTCTGACCGCCTGCGCAACCTTACCGGCTGCCGCATCGTGATGTCATCGGAGACCCGCAGCCACGTGCCCGATCACAAGATCGGCGACGACCAATCCATGCCCCTTGGCGGCGGCGAACTGCGCTTTTTGCATACGCCCGGCCACACGCCCGACAGCATGTGCGTGTTGACCGACCACACGCTGCTCACCGGCGACACACTGTTCATCGGCGGGTCAGCGCGCACGGACTTCATGGGCGGGTCGGCCGCGTCGCTGTTTGACAGTTTTAGACGCATCGAGGCCTTGGGCCCCGACGTCGCGATTTTGCCGGGCCACGACTACAACGGGTGCGTATCGAGCACAGTTGCGCAGGAGCTGCGCGCCAACAGCGCGTTTGCCGAACGCGACAAGGACGCGCTTGTGCGCCGCCTCAGCATCAAAGGCGAATTGCCACTGAACATGCGCGAAATGCTGGCCTTCAACGTCGACGCGGGCATCCGCGAAAAGTCGATCGTGTCGCCGCGCGACAGCATATTGGCCGGCGACGTCAGCGAACATTTCACGGTAGTGGACGTTCGCACGGACCCGGAGTGGTCCAGCGCACACATCCCCGGGGCTGTGCATATTCCCCTGCACGAAATCGAGACCCGCATCGGCGAACTCAAGGGCCGCCGCCGCCCGCTGTTGTTGACCTGCAAATCCGGCGTGCGCGCGACCTTGGCATTCATGGCCGCCCGCCTTGCCGGCGAACGCGACATGCTGCTGCTCGAGGGCGGCATGGACGGCTGGGCCGCCGCCGGACGCCCGATGGTCGCCGATGACGGACGCAAGCCGGTGGTCATCCCCATGGTCCAGGCAGGCCCGTCGCAGGCCTGCGCGGCGGGCGGCTGCGCCGCACCGGCGCCTGCCTTGGCCGAAGTCTTTGCCGGCAGCGCCCATTCGTGGTCCGACTGGGTGATTTAGCCTGGCGGCAAGCACTCCTTGAAGCTGAAACTGCCCAAACCGGTGATTATCCGTGGCAAGAAGTACTATCCTACGGGGGAATTCGCCTACAACAGCCTCTACGATGAGAATCGTAAATCCTACGAGGAACCGACCCCGGTTTATGTCACGCTGCAGTTCTACAAGAAGATGCTTGAGAAGCGTGCCGCCAAAGTCAAGCAAGCCGCCTAACCACGCATTTTAGTGGCAGTTCCGGTTCCTTTTTTGTGAATGGTTTATTACCTTGCCGCATCCAAATCGGCGGCGGCTATGGCTTCAAACCCTGTAAAAATCGTCGTCGGCACGGGCAACCGCCACAAGTTCGACGAAATCAGAGCCATCCTCGCGGAGCTCAAGCATATCGAACTCGTGCCGCTGTCGGCTTATCCCGGCGTGCCGCCGATTGAAGAAAACGAAAAGACCTTCGAGGGCAACTCCAAGAAAAAGGCGCTGGAACTTGCCCGTTTCCTGCGCCTCGCCGGCAACGTCAGCTACGCCAACCAGAGCACCGCGGCCGACGACGACGACGAAACGGATTTCGAGGCCCTGTCGGCCAAGCGGCACCGCGAAGTCAGTTCTCGCCGCAAGGCCGTCAAGCTGACCAGCAGCGGCCGCATGGAAGCGGTGCCGCCGCCCGATTACGACGTGCTGGTGATGGCCGACGACAGCGGTCTCGAGGTCGACGCGCTCAACGGCGCGCCGGGCGTGACCTCGGCTCGCTATGCGGGCCGCCACGGCGACGATTCCGCCAACAACCGGCTTTTGCTTGAAAACCTCAAGGGCGTGCCGACGGAAAAACGCCGCGCTCGTTTCGTCTGCACGATTGCGCTGGCTTGGCCTGACGGCGTGCTGATTAGCACGCGCGGCACCGTCGAGGGCCGCATCATCAACGAACTCAAGGGCAAGGGCGGCTTTGGCTACGACCCGCTGTTTTTCTACCCGCCGCTGGGCAAAACTTTTGGCGAAATCGAGGCGGAAACCAAGAACAAGCTCAGCCACCGCCACAATGCCCTTACAAATTTCAAAGTTGAGTTACAAAAACTGCTGAAGGCATAGAGGTCGCGCCAAGGCACATGCTGTGGTATTAGGTAAGGCTGGAGGAACGCATCGTGACTGCGAAAAAACTCAGTGAAAAGGTCTGGCGCAACGGCGAATTCATCAATTGGGAACAGGCGACGGTCCACGTCTGCGCCCATGTGATTCATTACGGCAGCGCCGTGTTTGAAGGCGTGCGTGTTTACGACATGAACGGCAAGTCCGGCGCGTTCCGGCTGAAGGACCATGTGCGCCGCTTATTTGACGGCGCCAAACTTTACCGCATGCCGCTGAAGTGGTCGCAGGATGAGGTCATCAAGGCCTGCGTAGAAACCGTGAAGGCCAACAAGTTCAAGGCCTGCTATATCCGGCCCATTGCCTATCGCGACTACGGCCCTATGGGCGTCAACCCGCTGGGCAATCCGGTTACGCTCGACATCGTCACGTGGGAGTGGGGCGCCTACCTTGGCGCCGACGCGCTCGAGAAGGGCGTCGACATGCAGGTCAGCAGTTGGACGCGCAACCACACCAACAGCACGCCCCCCAGCGCCAAGTGCGCCAGCAACTATGCCAGCAGCGCCCTGATCAAGATGGACGCAATTTCCAACGGCTATGCCGAGGGCATCGCACTCGACACCAACGGCTTTTTATCCGAGGGTAGCGGCGAGAACATCTTCATCATCCGCGACGGACAGATTTACACGCCGGGCCTGCATCATTCGATATTGGGCGGCGTCACCCGTGACACGATTATCACGCTGGCGCGCGAACTCGGCATCAAGGTGCACGAAACTACCATCGCCCGTCCTCAACTTTACGCCGCCGATGAAGTCTTTGCCGTCGGCACCGCCAGCGAAGTCACGCCGGTGCGCAGCATCGACAAAATCACCATCGGCGCGGGCGGCAAGGGCCCGATCACTACGCGCATCCAGAAGGCCTACCTCGACCTGGTAACCGGCAAAACTGAGGACAAGTGGGGTTACATCACGCGTATCTGATTTCACCCGGACATCCCTTGCAAGGCCGTGACGAGTGCTAAATCTATGTCACGGCCTTATGTATTTGCTGCAAGTCAGGCCATTGATCTTCACATTAAGTCCAAGTCGCCGCGGCAATTGAGTGCTAGAATTCGCGCCGTTCTGCAAGTGACTGGTTGGTCAAATGCGCGTTTCGTCACCTAAACGAGAGCGCCGCCATGAACAACTGCTGAATGCGGCGCTAAAGGTTTTCTCCCGGGATGGCTTTGACGGCGCCTCAGTCGCGGATATCGCTGACGAAGCCGGCGTGGCCAAGGGCAGCATTTACCTTTATTTCGACAGCAAAGAGTCGCTGGCGGGCGACTTGGTGCAGCACGTCTTCACTCAGGATGACGGCGCGGCTAGGCCGGGGACGGTGGAGAAGCCGCTGCAGCACATCGTGGCATTTTGCGAGAAGCAGGAGGAACGGATCCTCGCATTGGGTGAGTTCTCCGCGATCGTGCTGCACATGTGGGGCCAGGCAGGCAAGTCCGCGTCCTCGCACATCGCCCGCGGCGTGCGACAGATTTTCAACGAGTCGGCATTCTACATCGAGACACTTCTCGAGAACGCGCAGCGCATCGGCGAAGTCCCGCGCACGGTTAAACCGGGGCCGACGGGACGAGCGGTGCTTGCCCTGTGTTACGGGCTGATCCAGCATCGCATCACTTTTGACAAGAATGCTCCTTCGCCCGCCGAAAGTTGCGGCGACGCGGTGCGGGTTTATCTGCGCGGGCTGGGGGCGCGAACCTGATGCCAACATCCTCTTCGCCCGGTCCATACAAGCCCTTTGTCGCGCCGTCGCCCAAGAACATGATCGTCGGCCGGTCGATGAACACGTTTATCGACGGCGTAATGATTCGCGGCGTGGCGCGCGAAATCCTTGCGCGCGAAGGCCTCGAGGAAATCGACCCTGGCGCCATGTACCCTCAACAAAAGGGACTCGACGTGATGCGGCGCATCGCCGAGAAAATCGGCGCCGAGACGTTGTTCTCCATCGGCTACCGCGTTCCTTACAACGCGGAGTTTCCCGATAGCATCCGCGACGTGCGGTCGGCCCTGGGCAGCATCAACCCGGCCTATCGCCTTGCCGTGCTGGGGACGAACATCGGCCGGTACGAGTTCTCGGAGCCGGAGCAGGGCCGCTACGAGGTGTTGTGCGAAAATCCCTATCCCTGCGATTTCGACCTGGGCATCGTCACGGCGCTGGTGGAGCGATACCGCGGCAGCCAGCTCTACCTGATTTCGCATGCGCCGGACTCCTGTCGAAAAAAGGCCGGCCCCCACTGCCGCTATCGCGTGGAGCGCGCGCCGAGGTAAAGTCGCGTTCAATGCTCGAACTTCTGCACTCGCTGATTTTCCGGCCGTACGTGACGATTTTCCTGCTGGCCTTCCTCGCGCTGTCCTGGATGGAGCAGGGCAAGTTGCGCACACTGATCTGGATGGTCACGGGCTATTTCGTCGCATTGATTGCCGAATGGGGCAGCATCAACCACGGAGTTCCGTTTGGCGTTTACGTCTATCATATCGATGTGGAGGACAGCCCCCTCAAGAACGACCTGATCATCGCGGGCGTGCCTTTTTTCGACAGCCTTTCGTTCGCATTCCTGAGCTACGTGAGCTTCAGCTTCGCCCAGTACTTCATGTCGCCGCTGTGGGTGGAGGGCTGGGATCTGCAACGCGTTACGCCGCGGCACGTGCGTAACTCGGCGTCGGTGCTGTTTCTCGGCGCGGCGTTGATGACAGTGCTGGATATCGTGATCGACCCGCTGGCGCACCTCGGCAAGTACTGGTTTTTGGGCGACATTTACCATTACCCGTCGCCGGGGGTGCATTTCGGCGTGACGATTGCGAATTATGTCGGCTGGTTTGTCGTGGGCTGGACCATCATCTTCATCAACCAGCGCGTCGATGCGTTCCTTGCGGCGCGCGAACACAAAAAGAAGAAACCGGTCATGCTCCTCCACGTGCCTTACAAAGGCGCGTTTTCGTCGCTGTTCTGGGGCGGCATTGCGGTCTTCATGCTCGCCACTACCTATTACCTCGGTTACGGCGATCACCCGGAAATCGACCACCCTCGCGTGCAATTGCAGGCGTTGACCGGCACTTTTTTGATGGCGCCGATTTTCCTGCTGGCGCTGTTGCAGCGATTCAAGCCGTCGAACATGGCGCGCGAAGAAGACGTACGCATGTGGCTCGCCGAGTATCCTTGCCCAAAACTTGCGGCCAAGCTCGACGAGCCGGGATAGCCATGAACGTCTGCTTCGATTGCTGCGCGCTCAACCGCCTTTTTGACGCACCAACGCCTCGCGTCAACCGCGAGCGCGCGGGGATGAAGGTGATACTGGCGATGCTTCACGGCGGTCGGCACAAATTTGCACTCACTGATGTGCTCATGTACGAAGTTCGTAACTCGACGGACCTCGTCAAGCGCGCCGACCTGCTCAATTTGTTGCCCGGGCATGACCTGTTCGTTCCGGGTAGCACCGACCTAAAAGCCGAGGCTTTGACCCTGGCTCGCGCCGTAGGATTGGACACCACGGATGCTTTGCATGTCGCCTCGGCCGCAGCCGTCGAAGGCATTCTGTTTACGACTGACGACCGAATACTTAAGATAGCCGATATGCTGCCGGTCGCGTTTGCAAGCGCTACAATTTGCAATCCCGCAGAGTGGGCGAAGGTGTTGAAGCCATGAAAAAGCAAAAGGTCAAACCAACCATTCCTCGTCGCAAGATCGGCGAAGGCGACTACACCGAAGACCGCAAAGCATGGGCGGCAGCGGCAACGATGGAAGATTTTGAGGAGTTTTGCGAAAAGCATTCACTCGAAATGCTCGCCGAACTCGCCGCAATCCAGGCTGCAAAGCGGCGCAAGAAGAAGTCCGCCTGACGCCACAATTGCTTGTGCTTGCTCCTGCAATTCGTCGCACATACGCTAATCCGGCCCTCGGAGATGCGTTCCATGCTCAAACGCCTCATATTTGCGTGGCCGCTGACGCTCCTGTTGCTTGCCCTGCCGGCGCTAACGCGCGCTGAAGACGCGCCCGCCGATCCGCCACAGGAAACGCCGCCCGAACAACCTGAGACTAAACCCGGCCGGCGTACCTATGATCGCGCCGCGCGCGACTGGACCCTGCTGTCGCCGCAAACCTGCCTTGGCGGCGATCCTGACGCCAAGATGCCCGGCCCCGGCAAGACCGCGACCTTCAGCGAATTCAAGGTCGAGTGTGAAGGCGCCAACGGCATCGTCGCCTACAAGTACGTGCTCAACACACTCGCGCCGGGCAAAAAGTACCCGTTGATGTTCACCTTCCACGGCAACGGCGAATCCGGCAAGGGCAACGTCTCGAATCTCGGCCCGCTGATGATGGGCGCTGACCCTTGCCTTGTGTGCGGCATGCAGTACCAGCAGCTCGAGGCCGACGGCAAAACCAAATTCAACAACCCGCGCAATTGCGACATGGACGGCACCTGCGCCGCCGCACGCTGGGTGCTTGAGAAAATGATCAAGGACTACCCCATCGACACCGAGCGCGTATTTGTCGGCGGCTTTTCGATGGGAACGCTCTATTCGTCGTACTGGACGGCCTACGAATGGTCGAAGGACCCCGAGACCTTCCCCTTCCGCGGTCTCATATTGTTCAGTTCGCCCGGCGTCCACGACCGCGAAAAACTTCCGCCCATTCCTGTTGTCTGCACCGTCGGCTCCGAAGAAGTCGCCGTGCTGGGCACCGTCAATGTCGTCGAAAACGTGCGGTCCTACTGCAACCTGCTTAACACCTGGGGCATCCCCAACACCTATCACGAAATTCCCAAGATGGGCCACGGCGTCAACGCCCGCTGCATCTGCATCGCGCGCGACCTGATCAACCAGTGCGGCGGCCCCGGCCTGCAATGGAAACCCGCCGGGGTCGTGTTGCCGGACCCGCTGCCCTTCAAAAGTGATGACGCAGGCGTGCGCGAGCTGATCGGGTTTTGCGCCGCCGACGACTGGGTCGGCGCGCGCAAACGCATCGCCGAAATCTGGGAGAACAAGAAGTTGAAGACCAAGGAACGCCAGCCCGCCAAGGATTTCGAGAAGGAGATGGACAAGTTCGCGAAGTCCGAAATTTCGCGCCTTGAAAAGGAGATCGACAAGGCGATCAAGGCCAAAGAGTTCCCCAAGGGATGGCACGTCGCGCGGCTCAAGGCGCTGGTCGAGGCCTACAAGGATGAAACCTGGATGAAGGGCAAGGACCCTCTGGCGATCGTACGCAAGGCGGAAAGCGACGAATTCCCGCCCTGCGCCCGCGAAAACGAACGACGCGAGTTGTGGCTCGATGCCCTCGATTGCGAAAAGACCGACAAACGCGCCGACGCCCGCAAACTTTACGAGGACCTCGCCAAGCGCAAGGCCGAGGACAATGGCGCCAGCCTTTGGCCCAAGGCCGCCGAATACCGCCTGACATGGTGGACGAAGTAAATTCCTGAATTTCGGAACTCGCTACCACCCTTCGTCGTCCTATCTTTACGAAACGGGGGTAGATCATGCGCGGGCCGCGCCTGTCAGCGTTTAATGTCATCCAGTTTGCGATCACGATTCTGGCCATTCTGTTCGGCCTGTACGGGTTTTTCCGCACCAGCCCCGCCGCAAACCGCGTGCACGACGACGTTGCCACGTGCGCCCCCACGCCCAGGCAGAACAAACCTACTGCGCCATCCGACGCGCCCATATCCGCGCCGCGCGCGACAACACGTCCGGCGGAACCGCTGGTGATCGACGCACCCGCGGATTCCCTCGTTGCAGGCAACGGACGCATCATCGGCCGCGTGAAATACACCAGCGGCGAGGCGGCGGGCGGCGTACGCGTTTCATTGATGGGCCAGAATGCCGCCGCAATGCCGCCCAAGCCCGACTTTTCAGACATGGAAAAATACCGCCGCGAGTACGACGCGTATTTGCGCGAGTTCTCGCGCTACCTGATGGGCACACAGACCGACGGCGCGGGCCGCTTCGAGCTCACGAAAATCGCCGAGAGTCTTAAGTTCAATGTCACGGTCGGCGATCCTGGCGTAAACGAGCAGATGCAGGAGGCAACCGCGGGCGCGGACCTCGTGTTTACGCTCAAGCAGCCGGTAGTCGTGGAAGGCATCATAAGCCGCGAGGACGGCCTAGCCCTTGAAGCGCACAGCATCACGCTCAGCCTCGACCACGGGGGCTGGAGCCAACCCGTGCGTACTGTGCGCTTTGCCGCGGGCTCAAACGGGGAGTTCCGGCTCGAGACCTCGTCTGGCAAGTACGTCCTCAGCGTCGAACACAAGGGGCTGTTCCAGAAGGAAGTCTGCAAGGTCGACATGACGCGCGGCAACGCGTTGACGGAAATCGTGCTGGCAAAGGCCTGCGTGCTTTCGGGCGTTGTCAGCGGCGCAGACGGCTCGGGGCTGCCCGGCGTCACTGTCTACGTCGACATGCCGGGCCGCGACCTCAACCCGCGCCGCGGCAAGGAAGAAGAGGCGCCGACCTACGGCGCGCGCCGCCGCGCCTTCAGCGACGATGATGCGGAGCGCCAGGCAAAGATCGACGCCGAGCACAAAGCGAAACTTCGTGAACTTGAGGACGCCGCGCGGCTTAAGGCCGATGCGGCGCGCGTGGATGAACAGCGCAAACGCGACATAGTTCGCGAAAGCGACGTGCATTTCCTGCAGGAATACCATCCGGTGAGCGTCATAACCGACGCATCGGGCAGGTATCGCATCGAAAACCTGCCCCCGGGCGCGTGCGTCGCGCACGCGCAGGTCGGTTCTCTGGCCGCCAAAAATGAACTGACGCTCGTGTCGGGCGACAACACCTGTAATTTCACGCTCGACACCGGATGCCGCGTCAAGGTCAGCGCACGGGACACTCGGGGCAACGCCCTCGACGTCGCGGGCCTGGGGTTGGTCAACGAAAAGGGCCAATGGGTACAGGCGACGATGTTGCCGGTGGTCACGCGCGGCGAGGCCGATTTCATCGGCGTCCCCGCAGGCAAGTATGCCGCAACGGTCACCATCGCCAGCAAAGCGAGCGTACAGCGCGACCTCGATGTCACGGGCGGCGTCTGCCGCCTTGACCTGATTCTCGAGGAACCCGGCGCGCTAAAGGGCCGGGTGAACACCGCCTCGGGCAAGATGCCGATGGAAATTTACGCGCGCCTGATTTTCACCGGGACGAAAACAACCGATCCCAACGCCGACAAGGAGCGCGCAAAGTTCAACCAGCACATGGAATATCACGTCAACGGCGACAAGGACGGCAACTACAAGCTCGAAAACCTCCAGCCCGGCGCCTACGACTTCGTTGTATCGCTGATGAGCGATTACGACGACGTGCTTTTCAAGCAAAGCCTGACGATTGCCTCGGGCGAGCAAACCTGGGACGTGGTGCTGGACGAACGCTCGTCGCTGGTCGTCACGGTGGTGCTCGACGCCGGCCTTGAGCGCGAAAGCGCTTACATCATGCTGGCGGGCAAGGACAACGGCAAAGACGACCGCTCGGTCAACCGGGTGGGCAACCCCAACGAGAAAAATCAGTGCGAGTTTTTCTTCCTTGAGGAAGGCGAATACTACCTTTCGGCGCACTGCGAGGGCGCAGCGCAAACCTACATCCCCATCACCATCCGCCGCGGAGCCAACACGGCCTCGATCAATATCGGGCCATCCAATTGCGTTATGGTGACCAACGTGGCCGAGGGAGGCCAGGCCGACGGCGCCGGCATCAAAGCCGGCGACCTGATCACGGCTTACAACGGCACGGCCATAACCACGCTCGAACAACTTGCGGCTGCGGTGCGCGCGACAGAAGGGCAGGAAGGCATCAGCGTCACCTTTGTGCGCAACGGCGGGACCATGAGCGCGACGATCAAAGGCGGCCGCCTCGGCATCAACGGCCAGGATTTCCACCGCTAAACTGCGCGACCCCGAATTGGTCACGGTGTTATAAGAACATCGTCCAGTTCGAGGTGGCGCCATGCGCTCTATCACACGCCTTGCCGCATTGCTGTCGTTCATCGCCGCGGTGATTCTCTCATCGTGGTCCGGCGTCACCGCGGAAGACAAACCCGCGGACTGGAAAACCGAGATGCTCGACGTGCAAATACCGATGCGCGACGAGAAAAAACTCGCCGCCGATGTTTACCTGCCAAAAAAAGTCGGCAAGTATCCCGCCATCCTGATCCAGACACCCTACAACAAGTCCAACACCGGCAAGGCGATCAAACGCACCGGCGACATCGGCGACTCCGGGCGGGGTTCCGGTTCGGATCTTTCGATCTTCGACTACGACAACTATGCGTACGTCGTTGTTGATTGGCGCGGTTTTTTCGGCAGCAAAGCCGCCCTGACTTCCGGTGAACGGCCCAGGCGGGGCGAGGACGGCTACGATTGCGTCGAATGGATCGCCGGGCAGGAGTGGTGCAACGGCAAGGTCGGCACCTGGGGCGGAAGCGCGCTCGCCAAACAGCAGTTCGACACCATGGTCGAGCAGCCGCCGCACCTGGTTTGCGCCGCGCCGTTGATCGCGCCCATGGGCTTTGCGTACTACGACTACTACGAAGGCGGAATTCTGCTTGAGGGCCACGTCGAGATGCTGGACAAGCTGGGCTTTGGCGTGGGCGAAATTGTGCGAAAGTTTCCGCGAAGCGACGGCGCGCCGTGGAAGCTCGCGCGCCAACTGGCCAAGGGGCCGTCGAACATCAAAGTGCCGTGCTTGATGATCAGCGGCTGGTGGGACAATTACACCGACCGCGTGCTGGAA
Organism: Planctomycetota bacterium; assembly: GCA_020848275.1. Classification (GTDB taxonomy): domain Bacteria; phylum Planctomycetota; class UBA8742; order UBA2392; family UBA2392; genus JADLAK01. The sequence continues at coordinate 143,118 of JADLAK010000015.1, forward strand.
ACATTTGACGACCTCTGCACGATTGCCGGCGATCAAACCAACAAGCACTCGCGGCTGATCATGGGCCCGTGGGACCACGTCTCGGTCGGCCTTGCCAAGCAGGGAGATTGCGATTTCAAGGGCGCCGAAAAAGAATCCGGCCGCGCGGCCATGGCGTTCTTCGATTACTGGCTGCGCGACATGAAAGACAACGGCTGGGACAAAACGCCGCGCATCCGTTACTGGCAATGCTTCGAAGGCGGCAAGGGCGAATGGCGCAGCGCCGAAAAGTGGGAGGACATCAAACGCTCGTGGAAGCACATGTTCCTGACCGCCGAGGGCGGCATCCAGGCCGATGCGCTGTCCACCAGGGCCGCCAAAGAAGCACCCCTGACGCGCAAGTACACCTATGATCCGCTCAACCCGTGCCCGACGCTGGGCGGCGCCAACCTTCCGCCTATGCCACATGGGCCCACCGATCAAAGCGACCTTGGCAAGCGCCCCGACGTCCTGAGTTACACCAGTGCAGCCTTCGGCGAGCCGCTCCATCTCAACGGCAACATCGAACTGTCGATCTGGTTTGCCGCCAACCGCAAGGATTGCGACCTGTTCATGCGCGTCTGCGACGTTGGACCCGACGGCAAAGCCATCCTGATTGCCGAAGCCGCCCGCCGGGCCAAGTATCGCAACGTCGCCTATTCCGTGCAGGAACTAATCGCGGGCGACCAAAACAACACCGTACTACGCTGCCCGGCCACAGCCTACACGCTTCAAAAAGGACACAAATTGCGGCTGTATATCTCGTCGGGCAACTATCCGCGTTATGAACGCAACACGCATACCCTCGCCGACCATTGGGACAACCAAAGCGCCAAGTCGGTCGAAGTCACCGTATTTCATGACAAAGACGCCTATGCCGACTTGACCCTTCCCTGCGCGCAATAGGGCTTTTGGGCATACGCGTGGAACAGTGCAATCCGGCCGCCGCACAAGCATTGTTACGCCCGCCGTTTCCGTTTAGGATGCCAGGTATCGTCAATATGACGCTGTTTCAGAACCCTGAGCGAGGCTATTTTCGAGCGCCGAGCGAGCAGCAAGAAGCCCGACCGAGCCGTATCCGCTGATACGACGCAGGGAGGGCGACGCAGAGATGCGACGCTCGCCGCTGAAAAGAGCCCGCGAGAGGGTTTTGAGTCAGCGTCGAAACCAGAACGCTTGCGCGCCAATTTGGCGCCGGTCGTTCGGCTACAAGGATTGCCATGGCCGGAAACCCGAACCTTCCTCGTCGTCCGCAGTCGCCCCTTCCCACGCAGGGAGGCGCGCGCCCGGTTAATCGCCCGCTGCCGCCGCTCCCGCCGCTGCCGCAAGCCGCGCCTCAAGGCGGCCACCAGGAAGAGGCCTGGTCGCCGCCCCCGCCGCCCGCGCCCAACGCCGACAACTGGGGCCCGCCGGGAGGCGAAGACGCCGAGATGGACCTTGGCGGCATAGGGCCGGTTTCCGCGCCGCCGTCATCGCCGGGCGTCAACACCATGGCGCTGCAGAAGAAGGTCACCGAACGTCTTCAGCGCGAACGCGCCGACAAGGGCGGTGAGGGTTTCTTTGGCGGCGCGATGCTCAACCAGTTGCTTGATATCGCCGAGTCCGAGAAGGCCTCGGACCTGCACCTTTGCGCCGGCGCGCCGCCGGTGCTGCGCATCAACGGCAAACTCACGCCCGTCGAGGCCAAGCTGCTTTCGCCGGAAGACACGGAATCGGCCCTGCGCCAGATCCTCAGCGACCGCGAAATGGAGCGCTTCTACGAACACCGCGCGCTCGACTGCACACACACCACGCCCGACGGCAAGAACCGTTTTCGCGTCAGCGCCTACGTCCAGCGCGGCGCGATCACGGTGGTTTACCGCCGCATTCCCAACAACGTGCTGAACTTCCAGGCCCTGGGCCTTCCTCCCGCGGCCAGCAAGCTGCACACGCTCAAGGACGGCATGGTGCTTTGCGTGGGCCCCACGGGCTCGGGCAAATCGACGACGCTGGCGACAATCATCGACCAGATCAACGAGAATTTTAACCACAACATCATCACCATCGAAGATCCGATCGAATACGTGCACAAGCACAAGCGCTCGCTGGTCAACCAGCGCGAGCTCCACAGCGACGTCAACAGCTTCGCCGACGCGCTGCACTTCGCATTGCGCGAAGACCCCAACGTCATCATGGTGGGCGAATTGCGCGACATCGAATCGCTGCGCACGGCCGTCACCGCCGCCGAGACGGGCCACTTGGTGCTGTCGACGCTGCACGCCATCGACACGGTCTCGACCATCGACCGCATCTGCGCGATGTTCCCGGCCGAGGAGCAGGAGTACATCCGCCTTCAGCTTTCGATGGTGCTTCGCGCGATTATCGCCCAGCGCCTGATCCCGACCAAGGACGGCAGCAAGCGCGTGCTGTGCGCCGAACTGCTGCTGGTGACGACCGCGGTCGCGAACATGATTCGCCTCGCCCAGCCCGCGCTGATTTACCAGGCGCTGGAAACCGGAGCGAGCCACGGCATGGTCGCGTTCGACAAGAGCCTGATCGAGCTGTGCAAGCGCGGGCTTGTGGACGCCGACACGGCCATTCGCCAGGCGCGCGCCCAGAAGAAGGTGGCCGAACAACTGGGCAAGGCCGGCGCCATCAGCGGGTAATTCAAGAAAAAGGCATACACGGATAGGCAGGATAAACAGGATGGCGACCAGGCAGCTGCCATTATTCTGTCCATCCTGTTCATCCGTGTAAGCTGTTCCGTTATCGAGGGCTTTTCATGCTGAATTTTGACAACAACGCCACCACGCCCGTCGCCCCGGAAGTGCTTGAAGAGTTGATCCGCGTCACGCGCGACATCCACGGCAACTCGAGTTCCGGCCACAGCATCGGCGTTGCGGCCGGCGACTTGCTCGAGAACTGCCGCAAGCGCGTGGCGAAAGTCCTCAACGCCAAGCTGCCCAGCGAAATCGTGTTTACCTCGGGCGGCACCGAAAGCGACAATGCGGCCATTCGCGGCTGCGCCTGGGCCATGAAAGACGCAGGCCGGGGAAACCACATCATCACCTGCGCCATTGAGCACCGCGCGGTGCTGGCGCCCTGCGAGTGGCTGGCCAAACACGGTTACGAAGTGACGGTGCTGGGCGTGGACAAAAACGGCCGCATCAGCCTCGACGAATTCAAGAAGGCGCTGCGCCCTCAGACAATTCTCGTCTCGGTGATGCTGGCCAACAACGAAATCGGCACGGTGCAGCCCATTGAACAACTGGGTGCGCTCGCCAGGACCCACGGCTTCATCCTGCACACCGACGCGGTGCAGGTCGCGGGCAAGCTGCCGATCGACGTACAGGCGCTTGGCGTCCACGCGCTCAGCCTCTCGGCGCACAAGTTCTACGGCCCCAAGGGCGTGGGCATTCTCTATCTCCGCGACAACACGCCCTACACGCCCTTCATGCTGGGCGGCACGCACGAGTACAACAAGCGGGCGGGCACCGTCGCCGTGCCGCAGATCGCCGCCATGACCACGGCGCTCGAACTGGTTGAAAAGAAACGCCAGTCCAGGGGCGCGGAAGTCAAACGCCTGCGCGATTTGCTGGTGCAGCTTACGCTCAAGGACGTGCCGGGCACGCACGTCAACGGCGACCTGAACCTGTGCACGCCCAACACCGCGAGCCTGCGCTTTGACGGGCTCTACGGCGGGCATTTGCTGCGCAAGCTCGATGATGAAGGCGTGCTCGCTTCGGCAGGCTCAGCATGCATGTGGGAACAAACTAAGCCGAGCCACGTGCTAACGGCGCTGGGTTTGACCGACGCCGAGGGCGGCAGCACGCTGCGTTTCTCGCTGGGCTTCGACAACACCGAAGATCAGGTGCGCGAACTGGTTGTTAAACTCGCGCGGCTGGTGCCCGAAATCCGCAAGGCCCCGCCGCAAGCAATCCGGCCGCCCAAAGAGCGAGTCGCGACGCATTAAAACGGGGCTCGGGACCGTTACTGTCCTACCGCCTTGCGTAACTCGCCTTCGGATTCGGCAATGATCTTCGCGTCGGCCCAGGTTTCGTCGATCGCGTAATACTCGCGCGCCTCGGCCATGAAGATGTGCACCACGAAATCGCCGTAGTCCACCAGCACCCACCAGCCCGAATCCTGGCCTTCCACGCCAATAGCGCGACGGCCTGCGAGGTCGCGCAGCTTCTCCTGCACCGCACGCCCCATCGCGGCCGCTTGCGGCGCGCTTTCGACGGTGGCGACAATGAAATAATCGGCAACGATGGTGAGGTCGCCCACGCCCAGCAGGCGAACCTGGCGGCCCTTCTTCTCGAGGCAAGTATCAAAGGCGGCGCGCGCCTGCTGCAACGTATCGATGATCATTCTCCCGCGGCTACAAGTTCACTCGCGCGTGCCCTCAGCGGCAGGCGCATCCCGAAGGTCGAGCCGCGTCCCGGTTCGCTTTGCACGAAGACCGTTCCGCCATGAAGCTGTGCGACGTGTTTCACAATCGCCAGCCCAAGCCCCGAACCCTCGAAATTCGACGTGTAACTCGTATCCACCCGGAAGAATTTCTGCCAGAGCTTTTCCTGGTTTTCGCGCGAAATCCCGATCCCACGGTCGGCGACGCTGAATTCAATTTCGTTATTGCCGACCCGCACCGCCAGCGTGATTTCTCCGCCGTCAGGCGAATATTTCACCGCATTCTTCAGCAAGTGCCGCAACGCCATCAGCATGTTGTCGCGGTCGATCATAACCCGCGGCAAGCCCGCCGGGATATCCAGGCACAGCTTGTGCCGCGGCGTTTCTTTCAGGCTCGCAATCGCGTCGCGCGCCACCAGCGCAACGTCGCAGTCGCAGGCGTGCAGCCGTGCCCGGCCGCTTTCCAGCCGCATCAGCCCAAGCATGTCGTTCACAAGCGCGTTGAGCCGCAGCGCGGAATCGCCAATGACCTCGAACAGCGGCGCCGCAGCAGGGCCAAATTTGCCTGCGTCGGCGGCGAGCAACTCGACGCCTGCCATGATCGCGGTCAGTGGCGTCTTGAGTTCGTGGCTTGCGGTGTTGAGGAAATCGGTCTTGAGCTGGTCGAGGTCGCGCAACTGCTGCACTTCGCGTGAAAGGCTCTGGTCGCGGCAGAGAAACAAATAACCCTGCGGTTTGCCCTCGCGGTCAAGCAGGTGGCTCGCCGAGACGCCGATCTGCATGCCCTCGTTGCGCGGCAGGCTGAGGGTGGCGTCGGCATCAGCGGACGCCTTGTCGGCCTGGAGGCCCAGTTTCAGCTTCGTGAACACGGGCGTGATCGAGGCCGGCAGCGCGGCTTCGTAGGACTCGCCGATGACATAGACGCGGCGCAGGCCAAACAGGAATTCCGCGTTGGCGTTGACTGCGAGCACCTTGCCGTCCAGCCCGATGGCGATGATGCCCATCGGCACCGATTCGATGATGTTGTCGAGCAGCAGACTGAGCTTGCGCACCCGTCGCGACGGCGGCTCATCGGGCCTCGCGGCCCCGCCCGTCACGCCGTCTGGCGGCAACTGCGTCGTCACAGGTCACCTCATGCAGCCATCTGCAGCACCGCCGCCGATGTGTCGTAGGATTTCAGCAGAGTGTTTGCATCCTGCGTCAAACCCGCTTCGTCGACCTTCAGTTCCATCAGCGCCACGCCGTCGACGTCGGCGACGAATTTTTCCCCCGCGCCCAGCCAGCCCAGCGAACCGGCCAGCGTGTCGGCCACGTGCACGCACTGCGCGATTTCGCGGTACTCAGGCGGCGCTTTTTGCGGCGCGCGGTAATGTTTCAGGCACTGCACGAGCAACTCGGGGAAATTCCAATACTGTGCGATCTCCGAGCCCAGGGACGCGACGTCGCATTCCAGCACCTGCGCCGCCGCCTGGTTGACCGGGATCTCAAGTTCGTTCACCTCGGCCAGCACCTTGCGATAAAGGTCGGGCGCGCGGCCCGCAAGCATCGCCTTGCCAAGTTCACTCAACAGGCCAACGACAAACGCGTCGTCGGCGCGCGCCGGGCACACGCGTTTGGCGATAAGCTCGGACGCCAGCGCCGTGGCGACGGCGTGCTCCCAGTAGCGGCGGAAGCTGAACTCGCCCGGGCGCTCCAGCCCCGTGAACATCTGCGCCACCGACGCCGTGACCGCGAGGTTGCGCACCTTCGCAAAACCCAGCAGCACGATCGCGCGCGTCACGTTGCTGACTTTGCGCGGGAAGCCGTAAAACGCGCTGTTCACCAGCCGCAGCACGCGCGACGACAGCGCCGGGTCGTTGGCGATCAACTTCGAGATGTCCGCGGCGCTGCTTTCGGCGCTGGTCGTCATGCGCAGGATTTTCGCAATCACGTGCGGCAGCGTCGGCAGCTCTTTGGCGCCGCGCATGACTTCTTGCAGCACCGCCTGGCAGCGCGTGGTCATGGACCGGCCTCCGGCAGAAGCGCCGCGCGCGCGACCCGTTTGAAAAGCTGCATGTTGGAATCGCCCTCGCCGCGGGCAAAGCGCGCCTCAAGTTGATTCTCGATTTCCCTGCGGCGCGCTTCGGGAATCTGCGCGATGGACGCGGCGGCCATGATGCGCGTGTCGCCGCGAACCTGTATTTCGTTGTGGCCGCGCTTAAGCAGCAGCCGGATCAGGTCGTCAGTGAGGGCCTCACCCGCACCAAGCACGACCCGGCCAAGGTCATCCTCGACAGGTTGGCCGAGAATCATGCCGGGTTTTGCATTTATGAGAGCAATTTTAGGCATTCACACACCTCTGCGCAGTATGTGAATTTTATGTATTTTACTGTTTACGTCAACCTTTCAATGACCCGTTGGGTCCAAAATAATATCGCGGACAGCGAAGCTGCCCGCGACCAAAAGTCGACCAAAACTTTTCCAGCGAGTTATTGCGCCGCGCCGGACGAGCAGATCAAGGAAGCCGAGCGCCCGCGTGTCTGGAGGACACGCAGAGCGAGGCCGACGCCGAGATGCGACGTCCGCCGCAAGCAAGAACGACCGTCAAGCTCTATCTTCGTCGTTAACTACCCAGGCGTCGCCGGCGCGGGTGTATTCGAGCAATTCGTTGCTGTTGAAAAACAGCTCGATCTCGCGCTTGGCGCTTTCGGCGCTGTCGCTGCCGTGCACGAGGTTCATGCCGCGCGACACGCCGAGGTCGCCGCGGATCGTGCCGGGTTCAGCGTCGGTGCAGAACGTCTTGCCCATCACCTTGCGGCAGGCGTCAATGGCCTTGGGGCCCTCGAGCACCATCGCTACCACGGGCGACGAGGTCATAAACGACACCAGCCCCTTGTAGAAGGGTTTGCCGACGTGCGGCGCGTAGTGTTTGCCCGCCAGCGCCTCGGTAATGCGCATCAGCTTGAGGCCGACGATTTTCAGGCCGCGGGTTTCGAAGCGGTTGATGACTTCGCCGGCAAGTCCGCGCTGCACGCCGTCGGGCTTAACAAGGATCAGGGTTCGTTCGATAGCCATAGTAGTTGTCCGTTAGTTTTCGGCCGGAAGCCTAGCGATTTTGTCCGGCGTCGCAACAGCCCCGGCCGCAAGGCCGGAGGATTTAGAGTAATCCGCCCGCCCTTGCGGGCGGGGCTGTTTATGCAACCACGTTGGTTCTCTCGGGCCCTTGCAGCGTACCCATTAGTTCGGCGGGGCTCGAGACACCCGCGTCGATCAGCTTGCCCTTGAGGTCGTGAAGGATTTTCGCGCCGGCATCGGGCTCGACGAACAGGATCGTGCCGATCTGCGCCGCGTTGGCCCCCACCACCATGAATTCCAGCACGTCGTCGGCGTTCGAAATGCCGCCAATGGCCATGATCGGCAGTTTGCTCGCGCGCCGCACGTCGTAAACGTTGCGCAGCGCCAGCGGTTTAATCGCCGGGCCGCTCATGCCGCCGGTGATGTTGCCCAGCCGGGCCTTCTTGCTGCGCCAGTCCACGCTCATGCCGACGTAGGTGTTGATCGCCGACAGGATGTCCGCGCCGCCGCGCTCGGCGGCCTTGGCGATTTCGGCGATGCTCGTAACGTTCGGGCTCAGTTTCGCAATCAGCGGCAGACGCGTCTTGGCGCGGCATGCGGCGACAAGGCGCTCGCATTCACCGACGTCGGTCGCGAATTTCATGCCGCCCTTGACGTTGGGGCACGAAAGATTCAACTCAAGTGCGGCGATGCCGGCTTCACTATCAAAACGCTCAACCAGCCAGACGTATTCTTCGAAGTCGTGGCCGACGACATTGACGATGGTTTTCGTGTTGAAGGCTCTCATCTTGTTGAGAGTGCCTTGCACGAATTTTTCGTAGCCCTCGTTCTGCAGACCAATGGCGTTGAGCATGCCCGCGGGCGTTTCCGCCGTGCGCGGGTAGGGGTTGCCCAGCCGCGGCTCGCGCGAGATCGATTTGCCGATGATGCCGCCGAAGCAGGAAAGGTCCTGGTAGCGTTCGAGTTCAACACCGTAGCCCGCACAGCCGCTTGCGGTCAGCAGCGGCGTGGCAAGTTCAAGAGGACCCAGTTTGACGGAAAGATTCAGCGGCATAAGGCTCAAAGCTAAAGGCTAAAAGCTAAAATTTGCTTCTCCGCATCCGACCAGCACCGACAAATTTTAGCCTTTAGCTTTTAGCCTGTTTCTCAACTTTCTTTTCTTTCGTGAACAGCGACAGCACCACGAGCGTGCCGACGCCGCCGAGGATGCTCATGTCGGCGACGTTGAACACCGGCCAGCGCTGCGGGATGAAACTGAACTTCTCGTGAAGCGGCAGGTCGAAGTCAAAGAAGATGAAATCGCGCACGTGGCCGAGCAGGATGCGGTCGTAAAGGTTGCCCATCGCGCCCGCGGCAACCATGCCCAGCGCAATAAGGAAAATCTTGCGCTCCGGCTTTGTGCGCACCATGTAGACGAACACCGCGAGCAGAACCACTGCCGCGATGATCGACAGAATATCCGCGCGGCCGTCAAGAATGCTGAACGCCGCACCTTTGTTTTCAGCCCACTTCCACGCCAGTACGTTGGGAATCACCGGCACAACCTTGTCGCCAAAAGGCCGCAGTGTGATGTCCGCCCAGGCCTTGCTGGCGATATCGGCGATCAGCGAAACCAGCAGCACCGCCCAGAAAATCACTTTCTGGCCAACGGCCTGCGACAAAAAGTTGGGTTTGGCTGACGGCGCTTGCGGCTTGGCTGCGGCGGCTTCTGACATGCTGATAGTTAACTTTCCTTGCAAGGCGCGCGCAACGCTTTGGCATCCGTAGCTGCACCTTCCAGGGCGCAGTACTGCGGCTGGAAGCCGCAGCTACAACCGCACGATCTCGGGCTTCGCAAATGCCAGGCGCTTGCGCATGACCTCCAGCGCCTGCGGATTGTTATCGGCAAGAATGAAACTTCTCTGGAGGTTCGCCGCGGCAACGCCCGTCGTCCCGCTACCGGCAAAAAAATCGAGCACGACGTCGCCGGGCCGCGAATGCACCTTGATGATGCGTTCCAGGATTCCCAGGGGCTTTTGCGTGGGGTAGCCGGTCTTTTCCTTGCCCGTGGGGCTGACAATGGTGTGCCACCAGGTATCGGTCGGCGTCTTGCCGCGCGCGGCCTTCGCCTCCCCCACCAGTCCCGGCGCCATGTAAGGGATGCGGTCCATCTCGTCAAAGTTGAACGTATAGTTCTCGGGGTCCTTGGCGTACCACAGGATGTTGTCGTGTTTGGCGGGCCAGCGCGAACGCGAGCGTGCGCCGTAATCGTAGGCCCAGATGATTTCATTGATAAAACTTTCGCGCCCGAAAATTTCGTCCAGCGTGACCTTGCAGTAGTGCACCTCCCGGTAGTTGAGGTGCACGAAAAACGAGCCCGTCTGCTTGAGCACGCGGTGGGCGTGCGTCAACCGCGGACGCAAAAACGCCATGAAGTCGTCGAAATCGTCGGCGAACGCCTTTTCGCCGAGCTTCGTGGTGCGGTAGCCGCGGCCCTTGAACCCGACGCGGTCGGGGTTTTCGTCGTCGCGCACCGTTTTCAGGCGCGAACGCATCTGCCTGCGGCCGGTGTTGAAAGGCGGATCGACATAAATGAGATCGACCGACGCGTCGGCGAGGGTCGCCAACGCCGCAAGATTGTCCCCGAAGACAATGCGTGCGAATTTCATCTTTGCGCGGCGTTTCACAGGGCGCATCACGACTTCGACGACGGGCGCCGTCAATCGCGGCAATGCATCACGCCCATATATGATTAATTTCCCGTGGTTGCAATCTACGAACCGAGAATGTGGCAAGCCGAGGTCTTGATGATCGCGACGACATCGCGGCCCGCCGCCAGCGCGAGTTCGCTCGCCGCGGCACGGGTGATGCGCGCCGCCAGTGTCGTCCCGCTGCGCTGGACGCGCAGGCGCACGAGGACTTCGGGGCCGACTTCGTCGACGTGTTCGACCGCACACGCCAGCGCGTTGCGCGCCGAAAGGCCCCGCGGCCGCTCCAGGCACAGGATGATTTCGTCGGCGTAGATGCCGACGGTGACTTGTTCGTCCGCTTTGGCCGCGCACAGCGGCGCGGCGAGATCGACGCCCTCGGCCAGCGCCAGCAGCGTCACGCCGCCCGCGGGGTCATGGATGCGTACATTCAGTCTGAGCAAATTATCGACGCCAATTAAACCCGCGACGCCCAGCGCGCGCGGCTGCGACAGCACCTGAATCGGCGCTCCCTGCGCTACGATTTTCCCGGCATCGAGCACGATGCAATCGTCCGCCAGCGCAAGCAGCTCGCCCACTCGGTGGGTTACGAACAACATCGGGATTTCGAAGCGCCGTTTGACGTCGATTAGCAGCGCAAGAATGTCGCGCGCGAGTTCGCTGTCCAGCGCGTTCAGCGGTTCATCCAGCAGCAGCACTTGCGGTTGACACAACAGCGCGCGGCCAATGGCGACGCGCTGCTTCTCGCCCCCGGACAACTGCGACGGCCGGCTTTCCAGCAGCGGCTGCAGACGCAACGTGTCGATCACGCGCGCGCCGAAATCGCCCTCGAAGCGCGCAACCGCGTGCGGCGCGTACACCAGGTTGCTGCGCACACTCAGGTGATTGAAGAGCAGCGAATCCTGCGTGACGTAGCCGATCTCGCGGCGCTCGGGTTTGACGACCGTGCCGCCCGGCCGCACGCAGATCGCGCGTGTGCGCAGCCGAATGTCCGCTTCCTGCGGCGTTGTTAAACCGGCGACGGCGTTGAGGATGCTGGATTTGCCCGAGCCCGACGGGCCAAAGATGCCCAGCACCGGGGCCTTGCTCTCGAATTTCACATCGAGGGCAAAGCGGCCGAAGCTGTGTTTTATCCGGGCCTCGATCATGCAGGTTCAGGTTCAGGTTCAGGTCAAGAAAAAGCAACGGCGTTGTTCTGAACCTGAACCTGCTTTACGCGTCCCAGAGTTGCGCGCTGAAATACCGTTCGCCGGTGTCGCACAGCAGCGTGACGATCTTCGCGTCGGCCTCACGCCGCGCGATCACGTGCGCGACGGCCAGGTATGCGCCCGAGCTTTGGCCGACAAACAGTCCGCGTCGCGCCAGTTTGCGGCAGTAGGTGTAGGCTTCGCCGACTTCGACATGCACGCGCTCGTCCACGAGTTTTTCGTCGAAGTTGCCCGGCCGCACGACCTTCGGGTCATCGAGCGCCTTCAACCCTTCGATGCCGGGAAATTCGTCGGGCATGATCTGCACGACCTTCACCTTCGGGTTGTGTCCCTTCAACCGCCGCGCGACGCCGCTCAGCGTTCCGCCGGTGCCCACACCGGTCACAAGATGCGTGACATGGGGGCATTGCTCGATGATTTCGCGGCCCGTGGTCGTGTAATGCGCAAGCGGGTTTGCCGCATTGTTGTATTGGTCGATCAGGCAATACTTGTCGGCCTGCTCGCGCCCGAGCTTGTGCGCCCTCCGATGAGCCTCGTCGTAACCCAGCAGCGCATCGGTGAGGATCAGTTCCGCCCCGTGCGCCGTGATGCGCTTGCGGCGTTCGTTGCTCGCGTTGCCCGGACACACCAGCGTGACGGGCAGATCGAGCGCCGCGCCCAGCATCGCGTAGGCGATGCCCGCGTTGCCCGAACTTGAATCAAGAATGCGGCGCTTGCCGAGTTTGCCGCTGACCAGCGCGTCGAGGATCATAAACAGCACGCTGCGATCCTTGATGCTGCCGCCGGGATTGCGGAACTCGGCCTTGGCAAGGATCTGCGCACCCTTGGCGACGGGCTCAAAGGGCTCTATGCGCAACAGCGGGGTATTGCCGATAATGCCGAGCAACGGCACCGTCTTGGTGAGTTCGGCCAGCTTGGCGAGAATTTTTGCGGCGTCAGGCATGGGCTTCGCTTGTCGCCGGTCGCATGTCGCTGGTCGTTTTGAATGGCGACCTGCAACCCGCGACCTGCGCTTTATGCGTTTTCGATCTTTTCCTGCTCGAACGCAGTACCTTTGAGTTCGAAAGAATTGAAGTCCTTCGGCTCGCCCTTCTGTACGCTGACAATCACATACGAATAGCCCTCCCACGCGGCGTTAAGGTCGGTCTGCGACGGTTTGGCCGGGTGATCCGGGTGGCTGTGGTAAATGCCGACAATTTCCAGCCCGCGCTTCTGGGCTTGGCGGTCCAGCCGCATGTAATCTTTCGGGTCGAGCTCGAAACGGTCGTGCGCGCGCTGCGTGTTCAAGTTGCCACAGCGCTGGGCCTCTGTCGCAATGCGTGCACCCGTGGCCGGACGACCGATCATCACGCCGCAACATTCGTGCGGGTATGTTTCGCGAGCGTGGGCGTTGATGGCTTGCCTTGCGGCGGCGGAAAGTTTCAGCATCGCGGGAGACTACTAGAAAAACACAAGCAACAGCAACAGCCTGGCCGCCAAAACGCAAAACCGCAAAATAGCGCTTACCCCTTTTACGCTTTGGCGATTTTGCGGCCGCGTTTTGAAAGTAGTTCAGGGTTCAAACCGGTCGGGTGCGTCGGCGGCTTCGCCGATTTCGTCAAGCCAGCCCGCGCGCGCCTGGCCAAAGGCGTCGGTGTAGGGCACGTAGGGTTTGATATCGAGCACCGGCGTGCCATCGAGCAGGTCCAGCCCGCGCACCTTGATCACGCGGCCCTCCACCCCAACCACACGCAACGCCGAGAGCCCGATCGGGTTAGGCCGGTGCGGCGCGCGCGTCGCAAACAGGCCTCTCTTCACGCCCTTGGGGCCGCGCGGCGGCGCGACGAGCGTGTTCCAACCCTTGTTCAAATGCAGCCACGTAACGACCCAGACGTATTCGAAGCCAGCGAGGTCTTTCAGCGCCTGCTCGAAGTTGTGGCCTGCGACAAGTTCGATCTCGCCCTCCATCGCGCGGTCTTCCATCACCTGCGAGGTCACCGTCGGCTGGCGCGGCGTGCCGAAACGTTCCTTATAAGGAGAGCGTACATAGCCGATGATCTCGCACTCGATCCTCGCGGGAGCTGCGGCGTTGCTCGTGTGGTCCTGCGGCGGCTTGGTTCGTTTCATTTTGTCAATTGTAGGGGCGACGCATGCGCCGCCCCTACTACAATCCGGGCGTGCCTGAACGCCTGAAAAGCTACTGGGAACTCACCCTGCCCGTGCGCCACGTGACCGCCACGAGCGCACCCGCCAGCGTCGACGTGCTGATCGTCGGCGCGGGGTTTCTCGGCCTGTGGCTGGCGTATTTTCTTTCCGCGCGCAAAAACCCGCCGCGCATCCTCGTCGTCGAACGCGATACGCTCGGCTACGGCGCCAGCAGCCGCAACGCCGGCTTCCTTACTTGCGGCCACATCAGCGAAATCGTCTCCGACCTTGCCGAGAGCCCGCGCGAAGCAGTCTTCGCCGCGTTTTTGCGCCGCAAGCAGGGCGTGCAGACGATCCTCAACGAATTCCCGGACCTGCTGACGGACCCTTGCGGCAGCGCCGACTACGACCCGATCACAGACGAAAAGCGCGCGCTCGCCGATGAACTCAACGCCACGCTGGCTTCGCGCGGCGAGCCGCCGATTTACGACGAACGCGAGCTTGTTTTCGGCGGCAAGCCCCGGCGCGCGTTCTTCAACCGCTTCGATCGCGGCGTGCACCCCGTGCGGCTGTTGAAGGCGTTGCACGAACGCTGCGCCGCACACGGCGTGACGTTTGCCCACGGCGTCGAGGTGATGAACCTCGGCGATGGAAGCGCGAATGTCGTGCTCGCCGACGGCAAGCCCGCGAAAGTGAAGTACGGCCGCGCGTTCATCTGCACCAACGCTTTTGCGCGGCAGTTGAATGCCGCGACGGAGATCGTTCCCGGCCGCGGGCAGGTGATTATCACCACGCCCGTGGAAGCGAAAACATCGCACGCGCTGGGCTTTCTCAACGACGGCTACGACTATTTCAAGTTCGTCGACGGGCGATTGCTGATCGGCGGCGGCCGCCACATGTTCCGCGAGCGCGAGGAAACCACCGACCTCACGCCAAGCGTCGAGGTGCGCAACTACCTGCAAGCCCTGGCGCGCCAGGTGATCGGCCACGACCGCTTCAGCGTCGAGCGCCACTGGGCCGGCATCATGGGTTTCAAATCGGGCGCGCACGTGTCGCTCACGCACGAGACGCGCATCGACGCCAGGACCAGCGAACTCCACGCTTGCGGCGGCATGGGCGTGGCGCTTTCGCCGGTTGTCGCCCAACAAACCGCGGCGAATTTCCCTTGATTGTGATTACAAGCTAAACTGCCGCCACTTTTCGGAGATCGCCATGACTCGCCACTTTGCGCTGTGCGCCGCAATCCTTCTGTTGATGGTGTCGCGGCCGGTCTCCGCCGAAAAACTCCCGGCGGAACCAGCAAAGCCCGAGGCGCCCAAGGTCGATGAAGTCAAACCGATCAAGGAGCCGATCAAGCTCGAATGGAAGTGGAAGAAGGGCGACAAGCTTGAAGTGAAGTTCACCGACAAGCGCCAAATGACACGGTCAGCCGATGAAGCGCTGATCTCTAAAGAACAAACCGTTTACACGCTGGCCCACGAAGTCACAGACGTAGATGCCACCGGCGTTGCCACGGTGACACTCAAGTATGAACAAATCACGTACTACAGGCTGGATGCGAAAGGCGAGACCAACTGGGATTCGAGCAATCAGCCGCCACCGGATAAAATCAAACCTAACGCCAAAATTGGCTTATACCTTTGTTACCTAAACCAGATCCTAACGCTGAAGGTTGCAGCTTCCGGCGAAGTGAAGTCCCTTACCGGCATGAACGCAATCATGGACAGGGTAAAGATCGCCCTCAAGGGCACCCCAGGTGAAGCCGCCACGATCAAAATCCTGGACAAGTGCATCATCGATTCGGTTTTCAAGGACCAGCTTTGCTTGATCTACGGGCCGCTGCCGGGCAAGGCAGCCAAGACCGGCGACACCTGGAAACAAAACATCGAGGTGAACCAGCCCACGAGTGGAGTCACCAAGCAGGACCTTTCATTCACACTATCGGGCGTGGTCAAGCGAGAGAAAGATGAGCTTGTCAAAGTCGGCCTAAAAATCGTCCAGGATTTTGAAGCCGAAGAGGGCGGCGGGTACAAGGACTATGATGTCGCCGCTGTCGATAAAGATATGGGTGGGGAGATCCTCTTTTCGCAAACCAAAGGCCGCGTGCATTCGGCCAAGCGCGGCGGCACGTTTGACTTCGAATTGGCAGAGAAAAAGACAGGTGACAAGACCGTCTTGACCATCGACGGATGGTTCATCGCCGACTTGGCTCCGCGAAAATGAGCATCCACGACATCCGCTGGCAGACACCGGAACAAGCCGTCGCCAAGATCAAATCCGGCGAGCGCGTGCTTATTGGCAGCGGCGCCGCCGAGCCCTCGCGACTGGTGCAGGCGCTGGCCGCGCGGGCGGGCGAGCTCGAGCGCGTCAATATCCTGCACATCCTGACGCTGGGCGACGCGCCCTATGTGTCGCCGCAATGCGCCAAGGCTTTTCGGCACACGGCGTTTTTCATCGGCCACAACGTGCGCGAGGCGGTGCAGGAAGGCCGCGCCGACTTCATGCCGATTTTCCTGAGTGAAATCCCGGCGCTGTTCGAGCGCCGTCTGCCGCTGGATTGGGCGCTGGTCCAACTCAGCCCGCCCGATCGCCACGGCTTCTGCACCGTCGGCGTTTCGGCGGACGTCGTGGTCAGCGCCATTCGCCACGCGCGCCACGTGATCGCCGAGATCAACCCGCGCATGCCGCGCACCAGCGGCAACACGCTGATTCGCGCCGCGGACCTGTTTGCGGCCTGCAAGGTTGACTACGCGCTGCCGGAACTTCCGGTGGACAAGATTGACGAAACCAGCAGCGCGATCGGCAAACACGTCGCCGGTTTGATCGACGACGGCGATTGCCTTCAGTTAGGCATCGGCGCCATCCCCAATGCCGTGCTGGCGGAACTGCGCAACCACAAGCACCTCGGACTGCACACCGAAATGCTGTCTGACGGCATCGTGGACCTGGTGGATTGCGGCGCCATCGATTGTTCACGCAAAAATTATCACCCGGACAAAGCCATCTGCAGTTTCGCCATGGGCACCAGGCGGCTCTACGACTTCGTCGACGACAACCCCTTTGTCGAATTCTACGGCAACGAGTTCGTCAACGATCCTTTCAACGTCGCGCGCAACGACCGCATGGTCGCGGTCAACAGCGCCATCCAGATCGACTTGACGGGTCAAGTCAACGCCGATTCGTTCGGGTCACGGCCCTATTCAGGCATCGGCGGACAGGTCGATTTCATCCGCGGCGCATCGCGCTCGCGCGGCGGCAAGCCCATCATCGCGCTGCCGAGCACCGCCAAGTGCGGCGAACTCAGCCGCATCACCCATATGCTGGCGCCGGGCGCAGGCGTGGTGACGAGCCGCGGCGACGTGCATTACGTGGTGACGGAATATGGCGTGGCGGACCTTTACGCCAAGGGCATCCAGGCGCGGGCGCGCGCGCTGATTGAAATCGCGCACCCGAAATTCCGCGAGCAACTTGAGAACGAGGCGTTCGATCTTAAGTACCTCACCCGGCGCCTGGTCCGGCCCGAAAAGCCGGCGAAGGGAAAGGCCAAGTGACCGCGCCGACCATCGCCGCAGGTTCGAAATCTTTGGCCGATGAGCTCGGCCTGCCACTGATTAAATACACCCAGCGCGCGGGCAAACCGCTGTTTGACATGGTGCTGGAACGCCAGGACGGCCGATTGCAACTGCGCGACCTGCGCGAAAATGCGCCCGGCCCGATCCACGTGGACTTTCTCGACGACGCCGCGGCGTGGCGGCGTGAAACCACGGGAAAAAGGGACATGCTGGCGCGCGCCGTCGGCATCAAGCAGGGCGTGGAGCGACCGCTGGTCCTTGACGCGACGGCGGGACTGGGCCGCGACGCGTTCACGCTGTGCTGGCTGGGTTGCCGCGTCATCGCCTTTGAGCGCAATTTCATCGTCTACAAGTTGCTGGAAGACGGCGTGTTCCGCGCCTTTGAGTCCGACGATGAAGCCGGCGACGCCGTGCGCCGGCGGCTGGTCGTGGGCCGCGCAGACGCGCGCGAATACCTCGCCGGCCTTGCACCCGACGCGCGCCCCGACGTGGTCTACCTCGACCCGATGTTTCCCGAGCGCAAGAAAACCGCGGCGGTCAAAAAGGAAATGCAATACCTCCAGGCGCTGCTTGGCGAAGAAGAGGATGCGGCGGCGCTGTTCGAGGCGGCTTTGAAATTCGCGCGCAAACGCGTGTTCGTCAAACGGCCGCTGCACGCGCCGCCACTTGCCGCCGCCAAGCCCTCGAACGTGCACGAGGGTAAAAGCGTGCGCTTTGATGTGTACGTGATTGCACCTCATTGACGTGATTTGGAGAGCCTATGCCGGTTCTAAACGCGATCGTCCCCTGTGAAGATTTTGACGAAAGCCAAGTGCCTGGCATATTAACGGGCCCGGCGTACGTATTTGGGGACGAATTTGGTCTGCCCGAGGACATTGCGGTACTGGTTTCTCTTGCTGCCGCTGGCGAACGAGATCGCATTTGGCTGGAACTTCGAACGCTGGACGGGACCGTTGTTAGTCGATCAGAGGCAGGTTTTTACAATGTTCCACAATACCACGTCGCGCAAGTCCACAGATTCATTGTTGATTTAAGACCTTTGGAGCGGCTTGGGCGGTATAATTTGGCGGTGGTCGTTGAGACCGAAACAGTAGGTGGCGCCGATGTCGTCTTCCATCAAATTTAAGCCACGCCGCCCTCGAGACCCGCGTCGTCCGAAGGTAGCAGTGATTGTGCACATGCCTGACGGAAGCGTTCAGGTGCGAGACGCATCAGTCAAGCCGGAGCCCGGCAAAACGCAGCCGGTCGTCTATGAGTTTCCGCCGAGGCGACGTAAAACCGGCTAAGGTTTGTCACTCCACAGCCCCAGCTTTTCGCGCCGGGCTTTGTCCTCGACATCCTGCATCGCCTTCTGCATCTCCGGCGTCTGGAATTCGCGCGCGTCACGCAACTTGACCAGGCCCAGGCTCAACATCGCCATGTTCACCATCACGTAGCCGTCAATGGGCTTGCCGTTTTCGTCCACGGCGTCCAGATAAACCTCGCCGTAAATGACGTATTCGTTGTGGTCGGCGCCGCGCTGCGGCTTGATGTACAGCGTTTCGCCGTGCGACAGGTACTCCGCCATCCACTCCTGGCTGCGGCGATAGGTGTTCGGCGCTTCGCTTTCAAGTTTGCCCTCAACGCCGAGCAGCCGGATTTCGCGCTCCGTCGGTTTCTTCCCGTTCACAATAATCGTATGCGGCGGGCTCAGGCGCGTCGCAATGGCCATAAATCGGCCCTTGGCGTCGAACACGAGGTCCTTGGCCAGGCCCTCGCGCTTCACGGGGTCGCCGCGCTCATCGACGTCGTAACTCACGCAGCCGCAAAGGATCAGGGCCAGGCCCAGGAGTACTGCCAGTGGTCGCATGGATCGCATCATAGGGTCTTGTAACGACTGGCCGGCCGCGCGGTTGGCTCTTGCGCGCGGGTTGGTATGATGCGGCCCTCCGATATTGGGTGTTTGCGGCTTGCGTCGTGAGACGCGGGCGGGAATTTGACATGAGCGGCGACAAGCTTGGCGGCGAAATGAAGGGCAAAAAGGTCGGCGGCTGCGAGATCATCGAGCTGATCGGCGTGGGCGGCATGGGCGCGGTCTACCTTGCCAACCAACTCGCCCTCAACAAACACGTCGCGATCAAGATCCTCGACGCCAAGTGGATGTCCGAGCAGCGCCATGTCGAGAGTTTCCTCGCCGAGGCGCGCCTGGCGGCCAAGCTTGAGGACGAAAACATCGTCGGCATCTACGACGTCGGCACCGACGGCCCCTACCATTACATCGTCATGCAGCTTGCTCGCGGCGAGACCCTTAAGGACCGCCTCAAGCGCGGCGTGCCCAGCGTCGAGGAAGCGCTGGGTTACATTGAGGGCGCCGCGCGCGGCCTCAGCGTCGCCCACGCCAACCGCATCGCGCACCGCGACATCAAACCCGGCAACCTGATGGTCGGCGACGATGGCCGCATCAAGATCCTCGACTTCGGCCTGGCCAAGCTCGATCGCGGCGATCCCGCCGACGACGGCACGTCGCAGTTCATGGGCAGCGTCGCGTACATGTCGCCGGAGCAATCGGAATACATGCGCGTCGATTATCGCTCAGACATTTATTCGCTGGGCTGCACGGCCTACCAGTGCCTTACGGGACAGATTCCCTTCAAGGGCGACAACAACTGGGAAATGCTGGTGCGCCACCATTGCGAGGAGCCGACGGCGCCGTCGCAATTGCGCCCCGAGGTGCCATTGACAGTCTCGCGCGTGGTGCTGCGCATGATGGCCAAGGATCCCGCCGACCGTTATCCGAACATGGACGCGCTGCTGACTGACTTGAAGTTGCTGCGCCGTCACCAGATTCCCGCCACCGCCGCGCCTTGGCAGAAACGCTCGCTCAACCCCGAGCCTGTGGACCTTCTGACCATCGACTGCGAAGATGTCTACCGCAAGGGCCTGAAGGTCCAGCGCGACGCGTTCAAGGCCGGCCAGCCCGTGCGCCCGCTGCGCGACCTGTTGCCGGGGCTGGGTGTCATTTACCGCGCGACTCACGAACCTTCGCTGGTGCCCGCAAATTTCCTCACCGTCAGCTCCAACGGCTCGCGCTGGCCGCTGGCGGTTGCGGCGGCGAAAAACTTCCAGCCCGATAACGTGAGCGCCCTGAGCTACGCCGACCGCTTCGAAATCACCACAAAGCCCGAACGCATCGCGATCAAGGTCAAAGGCCGCGACCCGCTGGGCATCGCGCAGACGCAGCGCCTGTACGACCTGCTCGAAGCCATGCCACAGGGCAAACGCGCCGTGGCCATAGCGCTGCAGCCCGACTACGTTGCGCAGGGCCAGGATGTGCGCTGGGTCGTCGACGTTTTCAACCTTCTTGACCGCGCGCGCACGCCCTTTTCGCTGGTCGTGGGCTCGATGGATAACCACAGCACCTTCATCCGCCTTGGCATCGACAGCCACATCCGCCTCGAGCTTGAACTTGAGCGCGAATCGACGCTGACGCTGGGCAAACTTCAACCCAAGGAAGTCCCCAAGGTCGTGAATTCCGACGACACCGGCATCCGCGCTGCGGCGGGCACGCTGCCGGGGCTGGAGAACCTCGCGGCGCCGGCGGCAAAACTAGTGCGCACCATCGCCGAGAAAATGCGCGACGGCCATGCGCCCGAAGCCGTGCGCACCTGGCGCAAACTCGTCACCGAGGGGCTGGACAAACAGCAGATGGTCGCGCTTAGGCCGCTCAAACACGAATTGTTCGAGAAAGTACTGGCTGAGGGCAAGGAAGCTTACGACCAGGACGATTACGCCACGGCCAACGACCGCTTCAACCTGCTGATCGACCTTGACCCCGCGCGTCACGAGGGCCACTTCTACAAGGGCCTGCTGCTCAAGGAGGAAGGCAAGCTCGAGTACGCACAGGCCTTCTTGACGCAGGCCATTCTCGCGGCGCCCGATGACGCCGAACTTTTTTACCACCGCGCGATCGTGCGTTCACGCGCCGACGACCAGGATGGCGCGCTGCGCGACCTGAACATGGCGCTCGACCACAACCCGCGGCACGTGGCGAGTTATTTCAACCGCGCCAAGCTTCACAAGAAGATGGGCCGCGACGACCTCGCCCAGCGCGACATCAAGCTCTACGACAAGCTCAAACGCGAAGAAGAAAAGGCGGGAAAGAAGACTTCATAAACTGCGTTTCACGCAAGGCGCGAAGGGTCGCTAAGACGCAGAGAAATCTACCTGTGGAATGCTGCGAAACCGACGTTTTACCTGAATGATTGCCGTGCTGTTCTTCGCGTCTTTGCGCTCTTTGCGTCTTGGCGTGAAACATTCTTTTACGATTGCTTACTGATTGGACTCCATGACTGACCCTGTGGCCGCACCGAATAAAGAACGACTCCAGAAAATCCTCGCGCGCGCCGGGTACGGCTCGCGCCGCAACTGCGAAGAATTGATCGTCGCAGGCCGCGTCGCCGTCAATGGCACGCCCGTCAGCATCCTTGGCGCCCAGGCCGATCCAAACGCCGACCGCATCACCGTAGACGGCGAGCGCGTGAAGTTCGAAAAAGCCAACTACTGGATCATGAACAAGCCGGCGGGCGTCGCGTTCACCGACGAAACCATGAGCCAGGTCGTCGAGGAATACATCCCCGGCGAAAGCACCCGGCTGTTCACCGTCGGCCGCCTGGACCGCGCGTCCTCGGGTTTAACAATGCTCACCAACGATGGGCGAATTGCGAACCTGTTGACGCACCCGCGCTACAAAGTCCCGCGCATTTATGACATCGAGGTCGAGGGCGAAGTCACCCACGCCAAGACCGCGCTGATCGAACGCGCGCTGTTTTATGCCATGAACGGCGGCAAGTTCGAGCGCATTGCAATCCTCAAGCCCGGCTCGCGCAGCTCGAAGTTGCGGCTGACGGCCTACGAGGGCCTGCCGGATTCCATGCGCGATATCTTCCTGAAGTTCGATCACCCGATCCAGGCCATCGAGCGCGTGGGCATCGGCGCGCTGGAATTCCGCGACGTTGTCCCGGGCCAGGCGCGCAAACTCAAACACCACGAACTCGAACAACTCACGGCTTACGCCGCCAAGGCCGAAGCTATGGAACTCGAGTACCAGGGCGACATCGTCTCGGCGGAAAAATTCGGCAAGCTCGCCCGTACGCCCGATTTCCACCGCAAGGGCAAGGGACACCGTGGCAAGTCGCCGGGCGGCCAGAAGCGTTTTTCCGCCCGCGTGCAGGATGCGGCTGGCCCCTCCCGGCCCCAGTACGGGGACCGCAAACCCCGCTTCGGCGGTGATCGCCCCCGCTTTGACCGTGACAGGCCGCCGCGCGCAGACGGCGAACGTCCGCGTTTTAGCGACCGTAAGCCGCGTTTTGGCGGAGACCGGCCGCAGTTTGGCGACCGCAAACCCTACGCCGACCGCAAGCCTCGCTTCGGCGGTGACCGCCCGCGTTTTGACCGCGACAGGCCGCCGCGCGCAGACGGCGAACGTCCGCGTTTTGGCGATCGCAAGCCCCGTTTTGGCGGCGACCGGCCCCAGTTCGGCGACCGTAAGCCACGTTTTGGCGGCGACCGCCCGCGTTTTGATCGTGATCGGCCGCCGCGCGCCGACGGTGAGCGTCCTCGCTTCGGCGATCGCAAACCGCGCTTTGGCGGTGATCGTCCGCCGCGCGCCAGTGGTGATCGCCCGCGTTTTGACCGTGATCGTCCGCCACGTGCTGGTGGTGATCGCCCGCGCTTTGGTGATCGCAAACCGCGCTTTGGCGGCGACCGGCCGCAATCTGGCGACCGTAAGCCGCGCTTCGGCTTCGGCGGCGGCGGTGATCGCAAACCCTTTGGCGACCGCAAGCCTTACGGCGACCGTGCCAAACCCCGCTTTAGCGGCGGCGGTGATCGCGGCCCGCGGCGGCCTCGGCCTGAATCAGAATAGCGGGCGTTGGATTTATCGGCCGCTGACGCCCCGGGCTGCGATCTCGACATTGACGTCGAACTCGCGGCCCGCGCGGTTGATGCGGATTTTCGCCATCGAACCGGGCGCCAGATTGTCTTCAATCACCAGCATTTCGTGGATGCCGTGTACCTCAGTGCCGTTGACGGCCATCAGGACGTCGCCCGGCTGCAGGCCATAGCGAAACGCCGGCCCGGCGTCGTCCAGCGGGCCCAGCACCGCGCGCATCACGCCCGCGCCGCCGGAAATCTGCGTCGCCAGCCGGTACGACCGAGCGCCCAGCCAGCCGTGCGAGACTTCTTTGCCCGCCGCAAGTTCCGCAGCGATGGCGCTCACGCGCGTGGCGGGAATGGCAAAGGCGACGCCGTAGTCGCGCGGCTGCTCGCGCATGGCGGTAATCACGGCGTTGAGGCCCACCCACTCGCCGCGCGCGTTGAAAATGCCGCCGCCGGAATTGCCCGGGTTGGTCGGCGCGTCGTGCTGGATGCAATCGAGATAAATGCGGCCCGTGGTCTCAGAGACGTATGAGCGATGCAACGCGCTGACGACGCCGCGCGTGACCGCCGCGCCGCCGCCGATGCGCGCGGTCCCAAAGGGATTGCCGAGGCTCCAGATCGTCGCGCCGGGCTCGGGCAGGCTTGGCGCAAGCAGCGCGGGCGTCATCGCCTCGGGCACATACGCCCCGCACTGTAAAAGCGCGATGTCGCAGACC
The DNA here is from genome assembly GCA_020848275.1 of Planctomycetota bacterium. Lineage (GTDB taxonomy): Bacteria > Planctomycetota > UBA8742 > UBA2392 > UBA2392 > JADLAK01. Next base: position 166,802 of record JADLAK010000015.1, read on the forward strand.
GCATCGACGCCGACAATCGTCGCCGTCGTCGCTCGCCCGCCCTCAAGCAGCACTGTGATGTGCGCCGCGCCCTCGACCACGTGATGGGCGGTGACGAGGCGGCCCTTGTCGTCGAAAACGACCGCGGCGCCGAAGCTGTCGGTGTCTTCGCTGTCGCGCTCAACCAGCAGGTTGACGACGGCGTGGCGGATGGCGACCGGCGCGCCGGCATCCGGATCCATCGCGTCGGGCGACACCGCGCAGGCAGCGAGAAAACAAACCGCAAATACCAGCAAACCGCAGAGACGCGGCGGCGCGAAGAAAAGCGACGCTTTGAATGGACCGACTGATGGAAAAGTGTTTCGCATGTTGCTCATTGACGACATCCAATGCATTCACTGCGTCCCCGCGACCCCGCGGTGGATTTATGCAGGCAAAGCGGTGGTCCGATCCAATACGCACGCGATTTCGAGAATCACGCTGTCGAGCACCATCAAGCCCCTGTCGGTGCAGCGCAGGTGCGCGCCGCACTCGATGAGACCTTGACGCGTCAATGTTTCCAGGGCGTCGGCCGCGCGCGCGGTGAACTTTTCGCCGATCAGCGCATCCAGCCGCGCGACTTCGACGCCCTCGTCCAGCCGCAACGCCATCAGCAACAGCGTTTCCACCTGGCGTCCGACGGTAAGTTTCTCACGACGGACGAAAGGCAGCTTGCCGGCCTCCAGCGCGTCGGCATATGCCTTGTGGTCGGCGGCGTTCTCGATGATTTCGTGGTCGAGCATCGAATGTGCGCCCGCACCCAGCCCGGCCCACTCGCCCACGCGCCAATAGACGAGATTGTGGCGGCACTCCGCGCCGGGTCGCGCGAAATTCGAGACTTCGTAGCGCTGCAACCCGGATTTCGCGCAGAAATCCCCCACCGTCGAAAACATCGCGCGCTCCAGTTCCTCCGGGCATGGCTGCACTTTGCCCGACTGCAGATCGCGCGTCAGCGGCGTGTCGTCCTCGTACGTCAACGCGTACAGGCTCAAATGTTCCGTCCCGAAGCTCAGCGCCTGATGCAGGTCGTCGCGCAACTGCGTTAGATTCTGGCCCGGCAGCGCGAACATCAGGTCCATGCTTACGCGGGTTATGCCCGCGGCGCGCGCCATCGCCACCGCTTGCGGCGGCGTGCCGACCTCGTAGATGCGGCCCAGCGACTTAAGGAAATCCGGGTTGAAGCTCTGAACGCCGAAACTCGCGCGATCGACGCCGAGCGCGACCAGCGCGTCGGCTTTTTCGGGCGTCAACGTGCCGGGATTTATCTCGCAGGTGAATTCAATGCAGCGTGACAGGTCGACGCGGCGTTTGAAAATTTCACCGAGCGTTCGCAATTGTTCGGCGCTCAGGCGCGTTGGCGTGCCGCCGCCTAAGAATACCGTTTCCGGCGCGATGCCGTCGGGATAGCGCAGCGTAAACTCGCATTCGAGCGCCACGAGATATCGGTCAATGTCGCGCTCGCCCGCGGCTTCACTGTAGAAGTCGCAGTACTCGCACTTGCGCACGCAAAACGGTATGTGGACGTATAGCGACGGCATAAGCGAACTATTTAGCCACGAATGAACACGAATGAACACGAACGAAAGCTTAAATTCGTGCCTATTCGTGTCGATTCGTGGCTCAAACAGCCGTTGGAAACAGGTTTTGGCGCGAGAAATTTGTCCAGTGGCGGGGGCCGCCCGTCGGCAGGCCCAGGGCGACTTCCATCTCCAGCCGCTCGGGCAAAAAGATGATGCGCTGCAAGTTGATGCCGGGCATCGCCGTCTTCTGCAGCAGTTGTTTCACGCGCGCGACATCCAGCTTTTCGCCTGAGCGGATCGCCCGGTTCATGCGCGCCAGCCGCCACGCCGAGCTGAACCACGTAAACGCAAACGCCTTGTAGCCGGGCTCCATGAAGTGGTTCGTGCACGCCAGCGCCGGCGTTTTTTCGTCGACACGCGCGACAATCGAACGGTCGGGGTGCAGTTGCGCCCGCACCGCGTCGCGCGATTTGTCGGCCAGCATGACGTTCGTCGCCGTGCAATAAGGCCGCTTGTCGAGCAATTCAACGGCTTGCGCGGCGTCGCGGCACTCCGCCAGCACGCGCCGGAACACCAGCGGAAACGGCTGGCCGTTTAAATGTTCGCGGTGCATGTGGCCGTACACCAGCATCATCGCGAGCGACAGGCCGTCCTCGTTCATCCCCGAGAGCAGCCCGAGAAACCCCGGCCACGTCACGCCGCAATGGCGACGGCCGCCCGCGGGCTCGAAGCAGACGATCATGCCCGCCTCGTGCGCAAGCGCGAGCGCCGGGAAATCCAGGTTGCGGCCGAGGATGATCTCGCCGGTTGTGCTCGACGCGCCCTGCGCGGCGATGGTCGTACACAGCGCAACCTTGTGGATGTCGAGGAAACATTGGCCCAGCAGCATTTCATCGGCGCTCAGTGGCGCGGTTTCGGCAAAACCCGCAAGTTCTTCGCGATGCCACTCCGGAACCTGCATCTGGCGCGCCAGCGGCATGTCGCCCTTGGCGTCGGGCGCAAACACGCGCATGTAGCCGTCGGTCAGCGCGCGCGCCTGCTCGCCCGTGAGTTCTCCCAGCGCGCGGCCGATCTCGCGCGGCGTCCCGCGCACGCGCACCAGCGGGATGCCGTCAATCAGCACGAGCGAGCCGTTGTCGACCGTGCGCGCTTTCCACGGCGGGATGCGTTTGCCGCGATTGCGCAGCATGCCCTGCAGGATTTTCACGGGGATGCCAAGTTCGCGAAACGGCAGGAGTTTCATCAATCGCGCCATGCACTGATTGTAGCGAATTGCCCGCAGATAATTGCAAACAGCAAAACAACGGCGTTTTCCACGGAGGACACGGAAGTCACGGAAATCAGCAAGGCAAAAGCAATCCACAGATGACACAGATTGCGCAGATCAGAACCAGCTATCTGTGTCATCTGCGTAATCTGTGGACTACAGTTGTCTTTTTCCGTGTTGTTCCGTGTCTTCCGTGGACAAATGCTTTTGTTTTCGCGTACAACGCAGGCGTGACCACTGAACCACAACCGCGATCCGCATTTTCCGCCGACATCCGCAAGCGCGTGCTCGAGCTGGCATCCGAGCCCACAAGCCTCGAGGACCTCGCGACGCAACTCGGAATCACGGACCTCGATTCCTTCGAAGACTGGCTGGAGAACCTCGCCCGCCGCGGATTTATCCAGCGCGTCAAACGCCGTCGCTACAAGGCGCCCAGCGGCAAAGTCGCCGTCGGATTTTTCCGGCGCGGCAAACACGGCGCGTTCGTCGCGCCCGAAGACCGCACCATGGGCACCATCGACATTCCGCCCGGCGCCGAGGAAGGCGCGCAGGACGGCGACCGCGTGCTCGTCGGCTGGCGGCGTGAAAAACCCGGGCGCAAGGGCGGCATCGGCGGCGAACTGGTCGGCAAAATTCTCAACATCGTCGCCGCGCGCGAAAGCGAAGCCGTCGGCCTGTGGGAGATCAACAAGTTCGGCGGCGGCCGCGTGCGGCTGGAGGGCTACCACCTGCCCAGCTTCGCGTATTTGCCGGAATCGGAGACGCACAACCTGCGCGCGGGAACACTGGTCAAAGTGCGCCTTTCGCGCAAACCCGGCGGGCGCGGCGAAACGCGCGCCGAATTGCTCGGCAGCCTCGGCTCGCTCAAAGACCCGTTGCACGACCTCGACAACCTGTGCCTGCTGTATGGTTTTGCCAGCGAGTTTGCGCCCGAGACGCTGGAGGAAGCCGAAACTCTGCCCGACGACCCCAGCAGCGAAAGCCGCAAGGGCCGCATCGACCTGCGCGAACTGCCGGTCATCACCATCGACCCCAAGGACGCCAAGGACCACGACGACGCTGTCAGCGTTGAATTGTTCGACGGCGGTCTTGTGCGGCTGGGCGTGCACATCGCCGACGTCTCGCACTACGTGCGGCCGGGCACCGCGCTTGACCGCGAAGCTCAGGATCGCGCGACCAGCGTGTATCTGCCGGGCCGCACGATCCCGATGCTGCCGGAAAAACTTTCGGCGGGCCTTTGCAGCCTGATGGACGGCCTCGACCGCCTCGCGAAATCCTGTTTTATAACCTACGACGCCGCGGGCGCTGTGGTTCGGCGCGAAGTCGTCAACAGCGTCATTCGCGTGCGCAAATATTTAACCTACGAGCAAGTCCTGCCGGTTCTCAAAGGCGCCGGCAACAGCGGCGATCAAACCGTCGACTGGCTGTTAACCGAGGGCCGCAACCTCGCCGATAAATTGCTCGGCATCCGCATGGAAAACGGCTCGCTGGTGCTTGAAATCCCGCGGCCGCACGTCATCGTCGGCAAAAACGGCCTGGCGCAAAGCGTCGAGCCCGAAGTCCACGACATCGCGCACAACCTGATCGAGGAATTCATGCTCGCGGCCAACCAGGCCGTGGCGGCGTTCCTGATCGAGCGCGGCCTGCCCTACATCGGCCGCGTGCACCCGGCGCCCGACCAGGAAGACAAGGAAGCGTTCTGGGAATTCTGCGACGAGTTGCGCGTCGCGCGGCCCGACTTCGAGGAGCCGGGTTCGCTTCAGCGCATGCTCGACAAAGTTGAGGGCCGCGAGGGCGGCGACGCCATCCACCTCGCGCTGTTGCGCAGCATGAAGCGCGCGGTCTACGCGCCGGAGCCGCAACTGCATTACGCGCTGCAGATGACACGCTACGTGCATTTCACTTCGCCGATTCGCCGCTACCCCGACACCGTCGTGCACCAGATTCTCGACGACTATCTTGCCACCGGCGCCAGGTTGCGCTGGGAGTCGCGCCATCTTGACCTGCCCTGGGCCGACGGCAGCGACTTCGACGCCACAGGCAACCCGCCCCGCGACGGGCATAAACTGCCGCGCTCGCAGGCCTGGGAATTGCTCATGCCGGGCATCGCGACGCATTGCACCGACCGGGCCATTCGCGCCGACATGGGCGAGATTGCCGCCAACCAGATCAAGATCCTGCGCACGTTGCTTGGGCGCGAGGGCGACGAAATCGAGGGGACGGTCATCGCCGTTACGTCGCGCAACATCATTGTGCGGCTGGATAACGTCATGGCCGAAGGCCAGGTCGACTACCGCGACTTGAGCGATGGTTGGGTCGAGAACCACAAGTATTGGGCGATCTACGAAACGCCCGAGGGCAGCGCGCGCATCATGATGGGCGACCGCGTCTGGGTGCAGATCGACGGCGTGGACCTCAGCAGCCGCACGCTGAAGCTGATCCCCCTGGGCGAGCACGAGAAGGCGTACACGCGCGGCCGGCGGGGCCCTTCAACTTCGCTCAGGGCAGGCGGTCGCGGCGGTTATGGCGGTAAGCCGCCCTCGTGGCAGGGCCACAACCGCAAAGGCAAACGCAAGAAGCGACGGTAATGTGACGTGGGCATCCTGCCCGCCTGGCAGGCTGGAAGCCTGCCCCACGTGCAGCCGGGACGGCTACATCACTTATCCACGCCTTGACCCTGCTGACGGTGTCCGTTAGCGTCAGTTGTCCAAAAATTCGGGCTCCCAAACGCGAGAAACCATGAAACTCACGCTATCGGTCATCAAAGCTGACGTCGGCTCCATTGGCGGCCACATCTGCCCCTCCAAGGCGCTGGTCGACACCATCAGGGAACACATCGCTTCCAACGGCAAAGGCCTGATTATCGACCATCACATCGCCACGATCGGCGATGACACGCACATCCTGATGACGCACGCGCGCGGCGACCTCGACAGCAAAGTCCACGAACTTGCGTGGGATGCCTTCATGGCCGCAACCGAGACCGCCAAGAAACAGGGTCTCTACGGCGCGGGGCAGGACCTGCTCAAAAACGCGTTTTCGGGCAACGTGCGCGGCCTGGGCCCGGCGTGCGCCGAAATCACCTGCAACGAGCGCCCGAACGAAAGCTTCGTGCTGTTCGCCGCCGACAAGACCGAACCCGGCGCCTACAACCTTCCTCTTTATCTCGCGTTTGCCGACCCGATGCATTGCGCCGGCTTCATGCTCAGCCCGCCGATGTTCAAGGGGTTCACGTTCCGCATCATGGATTGCGACCACGTCGACGGCGACCGCGTAATCGACCTGCACGCACCCGAAGACCTTTACGGCATTGCGACCTTGCTGCGCGACAACAGCCGCTACGTCATCGAGGGCATTTATTCGCGCTATAACGGCGAGCGCGCCGCGGCGGTCTCAACCAGCCGCCTGCGCCTGATCGCGGGCAAATACACGGGCAAAGACGACCCGGTGTGCCTGGTGCGCGTACAGGGCAATTTCCCTTCAGTCGGCGAAGTCACCGAGCCCTACGGCATCGCGCACTACGTCGCGGGAACCATGCGCGGCAGCCATAACAGCGTGATGATGCCAGTCAAGGTCGGCAGCACGATGACGTACTTCGACGGCCCGACGCAGGTTTGCGCGCAGGCTTTCAGTGTTCACGATGGCCGCCTGACCGAGGCGATCGACATGTTCGATCACCCGGTGTGGGACGTCGTGCGCAACAGGGCATCCGAGAAGTTCATCGAACTGCGCCGCCAGGGTTTTTCCGGCCCGGCGATGTTGGGTATCCACGAACTGGAATACGGCGGCGTAGTCGAAAAGCTCAAGGAACTCGACGAGCGTTTTGTCGTGCGCAAGGAAGACGCCGACACCCTCAAGTCCAAGAAACAGAAAGTCGCGGCCCACGCCGGCAAAGACGCCGACTAAATGATGCCCGGCCACGCCCAAGAAGTTCTTAGCCTGATCACCGCGGCTCAAGTCCGTGGGCGGCCGACATTTAACTTGCGCGACGCGTTTCTCAGCGGGCCTGCAGGGAAGCCGCTTGCGTTTGATGCCTACGTGGAATTGCGTCTTCGCAACACTTCAGTATTTCAGATCCAACTGATGTTGGACGGCCCAAATGGAATGACGCATAACTACGAAGCCGAAACGGTTTACCCGGCATTCAACCGCATACAGCTCGTTTTTACGCATTTGTGGTGGGGTTCGATGCTTCCCGGTTGGTACGCTTTACATGTCGCGATCAACAACGAGCTCTCTTTCACTCGCGTAATCGAAGTCCTCTAGGATTAGCAATGAATCCCAACAAAGTTCGAAAATGCAAAATGATTATTCGCCAGATCGGGCCCAAGGGAGAGGTCATTGACGATGTCCGTGCGGTCAAGGTGACGTATGTTCCCACGCCCAAGGCACGTAAATCGCATCGACCAAGGACCGCCAAAGCCGCATAGAGTTGCCGTTACATCGGCAAATAGGCTCGCCGCGAGGCGGGCCTTGACTTTTTGGTGTCGCAGGCGGCTTGGCGCATGGCGGCAAATGTAGTTTATTGGCGGCGATGAACGCCGACAACATACGCCCGCTGCGCCATGCCATTGTCGCGATCATCAACGATAGCGAAGAAACACTGTTGATCGAGCGCGGGCGCAACGACACTTACCCCGGCTACTGGTCATCTGTAACAGGCTCACTCGATGGCGATGAATCGCAACAGGCCGCGATCATTCGTGAAGCGCACGAAGAAGTCGGCTTGAACGTCCGTCCCATGCGCAAGTTGTGGGAGAGCGTCACACGCGGCGCGCATTTCGTGCTGCACTGGTGGCTGTGCGAGCTCGCCGACAGTTGCCGTAACTGCACGCCGCAACCCGAGGAAGTCGAAGACACGAAGTGGGTGAAATACGCCGATCTCGAAACCGTCACGCCGATGTTCTCGGACACGCGCCACTTTTTCCGCGACATCTACCCGGAAGCGATAAAGAACAAAGTTAAAAGCTGAAAACGGTTCTCGCGGAGTGCGCGGAGCATCTAAAGGCTCTCTGTGTTCTCCGCGAACTCTGCGAGAAACGCTTTTTGCTGTGTCTTTAGCTTTTAGCCTTTAGCGTTTAGCCTGCCCTCCCCATGACCGCATTTCTCGCACTCGCATCCGCCTACGCCCGCGACCAATTGCGCCGCGGCGCGACGCTGGTTCTCGCGGTAATCGGCGTGCTGTTGGTGATGAGCCTACGCTACTTCAGCGCCTTTGGCCTGGGCTACGAAACCGTGCAACTGCGCGAACTCGGCGCCTACTCCATCGGCCTCACGGGCGCGCTCGCGGTGCTGATTTTCTGCCTGCCGCGCGAAGACGACGACGGCGCATCCGACAGCCTGCTGGTTACGCGCCCGCTGCCGCCGCCGGTCATTTCCGCCGGCGTTTTTTTCGGGCGGCTGATCGTCGTCACGGCGCTGGTCGCGCTCTGGACCGCCGCACTTTGCGGCGCCATCGCCTGGTATGCGGTGGGCGAACCGATGATGTTCAGCTATCGCGGCGAAACTTCCGTGATGGCCGAATGCCTGAGCCTCGCCGGGCCGATTGCCGGCCAATGGATGATCCTGGCTATGCTTCTGGCTGCGGCGCAGGCACTGGCCCGCTTTGCCCGGCCGCTGCCCGCCGCAATGGCCACAATCGCGCTTTATTTGGCGGGTTTTGCGGCGACGGCGGCGCCCCCGGCGCTGGCATGGATGCTACCGGATTTCGCGCGTTATGACCTGACTTCGCTGCTTTGGGGCGACATGGCCGACGCGTCGCCGATGTGGCTTTTACCTCACATGTTGTGCTGGACCACCGCCGCGTTGGCAGTGGACAGCGCGGGCCTGAGACTTAGACTCGCTGCATAGGCGGGCGTTACAAGATCAGAATTGTGGTTTCCTTGCCCATGCGACTGGCGTGGGATAGGATTGAGTTTTGGACTCAACCAGTCGGTTATGTGCATCTCATAGAAGCGCATTTGGGGCGCGACGGGGCGACACTCGTGCGGTACGCGATCTTCGGTGACATCCACGCAAATCTAGAGGCGCTTACGGCGGTTCTCGATTTCTGCAAAGGCCAGAGCATCGATCGCTATCTTTGCCTCGGCGACATCGTGGGCTACGGCGCCAATCCCGATGAATGCTGCAGCAAGGTGCGCGAGATGGGCATCCCCGTCGTCGCGGGCAACCACGACTGGGCCGTCTGCGGCAAACTCTCGATCGAGTTCTTCAACACCTACGCCAAGCAAGCTGTGTACTGGACGCGCGACAACCTGTGCGACGAGAACATGGCGTTTCTGCGCGAGCTGCCGCTGATCCAGGAAATCGACCCGGAAGTCACGCTGGTTCACGGCTCGCTGAACTTCCCCGACCTGTTCGATTACATCCAGACCAGCCAGGACGCGCGCCTGTCGCTCGAGAAGCTCAAGACGCGCGTGTGCTTCCTCGGCCACAGCCACGTGCCCGTGACGTTCTTTTCGGGCCCGATGGTGAGCTATTCGATGTCCTACGAGATCAACCTCAAGGGCTTTGAGAAGGCGCTGTGCAACGTCGGAAGCGTCGGCCAGCCGCGCGACGAAAACCCGAAGTCGAGCTTCGCGATTTACGACAGCAAGCAGGAGATGGTCCGCATCCACCGCGTCGAATACGACGTGGAGAAAGCCGGCCGCAAAATCCTCGACGCCGGCCTGCCGGAAATCCTCGCCGAGCGCCTGAAGTTCGGGCGCTAACACACTCATGTCCAGGTACCTGATCTGGGACTTCGATGGCACGCTGGGCCTGCGTGAAGGCGGCTGGTCCGGCGCGCTGCACGAAGTCGCCTGCCGGCGTCACGGCCCCAACCGCGTCACGCCTGAGCGTCTGCGCGAACATCTCCATCGCGGTTTTCCCTGGCATGCGCCCCATCAAGTGCGGCCGTCCGCCGCGCCCGACGTATGGTGGGCGTTGGTCCAGCCCGTATTTGAAAACGCCTTTGCCGCCGTTGGATTTTCACACCCCGAGACCACGGAGATGGCCGCACAGGTCAGAAATGCCTACCTGGAGCCCCACACCTGGAAGTTGTTCGACGATGTCCTCCCGACACTGGACTCACTCTCGGCGGCGGGATTCAAACACGTAATCCTGTCCAATCACGTGCCCGAATTGCCGTCGATTCTTGACGCCCTCGGCATTGCCGGGCGAATCCGCCGTGTTTTCAATTCCGCCGAAACCGGCTGCGAAAAACCCCACCCCGCCGCATTCCACGAAGTCCGCAAGGCCCTGCCTGAGGCGCAATCATTCTGGATGATCGGCGATAACTATGTCGCTGATGTGACGGGAGCCGAAAAGGCCGGCATTCCGGCGATCCTGGTGCGTAAGCCCCATGCCGGCGCCACGCGCTACTCGCCGGACGTCGCGGGCGTGGCTGCAATAGTCGGCTTCGCCGGTTAGGTTGTCGGTACCGCCGCGCGGCGGCCCGAAATAGCGGCCGCCCCGACGGCGGCCACGCCGGGGATCGCCTTGGCGCCAAGGTTGGCGCCGACAAAGTCCTTGGGCACGACGTGGCATGCCGAAAGTTTGTCGTGAAGCGTGCGATTTTCCGGATCCCACAACATCCACCAGAAACCGACAAACCCCGTCAGCACCGAGATGAACTTGAAGGCCATGCGCAGCATCGCAGACCCAAAACCCGTCATCAGCGTGCCGTCTTCGCGAACAATGCGCACGCCGATGATCAGCTTGCCCATCGACGCGCCATATTTCATAGTCAGGTAGACCTCAAGCAGCACGCCCAACCCCAGGCCGACAATCGGCGCCGAAAAGAACACGATAATCGCCAGCGGCTCGGATACTTCGCGCAGTCCCTTGCCCAGCACGCCGCCGCCGCCGATCAACAACCATGCGGCTATCCACCAGACGGCGTAAATTACAAGGTACGCGACCACATCAAGCGCCGCCGAAGCCACACGCGCGCCGATGCCCGCCGAAAAGTCCGTCAGGCTGGCCTCGCGCTGGCCAAGGCGCGCGGCCTTGGCTTTCTTTTGCCGCGCCCAATGCGCGGGTGCGTCGCCGCCCAGCAACCAGTAGCGGATCGTGCCCATGACGTCGAAGGGGATTTTCTTTTCCGCCGCGGGCTCATCGCCGGCGGGACGCGGCACATCCTTGAGCAACTTGCGCACGAGATCGCGGCTGTTCACACCATCGGCCTCGGCGTGGAAGTTCGTCAGTATGCGGTGGTGCATCGCGGGCATCGCAATCGCGCGGATATCCGCCGGGCGCGCTTCGTCGCGGCCTTCAAGCGCGGCGCGCGCCTTGGCGCCCATGATCAGCGCCTGGGTAGCGCGCGGGCTGCCGCCGCACTCGACCATGTCCTTGATCTCGGCGCTGGCGCTTGATTTCGGGCGCGTCGCGCGCACGAGGTCAATGGCATAACGCAGCGTGCTGTCGCTGACGTTGATCTTGCGCACCACGTTGAGCATGCGCTGGACCTTGGTTTCATCCAGCAGGCGGCTCACGCGCTGCTCAAAGCGGCTGGTGGTCTCGAACAGCATGTTGAGTTCGTCGACCTGGGTCGGGTAATCGACGACGACAGTAAACAGGAAGCGGTCGAGCGCCGCGGCGGGCAACTGGTAGGTGCCTTCCTGCTCAATGGGATTTTGCGTCGCCATCACAAAGAACGGCCGCGGCAGCGCATAGCCCCTGCCCGCGACGGTCACGGAGCCCTCTTCCATCGCCTCGAGCATCGCGGCCTGCGTCTTGGGCGGCGTGCGGTTGATTTCGTCGGCGAGAATAAAGTTGGTAAAGATCGGCCCGCCCAAAAACTTGAAGCTGCGCTCGCCGGAATCGCCCGCGAGCAACTCGCTGCCCGTAATGTCGCTGGGCATGAGGTCCGGCGTGAACTGGATGCGGTTGAATTTTAAACCAAGAATTTCGGCGAGGGACCTGACGAGAAGGGTCTTGCCCAGCCCTGGCACGCCCAGCAGCAGCACGTGGCCGCCGGCAAAGAACGCGGTCAGCACCTGCTCGACGACGTCGTCCTGGCCGATAATGCGCTTGCTCAGTTCAAAACGGATTTCACGGTGCGCGTCGCCGAGTTCCTTGAGAACCCGGTAATCGTCACCGGTAAGCGCTGTCTGTTCCATTTCAGCCATAGGTCTCTCGCAGCCGCATTATTGGAACGTGCGGCCCGGGCGCAAGACGCAGGAAATCCGCCCCAACTTGCGGCGGCGCCGAAACTTATCCGCACCGCCAGATTTTTTCGGATTATTTTCCCGGGGGTGCGTGGTCTTGTCGCCACGTGTTGTACGTTTCCTGCAACCTTACAGGAGATAGCCATGAGCAATGCCAAGTATCGAAACCACGTCCCGTTTTCCAATCTTGTCCCGCAGGTGGCCGCCCGCGCTGCCAGGCAGGACCTCGAATCGCCGACCACCCAGAAACTTCTGGCCGGGGCCAAGGCGTATTTGAGCGCGTTCATGGAGACGGCGCAAAAATCCCTGGACGCCAACGACGGGCGGGTGTCAGTGCGCGACGGGCTGGCAGCCTGCCGCCACATCATTGCCATTGCGCGTATCGAGCAGCGCGCCGTCGACCGCGAGGAGCGCAAAGCGCGCCAGGCCGCGGCGGACGCCCGCGCGGCGCAATTGGCGCTGGACGCCGCCGACAAGCAGCATCGCGTCGTGCCGGCCAGGGCCGTCGAGCCGACAGGCGCGCCGGGCCTCGCGCCGTCACCCGCGCCGGACCTGCGCCCCGCGCCGGAATTCGCCGCCGCAACTGCGTCCCCGGCGCCCGCCCAGCTTCCCCCACCGCCCCAATCCGGCGGGTAACTGGCTGAACCCGGATTCGCAGCGTTCGTTTGGGAGTTAGACTGTTTGAGCGCGCATTTTTCGGGGAGCTGCCATGGGCATGGGCATGGGCGGTAGGGTGCTGTCGCTTTCAACCGCATTGCTTTTGATCGCCGGCACTTGCGTGCGCCTGGACGCCGAGGGCTGGCGGGTTGAACCGCGCGATAAAATGGACGAAGACAGCGCCGCTCTCGCCGCTGAAATTGCGGCGTTGCCGGTCGACGATCAGATGCGCGCGTTTCGCGCAGCGGCTGCCAGTTGCGCCGCAAAAAGGCTGGTGGTTCCGGCTGCGATGGTGAAGGAATGGCCGGAACTCGCTCAGGGCAAGCGCGAATCGGGGCTTTGCCGCATCGCCAATTGCCCGGCAGCAGGCGAGCCGAAGACGCCGTTTGTGAAATTCATGAGCGGATACAATTTCTCGGCGGCGCAGCACAGCGACGCATTTGATTTGTACCTTCGCGGCGGCAAATTCCATTCGGAACGCGACGTACTGCCCGGCGCGTCGCAGTCGACGTCGCTGCTGAAGAAAGTATCCGGCTTCGATCTCATGCGGATCGGGACATTTGATTGCCCAAGCCCCATGGCCCAGGATTTCGGTCGTTTCGAGCGCGCCAAAGCGGCGCTGGATGAGGCAAGGCCGAAGGATGACACGCTTGCGTGCGAGGAAGACGCGACTTACGTGCTTCGGCATATCACCCGTGACGGGCCTGACACGCTGATTGCGTTCAAAGTTCTTTCCTACAAACATCTTATCAACGATGAAGGTGGGACGGCGACGCTCGGCTGGCGCATCCTCAAACGTTTCAAGGCCATTGATGAGGACGACCGCGAAAAATGGTACCACCACGGGTTGCTCGCGAAGTTGCGCACTTTTTCCGACACGCAGATCTATTTCACGGTGCGGGAAATCCGGCAGGGACTGCTTCGTGCGCTCCTATCACCCGCGACATCGCTAAGTGAAGGCCGCACTGACGGCGCCAAAGTTGCCAATCTCGTGCCGGAAGGCGTGTTGGTGCAAGGCGTTGCGGTTTCCTCGCCGCAAAACGATGGGCGCGCGTACACATTTTTCAACGCGATGCACACGGACACCGGTGCGGCGATCTACGCGCGCCATGTCGTCGCGTCCGACCATGATGCGTTCGAACTTAGGCCCGGCATCACGGGTTCCAACACCTTTGGCCTATTGCAGAAAATCGACGGGGTCGAGTTCGAAAAGATCATGCTCGAAAGCGTCAGCGAAAAACTCCAGGTGCTTTCCGCCGTGCGCAACGTGGAGTTCTCGGGGCCCGTGATCGCGAAGGTCGGCGACGTTTACGCGCTGAGATCGATTGCGCGGACCACGGAAGCCTATGGCGAAATTCGTTCCGACCAGGTCTATGCCGTCAAAGTGCTTGCGGTCGATCGGCACACCGTGACGCTGGGATGGCGAGTCGTCCACACGTTTGTCAAACCGCCGGGCGAATAGTATTGACGCGTCAAGATTTTGGCAGTTCCAGCACGCGCCAGAGGTACCATGAGGCGATGCTGCGCCAGGGCGCCCAGCGTTTGCCGCGCGCGGATATCTGCTCGGGCTCCGCGAGTTTGCGTTTGCCCAGCATGATCGTGAAACCCTTGCGGACGCCGTAGTCCGTCACGGGCAGCACGTCGGGGCGGCCGAGGCGGAACATCAGGATCATCTCTGCGCTCCAGCGGCCAATGCCGCGCACGACCGTCAGGCGCTCGATGACTTCTTCGTCGCCGAGTTTAATCAGCGCGCGTTTGTCAGGGAGAACACCGCCAAGAACTTTGTCCGAGAGGTCGCGGAACGCCGCAAGTTTCGCGCGCGAGAGGCCGCACGCCCGCAGCGCCGCGTCGTCGATGGCCTTGATCTTGTCCGCGAGCAGGATTTTGCCCGCCAGCGCCTGCACGCGCCCGAAAATCGTCGCGGCGGCCTTGCCCGACAACTGCTGGTAAGCGATGGACTGGCAGAGCGCGTGGAACAGGTTGGGCATCGGCCGTCTCTTGAGCGTGTATGGCCCCACGCGGTCGATCACCGCGGCCAGCTTCGGGTCGGCGGCTTTCAGGTAGGCGACTGCATCAGCAAAGTCGGGCATGGTTCAGGTCCAGGTCCAGATTACCGCTCAGGTCGCTTTTTCTGAACCTGAACCTGCACCTGAACCAAGTTTCAAAGGTTCTTCGTCGCTGAATTGCAGGCGGTAGAGCTTGCTGTAGCGCCCGGCGGCGGCCATGAGCTTTTCGTGGCTGCCTTGCTCGGCGATTTCACCCTTGTGCAGCACCACGATGTTGTCCGAGGCCGTGATTGTCGACAGGCGATGCGCCACCGCGATCGTCGTGCGGTCCTTCATTAACTTGCCCAGCGCATCCTGGATCAGCGCCTCGGTCTCGCTGTCGATGTTGCTGGTCGCTTCATCCAGGAGCAGGATTCTCGGATCGAAGGCTAATGCCCGCGCAAAGGCCAGCAACTGGCGCTGGCCCGCGCTGAAGGTCGCGCCGCGCTCGGCCACGGGCGAGTCGTATTGCTCCGGCAATCTGTCGATGAAGTCGTCGGCGTGCACAGTACGGGCGGCTTCCTTCACTCGCTCTCGTGAAATGGTCTCGTCGCCCAAACGGATGTTATTAAAGACGTTGCCCGCAAACAGGAAGACGTCCTGCAACACGAGTGAAAACGCCTTGCGCAGGTGTTCGCGCGTCATCTCGCGCACGTCAACGCCGTCAATCAGCACCGCACCCTTCTGCACATCGTAGAAGCGCATCACCAGCGCGATGATCGTGCTCTTGCCGCTGCCGGTCGCGCCCACCAGCGCCAGCGAACTCCCCGCGGGCACTTTGAAACTGACATCACGCAGCACCCAGCGTGGCGTGGCAGCCTCGGCCGCGCCGGATGCCGGCGAGGCGCCCGCACCACTATCTCCGTCGTAGGCGAACCAGACGTTGCGGAACTCGATTTCGCCCTTGATCGCGGGCGTTTTGGGCTGCGGCGGGTCCTTGATGTCGTTGCCGAAGTCCATGATCTTGAACAGGCGTTCGGCGCTGGCCATGGCGCTTTGAAGCACGTTGTACTTTTCGGATATCTCACGGATCGGGCGGAACATCATCTGCGTGTAGAAGAAGAAGGCGAAAAACGTGCCCGCGTCGAGCGTGCCGCCAAGGATGCTGCGCGCGCCGTACCACACCAGCACCATGATCGTCAGCGTGCCCGCGATTTCGACCACCGGGAAGAACAGCGCGAAGTTGAAGACCGTCTGGTAGCTGGCGTCGCGGAAGTCGCGCGAGCGGCCGTCAAAACGCGCGGCCTGGCGGCGCTCGATGCCGAAGATGCGCGTCACGCGCCAGCCCTGCACGCTTTCATTAAGGAAGGAATTCACGCTGGCAAGCTTGGTGCGCATGTCGCGGAAGCTGTTGCGCGCACGCCCGCGGAAGATCCAGGTAATCGCGCCCATCACCGGCAAAGCGCCGATCACGATCAGCGTCAGCGGCACCGAAAGCGCAAACATCATCGCCAGCGCGCCCAGCACCACGATCATGTCGCCCATCAATTGGACAAAGCCCGAGGCGAACACCTCGCCGATTGCCTCCACGTCGCTTGTCATGCGCGTGACGAGGCGGCCCACGGGGTTCTTGTCGAAGAAGCGCAGCGGGTAATCCTGGATGCGAGCGTAGAGGTCGTGGCGCAGGTCGAAAATCGCGCGCTGGCCCAGCGTCTGGAACAAATACGCCTCGGCGAATTGGCTGATGAACTGCACGATCACCAGCCCGAGATAGGCCAGCGCCAGCCAGGCAAGCAGGTTGTAAGCCGGCGCCGAATCGCCCTCTGCGGCGAGCATATTGAAAGGACCGTTGACGATTTCACGAATAACACGCGGGATGCAAAGCTCGACGCCCGCGGCCAGCAGCATGAAGAAAACGCCCGCGATCACGAGCTTCAGATAGGGGCGCGCGTAGGGCGCAAGGCGCTTGATCAGGCGCGCGTCGTAGGCCTTGCCGAGGACTTCCTCTTCATGAATCGAATCAGCCACGGGCACACTGTAGGCTCTCAAAGTTGCGGCGCAACGAGTGTTCTTCCGTTGGCCCAACGTCACACGGGTATGGGGACTGGGGACTTGGGAATAGGGAATGGAGAAACACCCGAAAATGGAGGTCTAATCCCCATTCCCCAGTCCCTAATCCCCATTCCCGCCGCCCCGATTAGCTATACTCGTCGGGGTATGGCTAACGGCGAATCCAACGGACGGGCGGCTTCATTAGCCGCGATGCAGAGCCTGATGGCGGGCCTCGAAGGCCGCCTCGTGCGCCAGCGCATCCTGCCGCACCCCGGCGAAGGCGCGCTGTTCGACGTCGACGCCAACCGTCTCTCGCGCCGCTCGCAAAGCCACGGCGACCTCACGCCTGCGGGCAAAGGCGCGTTTTCGCGCCGCGAAGCGCTCGGCATCCTGCACCGGCCGATGCTGGGCTCTTACGGCGTCAAGATCTGCGTCGTGCTCGACTTCGCCGACGACCAAAGCCGCTTTACCGCCGAATCCGTCGCCGCCGCCGCAAGCTGGGCCATGGCCGAGTTGCGGCCCGACGTGTTCTTCCTGATCGGCGTCGCGGGCATCAATCCCCACGCCGACCTGCCGCCCGGCGACGAAGCTCTGCGCGCGCTGACGGGCGCCTCGAACTGGCGCGCAGCATTCGTCGAGTTCCTGAACCCGGGCTGGCGCGTGACTGCGCCCAAAGACGGAGTGATCATGCCCGCACTGTTCGAGAACCTGTTTGACCCGGAACCGCAGGACCAGAAGATCGCCCGCATCGACGCCGCGCTCAATGCCGCGCAGGAACTCAAGGAGCCCGGCGGCTTCCTTTTGATCGACGAACTCGCCCGGCGCGCGGCGGTCTCAACCGAACTTGTGGCCGACCGGGCGCTGATTTACGCGGGCCGCACGCCGGGGCTTGAATTGAAGGACGTCGACGGCAGCCTGATCATCCAGCGCAACCGATTCTCTGAAGTTCAAAATTCAAAGTTCAAAATTCAAAGTTGATCCAAAACGGGCGCTGTTTTCTAACTTTGAACTTTGAACTGATAACTTAGAACTGACCCCATGGCACTGTTCGACAAATTCAAGGCGCTCTTCAAGGGCAAAGAGGGCGAGGCCGAAGAGGCCATCCGCGACTCGCGCTCCACGCGCGAATCGCTGGACAAGCTCGACGAACTCATCACGCGCAACGAAGTGGAGCTTCGCAAGACCCGGCAGGAACTCGCGCGCCTCGAACTTCAGGAGCGCGCCAGCGTCGAGAGCGTCAAAGCCGGCAAGATAGGTGATCGAGAAAAGGAGTTTGTCTTATTACAGGTTAAACGCACGCGCGGGCAGATGGACGCGCTAAAACTTCGCGCGGACATCCTGAACAAGAACATCGAGCTGCACCTCAATCTCGTCGGCAAAATCCAGGCGATGGAAGCCATGGACCTGCGCGGCATCGAGCAACCGATGGTCGAGCGCATCATGCTCGAGTTCGAAGAGGGCATGGAGAAGTTCCGCGAGGCGGTCAACACCGGCGAAACGCTGACCAAGCAGCACGCGGGCGTGCTCAGCGTCGCCGACAAGGAAGAACTGCGCAAACTTGAGAAGGAAGTGCTTGGCTCAGCCCAGGTTGACCGCGCCGCCAAGAACGCCGAGATCGACGCTGAAATTGCCGCGCTCGAAGCCGAAATCAAAGGCCGAGGGAAGGAAGTTGACGAGAAGCTGTCGGACGAGAAGCCGTCGAAGGAAAAGAAGTCTAAGAAGAAGGAAATGGAGTAGAGGCAGGTTCTAGGTGCTAGGTTTTGGGTTTTAGGCCTTGGCTGTTCCCTAACACTTAAAACCTAAAACCTTCATTGGGGCACACATGGGTTTCTTCCAGAGCTTATTCGGCGGCAAGATTGACCTGAGAACGCTCAAGGTAAAGCTGCGCGAGGTCGAGCGCGAGCGCCGCAAGTATTTCATGGAACTTCGCAAGATGAGCGCGAAGCAAACCGGGTTGATCGAACAGATCAAGTCGGCGCGCCGCGAGGGCAACAACATCGAAGTCGATTATCTCTGGGAAGAAATGAAGGAGATCAAATACGACTTCGCGTTCTCCAAGCGCAGCGCGAAGATCTCCAACCTCGAAGGCATCGCGCTCAAGAAATACATCCGCGGCCTCGAGCGCCTCGAAAAACGCAAGGACAAGAACTCGATCAACAAGCTGCTCAACCGCATTCGCAACAGCGGACTCGACGCCAAGCTCGCGATGCAATCCATCGACGAGCAAGGCTACATCGACGAACTCAACGCCACGCTCGAAGACATTGGGCTTGAGGTCGACGCCGACATGTCGGAGCAGGACCCCGAGAAGGAGCGCTTCCTCGACGAGATCGACACCATTAACGAAGCCGAGGGCAAGGGCGAGTTTGAAGAGGCCTTGAAAACCGAAGCCGACCTGAAGAGGAAGCTGGAAGAAGAAAAAGAGAGCCACTAACGGCAGGTTCAGGTGCAGGTTCAGGTTCAGGACTGCCCCTCGACGAAATTGCCTTTCTGAACCTGAACCTTGACCTGAACCTGATATGTCAGCATTCGATCTTGGCCCGAAGCTAAAACGCTCCTGCGAGGACGCCCTGCACAAGGCCAAGATGGCCTGGAAGGGCGGCGACCACGTCGCCGCCGCGGGCCACTTCGACGCGGCCAGCAAGATCATGTTCAAGTACGCCGAGTACGCGGGTTCGCGCGCGCAGGAATACGCCCGCAAGAAGAAGGCGATCGAGTACCGCGACTTCGCGCGCCGCCTGCGCGAAATCCACGATGAAGAATCGGCCGGCGCCAAGGCGCACAAGCTTCCCGCGCCGCCCAGCGCCGACGAAGACGTCGACACGCGCCAGACGGAAGAGGCCGGCAAGGACGCCGAGATTTCCTCCGCCGTCAGTTCGCTCGTGACCACTTCGCCCGTCACCTGGGACGACATCGGCGGCCTGGTCGAGACCAAGCGCGACATCAAATACACGCTGGGCCTCTCGCTGGCGACGCCGCCCAAGGGCGTCAAGATCGCGGCCTTCCGCAACATCATGTTCTTCGGCCCGCCGGGCACCGGCAAAACGCTCATGGCCGCGGCCACGTCGAACAGCTTGAAGGCCGGTGGCGAAGGCAACGCGCTCTTTTTCAACGTGAAGGTGTCGGGCGTGATGTCGAAGTACTTCGGCGAATCGTCCAAGATCATCAGCGAAATCTACGGCACGGCGCGCGACAACTCGCCCAGCGTGGTGTTTCTCGACGAGTTTGAATCGCTCACGGCAACGCGCGGCGCCGACGAGCAAACCGGCGCCGAACGCCGCATCCTTTCAACGATCCTGAGCGAACTCGACGGCCTGAGCGAAAAGGGCCGCGGCGACATCTTCGTGCTGACGATTGCGGCGACCAACCGCCCGTGGGAAATCGATAGCGCGGTGCTGTCGCGCTTCGAAAAGCAGATTTTGATCCCGCTGCCGGACCCGGTCACGCGCGAGGCAATCCTCAATATCCATCTGCTCAAAAAGGGTTTTGAGTTGGCGGGCGAGATCGCGGACCTGGTCGAGATCACCGATGGTTTCAGCGGCCGCGAGATCGAGCGTCTGGTCAAACAGGCCACGACCACGATGATCGCCGAACTCAACGACGACCTGCCGGACCTCGTCGACAAGGGTTTGAAGGAAGCCAAGGGTTACCAGGTGAAAATCCGCGCGCTGAGCGTCGACGACTTCAGGAAGGCCGCGACGGGCATCGCGCCGGTCACCAGCGCCGAGGAAATGAAACGCTACCTCGACTGGAGACAGGACGAGTAGCTGGAGCGCTTTATCAGAGCCCGCTGCTATAGCGGGGGGGTCTGAACAGAAACGACCCTCAAAGGAACGATCTATGCGCGCAATGATGACGTGCTCGATGATTCTCGTCCTTTTCGTCTGCTTTTGCGGCCGGGCCAGCGGCGACACGATCAACCCGAAAGCCAACGGCGCGCCGCAAGCGGTTAATATCGCCGACGGGCTGTCCGGCGAAGTGCTCACGCGCGTCAAAGCCGCCACCGTCTACGTCACGACGACCTATCTTCCCGACAAGGATGAAAGTTCCGAGTTTTGCGGCAGCGGATTTGTGGTGGATCCGTCGGGCCTGATTATCACCAACGCCCATGTTGCCGCTTGCGCGAGGATGCTCGGCGAAGCGGCAGAACCACCCACGCGCGACGCCAGAACGCCCCTTTTGTCAATTACCGTACATGTCCAAAGCGGAACGAAAGGAACAAAGGATTATGACGCCAAGCTGGTCGCGATTTATGAAAAGCCCTACGACCTGGCGCTGTTGCGCATCACACCTGATAAACCGCTGGTCGCGCTGGACCTTGGCGACGAGAAAAACCTGAGAGAGACGTGCAAGGTCTGGACCGTCGGCTTTCCCGGCGGCTCCAACCTGGAAGACGACCTGGCCGAAGAAGACCTTCCGCTCAACCCCAACGGGCCGGATGTGAGCATTCGCGGCGGCGAAGTATCTTCCCTGCGCAAAGACGATCAAGGCCGTGTCAAAGCCATCGAAGTCACGTGCCCGGCAGCAAAGGGCAATTCCGGGGGACCGCTGATTGACCGTAGCGGCGCCGTCTTCGGAGTCCTGACTTACATCTTGGGCGACTCGGCTTCGGTGATATCGCTGCCGGTTCGCATGATCCGCGAACAACTGGGACCCCTGCTCGAGGCGATCCGTCGCGAGGGCTCACTGACTCCCGCCCCAAAAGTGCTGCGGGTTGACGCCAGGAATGACGGCAGCTTCCTGGAACTGTGGAACAGCCGCAAGGAAGGCGACGTCATCGAATTCGGCAAGGGGGAATTCAATCTCTCGGGAAAACTGGACCTCAAAGTCACGGGCCACAGCGTCATCCGCGGCGCCGGCTGCACCGAAACCAGCCTCAAGTACATGGAGGCGCTGCGTTTCAACCTTGTCAAAGGCGCCAGCCTTGAGATCAACGGCATTCATATGCAGGGTGACTGGTCAGACGATTCCAGGGCCAATCTTGTGGCGGCGTCGTCGGACGAGGGGAATCTGTTTTTGTACGATTGCATGCTGATGGCGCCGTCACGGGGACAAAGCCTGGCGGTGACAGGCAGCGCCCGCGTCATGGTCATCAGTTGTCTCCTCGATGGATTTGATTGCCCGCAGTCGCCCAAAGCGGCGCTGCGTCTGGCCGATTGCTCCATCAGCGTGGGACACGATGCAACGGGCGGCGACAGCAAAAGCGTCCGGCTGGCCAGCGGTCACCATGCGCTGTTCGGGTGCATAACGCCGAAGGTCGAACTCGCGCCCGTCGGCGGGGAAGACCTGACGGTTGCGCTGGAAGGCTGCCGCGTAGGCCTGGCCGACGCCCGCGCGGTACGCGCCGCCGGCGATGTCAGCCTTGACACCAAAGGTGGAAAGCTGACCGCTTGGGAATGCGAGTTTGATTGCATCAGCGCGGGCGGCGGCCAGGTTTCGCCCGAGGCGAGTTTTGTCGCTTGTATCTTCAGTTGTGGCACTTCGGCGATGACATCACCCTCAACGACGAAATTTAACGGCTGCTCGTTCAAGTCCGACTTCCCCGCCGCAATCAGGTGTTCCGGCACGGAAAACACCAAAGTCGTCATTGAAGTTTGCCGCTTTGAATTCACGCTTGACGGCCAGAACCTGAGCGACGCCAGGAAAAACGAGCTCCTGGCCAAATGCTGTTTCGGCATCGAAATTGAAGGCAGCGCGTCGGTCAAATACGAGGGCAATGAGTTCAATACCCACGATGGCGGCATCGCCGTGCGCATTGCCAAGGATGCCAAGGACGAAGATGGCGGCGACAATGAGATAATAGGTCCCGGCGCTGCGGCTGGCACTCTGAAGGAGAAGGAGAGTTGATTGGTTGACCAGGAACGACTAACTCTCCGCCTCGCCAAAAAGCACCTCACACGGTGTCCGTACTGCGCCAAGGACTACGCCGAGTTTCCGTTTCCCAAGGACAAAGTCATGCGCCCAATGCTGATTGTCGCCACGATTCTTGCGCTGTTCATTGGCTGCCATAGCCCCGCCGGGGCCGCCGCGCCGCAAGCGGTTAATATCGCCGACGGGCTCTCCGACGCTGTGCTTCAAAAGGTCAAGGACGCCACCGTGTTCATCACCAGCACCTATAGCGTCACGGTAGGCGACAAAGAGTACAAGCCCGGCGCCACCGGCAGCGGTTTCGTCATCGATTCCTCCGGCTTGATCGTCACCAATCGCCACGTTGTCGATTGCGGCAAGATGTTCGGGTCTGAGAGCGCGCGGCCGGACCTGCTCGCGCTTGGGCAACTTGTCTCCGTCACCGTGCGCACCCACAGCGGCACGGCCGCCGGCAAGGAGTACCCCGCCAGGTTGGTCGCCATGTACGAACTGCCCTACGACCTCGCACTGCTTCGCATCGAGCCTGAAAAACCGCTCACGGCGCTGGAACTCGGCGACGAAGCGGCCCTCAAGGAAACGCGCAAGGTCTGGGCTGCGGGCTTCCCGCGCGGCAACGACATGGACGAACAACTGCGCATGGTCAAGCTGGCCAGGAACCCTAACGGGCCCGACCTGAGCATCCGCGGCGGCGAGGTCACCGCGCTGCGCCGCGACGACCAAAACCGCATCAAGGCCATCGAGACCAGTTGCCAGTTCGAGCCCGGCAACTCGGGCGGCCCGCTGATCGACGAAACCGGCAAGGTGTTCGGCATCAACACCTATCTCGTCTACGAGTCACGCGTTTCGCTGCCGGTGCGCCACATTCACATGCAGCTCGGCGCGCTTGTCAACAACATGAGCCGTGAACCCGCCGGCAAGGTGCTCAAGGTGGAAGCCGCCGGCGAAAACAGCTTCAGCTCGCTGTGGAAGAGCCGCAAGGCCGGCGAAGCGATCGAGTTCGGCGAGGGTGAATTCACGCTGGACGGCGAAGAACTCGTCATTTCAGGCCGCGTGGTGATCCGCGGCGTCGGGCGCGGCAAGTCCAAGGTCGTGCTGCGCAGCGGCCTGCGCTTCAAGCTCGAGAAGGGCGCCACGCTCGAAATCTGCGGCCTCAACTTCAGCATCGTGCGCCCCTCGGGCGAACAGCCCCGCGCCACGATCGAGCTTTCCTCCTCCGGGTTCGGCCATGCGTTCATTTCCAACTGCACGCTGATCAACCCGCCCAAGCGCAACGCCCTGTGCGGGATTGGCAACGTACGCGCCATGGTCTGCGACAGCACAGTCTACGGCTTCGAATGCCCCAAGGCCGACGACGCCGTGTTGCGCCTGGCGCGTTGCGAGATCGGCAGCGGCACGGGCCACAACACCGGCATGGAACTCGACGCGGGCAAATACGCGCTGTTCGGCTGCAGTCTGCCCAGGCTCGAGCTTGCCGCTTCAGCGACGGAGAAGCTTGTCGTGGCGCTTGCGGGATGCCGCGTCATCAACAGCAGCGGCGCCGTCCAGCGCGGCACGTCGGCGCTGCCGGGCGTGCGCGTGCTCACCGGCCGGCTGATCGCGACCGAGTGCGAATTCCACTGCATCGGCGTGGGCGGCGACTATGAGCCCGCCAATATTTCTTGTTCGCGCTGCCTGTTCACCAGCGGCACATCGAAGCTCGACGCCAACGCCATAGCCGAGTTTCGCGGATGCCTGTTCAAGACCGAATTGCCCGTCGCCATCGATTGCCTGGGCGAAGACGATGAAGAGAACATTCCCGGCGCAGATGTCACCGTCGAAGCCTGCCGCTTTGAATTGAGCCTTTGGAGCGACGGGCTTAGCGCCGACGCAAAACGCAAACGCGCCGAGCAATGCTGCTTCGGCATCGAGATCGCCGCTACGACGAACGTCTCCTGGCGCGGCAACCTGTTTGTCAGCGATGAAGGCGGCATCGGCGTGCGGCTGGCAGCCGGCGCAGACGACAAGGACGGCGGCGAAAACCAGATTGTGGGCCCGGGCACGCTGAAGAAGAAATCGTGAGACACGGGTACCCTCGACATGGTTGACCAGGAACGACTACTTCTCCGCCTCGCCAAAAAGCACCTCACGCGCTGCCCGTATTGCGCCAAGGACTACGCGGAGTTCCCGTTTCCCAAGGTCAAACAGTTCCGCTGCCTTGGCTGCTCGGCTTTCATCAGCAGCGACATGCTGGTCGAGGACATCGACGACGAAGTCTTCGACCGCGACACCACCAACGTCTGTCGCCACTGCGGGTATCATTGGTCCGGCGACGAAGCCGTCCCGCCGTCAGCCTGCCCCGGTTGCGGCGAGACCTGCCACATCAACGACCTGATCACCGAGCGCGAGTTTGCGGGGCAACACACAAACTTTGCGCCCCAGGCGAATCTCACCGGCAGCAACGCGCGCGGCGTGATGATCGTGGTGGCGACGCTGGTGTTGTTCCTGGCCTTCGGCGGGCTTTTCCTGCGCAGTTGCAGCGGCCTTTGAAATGCGTTTTTTCCACGGAAGACACGGAGAACACGGAAAACTGCAAAATATATCTCACGCCAAGGCGCAAAGTCGCCAAGGAATGCCGTCGCATCTTCGCGCCTTTGCCTGAGCGGTCTTTGTCTTTCTCCGTGTTATTCCGTGTTCTCCGTGGAAAACTGTAGTTGAATTGTGTTGTTTTCATTCGTGGCTAACACAAGGGCCTCTATGGGCATTTTTAAATCCAAAGAAGAACGGCGCATGCAGCGCGACATGGATATCAAGAAGGGCATCCAGCGCGTGAAGCGGCAGATCAACGAACTCGGCAAGGGCGAGGAAGAGTGGCTCGAGAAAGCCCGGCGCGCGGCGCGCATGGGAGCATCCGACCAGCTCGCGTTCATCCGCAAATCGCTCAAGGCGACGGCGACGCAGCGCCGCATGCTCGAGCGCCAGTTGCTGACAATCGAGGCCGCGTTCCAGATGAAGAACCAGGCCGAGAGCTTCGCCGTCTTCGCCGACACCATGGGCACCGTCAGCCGCAGCATCAACGAGGTCTACAAGACGACGGACCTCGAGAAGACGCAGAAGAATTTCGAGAACGCCATGATGCAGGCCGAGACCATGAGCCAGCGCATGGACATCTTCCTCGACATGAGCAAGGACAGCCTGTTCGCGACCGAGACATCGAGCGGCGAGCAGCTTGTCAGCGACGAGGAAATCGACCAGATGATCGGCATGGATTCCAAGACGCGAAAGAAGAAAACGCGCGAGGAACTCGACAAGGAAATCGCCCGCGAACTCGGCGAGCACGAAGACGAGGAAAAGAGCAAGTAACGTCTCGTGTGCCGTGTCACGTGTCGCGTGTCAGCTTTGACCCGGGACACGTGACACGAGACTCGCGACAATCTGTTTAAAGAACTTCCCGCGCTCCTCGAAGTTGCCGAACTTCTGGCCCGGGGCGTGTTCGTAGAAGCTCGTGCTTGCGGGCGACATCAGCACCACATCGCCCTGCCGTGCCGCTTTGATCGCGGCGCGGCAGGCGGATTCAAAGGTCGGGAATTCCTGAATGGGCGGCGTTTTTGCGGACACGCTACCGCGTGTCCCTACGGGCGTCTGAACCGCACGCTCGATCGCACGTTTGATGTTGGCCGCAGTCGGGCCTTGCAGGTAGAGGCTCTTGATGCCGCGGTGATCGACAATCGCGCGCGCGAGCTTGTCGTAGCCCGCGCCCTTGTCCGACGCGCCGCCGAGAATCAAATGAATTCCGCTTTGAAAGACCGTCAGCGCCGCAAGTGTCGCAGTCGGGTCCGTCGCGATGCTGTCGTTGTAGATGCGCGCCCCGTGCGTCTCGCCGCACGGCTCCAACCGATGCTCAACGCCGCGAAACCGCCGGACCGCGTTGCCAATGTGTGGCATCCATTCAGCGTTCAAGACGCGTGTGCATACGGCGGCAGCCCCGACCGCGTTGGCCCAGTTGAAATCGCCCGGCAGACGCAGGTCGTTCCGAGTCGCCACTTTGATTCCGTGGGCTTCGCTTTGACGCGAATTCCAGAACATTCCCAGTCGCAACTCGCCGCCCCCGCCGGCAGCGGACAACTCGCCTTTGCCCGGCCTGACGTGATCGGCCGGCACGGTGCCGGTGGCAGAAAAGCGCCGGTAACGGCCGGGATTGCGCGCGGCGATTCGAGAGCACTCTGGATCGTCGGCATTGATAATCGCCGTCGGTGCGTCTCCCCACTCGTCCCAATACTCAAAAATCGCTTGTTTGGCCCACGAGTATTCTTCGAAGTTCTTGTGCCAATCGAGATGGTTAGGCGTGATGTTAGTGATTAAGCCGGTGTGCAACGCCGGTTTGAAGCGGTGCCAGTCCATCAACTGGAAGCTGGACAGCTCCAATAGCACCACGTCCATGAAGTCCATCTCGTCCAAACGATTAATGAGAGGCGTGCCGATATTGCCGCCGAGCCAAAGGCGATCGCGATCCTTGACTTGATCAAAACTGGCGTCGAGCGGCGCCATATCCTTGATCGTGATTGGCTCGGCCCATTTCTCCGTTAGTTCTGGTTGCACTGGCACGTACACCTGTCGCAACATCTCGTAGCACAGTGCCGTCGTCGTGGTTTTGCCGTTGCTTCCCGTAATACCGATGACCGTGTGGGCCGGGCAGGCCTCGATGAACAGGCTCATCTCCTGCGTGACTTCGGCGCCGCGGGCGCGGGCGGCGGCGAGCAGCGGATGGTCCGGCCGCACGGCGGGCGAGTGAATCACCACTTCGGCGTTCTTGAAATCTTCCTCGCGGTGTTCGCCAAGGCGGTATTCGACGGGGATGTCGCGCAGGGCCTCGACGCTTGGTGCGAGCGTTTTGGCGTCGCGCGTGTCCGTGGCGAGAATTTTGGCGCCGTGGCGATGCAGGAAACGCACGGATTCCACGCCGCCGCCCATGAGGCCCAGCCCCATCACCAGGGCGCGTTTGCCACGGAATCGATCGAAAAGAGAAGGCACGGAAGGTTCAGGTTCAGGTTCAGGTTCAGAAAGTGCCTCGGAGATCCAGTTCTGAACCTGACAACTGGACCTGAAACTGCCTTACCGCTTTCCCCACGCCGCGGCGTATTCAAAGCGCGACTGCGGCTGCGCGTCCTCGCGATAGGCGCGGGCGTCGCGATAAAGCTGTTCGACGTCGGCGGGCGCGACGGGCTCGAGCTTCACGTCGACCTCGTGTTCATCGACGATCAGCCAAGGCGCCATGACCTCTGAAAAGAAGTCCATCGGCGGGTATTCGTACCACGGCGTCACCAACTGCTTCACGCCCGTCACAGTCTTGAACCCGGGCTTGCGCAGGGTGTACTCGCGCGCGCCATAGTAGGCGAAGTTGACGTAAAGCGGGCCCGCCGGGTCCTTTTCCGGCCGCGTCACCCCCACGCGCTCGCCGTCGATATAGACCTCGGCGCCCGCGGGCTCGCTGCGGATATACAGCCGGCGCTCGACGCAGCCGGCGCATAACAGCAGCAACACGATCAAGGGCAAAGTCCGCACGGCGCGATGCTATCAAGGCGGTTGTTAGGGAGGAACGCCCCCGTGAAGGATAAAATGAGGGAGCAGTTGAGAATCGCGCCAGACTACCTAATGTCCGGGCAGGATATCGCGAGGACAGCCATGATCAACAAATTCAAACGCGTCGTTTTCCCGACAGACTTCAGCGACACCGCCGCAAGCGCCATGCGCACGGCCTGCAGCATCGCGGCGCAATACAACGCCGAGCTCGACGTCGTGACGGTCGTCGACAGCACGGTCTACGCCTACGCGGGCTACCCGTTCGGCTCGCTGGCCGCGGACCTGATGAACAGCGCCGAGACGCAGCTCAAAGACTTAAAGTTGCCCAAGGAGGCGGCTAAGTCGAAGGTCAATCGCTTCGTCCTCTCCGGTAATGCGCCCAAGGAAATCACCGACCACGCCATGCGCCACAACGCGGACCTGATCGTGATGGCCACGCACGGCCCCGGCGCGGTGGCGCGTTTCTTTCTCGGCAGCGTGACCGACAAGGTGCTGCATATCGCGCCTTGCGCGGTGCTGGTGCTGCGCAAGCCCGACAAAAAGACGCCCGAGCGCAAAACCGGGGGCTTCAAGCGTATCCTCTTCCCGACCGATTTCTCGCCCACGGCCAACCTCGCCCTCAAGCGCGCGATTGACCTGACCGAGGATTTCGACGCCGAACTGCGCCTGCTGCACATCGTCGACGACAGTTTGATCAGCACGCACGTGCCGGAAGAAAGAGACATCATCCTGAAGGAACTGCGCACCCACGCGCTTGAGCAGATGAAACTGGGATTGCCCGCCGACCTGGTCGAGAACTTCCACACCGTTGCGGCGGTCAAGAAGGGCAGCCCGGCGAAGGTGATCACGTCGTATGCCGAGAGTGAAGGCTGCGACCTGATCGTGATGGGCAGCCACGGCCGCACGGGGCTTAATCGCGTGCTGCTGGGTTCGGTGGCTGACCGCGTGGTGCGCCACGCGCATTGCCCGGTGTTCATCGAGCGCGCCAAGCAGGCGGCGGTCGGCGAGCACAAGGCGATTGTAAACCCAACCGAGAAACCCGCGCCCGGGCCGCTCAAGGACCAATCGGTGCAGGTGCAACCCAAGGCGCGCAGCGCACGCGTGGAAGCGCCACTGCGTGGCGGCAAGATGCCGAAGATTCCGTAAGCGTTGCGTTGTGGGGCAGGCTTCCAGCCTGCCTTCCCATTTAAGGCAGGCTGGAAGCCTGCCCCACGGCTACTTCGTCTGGCCGTGCAGTACGTCGTGGGCGATCACGAGTTGCTGAACTTCACTGGCGCCCTCGTAGATGCGCAGGGGGCGGATTTCGCGGTAGAGGCGTTCGAGGATGTGGCCGTGCAGCACGCCCTGGCCGCCCGCGAGCTGCACCGCGGCGTCGATGATCCACTGCGCGTTTTCAGTCGATTGCCACTTGGCCAGCGCGGCCTCGCGCGTGATGCGCGGCGCGCCCCTGTCAAACGTCCACGCCGAGCGGTAGGCGAGAAGCCTTGACGCGTCAAGCCTGGCATTCATCTGCGCCAGCATGCCCTGCGCAATCGGCTGCTCGCCCAGCATCTTGCCGAACAGCTTGCGCGCCTTGAGGTGTTTGATCGTTTCGTCCAGCGCGCGGCGAGCAAAGCCGTTGGCCGCAGCGCCGACGGTGGTGCGGGCGCGCTCCAGCGTCATGTAAGCGAGTTTTAAACCGTCGCCTTCCGCGCCCAGCCGCGCCGACGACGGCACGGCCACGCCATCGAACGTCAACTTGCCTAGCGGGTGCGGCGATGTGGGCCGCTGTAATTCGATCTTCAGGCCCGGGGCCCTGGCGTCGACGACGAACGCGGAAATGCCTTTCTTGCCTTCGCCGGTGCGGGCAAACACGCTGTAGTGCGTCGCCACGCCCGCGTTGCTGATGAGATGTTTGAGGCCGCTGATCCGGTAGCCGTTGCCGTCGGGTGCGGCGCGCGTCGTCATCGCACCGACGTCGCTGCCGGCCTCGGGCTCGGTCATGGCAATAGCCATGATGGCCTCGCCGCTGACGACTTTGGGCAATAGCACGCTCTTAGTCGATTCAGCGCCCATGAGTTGCACGGGCAGGCTGCCCAGCACCTGCATGACATACGCAAGGTCGGCAATGCCGCTGTGGTATGCCAGCGTCTCGCGCGCGAGCACGTTGTAAATGAGCTTCCATCCGCCGTCGCCCTTCGGGCTATGGCGGACAAGCGGCTCGCCGACCGCATGTTTCAACGTCCCCCAACCGGCCAGCGTCTTGACCGCGTGGCGCATCGCCGCGGCGTCGTCCTTCTCCGGGTCGGGCCAGGCGACTTTGCGTGCACGGTCATCAAGGTCCGCGACGAAGGCGCGGTGTTGATCGTCAAAGAACGGTAGCGAAAGCAAGTCGGCGCTCATTGGGGTTTCCAGTCGGGGTTCGCAACCGACGTACCGGCATGGGACAGGCGGGAGGCGGCAGGCGGGAGTTGCTCAATATCATCCTGCACTCTTTGACAACTCCCGCCGCCTGCCTCCCGACTCACGCCTCAACCAAACTTCGGGGCGCGTTTTTCCTTCCACGCGTGGTAGGACTCTTTGAAATCCGGGTGTTGCATGCAGATGGCTTGCGCCTGCGCTTCGGCCTCCAGCGCCGTTTCCAGGTCGAAGCTCATCGCCCTGTTGAGCAATTCCTTGGTCATCGCCAGGCCAAACGCCGGGCCCGCCGCAAGTTTGGCCGCCCACTCGTCGGCGCGGGCCATCAGCTTGTCGGCGGCCACAACCTCATTGTAGAGGCCGATGCGGTGAGCTTCGTCGGCGCTGATGAATTCGCCGCCCATCAGCAATTCCGTCGCCTTCGTTAAACCGACCACGCGCGGCAGCAAAAAACACGCGCCCATATCCGCGCCGCTCAGGCCCACTTTTGTGAACAGAAACGCGCATTTCGCGGTCGGGGCGGCAATGCGGAAGTCGCAGGCCAGCGCGATCGCGGCTCCCGCGCCGCAGGTGGTGCCGTTGAGCGCGCCGATAACCGGTTTGCGCAACGTGCGAATGGCACGCACGGCGTCGACGGTCAGCCGCGTGAATTCGATTAAACCCGCCATGTCGCGTTCAAACAGCTTGCCGATGATGTCCTCGACGTCGCCGCCGCTGCAGAACGCCTTGCCCGCGCCGGTGATGACGAGAACGCGGCAACCGGCGCGGTCGGCGAGCCCACGGACGAATGACGCGAGTTCGGCGTAGACCTCGAAGGTAAGCGCGTTGAGGCGTTCGGGCCGGTTGAGCGTAAGCGTGCCCACGCCGTCTTTTTCAGCGTAGAGAAAGCTCTTGGGTTTGGGTGCGGCGGTCACGCGTCGCCCTTGCTGGCGTGGACTTCGAGGGCGTCGCGCAGCAGGCCAAGGTTCTGCTTCAGGGATTCGATTGCCTGCTCGGGCATGCCCGAGATCAACTTGAGGATTTCAAGTTCGTGCTGCGGGATGAGGCGCCCGCAGAGCTCGCGGCCTGAGGTCGTAAGCTTCAGGAAAACTTCGCGGCGGTCCTGTGGGTTGACGTGCTTTGCGACCAGCCCCTGCTTGACCATGCGGTCGATGATGCCCGTCAGGTTCCCCGCGGTAACCAGCAGCAGCTCGGACAACTGGCTGAAATTCAGGCCTTCTTCGTTGCGCGACAACTGGGTCAGCACATCGAACTGCGGCAGCGTGAGTTCGCCGTTGAGGGCGTTGCGCACCGCACGCATGGCGAGGTTGTAGCACTTGACGAGGCGCAGCCAAAGCACGATGCCGGCTTTGTCGCGGACGCTGAGGTGTCGGGTTTCACTTTGCGGCATAGGTTGGGGCTCAAGACCGGGGTTATTGGCCTAGAATCATGGGTCAAATGCGCAAAATTGCAACCCCTACGACTTCTTGTCGGGCACCACGCCTGTGGCCTCGATTTCAACCAGCGCCCCCGCTTCAAGCAAGCCTTTGATCTCGATTAAAGCCATCGCCGGGTAGTGCGAGCCAAAGACTTCCTTGTAGGCCGCACCAAGCTCCTTGCGTGCAGCGGCATAGGCCGCTTTGTCGGTGACATAAATGGTGAGGCGGCCGATGTGCTCGATGGCGCTGCCCGCAGCCTTGGCAACAGCGGCGATGTTGAGCAGCGCCTGCTTGAATTGTTCGCCCATGCCGGGGCCAACGAGCTGTTCTTTCTCGTTCCAGCCGACCATGCCGGCGATGAAAAGCGGCCTGCCGGCGGGCAAGACCACGCCGTTGGAATAGCCGCGTGGCTTAGGCCAGCCGCCGGGAAGAATTGTCTGGGTTTTGGTTTTTGGCACGGTCTCGTGTCTCGTGTTTCGTGTCTCGTGTCTCGTGTCCGACTCGGAACACGGAACTCGCGACCCGTAACTGCCTTAATGTTCGATTTCGCCGCCGTCGATGGTCAAAGCCTGGCCGTTGACGCCGCGCGCTTCCTCGCTCAGCAGATATTTCACGGCGTGAGCGATCTCGATCTGGTCGAAGATGCGGTTCTGCGGGCTCAGTTGACTCAGCTTGAGTTCAGCTTCGGCGGGCGAAAGCTGCGTCTTCTGCGCGATGTTCTGGATCACCGCGTTGAATTGCTCCGTGCGCACGTAGCCCGGGCAGATCGCGTTGACGGTGATGCCCTTTTGCGCGAACTCGCGCGCGGCGCTGCGCGTAATGCCCAAAAGCGCGTGTTTGCTTGCGGCGTAGGCGCTGACGTAGGGATAGCCCGCCAGTGCGGCGGTGCTGCACATATTGATGATGCGGCCGCTGCCGCGCTCGGCCATGCGCGGGATAATCGCGCGCATCAGGCGAAAAGGCGCAAGCACGTTGAGATCCATATGGCGCTGGAACATTTCGTCGTCGGTTTTGGGCAACGGCGCACTTTCGGCCATGCCCGCGTTGTTGACGAGCCCCCAGGGCGGGCCGAAGCCCGAGAGCGCCTTGTCGCGCAGCTTGGCGCCCGCGTCTTTGACTGTGATGTCGAGCTGCATCGTCTCAACCTTGCCGCCAAGTTTGATGCATTCGTCGCCGACGGAGAATATTTCTTTTCCGCGCGCGCAGAGAATGAGGCGATAACCCGCGCGGGCGAGTTCCATGGCGATCACGCGGCCAATGCCGCGCGACGCGCCGGTAACGATGACAGGACGACCATCCATGGCGCGAAGCGTAAGGGCTAGAGGCAAAAAGCTAAAGAACTAATTTGTCCACGAACGAACACGAATGCGCGCGAATAATTACAAAAGGTTTTATTCGTGTTGATTCGTGTCCATTCGTGGCTGACTAGCTTTTGAGCTTCGCAAGGATTTCTTCGACCAGAGCGTCGGACATTTTCTCGTAGGTCTCGACGCCTTCCTCGCCCGTGGCCTTGGCGGGATAGCCAAAGTAGGCCTGAGGGCCGCCCGCCTGTTTGAACGTCTTCGCGCCTTTGGCAAACGCTTCCGTCAGGCTTGCGGGGTTGTCTTTGGCCTGCGCGCGGGCGGCTTCGTCTACGAGTTCCGGCCGTGCGGCGATCACGAGCGACGTCTCGAACTGCCCTGCATGGCACGCGCCGGACTTGAATTCGTCGGTGAGTTTTTCGGCGAGCTTGCGGCGGGTGAAATCGGCAAACGCGACTTTCAGGCCGACGTCTTTGGCAATCGTTTCGCTCGCCTCACGCAGCATCGTCACGTTGGCGGGATCGAAGTGGCTGTTCGCCAGCGCCAGCACTGCGAAGCCCTGGGCTTTGAGACTGCGCGCGATGTCGAGCAATACGGCGCGCGCCGCGCCAACACTGATGCTGATCGTGCCTTTGAATTCGGCGGCGTACTCGGCGGGCGCGTAGGCGAGCGGCGGCAGCACGAACGTGCGGATGTTTTTGTCCTCGAGCTTGGGCAGGGCAAACGCCGCAATGCCTTCGCTGATGATCACGTCGGTTGCCAGTGGCAGATGCGGCCCGTGAGCCTCGGTGGCGCCGCAGGGCAGAATCGCAACGACGGGCTCGCCCGATGCAAGCGCCTCCTGGATGGCGGTGTAGGGAAGATTGGCGATGCGTGCGTCGGCGTTCATCAACCCGCCTTGGGCTTGCGTTTTTCGGCCTGGCGGCGAGCTTCATACTTCTTGAGCAACGCTTCGTGCTCGGGCGTGCCGGGCATGGGACCCTTGGTGCAATACATTTTCAGCTTTTTCTTGCCGCGATCGATTGTTCCGTCTTCGCGACGCCCTATGAAGGTGTAGTCGATGTAACCAACAAAGCGATCTGGATCGCCGACTTTTCCAGAGAGTTTACTCTTCCTCTTCTTCTTCATAACTACCTCTCAACGTGGCTGGCCGTTCCGCAACCAGTTCATCATTCAAAAACAATTCTAACCCGCAAAACGCTTGATGACGCTTTTTGTTCGGAATTCTGAAGACGGACTGATAGTAGCCATAACGAACGGGAATCAGCTCGATTTCCGTCGCGTAGAGGAGATCACCGTCGGGCGCTATCAGACGCACACCAATCGTCGTGCCCGCCGGGAGGTGTTCAAGTTCAACGACTGTATGAAACTCTTCGCCATTGAACTGGACCTCCAACCCGAACAGGTCGAGACGGCCTCCTCGAACAAGGGCCCTTTCGCAGGCAGTAAAGGACAAAACAGTGGTCATGTGCCTTCCTTACGCCACTCTCAGGCTCTTTATGCGTTCGGCGTAGTTGCCCGCAAACACGTAGCTGCCCGCGACCAGCACGTTGGCGCCGGCGTTGACGGCATCCTTGACCGTCTTGTCGTTGATGCCACCGTCAATTTCGATATCGAGGTTGGGGGCGAGCTTTCGGGCCGCACGGATCGTGTCGAGCACCGCCGAGATGAACTTCTGACCGCCAAAGCCCGGCCACACCGACATCACCAGCAGCATGTCGATTTTGTCGAGCCACGGCTTAACAGCGTCAATCGTGGTCTCCGGATTCACCACCAGGCCGGCCTTCGCGCCGGACTTGCGAATCAGTTCAAGCGTCTCGGCGATCGGCGCGTTGCTCTCGACATGGATGGTGATGATCGCCGCGCCGGCCTTGGCGAACTCGGCGACATAGCGCTGCGGGTCGGTCATCATCAGGTGGCAATCGAGGGGCTTCTTGGCGACCTTCTTGATTGCCGCAACGACCGGCGGGCCTATGGTCAGATTGGGCACGAAGTGGGCGTCCATGACGTCGACGTGCAGCAGGTCGGCGCCGGCGGCCTCGACGGCTTCAACCTCGCGCTGAATGTTGGCGAAATCGCAGGACAGCAGTGACGGCGCAATCTTGATGGAGGGCATGTCGTCTCTTTTGATTTTCAGTAACTACTTGAACACGAAGGAACGAAGGTGGTGCTGGTTATGCGGCTTCGTTGCTTCGCTCCTTCGCGTTCGATTCTAGCCTTTAGCTTTTCACAAGTGCGTCGAGGGCCGGCATTTTGCCGCCCTCAAGTAACGTCAGTGACGCGCCGCCGCCCGTTGAAACGTGGCTCATCTTCTTTTCCATCTTGAACTCTTCGACCGCCGCGGCGCTGTCGCCGCCGCCGACCACGCTGTACGCACCCTTTTGCGTAGCCTCGGCAATGGCGTTGATGACTATACGCGTCCCGTTGGAGAAGCGTTCCTTCTCGAACACCCCCACCGGGCCATTGAAGAGGATGGTCTTGCCACGCAGGATCGCCGCGGAAAACGCCTTGGCGGTTTGATCGCCGATGTCAAACGCCGCTTCGCTGTCGGGGATGTCGCCCTTGATCTGGTGTACGGCCTCGCTGTCCATGTTCTGCGCGCAGACGTGGTCCGTAGGCAGATGCACGACCACGCCGAGTTCGCGGGCCTTGATCAACGTCTGTTCAGCAATCTTGGCGCTGCCCGCGTCATACAGCGACACGCCGATCTTTTTCCCCTGGACCTTCAGGAAGGTGTAGGCCATGCCGCCGCCGATGCAGACCTCATTCACGCGGCCAAGGATGTTGTTCAAGAGCGGGATTTTATCCTTCACCTTCGCGCCCCCGACAATCGCGATGCAGGGCTTGGCGGGATTCAAGAGCACTTTGCCGATGGCGTCGCACTCCGCCTTAACGAGATAACCCGCCGCGCCGGGCAGCAGCTTCGCCGGCCACACCATGCTCGCGTCGCCGCGATGGCAGGTGCCGAACGCATCGTTGACGTAGATGTCGCCGAGGCTCGCGAGTTCCTTGCCGAAAACTTCGTCGCCCTTTTGCTCCGCGGCGTGGAAGCGCACGTTCTCGAGCAGCAGCACTTCGCCTGACTTCAGGCGTTTGACCTCGTCGTGGACATGTTCGCCGGTACAGTCTTTGGCGAGCGCCACGTTCTGGCCCAGCAGCTCGCCCAGGCGCTTGGCCACAGGCGCAAGCGAATATGCTGCCTCGAACCCCGCGCCCTTGGGACGGCCCAGGTGGCTCATCAACACCACGCGCGCGCCTTTGCCCAGTAGATGTTTAATCGTCGGCAGCGCCGCGGTGATGCGCAGGTCCGAGGTGATGTTGCCCGCGTCGTCCTGCGGCACATTGAAATCCGCGCGCACCAGCACGCGCTTGTCCTTGACGTTGGGAAGTTTGTCGAGCGAAGGGATTTTGGTCAGGTCCATGGCATGTCTCTTGGTTTGCGGGAAGTATAGCGGCGGAGTTGGCATCGGGTATCGAGTTTTGGGTATGCGAAGGCGCTCGACAACCTGATACCTGTCACCCCCGGTCTGCGCCGTGAAGTTTGCATTGCGATTTGATGAAGGGCCGCGTCTGGCGCTTGCCGCGGCCTGCCATATCATCGAAAGCTCATAACGAGGAGTCGTCATGGCAGGTTCTTCCCGCGTGCCGCGCCCGCAGGGCCCGGCGCCCAGTGCGCGTAAACCCGTGGCCGCGCCGAAACCGGCGCCCGAGGCCATTGATATGTCGGACATCGAGCTCGGCGACGGCAATGAGCCCCAGGCCGTCGCGCCCCAGCCCGCGGTGAAGAAATCAACGCGGACAGTCGCGCCGCCGCCTGTGGTTGCTCCGCCCCCGGCAATGAAAAAGTCCACGCGCACGGTCGCGCCGCCTCCGGCCAGAAGCGGCAACACCGGCCGCATGGTCGCTCCGCCTGCGGTTGTTGTCCCGCCGCCCGCCAAGACCGGCAACACGGGGCGCATGGTCGCGCCGCCGCCTGCGGCGAAAACCGGCAACACCGGGCGTATGGTCGCGCCGCCTGCCTCGATCAAGGCCGAGGGACCGCCCGCGGTCAAAACCGGCAACACCGCGCGCATGGTTGCCGCAACATCGGTCGCGCCCGTTGTCAAAAAGGGAAACACCGGCCCTGTCAAACCGCCTTCGGGCCGCATCATCGAAGCCGCGCCGGAAGCCGCGCCCGCCGCGGTCAAACCGAAAGGAAACACGCAGCGGCTGACCGCGCCAAAACCTGAAGCGCCCGCGAAAGCGGAGGGCCTCGTGCGGCTGCCTGCCCCGGGCAAAGTCGAGGGGCCTGCCCCCGCGCCGCAACCGGAGCCGGAACTCCAACTCGAAGGGGAAGCGCCTGCGCCGACACCGGTTGTGGTTAAACCCAAGGGCAATACACAGCGCCTTCAAGCGCCCAAACCCGCGCCGAAGGCCGAAGCGCCGAAGCCGGAAATCCAACTCGAGGAGCAAGCACCCGCACCGAAGGCCGAGGCGCCCGCCCCCGTCGTGGTTAAACCCAAGGGCAACACGCAACGCCTCCAGGCGCCCAAACCCTCGCCGAAGGCCGCGGATCCCGCCGCCGCAACGGGGCATAGCACCGCCGTCGGCCTTGGCACGGGCAAGTTCGACCCGCTGGCGGAAACGAAGCTTGGCGCATCGCCCGTGGGCGCAAACTCGACGGGCCCCGTCGCCCCGGTCAGCGCCGACAAAACCGGCGAAGTCGGGTCCACGGACGCGGCCATCGACATACCGGCGGACGGCGAGAAAAAGCCCGAAGACGGCAAGCCGGGCGCAAAAAAGCTGGGCAGCTTCAAGCCTCTGGCCAAGGGGCCGGCAAAGCCGCTGGCGCCGCTCAAGGCCGGGGGCGCGATCGTTCATCGCGCGCCGGTCGCACCCGTAGCCGAGCCGAAAAGCAAACTGACGATGGTGATTATCGCGGTTGTCGTTTTGCTCGTGCTGGGCGGCGGGGGCTTCATGATGATGTCGGGCGGCCCGACCCAGCTTATCCCGGACGGCGATTGGGCGGAGAAAACGACAGAGGGCGGCGAGGCCTCGGCGCTGCTGCCCAAGGGTGAGCTGAAAATGCCGGAACTCCCGGCGGGCACGGCCGCTATCGCCAAGGTGATCGGCTCGACCGTCGAAAAGGGAGAGTTCGGCGTCTGTGTACTTGCCGTCGATGAAGCGGCGCTCAAGCGCCTGGAATTTTCGACCATCGCTGAACAGTTGGGCGCGAAGTTCAAGGGCGCCAAGAAAGGCGATGAACTGACGGCCACCATCGCGGGAATGCCGGGCACCGAGATCGAATACGGCAACGAGAGCCGGCGGGCGTACGTGCGCTTCTGCCTGAACGAAAAGAAGGACCGGCTGTATTTCCTGTTCGCCGAAATCGCCTCGCCCAAGCGCACCGTCGACGTCGACAAGTTCTTTAACTCGTTCAAGGTCAATGCGGCGGCGGACCCGCTTGCCGCCCCGAAAGAAGAACCCAAAGAAGCGCCGAAGGAAGAACCGAAAAAGGAGTAGCATGTATTGACGCGTCAGGATTCTTGCCGGGCTGGCATTGGTTTTGATTTTCGCCGCGCCGCTGTGCGCCGAAGACTACGGGCTTGAGGTCATCGGGCTGGAACCCCTGTTCGCGGGCGGCATCCAGCCCTTCTTTGGCACCAACCACAGCCTGAGCTTTTCGCGCCAGCGCGGTTCCCGGCGCGCGCACAACGATGACTTCGAATACGATTTCGCCCATCGCGCCACGGCAGGCCTGCATTACGGCTTGCCGCGCGACATTCCCGGCGACCTGACACTCTCGTTTTTCGCGCCGCTGGTTTATCGCGATTTCCGCGTGCGCACGGGCTACGGCGTGGTCGGCGACCAGGTCGGCGGCCTGGGCGACCTCGGCTTGTTCATGCGCGGGCGCTACCTGTGGTTTGTGCCGGGCGACGGGACCGAGCGATCAATCTCGCTCAGCGCCTCGGTCGGCGTCGAGCTGCCCACAGGCGCCAGCGGCCTTGAGCGCGACGGCATCCGCATCCCGCGCGAACTTCAGCCCGGCCGCGGTGCGGCGTCGCTGACCTTT
Organism: Planctomycetota bacterium; assembly: GCA_020848275.1. Classification (GTDB taxonomy): domain Bacteria; phylum Planctomycetota; class UBA8742; order UBA2392; family UBA2392; genus JADLAK01. The sequence goes on from JADLAK010000015.1 coordinate 206,042, forward strand.
GCGCACATCGCGCTGTTCGGGCTTGGCAAACTTGGTTACGGCGGGCGGCTTGACCTCGCGTCAGTAACGCTGGTGCGCCATAACTCGGTTGGCGTGGGCGGCGATGGCTATGACTTCGGCGACGTTTTCCGGCAGGAGTTCGTTTTCAAGTTGCGCGTGATCCAGGAAAAACCCTACCCCGGCAATACGATGTTCGTGGGTGCGGGCCTGATTTACGAGGCGCAGGGCGCCGACCGCGACAACGGCCGCACGGCGCACGACACGGGCTGGCGCCAGATCGCCATCAAACCCTGGTTTTCGTGGCATCCGCGGCCGCAGGACATCATCCAGGTTGAGGCGGAAATCGCCCTGTGGCGCGACGTCAACGGCAGCCAGCTCGTCGAGGGTGTGAGTTTCTTCGTCAGCTACGGTCGCCGCTTTTAGGCGCCCCTCCGTGAGTACCGGCGCGCCCGATTACCGCGATACCTGGGCCTTGGCAGCCCAGAGAACAGCGCGACGGGGCTTGGCCACAATCAGCCACGCGAAAACGGAAATGGCCAACGCACGCAGGACTGTCGGCGTCGCAGAAGGAAGCGTGCTTCGCATGTCAATCAGGGCCGCCGCAGGATCGCCCCCAAAGCCCAGCATGCCCGGCAGCCTGAACCAGTAATAGACAATCACCGCTGCGGCCGCGAATGCGCGAATCAACAACACTTCGCGCGGCCCCTTCAACCACAGCCGCAAGCCCAGAAAAAGTACAAGCGTTGCCGCCATGGCCGACAATGGAACACCGTAAGCAAATGGCAGGTGACGAAATCCTTCCCAGCCCTGGTAATCAGGCACCTGAAACCAGCCCCATATGAACCCTGGAAATCCGCCGACCAGCGCCAGGCCCGACCACTTTGCCGGTGCGGCGGCATTAAAATTCGCGGGGTTCAGGTCCGCTGTGGCGTCGCGGCAAGGCGACACGCAGTTCTCGCAAGTGCGGCAGTGCGCGTTCTGGACGCCGACGAGGGGTGACTGGCCATACAGCAGTTCGACCGGATAGACCGGGCACAAGCCCGAGCACCAGGCGCTTTTCCATTCGAACGCCATGCCCAAACCCGCCGCCAACAAAGCGACAACAACCAGCGCGATGCCGATGGCCGGCCCGTTAGTGTCGAAAATGACGTGGCGCAGGGGCACTATCAAAAGCAGCAGCGCAAGCGCGCCCGCAGCCATCCATCCCTGGGTTGAGGCTCCAAGATGTTTCTTCCTTGATAGGCCAAAGTGCCGCGGCAAAAGCGAGAACGTAGCCATCGGGCAGACGTTTCGCCAAACGCCCGGCGCGACGACCAGCAGCGCCGGCGCAACAGGAATCAACACATTCCAGAGCAGGTGCAGGCCGGTGCGAGGGGCGACGAACAACGCCCCCACAATGACGATTCCAATGATCAAAACGAGTGCTTGCAGGGCACGCCACACGCGTAACGCAACGCCAGAAAACAACGAACGCACGATAGGCTGGGTATCGAGCATGGCCGGACTCACGGGACGGACGATTACAGATATACAACTCTGTTTATCTCGTTTACAGTCTCGTGGCGCCAGGCTCTGTCTCGTGAATGCCTTCTTTTGCGCCCGGCTGCGCGGCAAGTGTCCGCGAGACAGAGCCCTGAACGTAGCTTCCGGCAACAGCTAACTTCAAGCGACAATTAAATGCATACCCAAACTGACCCCTCAACTTTGTAAGATGACGTCCATGAGAATATGGCTTTCCATAGCGTTGATCACGACTGTTGCCCTGCTTGCGACCGCCTGCCGCATTGGCGGCGGGTTTGACGGCGAGGGCCGCCTGATCTCGCGTGAAGGCGGCGAATCGCCCGCGAAAACGCAACCCGTCACCCCAGCCAAAACCGACCCGGCCAAGACCGCGCCTCAACCGGCGACGATTGTCTATCTCATCCCCGCCGGCTGAGTGTGATGAGAGTGAATCTCGGGTGTTGAAACCACCCTCAAACGCCAGTTAGGCGTCAAACCGCAAGTGAACATGGACCAGAACATCATCTGGTTCAAATGGGACAAAAAGGAACCGCTTGTTCCTGGCCGCGTGTTTAAGGCCGTAACCGACGGCGGCATGGGCCTCGAATCGTTCCGCATCCTCGGCACTTTCAGTTTCAGCGAAGGCCACGCGCGCATCGGCGGCCTCGACTTCGGCTACGAGGGCGAAGTGCTGGCCGACGGCGCCTGGGATGTCGAAATCGCGGGCTACGACGAGCCGGGCGACAAAATTCGCGCGATCGCGGTCGTGCCTTACGTCGAGCCGCCCGTCTTCAACCCCGACGCGTAATGTCGAGTTCCGTGTTCCGCGTCCCGAGTTAGCCGTCGCTTTTGACTCGGAACTCGGAACATTTTAATGAGGGAAATTGCTGTCGTCGCAAAGCGACTTTAATCGTAATACGAAAGCTGTGTTCCATTGACATCAGGCCCTTAAAACCCCCCTTTTGAGGATGCTGCATGAAATCTGCATGGTTAGGAGCCCTCGCTCTTTGCGGAGCACTGACGCTGCCGGTCGTGGTGGATGCAGCTCCCAAGCCCGCCGACAAGCCCAAGGACCCGCCCAAGACCGAGCCCGCCAAGACCGACACAAAGTTCGCCTCGGCCAAAGACGTGATGGCCTCGATCTTTGACAAGGGCTGCGCGGACATTTACGCCTACCTCAGCGCCAACAACAAACCCGCCGACGCCGACGAATTGCTCGGGTGGGTGACGGCGCGCCTGGGACACGTGCGTAACCAGATGAGCTTCATCAAGCTCGCCAAATTGTTCCTCAAGGATTACACCAAGGTCGACGACCAGGAAGACGCCGACGCCTGGAAGTTGCGGCTGTACGCAGCGCAACTGGGCCAGGAGTCGGAAAAGGCCGAGGCGGAAACGGCACTGAAGAAGCTTGAGGAGAGCCCCAAAAACATTGACAACGTAATGATTGCCGGGGAGGCGCGCCTGATCCACGCGCGTTACAGCAACAACGACAAGCTTGCCAAAGAAATCGTTGGCAAACTTCTGGCCAACAAGGCGCTGACTGAGGCCAAGAGCAAAGACGTTTATCGCGGCCTGCAGCGCATGGTGCTCTTCAACTCCCCGGCGGAAATCAAGGTCGGCAATGCGTTCCCCTGCTGGTCTGAAGTCATGCCGGTCAAGGACCTCGAGGGCAAAGAAATCAAGCTGGCCGACTTCAAGGGCAAGGTAGTGCTGGTTGATTTCTGGGCCACGTGGTGCCCCACCAGCCTGCAGGAACTGCCCGACCTCGTCAGCTTGTATGACGAGTTGAACGAACAGGGCTTCGAAATCATTGGCCTGTCGTACGACGACGAAGACTCCGAAAAAACCCTGCGTTTCTTCATCGGCGGTAATGTCAATTTCGGTGACTTCCAGATCGGCGAGATGAAGTGGCGCCAGGTCTTTGACGGCGGGTACCAAAACTGCGGCATGGCCGGGCGTTACGGCCTTCAGGCCCCCAGTACGGTGCTGATCGGCAAAGACGGCAAAGTTGCGGCGCAAAACCTGCGCGGCGACAAGCTGGCCGAAAAGATCCGCGAACTGCTTACCAAGTAACCTGTTGATCCATCCCCGGGGCGGTCCTTTGCGACCGCCCCGGTTTGTTTAAATCCGAGCCCGCTGCGTCGGCGGCGGGCTCGGATGCATCCCGTTTATTTGCCGCAGGGGCCGCAACTTTATTAACCTGTACGCATGGTTGACGCGCAGCCGCCACAGCCGCAGGACCCCGACTTCGCGCCACCTGCCCCGAGCGGCGCCGAAGGGTCGCC
>JADLAK010000016.1 GCA_020848275.1 Planctomycetota bacterium
CGGCGGGGCCACTATCACGGACGAGGAATCAAGGGTTCCGGCCCCGTCGCTTGCAAAGCAGTGCTTTGCCGCGCGACATCTCGCTTCGCTCGACTTACGCGAACGGGCTCTGATTCTCGCGTCGGATCACGTTAATCCCGCAGCATTGGCCCTGATGGGCCGGGCTCTGTACTACCGGCTGAATTGTTCTTCCGGCGTGTCTTCGGGCTCGACGGGTTGGGGCTCGGGTTCGGGCTTTTTGGCCGGGCGCTTCTTGATCTCGCCCATCAGCACCTTGATGCCCGTTTCCTTGATGATGTCGCCGCCCTCGGCATAAGCGACCAGGTCCTTGATCGGGTGCGTCGGCACAACGCCGCTGCCCTCAAGTTGCTGGTTGCCGTAGGTCAACGTCTGCACGTTCATCACCGGCAGCAACAACTGGCTATTGTCGGGCATGCGCGCAAAGTTGCTGCCCAGCACCGCGCCCGCCGTCGTCTCGCCCACAATCGGCCCGATTTCCAGGTACTTCCAGTTGTGCGCGTAAACTTCCTTGGCGCTGCGGCTGCCGCTGTCGGTCAGCGCCACCACGGGCTTGTTCCACTTCGGCATGCCAAAACGCTGGGGTCGGAAAAAGCCGCGGCGGTCGCGTTGCGGCGGCGGCGCGCCAAAGGGCTCAAAACAGGCGTTCATCACGTTGACGTTGCCGCCGCGACCGCGCAGGTCGAGGATGAGCCCGTCGCAGTCCTTCCAGTCCTTGCGGATGGCCGCCGACAGCGTCTGGGCAATGGCCTCGTGCAGCACGTGCCAGAGACGGATGTAGCCGAGCTTCTTGCCCTTGTGCTCGATGACCGCGACGCTGTCGCGCGTCGCCATGATCTGGTTGATCGAAGTCGGCTTGATCTCGATGATCTTGAGCGCCTTGTCGGTGCGCCGGCGCTGGATATCGAGCTTCAGCACGGGGTCGCGGGTGTCGGGCACGCGCAGGACCAGGTGCTGGCCGCCGGGGATGCCGGGGTCGGTGCCGCCGTCGACGAGAAGTTCAGAATTGGCGATTTCCTCGCCGTTGACCTTGACGATGCGGTCGCCGCGCAACACGCCGGCTTTCTCGGCCGCGCCGCCGTGGGTCAACGCCGCGACGAAGTATTCACCACCGATGCGGGCAATTTCAAACCCCGGCCTGGCTGAAAACGTGTTGTTGAACTCCGGCGCGAAGTAGGTGTTGTAGACGTCGTCTTCAACCAGCACGAAGTGGCTGACCTTGAACTCCGCGATCATCGCATTGAGCACGGCATGCAGCGGCTGGCCGGGCTTGCTGGCGGTGACTTTGTCGAGGTACTTGGCGCGCAGGTCCGCAAGCTTCAGGCCGCAGAAGTCGCGGTCGTAGAACTGCTTGCGGACGGCCTCAAGCACGCCATCCAGCACGTGCACATTAGCCTTCTGTGCCGCCGTCAGCTCGGCGGCTGGGCTTGACCCGTCAATAGGCTCAGCGGTAGTCGGTACTGCCGGCGCGCCGACCAACAGCGCCGCGGCGAGTATCAATGCAAGTCGTGCAAGTCGCATCATCAAACATCACCTGGTGTATGCCCGACAGTTATACGGACAACGGGGCTCAATCCGGTAGTGGGGCAGAGAGAGCTCAAAGGCCCGCTACTGTCGTGCGGCGCCGCCGCACGACGCCGGGGTTGACGCCGGGCCCGCCGCCGCCCACAATCCGGCCCTCCACATACCAGGAGCAAGCCGTGACTCAGCTCAACCTCGCGCAGGAAAACATTTTCCTGACCTGCTGCGCCAAACACTCCGTCGATGACAAGAAAAAGAACGCCTGGAAGCCGTTTCAGCGGGAAGGCACGCCGCCCATGTGGTGCCGCGACCGCCTCGTCGACGTCCAGCACATCCTGATCGAAATCGAGCCGAACTTCGAAACCAAGAGCCTCTCGGGCTTCGCGACGCTGACCGTCAGCGCCATCAACGAAGGCACGGAGTTCGTCGAACTCGACGCCGCCGAGATGAAGATCGCGGGCGTGAAAGTTCGCGGCAAGCCCGTACACTTCCACCACGACGGCCAGAAGCTGTGCGTGCACTTCGACAACGCGCCAAAGCCCGACAAGCCCTTCGACATCACCGTCGAATACGCGACCACGCCTCGCCGCGGCGCCTATTTCGTCGGCCCCGACAAGGCCTATCCCAACAAGCACCGCGAGATGTGGACGCAGGGCCAGGACGAAGACAGCCGCTACTGGTTTCCCTGCTTCGACTATCCCAACGAAAAGGCGACAACCGAGGTTATCGCCAAGGTCCCCGCGGGCATGATTTCGCTCTCCAACGGCAAGCTCATCAAGGTCACCAGGAAGTCCGACCACGAGCTGCACCACTGGAAGCAGGCTATCCCGCACGTGGCTTATCTCGTCACGCTGGTGATCGGCGAGTACACGAAAATCAAGGATAGCTGGGACGGCATCGAGGTCAGCTACTACGTGCCGCCGGGCCGCGAGGAAGACGGCAAGCGCAGCTTCTCGCGCACGCCCGCGATCATGAAGCTGTTCAGCGAAAAGACCGGCGTGCGTTATCCCTACGAGAAGTACTCGCAGATCACGGCCGTGGACTTCATCTTCGGCGGCATGGAGAACACCACCGCGACCACGCAGACCGAGCTCACGCTGCACGACGCTAGGGCGCACCTTGATTTCAAGAGTGACGGCCTTGTCGCGCACGAGCTCGCGCACCAGTGGTTTGGCGACTACGTCACCTGCCGCGACTGGTCGCACGCATGGCTCAACGAAGGTTTTGCGACCTTCATGGAGACCGTGTGGTGCGAGGCCGAAGAGGGCTGGGCCGAGACCCAGTACTACTTCGAGCGCGACATGAAGGCCTATCTCGACGAAGATCGCGGCGCCTACCGCCGCCCGATCGTCACCAACGTTTATCGCGAGCCGCTGGACCTCTTCGACCGCCACCTCTACCAGAAGGGCGCGCTCGTGCTTCATCACCTGCGCGCGACCATCGGCGAACGGTTGTTCTGGAAGTCCATCAACCACTACCTCAACAAACACGCCAAGAGCAGCGTGATCACCCAGGATTTGATTAACGCAATCCAGGACGTCACCGGCCGCAACATGGAGTGGTTCTTCGACCAGTGGGTGTTCTCGGGCGGCCACCCGGATTTCAAGATCAGCGCGAAGTGGGACGACAAGAGCAACCAGCTTGAACTCAACGTCGTGCAGAAGCAGGCCAAGGACGAACTGACGGCGATCTTCCGCGTCGAGACCAAGGTCCGTTTCGTGTGGGAAGGCGGCGAGGAAACCCGCGACTTCGAACTTTCCGAGGTCTCGCACCGCTACTTCATCAAGCTGCCCAAGCGCCCGAAGATGGTGCTGTTTGACCCGGGCAACACGGTGCTCAAGACCGTCGAACTCGACTACACCGAAGAAATGCTTATCGAGCAACTCAAGGGCGATAAAGATGACGTCATGTCCCGCGTCTATGCCGCACGCGAGCTTGGCAAGAAAGGCACCATCGCGGCTACGGACGCGCTGGCCGAAGCCGTGCTGAAGGACGCGTTCTGGGGCGTGCAGGCCGAGTGCGCCGGCGCGCTTGGCAAGATCCACAGTGACCGCGCGCTCGACGCCTTGATTGCGGCGCGGGCCGTCAAGAACCCCAAGGCCCGCCAGGCCGTGGCGATTTCGCTGGGCCAGTGGCGCGGCGACAAGGCCGCCGACGCGTTGCTGCCGATGCTGTACCGCGACGACAGCTATTTCGTCGAGACCGCGGCGGCGTCGTCGCTGGGCAAGACGCGCTCGCCCAAGGCCTACGACGCGCTGATGTCGGCGCTTGGCAAGGAGAGCTACAACGACACGATCCGCAGCGGCGTGTTCAACGGCCTGTGCGAACTTCGCGACATGCGCGCGCTCAAGACCGTGCGCGACTGGACGACCTACGGGCGTTCGTGGCAGGCGCGTTTGAGCGCGATTGTGGCGCTGGGCCGCCTGGCGCACGATTCAACCGAAGATCGCGACAAGCTGATGGCGCGCGAGACGCTGGAGCCGCTGCTGGAGCAGGATTTCCGCACGACCTTGTCGGCGATCGCAGGCCTGCAGGCGCTCAACGACCTCAAGGCGATCCCGGCGCTGGATCGTTGCGCGCAGGCGAGCCTCGACGGGCGCATCAAGCGGCGCGCGCAGGATGCGGCGCAGGCCATCCGCGAGGGCGCGGGAGCGCCCAAGGAGCTGAAGGAGCTGCGCGAGGACTACGACAAGATCAAGAAGGACTATGACGACCTCAAGAACCGGCTGATCAAGCTCGAGGGCGATAAGGGCGGCGGCAAGAAGCACAAGGCCAAAGCCAAGTAGGGGTTCGCTGCGGCGAACCCGCGATGCGGAAAAAACAAGGTTGCGGGGGCGACGCATGCGTCGCCCCTGCGTTGTTAAATGAAGACGGGAAGCGCGCAAGCGCTTCCCGTTGATTCGAAGAGTGGCGAGGGTGGCGGGACTCGAACCCGTAACCTACGGCGTGACAGTACGAAACTGCCATTTTTCGCCTTGTTCAATAAAGTATAACGGTGTCCAATAAATGCCGGTATAAAGCGGCATTGAAGACTCTTTCGGCTTATTTGCGGTTGAACTTGATTACCAATGATTGAGCATATTATGGGTGGCGTTTTGGGTGGCGCGGGTTTTACGGCTTTCGGACGACTCTACCCACGCGCCAGCACCCTTTGATCGTTTCTGGGGCTTCCTGGCGATTCTGGCGCACAGTTTTGGAGGATGAGTCATGGCGAAAGTCGGCAGACCTCGCAACCGTCGCATCCGCTCCCCGCACTCCGGTGTGAAACTGCTGAGGCGAACCAGAGCAACCGGCGAAGTTTGGCTTGCGCGTTGGATAGACCCGATAACGGGAAAGTCAGCCGAGTTGAGCCTGAGCGCCTTGGGGCGTAGCACGGATGAATCGCGGCGCGCGTGGTGCATTGCGAAGTCGGTCGCGTTGAGAGACTTGAAGGCTGCAATCGAATCCGGCGCGGCGACGTTAACGCAGACTCCGATTGCCGACGCGATGGCGAGCTACTATCGAGCAAAAGAGACGACGTTGCAGCCAAGCACGCTGACGGTTTACCGGGAGGCAACAAAGCCTTTCACCGCATGGGCGGCCGACAAGGGCATTGCGATGATGGAAGCCGTCACGCAACCCAAGCTTGTCGAGTTTCAGTCGTGGTTCGTTGCGCGTCCCGCACAGGCACAAGCCAAGGGCAAAGGCGTAAGGCGTGGCGCGCGCGTGATCGGGAAACGCAAGCGTTCGCCTAGCCAGCTCAACAAGTGCATCCGTGCCCTTCGCACCGTGCTGAACGAGTTGAGGCGGGCTGGCAAAACACCCGCGCTCCATTCCGATTCGATCAAGGACTCGTTGCGCTTTGTAAAGTGGCAGAAACCCTTGCCGCACTTCGTAGAGGCAAGCGAGATTCGCACGCTGCTCGCGGCTGCATTGCGCCACGACAATTCGACCTTTGACTTTGCGCGGCGCGGCAAGGTGCGGCAGGCATCGCCGCACTCGCGTCCGCCCGTCGCGCCGATGATTGCCGTCGCGTTGCTCTCAGGGATGCGCTTTGGTGAACTTCAACACCTAACGTGGGAGCAAGTGAAGGCTGACGAAATTCGTCTCGATGCTACCGACACGAAAACAGGACACGGGCGAAAGATTGACCTCGCGCCAACGCCCGCCTTGAGCGAACTATTCTCGCGGTTGAAACTTCAAGCAGGGGAGTGCCCCTTCGTTTTCGGAACGGCCTCGAAGGACAACCGTGGCCGCGTTCACTATGCGCCAGTGCGCCGCACGCTCGTTGAAGCCGAACGCAAACGCCTGTGGCAAGAGTTTGGCGCGCCCCGATTCACCTGGCACGATTTGCGCCGGACGTGCGGGACGTTCCTGTGTTGCGCGCCTTCGATCTTTGGAGCGGCGAGCGCCTTCCTCGCGGCTAAACGACTAGGGCACAGCGTGAAAGTCAGTGAGCGCCACTACTTGGGGCAAGTCAAAGTCGCACCGGACGCGCGCACGCTGGAGGACGCCTTTGGTTGTGCCGATGTTTTCAAAAAACTTTGCGGCCCAGCATCGGCTTCAAACCCGCTTGCCGCCACGGCCTGAAATTTCATGGATAATTGAACGGACAGCGGATGACCGCGTGACGCCTTGAACACCGTTGGACGGATTGTTACGTAATTAGCACGGCTGTTGAATTATCGGCGATGGACAACGCCGACTTTCTAATGGCCGTCCAGCGCGAAAGCGCACCCAAGAAGATGACGCCGAGGCCCTTTTTCGGTTGTCTATTTTTTCTTGGGGTATCCATGAACATTTCGATTGCAGATGAACTGGCACAAGCGGCCAGCAGCTTGCCGCCGCTGCCGACGAAGTCGCAGGCAGCGACCTTCGCAAACGTTTCGCCGCACACAATCAGCCGGTGGATTAAGAGCGGCAGGCTCAAGGCCGCTAAGTCGCATCCTGGCAAGCATGGCCGCGTACTTGTCGTGAAAAGCTCGTTGCTCGCGTTGCTCGCCGGAGCTGAAGCCTAACCATTGACTTGTCAACAGCCGCACACGCGGCATGAAAGGATCTGACCAATGTCCAAGCATGTGAAAATGCAGTACCCGACGATGCCGCAAACCGCGCCTGCGCCCGTACCGGACGCCGCGCCGGCGACTCCCGACGCTCTCGACCGCATGGGCCAGTACGACGCCGCAGACGCCCTTCGCGTCTCGCGCGCCAAGTCCGAACTCGGTGCCGCAACAAAGCACGCGGGCGACCTGGCTGCCGAACTCGCGCGCCGCGAAGTTGAAGTGTCCGCGCTGTCCGGTTTTGAACGCTCCGAGGCCAACGAGGCGTTGAACAAGCTCCGTGGTGAAGCGGCGGACGCACAGGCCAAAGCCCTTGCCGCCTCGCGCAATCCTGATTTGGACTTGCCGAAAATTCGCAACCCGAACGTCGACACCACGCAAGGCATCGGCTTCCGCGTCTTGGTTCCGGGCCGCTCTGGACCGTTCAAGACTTTCGGCGATGCGTTCCCGACGATGTTCGACGGAGTGCAAGCAGCTCTGGCAGCCGCCCGCGAAAGCCTTGCACCCGGCGTGCCGTTCATCCTCGAAAGCTCTCGCGGCTATCGCTACCAGCTCGGCAAGGGCAACGGCTTGGACCTGCTGACACCCGGCGGCAGCGCCATTCCCGTCGAGGTCGAGACGCCGGAATCCAATCCGCTGTCGGCATCGTACCGCGAGTATTCGGCGCTCAAGAACGGGCACGAGTGGTACGCGAAGCCTTTGCCGACTGTCCCGCTGTACGACGCACTTCCGGGCCGCACGCTCGATCAGCCTTACAGCGATGCCGACGTCGCATCGTTCAAGTCCGGCCTTGCGCGTCGGCAGTCCTACGGCTTTCAGGCGGACGCGGCAGGCGAAAACGACTAGGCATTGACCCGTCAAGGATTCCCGTTTTGACGGCAGGAAAACGGCATGGCGAGCAAGGCGAACAAAACAAGTTTCAAGCCCGGCAACCCCGGTGGTCCTGGGCGTCCGCCGCGCGAGACGGAATCCGAGTACCTCGAAGCGGTAGTCGGCGCCGTACCGCTGGCACGCTGGCGCAAGGTGATTTTGCGGGCGGTTGCTGACGCCGAAAAGGGCGACCCGCGCGCCCGTGACTTTCTTGCTCGCTTCCTGTTGCCCAAAGACCCCGGTGTTGACCCGATAGAAGCCCTGCTACGGAGCCTCGAAAAATGAGAAGCATCGAAAAGCTAACTCGCCTGCTGGTCTACGTCCTTCGCGCTCTGGACCGTCAGGGCGTCCTGGGCAAGGCATTTCACGAGCTGGACTCTGACACGACGCAGATACTTCAACGCGCGCAAATGACTTTTGCCATTGAGCGCGCTGACGCCCTGCTGCGTGAATACCCCGACTATGTTGCGGCTGGGGCTGATGAGTATGGACAGGCAATCAAGGAACGCATGAAGGACGTTGCTGACTCGCGCTGGCAGTACCTCTCCCCAGCAGAAGCGGTAAGCCTGTACCTTCGCGTGGTTCGCGGCGACCTGACCCTCGTGGATTTGGAGCTGGAACTGGAGCGGCGCGCGGCTGAGAGCTGGCGCCGCGCCCGGATACCGTCACACGTGAAATAGGCGACGGCGCGTGTGGGAGGGAGACAGGGAACTCCGCTCACAGGTCGCAAGGCTGGAAGCCATCCCGCGCCGTCGCTGCCTCACCCAACCCCAAGGACATAACCATGCTCAAAAACCTAACCGGAGTGTCCCATGCCCCACCCAAAGAAAAGCCCCGCCTGGCAGGGCGAGGCTAAGGCCGTTGCGGCCCGTGTTGACGAGTCAAGTGTACCCCGCCGCGCGACAGAATCAATCGCCGGCAAAGTGCTGGAAATTTACCGCGTCCGATACGAATCCGGCGAGTGGTGGAAGGCCGCATGGTGGTTGGCCTACGCGTGGAAATCGGTTGTGGGTAAGCAACCGACGTATCGTGAGCTGTTGCCCGTCGCCACTTGGATTGACGAGAACCTGAGTGTCTACATGGACGCCGATGACATCGCCACAACGGCTGTCGGACTTTACCGGCGCGTCACTCGCGCTAACCCGATCCTGGCTTGCCTGAAAGCCGCCAGAGCCCAGCCCGCTTACCTGCCGGATGAAAGTCCGCGGCTGGCGTTGTTGCTGGCGACCGCGCGCAACATGGCAGAGGTGTTTGCGCATTTCGCGTTGCCTCAGAAGGAAATTGCGTTCTTCATGGGAGTCGAGCAGCAGCACGTGAGCCGTCTGATTGGCCGCATGGTGATCGAGGGCTGGATTGAAGTTGCCGACGGCGACTGGTCATACACGACACACAAAGCCAAGCTGTACCGATTGCCGAAGTCGCCTTGAAACCCGCGCCGCAAGCTGCATTCAGGCGAGGTGTATCAGTCTTATAGTCTTTAAGTTTTTGGTCTCTCAAGGTTCTCAGGTTTAACACGTGCTCGATTTCATCGAGCGCGATCGTTAACGGCTTGAACTTCAAAAGCAAAGGCAACGGCAGTTAAAAATACAACGACCGACGGCAACCCGTTCTCACATCCGGCAAAGGCATCACGCTGGTTGCGCACCACACAGAACGGCCCGTAAGATACTCGGCCAGATGTTCTCTCGAAAACGTTGCGGGATTGACAATGAAATACATTGAACCGATTTACGATGCACAGAGTTTTACCTGCCCGCACTGTCACACGACGGCAAAGTTCCAGTGGCCGCCCATCACTCGTGCCCTATGGGGGGCCAACGACTCAGATGGATTGGACTTCCGCGATCACTTCGTCGGAGTGTGCAGTCATTGCGACAAGTGGACTATTTGGTCGGTCGAGGGTGGCAAAGGGCATCACCTCGTGTTTCCACCGCATCTTGCAGCACCGGAAGCACACGCGGAGATGCCACCTGACGTCCAGAAGATTTACGATGAGGCCCGTGCGATTGCGGGCGAGTCTCCCCGCGCAGCGAGCGCCTTGTTGCGCCTAGCTGTTGAGTTGATGCTTACGCACCTGAAAGCTGAGGGCAGAGATCTTAACGAGCGTGTAGGTTGGCTCGTGGCGCAGGGAGCGCCCAAGAACATTCAGCAGGCGCTTGATGCCGTTCGCTTTTGTGGGAATGACGCGGTGCATCCGCTTCAAATCGTTCCCGGCGACACCGAAGAAACGTCTGCGATCTTGTTTGAGATCGTAAATCAGGTTTGTCAGTCCTTGATTCAAGGCAACCGGCGCATCAGCGAACTTTACGGAAAGCTCCCAGCCAAGGTACGCGAAGGGGTGGCCCAGCGTGACAAGCCACGGTCCAAGACATAGGGTGGTCGTTCATGTTGGCCGAGATTCCTCCTGGCTACGTCTTTGCGGGCATCCTTGCGTTGCTGCTGTCGGCAATTCCGGCAGGCATTGCTGGCTCGAAACGGGCCGTCGGCATTGGCGTGCTGCTGTTCTGTTTTTGCGTGGCGGCCTCACTTGCTGCGGGGCTGGGGCTTGAATTTGGGTTGAAGAAAACCGTCGGGCAGTTCTATTTCGGCATCGGTGTTCTGGTATGGGTTCTGTCGGTTGTGTGGGCGTTGGCCATCAAAGATCGTCGCGCAACTGTCCCCTTGCGAACTCAATTCGTCGTGCGGCCAAAGAAACGCAAACCGCCCGCAGCGCCGGAAACGCCAGCCCAAGCGTTCAACACCTGTCCTCGATGCGGACAATCCAACAACGTCACCTTGACCGCGTGTTGGAATTGTAAGCTGCCCTTTTCAGGCGAGGTAGTTCAGGTCGCTGCCTTACCCGTAGCACCGCCGGAAGTCGTTGAACCGCCTTCCGCCTATGCGCCGGAAACTATCGGCTCCGGTTTCGGCGTGACGCAAGCCGTGGACGACGCAACCCCGATCATGGCCGACGAACCGGCGTCGGCATCCGATGCCAAAGAAATCAAAGTGCGCTGCAAAGCGTGCCGCAAGAAATTCAGCGGTACGGCTGCCAAGATCGGCGCACTTAAGTCATGCCCTCGATGCAAACATTCCCCGTTCGACGTGATTGCGGCCTAATTCCCGAGTTTCGGGCATCTAAAGGGATTTTTGGGTGGCGTCTTGGGTGGCGCACGAAGTTCGCAAAAGGGCAAAAACAAAGCAGGAAGCGCCTTGAAAGCCGCTTCCTGCTTGTGTTTTTGAGTGGCGAGGGTGGCGGGACTCGAACCCGTAACCTACGGCGTGACAGGCCGTCACTCTAACCAATTGAGCTACACCCCCGTACAGCAAGGCGGACAGAATTACCATCTCACCGGGCGGCGTCAAGGCTTGGGGCCCGATCTGCCGATATAGGTTCTCGTGGACTGGCTCAATGCAATCATCCTCGGGGCAGTGCAGGGAATCACGGAATTCCTGCCCATCAGCAGCGACGGCCACCTGGTGCTGGCCTCGGCGCTGCTTGGCGTCAACGCCACGCTCGACATGACCGTGCTACTGCACCTTGGCAGCCTCGCCGCCATCGCAATCGTGTTCCGGCGCGACGTGCGCGCGTTGGTCTTCCCGCGCATCGACTGGCACGGGCTGATGGTGCTGGCCATCGCCAGTATCCCGGCGGTGATCGTGGGCCTGACGCTCAAAATCCTGCTGCCCAAGGCCACGGGCACCGAGGTTGAACGCAGCGTGATGCAATCGCCGCTGTGGGCCGCGGGCGGCCTGATATTCACCGCCGCAATGCTCTGGACCGCCGAGATCAAACGCGAGCCTAGCGTGACTTTGGCCAACGTGCGCGGCGGCGGCTATCTCGGCGTACTGCTGATCGGCTGCATGCAGGCGCTGGCGATTCTGCCGGGCGTGTCGCGCTCGGGCTCAACCATCAGCACCGCGCTGGCGCTGAAGTGGCTGCGACCCGAAGCCGTGCGCCTGAGCTTTATGATGGGTTTGATAGCGATCACGGGGGCAGGGCTGCTTGAGGCCAAGGAGATCGCGAAGATCGAGCCCGTAACCGGCATATGCGGGTTTGTGTCGAGCTTTGTGTTCAGCCTGTTCGGCCTGTGGGCCGTGCGGCTGGTGGTGCTTAAGGGCAAGCTGCGCTGGTTCGCGGCGTATTGCCTGGTCCTGGGCGTTGGGGCGCTGGTGTACTTATTGGTGGTGAAGCGCTCGTAGGGAAATGCGGCCGCGTGTCCGCAATGGCAGGGCACGCTTCCGCGTGTCCCTACGGCAGATCCACCATCTCCCTGTGCATGCCCGCCGCGTTGAGCATTTCCTTGAGTTCCCACGACAGGTACTGCGCGGCGCGGTGGATTTCCTCTTCACTTGACACGTCAAGCCACTGCACGCGCGGGAAGCGTTTGAAAAAGGTCATCGACTTGCGGGCAAAGGTTTTTACGTCCTTGCGGGTAAGGTCCCTGGCTTGGTCGTGCGTTATCTCGCCGCGCAGGTGCGAGAGCAACCGTTTGTAACCGTGGGCCTCGGCGGCGGTCTTCGAGAGTTCAGCGACCTTGCGGACTTCCTCCAGCCAGCCGGCGTTGAACATCTTGTCGGCGCGCTCGATGACGCGCGCGTACAGGGCTTCGCGCGGCCAGCGGATGCCGGTGAGCACCCAGCGATAATCGGCGCGCGGCTCGCCCCATTCCGCGTCTTCGCTCATGCGCTTTTGCCCAAGCATCACGAACTCCAGTGCGCGAATAATGCGCTTGCGGTCGTTGGGGTGCAGCTCGGCAGCCCTTGACGGATCAAGCCTTTGCAATTGCGGGTGCAGGTCTTCCAGCGGCATGGCCTCGAGCTTGCGCCGAAGCGCGGGGTCGGGCGTGGGCCCGCGGGAGATGCCGTACATCAGCGCCTTCAGGTACAGCGGCGCGGTGACGTCGAGGACGGGAAGGCGCTTGCGCGCGACCAGGTCGTCGATGACCGGCTGCGCGTAATCGAGGAATTGCGCGACCGAAAAAGTCTCGTTGGGCTCGATCAGGTCCAGCCCGTGGTGGGGGACCTGCCTGCGCTCGTCCTTGCCGGGCTTGGCCGTGCCGATGTCGAGGCCGCGGTAAACCTTGAGCGCGTCGACGCTGATGATCTCGCCGCCGCAACGGCGCGCGACCTCGAGCGCGAGCACGCTCTTGCCGCTGGCGGTGGGGCCGAGCACGACGAAGATGGGTGGTTTGCTGTTAGGCGAGATTACGGGTTTGGGGGCGGGTTCAGGCACGTTGGGGCAGGTTATACTTCGAGCAGATAGCAGATAGCAGATAGCAAGGCTTTACCGCGGTTGTATTGGCTATCCGCTATCCGCCAACTGCCATCCGCTTTACCGCTTCTTCTTGTCTTCGACGATGACGGCAGTGCCGCTGACGGTGATCATCATCAGGCCGTCTGACGCCATGTATTCGTAGTGAAATTCGACGCCGATCACCGCGTTGGCGCCGAATTCTTTGGCTTCCTGCTCAAGGTTCAGCACGGCCATCTGGCGCGTTTCGCGCGTGAGTTTCTCGAATTCCGGGTGCCGGCCCCCGCCTTCCTTCTTGATGAAGGCCGCGAATTTGCGCAGCTCCTGCGGCGCGGTCGCCGCCTCGCCCGAGACAACGCCGAAATACTTGGTGATCACGTAGCCTTCGAGGGTGCTGGTGGTCGTCATCAACATGCTATTCTCCGCGTGCCTTCAAGTGTACAAACCGGGCGCGGCGGCGCACGTGCAGGGAGCGCACAATGGCTGAAAATACGCGGTTGGCGGCGGGTTTCATCCTTGCCTCGGTGAAGGACGGCAAGCGTGTTTATTTGCTTTTGCGCAACGCCCGCCACGGCGCGTGGGGCTTTGCCAAGGGCCACGCCGAGGGCGATGAAACCGCGATAGAGTGCGCGCGGCGCGAGACGCTGGAGGAAACCGGGATTTCCGACCTCAGCGTCGTCCAAGGGTTCGAGCATCGCGACGAATACCAGGTCAAACACCCCAAGCGCGGCAGCTACAACAAACAGGTGGTCTATTTCCTCGCGACGACGGGCCAACCCATGCACAAGCAAAGCCACGAGCACAGCGATTCCGCGTGGCTGCCCTTCGATGCGGCGATGAAAAAGCTGCAGTTCGACGCGCTGAAAAAGGCGTTGAAAAAGGCCGACGAACGGCTGGGCGGCTAAAGCTTTTTCAAGGTTCGTGTGCCGAGTTTATGCGCTGCGCCGAGCGAGCAGATCAAGAAGCGCGAGCGACGGCGTGGCTGGAAGCCACGCTGAGCGAGCGCGACGCAGAGATGCGATGCTCGCCGCAAGCAGAAACCGGCACG
>JADLAK010000017.1 GCA_020848275.1 Planctomycetota bacterium
CAGCGCCTATTCGAGTCCCAACATGCACCGGAGCCACGGCTCCATAACGAGAGTGCGGATGGAAGCCAGGACACCGCTTCTTCCTTGACCCGAAGGCCCCACTCATGGAAGCCCGCTGCGTTAGCGGGCGGGTGTTTTTGTTTTAGGGTATTCGTCTAGTTGAACAGCCAAAACACCCATCGCTTACGCAATGGGCTCTGGTTCCTACTTCGCGTCGGCCAAGTGCTGCTTGCAGTAGCTCAAAATGAGCACGCCAAAGCCGGTGCCGTAGGCCTTGGTGTAACCAAACAACGGATAATCCCAGAACGAGCCGTCATCGTACTGCGTCCTGGCAATCAGGTCCGCAAGTTTGCCCGCGTAATCGTTGCGGTTTTCCTGCGGCAGATGGTCCAGATTGCGCGCGGCGTAATAGTGCCCGTAGTAGTAGTAATAAGGCGCCGTGGCGTACCACGCCTCGTGCGGCCACTGACGGCTGCGGCCGATTTCAATGAACACGTGGTCCTTGAAGAACCGATCCATCGCGGCCTTGATGTCCGCTGCCTTGAGCGTACGGTCCCACGAAATCAGCGCGTTGTCGCCGGCCTGCGAGCGCCCCAGCGAGCCGCGAACCTTGTTGGGCGTCCCGTGCGGGTAATAGGTGTGGTCGACCGAGTAGCAGTAGGCGCCCGTGGGGATGCGCAACCTCTCGAGGAAATCAAGGCCGATCTCGATCTCGCGTTTGCTGACGTCGATGCCGGCATCCTGGAGTTCTTTCAGCGAAACCAGCGCCGTCGCCGTCGTAAACGACGTCGCCATCTCGCCGCTTTGCCGATACGTGCTCTCGTTCCAGTCGTAATAGCCCCAGCCGCCGGACAATCCCTGCAGTTCGGCCAGGCGCTTGAGTTCAAGCTTGATGCGCCCGCGCATGCCCGCGTGCAGATCGGCCAGGCGGTCGTCCTTGAGGCCGCGCGCCAGCGCCGTAAGCATGTAGGCGTGGGCCCAGGTGTCGTAAAACGTCCCGCCGTCGATGCGCGCCGCATCAGGCGCGTCGATCATGTGCTTAATACCCTTTACCAGAGCAGCATTAATCTCGGGCGTCTCGGGCTGCAGCATCAACCCCATCGCGCACAGCGCCGTGCTTGCGTTGCCAAAGCCCAGCAGCGTATTGAGGCCGCCGATGTAGATGTCGCCCGGGCGTTCCGGCAGGAAGTGGCCCCAGCCGCCGTCCTTCTTTTGCGTGTCGAGCAGGAATTTGACGGCCTTGTCCAGCCGCTGCTGGTACTTCCAGCCGGACACGGGCGTTTCATCGGTTGCCGCCGCAACCGGCTCAACATCGCCGGACGGCTCCACGGGTGCGGGTGCGGGCGCAGGCCGCTCGCCGTCGCCGGGCAGCGGGTAATAAACCTGCTGGTGCGGGCTGCCGCAGGCGCCAACCCAAAGCGCCAGCAACCCCGCGCAGAAAACTATCGAACGTTTGCTCATGATTTGATCGCCACGGTCAGGCCAGGCATCAACTGGTCATTGATGTTGAGGATTTCGAGCACCACCGCAACCTTGCCATCCTTCGCATTGACTCCGCGCGCCACCACTTTGGCGTCCCAGCCGCGCTCGTCGCCCGCGGCGACCACCTTCTGGTCGCTGCCGATGGCAAAGCCCTTGCGCACTTCGGCCACGGGAAGCTTGAAGGTCACGCGCAGCTTGCTGGTGTCGATCACGCCGGCAATCGGCTGGCCGCGCGGCGCCTTGTCGCCGACCTTGAAGGGCTGACTGAGGCCTTCGTTGCCCTCGACAGCGCCGATAACGGCCAAGCCGGCGTGGGGCGCGACGAGCTTGAGCGCGTTGATATCGCCCTGCAGCTCGCGCAAGTTTTCCTCGGCCTCGCGCAGGCCCATACGCGCGCGGATCAAGCCGGCGTGCATCTCGCCCATGCCCATGTCCATGACGCCCTCTTTGTGACGGGCGCGGAGGCGCCTGAGTTCTTCCTCGCGGTCGGCGTAAGCGCGGTTGAGGCGTTTTTCTTCCTGCGGCAGATCGTAGGTCAGCAGGCGGTCGTGCGCGCGTTTGGCCAGCGCCTGGCGCTGTTTGGTTTGGTCAAGCTGACGGCGGGCGCGCTTGAGCACGATGTCCTGGCTTTCCTTGGCGAGGTCGTTGCCCTTGTAGAGCGCATCAAGCTGGCGCAGTTCATCTTCCTGGTCCTCGATGCTGGCCTTGAGGCCCGCAAGACCGAGTTCGCCCTGCGCGACGCGATCCTGCCTGGCGCCCTCAAGGAATTCCTGGAGTTCACTCTTGGCCGTCATCAGATCCTGTTCGGCGTTTTCGAGGCGCATCTTCTGGCTTGCCTCAGCGAGGTTGAAACTGGTTTCCGTCGCCCTGAGGCCCCAGCGCGCGGCCTCAAGCGATTCACCGGCGACCATCAACGCCTTTTCGAGGTCCGGCGCCACAAGTTCGGCGATCACGTCGCCCTGCCTGACGGGCGTGCCCGGGGCGACGATGGACTTGATGCGCAGTTCGCCGCTGTAGCCCTTGAGCTCGACGGTGAGGTTGGTGGCGCGGGCGGGAACAAGCGCTTCTTCCTTGTTGGCCTTGGGCTGTTCCTCGGCAGGCTGGGCAGGCTTGCCGGCCTCGGCAACCGCGGTCTTGTCAGAAGTAAGAGGCTTGTCCGGCGAGGCGCCGGGTTTGTCGGGCGCGCTTTGCGCGATAGTCGCTACGCAGGCCAGTGTCAGCACGATTGCGGCGAGAAAAAGGCGAAACGACATTCGGTGATCTCCGTGGACGGTAGCCAGAGTTTACGTGCAATGGCGTCAAACGAACATGGTCTGGAATGAGTACGCTTGGCGGCACTCATTCCAGACCACAATTTCGCGGCGCTGCTATTTGGGTGGGTCCTTGGGCGCCTCCTTGGGTTTGTCGGGGGTGACCGCCGCCGCGGTGTTGTAGCCGTCGCGGAAAGCGCCCTCGATTTCGCCAAAGATCATCAGCGCCTCGGCGGTGCCGACCAGCGGGCCGAAGGACTCGTGGTCGTTCCAGGTGCCGTCGGCGCTGCGCGTCAACATCAGCGCCTTTAGGCAGATGTCGCCGACCTTCTTCTTGTGCGGGCCGCCCACGAAGTTGGCCGCCTGCATGGTGTGGAAGTGGCCGTACATCCAATAGTAGGCGGCGTTGGCGTAGAGGTTGTAGTTGTGCGTGTGCCAGAAGCGCCGCACCTTGTCGAGCTCGCCGCGGTGCTTGAGCCAGAGGTCAAGCTGCTTCTTGAGTTTGTCGCGCGTGTGGCCCTTGACCGCGGCCGTCTTGATCTTGCGTTCGTTGGCCATGACCATCGCCTGTTCGCAGCAGGTGATGCGTCCCATGTGTCCGCGGACGTCCTCGGACATCTTGATGCGGTCGGGCGGCGCGCCGGTCATCGAACGATAGATGTAACCCTCGATGCCGCCGTTGGTGGTGTCGACCTTGTGCATGCTCTGGATCAGGTTGGCGGCCGCGGCCAGAGACTCGACGGGCACGGGCAGGCCCATGCCTTCCTTGGGTTCGGCGACCTCGATCAAGGTCATCAGGGTCGTGGCGCTGGCGAACGAAACCGCCACGCCCATGGGGTAATAGTTCCAGCCGCCTTCTTCGACGACGTCGGCGTCCTTGGGATACTCGGCCAGCATGAGCTTCAGGTCGACTTCCTTGCCGCCACGCTCGATGGTGAGGACGACTTCGTCGCCCGCGCCGAAGTCGCGGAAGAGGAAGATAAAGGTAAACAGGTTGGAGGTATCGGTGCCGTTAAGCTTCTTGATCACGTCGCCGACCTTAAGGCCGGCCTTCTCGGAGACGCCGCCTTTCTTGAGGGATTCAACGATGACCGCGCCGCCCCAGCCGCCCTTGCCGCTGGGTTCGAACTGCGGGTCGCCGGGATTGACCAGCGCGTCGAGCTTGACGTCAACTTCGACTTCTTCGCCGTCGCGCTTGACCAGACATTTGACCGTCCGGCCCGCGGCCAGTGACACCTCAAACTCGAGATAATGGTCGAGGCCCAGGATCGGCGTGTGGCCGATTTTCATCAGGCGGTCGTTTTTCTTCATGCCCGCGCGGTCGGCAGCGCCTTGCTCGGAAATATTCTCCAGCACCACGCCGCCTTCCTCGGACTTGTCTTCTTCCTGGATGGCAAAACCGAAGGTGCCCTCGGGCGCAACGGCGGCCTCGACAGTCACGGCCTTTTTCTTGGAGCCGCGGCCCAGGCTGAATTTCAATTTCTGCAACGGCTTGACCTTTGCCTCGATTGCAAGGAAGTCCTCGACGGTCTTGACCGGCGTCTTGTCGATGTCGAATACGACGTCGCCGACCTCGACGCCCACGGACTTGGCGGGGCTGAAGCGCAGCAACTTGTCGACGGTCACGCCGTCGGGGCCGGCAATCATCTGGATGCCGATGTAGCCGGGCCACACGGTCTCAAGCTTGACTTCGCGGCGCACTGCGGGCTCCGTGCCGCGTTCGACCCACAACTCGATGCTCTGGCCGCCAAGCCAGCCCGTCTCCATCGGGTAGAAGTCAAAGGCGTTTTCGATCTTGATGCCTTCGGCCTTGACGATGCGGTCGCCGACCTTCAACCCGCCCTTTTCTCCCGCGCTGCCGGGCAATACTTCGCTGACCACGGCGCCGCCGCGATAGTTGTCGTCCGTCGGCAACGCCAGCGCGATGCCCATGTTGGAGGGCTTGGCGATTTTCTTGTCCGATTTGCTGATGCGCGCGCGCCGGGCGCGGTCCATCAATGGGATTGGGCTGTTGGACAACTGCATCTTGAGCAGCGATTGCACCATGCGCCGCGCCACGCCTTTGATCTCCGCGCGGCGGTCTTCGTTCTTGGTGGCCTTGAATTCGCCGCTGAGGAACTTGAGGCCCCAGGTGTAGCGCCACACGGCGTAGTAGACCTTTGTGCTGAGTTTGCCGCGGATGATGCGGTCCATGATGACGTCGGCGGCCTTGGTCAGGGCGACTTCGATTTTCGCAGGGTCAACCTTGATGTGACGGCGCAGCGCAAGGCCGCAAAGCGCGGTGACGGCGGTGGAATCGACGGCCTGGTCGGCGACTTCCGAAAGCAGGCTGCCGGTCAGTTCGACGTCCCAGGCGCCGTTTTCGTTTTGTTTTTCCAGCAGGTAATCGACCGCTTGTTTGATGGCGGCGCGGACGTCGTCATCGGTCGGCAGCGGACCGCTAAGGTCGAGCGGTGGGTCGGGCTTCCAGTTCTTGAGGTCCTCGCGGCTTTGCTGGAAGGCCTGGTCCGATTCGAGGAAGGGCGTGAACAACACACCCGCCGGCGAATTGGCCAGGGCGCGAGCAACCGCGGGGTCGACAGACAGTTCTGCGTGCGGTTTCTCAAACCGCAGACTTGTGGCCGATGAAGGCGCCGGGGCAGACGGGACACTCACAGCCAGCAAACAAAAACCAACAGCGGCCACGGCCGCGAGGGCAAGCTTTGGACCCATGAATCTCTCCCAAGATCATTGCCTTTCGGGCCCGCAAACCCAAAAGGGCGCCGTCCCGAGATTTCGGGCAACGGCACTAAAAATATACGTGGCAAGAGGGCTGAAGGTTTCCTCTAACTGGAAAAACCGTCACAAAGTTTGATGAAGTGGAACGGCGCAGGGTGATTGGCTAACGGCGCAATGCAACCGATGCGGGTTGTTGGTGCGCTGTCAGTGGAGTTTATGTGTGTAAGATTTCGGCGTTGTTAGTCCGCATTTCATTTGCCAGATCGCGTTTTACGTGAAACAATTAGCGCCTGCGTAGGCTCTCATTTTGCTTGGGGTAAATCGGTCGTCGCTTCGCGAGAACGCGAGGCGATGACTTTGTGTATTTCGACGAATTCTCGGAGGACGATTCATGCGCTACACAAACATCGCGACGTACGGCTTGGGGGCCCTCCTGCTCGCGGTGGTGTTTGCGAATTCTGCATGTGCGCAGACGGTTTACCCTTATTCAAGCTGGGGTGGATCTTCGGCCAACTATCCTTTCAACCTCGATCCAAGCTGGGGCGTACGATACCAGGTGGTCTACGGTTCTCAGGAAGCGGGCATGGCGGCCATTAACTCGGGCGGCGTCATTACGTCCCTCGAGTTCAGCGTCCATAGCGCCAACTGGAACACGGCGGTGTTGATGCTCAACAACTGCGTCGTGCGCATCGGCTACACGGATAAAGACTACGTGCCCGGCGCCAATGCCCTGAGTTCCACCAACATGGATCTGAATTTTAAGACCAACTCGTACATCGCCACATGTATCCAGGAGAACTACCAGGTAACCAAGGTGCAGTATCCCGGCTGGCCCACGACCTTCCAGGCGCCCGGGCACATCCTGAAGTTCGTGTTGCGCCGGCCCTTTGCCTTCAACGGCGGCGGCGCTTCCGACAACATCCTTGTCGACATTTCCTTTACGAGCCGCACGCCCAACGCGGGCCTCTTGCTGTTCGGTAACTCAGGCCGCCGCGTGGTGTATGCGTCGGGCGCGGGCGTGTCGTCCACGACCCAGACCGGCACGGTTTCGGACTTCGGCAACAGCTACGTCGGACTGGTCTGCACAGTGACCCCGAACCTTGACGTGGAGCCGCGCTGGAACATTTTCTCGACGCAGGACTGGCCCGTGGGCAGGAGCACGGTGACCACGCCGGCCAACGCGACTGGCCCCGGCGCCAGCAACTGGGTGGGTGACGGCCTGCTTGTGGGCGACTTTGACATCGTCAACTGTTTCCAGAACAACCCGGCAACATTGACAAAAATACAGATTGAAGACCGAAGTCTGCCGGGGGACTCGCGAACAGCATTCACAAACCCGCAGTCGCCGCCTGCATCGCCAGGCAACGAATACGGCGTGCGATTGTGGGAGGATGGGCCCCCGGGCGCACCGGATGGCGCCTTTGACCCGCTGTCGGACATCCCGATTTACGACCCGGCGATCTCTCCGATTCCGGGCAAGAACTTCACTCTGGACGACAACTTTGTCGAATTTGACGTGCCGACAGCTCGCCAGTCTTTCGTCGGCGGCCAGTCGCGCAAGTACTTCATCGTCGTGAAACTCGCCGGCGCTGAGCCCGGCTCACTGACCCCGGAGCCCGGCGACAAGTACCAGTTCCGCGTTAAGTCGCTGACCGTGGGTTCGGGCGTCGGCGTCACGGGCGTGCCCGGCGCGCCTGAGTCGTGCTATCCCTACTTCCCCGGCATCTTCGTCGAAATCCCCACCTTCACCTACACCGACATCTACCTTGGCGTCCAGACCTGCTACCTGAATTCACAGAACAACGTGATCCAGTCGTTCTCGGTCGATTACGACCGCGGGCCGCTGAATTACCAGAACAGCATGACTCTTGCCGCGCCGGTGGACATTACGCCGACTGACGGTGACGACTCCGTTGATTACGCCGGCATACGATTGGCCTTAGACAATGACGCCAACAACCAATGGACGCCGGGCGTTGACGTCGTGGTATCGACCATAGCGGCAAATCACTTCCCGATGGACGATTCCAGCGTCACGTTCATTATCCCGACGGGACCGGGCCAGGCCGGCGAGTTCCTCGCGCCGGTGACCAAACGCTTCATAGTGCTTGTGGACTTCAACACCATCGGCGCGCGCGGCAGCACCTACATGTGCCAGATCACCGCGGCCTCGGGCCACCAGTTCGGCGCGCAGGTTGCGGGCGTCCCCTGCCCCGCTGTGCCGACCCCGGGCCTTGTCCTTGAAGGAAACGACCTGCTGTGCGAGCGCATCGGCCCGGCGCTGCCGGAACTCCCGGTGAGCAACATCTCGCAAGGTCCCAACGGCTGGGGTGAGTTGCTGCTGGTCATCGAGATCGGCTCGCTCAACCGGGACTGGTCTGTGACGGACATCGTGTTCACCTGCACGGGTGTTGGCGCAGCGGCCAACCCCGCCACGGCCTTTAGCGACGTTGCGCTCTACGAAGACCTCAACAGCAACTCGCCAAACTTCGATGGCCCGGCCATCGACCAGTTGGCGACAGCGTTGACCGGCTCGTTCTCGCCGACATCGCCGACAACCGCGGAGTACTCGGCGACTATCACCAACCAGGGCTTCCCCTCGACGATCGTGCGCACCTTCTACCTGCGCGTGAAACTGGCGGGTAACGCCTTGTTTGGCCAGCGGTACTACGCCAACGTCACCGACGTCACCTGGAACCTTGCTCCCTCGGGCAGCATGATCGACCTCCAGCCCCAGCCTCCACTCACCAACGGCATCCTGATTGACGCCCCCACCCTGACGGTTAGTGCGGCGCCGACTTCACCTATCAGCAGTATCGCCGAATCCGGCGTGGCCTTTGGCCATACCATCGCGGTGTTCCGCTTCCAGGCTGAGAACGAGGACATCAACGTCTCCGGCCTCACCCTGACCACGGGCGGCACCGGCGACTTTTTCACGGACCTGGCGACTTCCAACGGCATCGAAATTTACCTCGATTCCGAGCTGCTGCCTGCCGTGCCCAAGGATGGCATGTTCACGCCTGGCGTTGACGTGTTGCTGGGCCAGTCGGGCGGCAACTACCCGACGGCCGCGGTGCCCTTCAATGTCAGCGGCCCGATCGTGATTCCTAACGGCCAGTACTACGACCTGATCATCCGCTACAACATCCTTGCGACGGCGGGCGCGAGTTTGCCCGAGACCTTCCGTTGCTCGATCAGCAGCCCCTCGGACATCCTGACGGCCGGCACCAACGCGGTCACGTTTGGCATCCCGCAGCCCATCAGCAACACCGTGGGCGTGATCGTTTACTTCGTTTCGTCGTTCTCGCCGACTGAATCGCTGCGCACCGGTGGCGAGCCCATCGTCATCATCGGCGCGGGCTTCACGCCTCCGGTCAGTGTCACCATCGGCGGTATCCCCTGCCCCGGCGAGCCCATCATCAACGGGGATGGAACCGGCATCACCGGCCTGTTCACTCCCGCAGGGGACGGCCTCGAACTGACGATCATCCTCACCACCGGCGCATTGGGTTCACGCGAAGTGCCGCAGACCTTCAACTACGCCACCGCAAGCATCGTCGATGAACACGAGGCTCGCATTTCCTCAAACGCCTGCGCTGTCGAGAACTCGACAGCGCAAACCGCGATGGCCGCGGTGCTGGCGCTGATGGCGATGCTGGCTGGTGCGAGCTGGATGACCCGCAGCCGCAAGTCGTAATGCTTCTGATTCCCGAAATGACAGGGGCGGCCGATCACGGCCGCCCCTCTTCTTTTTGGGAACCGCATACCTGAGTCCCTCGGCGCGAGTCCCCGCCAAGGATGCCCAGGCAAGCACATTCGCTACAGAGGACACCGAGCCCACTAAGCGGTCCGAGATAATTGTCTTTAGGTGGCGCGGACATTCCTGTCCGCGGTGGCGAGCTTTGCGAGCCACAATTCGACCGGCTACGCCGGTCGGGCGGACACGAATGTCCGCCCCACAACTGCCCAGAATATATGTAGGACCGCTTAGAGCTTTTTCAAGGTTAGTGTGCCGAGTTTATGCGCTGCGCCGAGCGAGCAGATCAAGAAGCGCGAGCGACGGCGTGGCTGG
>JADLAK010000018.1 GCA_020848275.1 Planctomycetota bacterium
GGGGGGGGGCGCCCCCCCACGACTGTAGCGAGCCTTTGGGCGCGCCACTGCTGAGGTGGAGACCTCAGCCACAACATGTCGCGTTGGCTAAACTGAAGCACTGCCAAATCCTCCACAATCTTGCGCGGGCGCGCCGCGCCGCTATCCTTTGCGCCCCGGATCAACGGGTATTGGACCGTCGAGGTCCGCATCGGAGCCGTCATGGACATCAAGCAGCGTATTCAAAAACTCGCGACCATCGAGTCGCAGTATCCTCACATTCTTTCGATCTACCTTCGCTGCCGCGAGGGCGGCCATGACCGCCGCAAAGAGAATTTAATCTTTCTCAAGAACCGCGCCGCGGAGCTCGAGTCCGTGATGACGGGTGACGCCAGGGGCCTCGCGTTTCTGCGCGAGGGCCTTGAACACGCGACGCTTATCCGCGACCAGGACATCAAACCCGGCGTAATCGGGCTTGCGCTCTTCCTCAAGGGCAAGGAAGTTATCGAACGTTTCGAGACCGCCGTTCCCTTTGAGGACCAGGCGGCCTATCGCCGCTTTCCCTGGATCAGCCAGCTCGCGTTCATGGCCGAGGAATTTGAGCCCTACGCCGTCGTGCAGATCGACAGCCGCAGCGCCAAAATCTTCGAGCTTGCGGCGGGCGAACTTGTCGACAGCTCGGACATCCACAACGAGGTGCACAAGCGGATTCACCGGGGCGGGTGGTCTCAAATGCGCTTCCAGCGGCATATCGAGGAGCAGAAGCTGGCGCACACGCAGGAAGTGGCGGACATGCTGGCGCAACTGGTGGCCAAGCACCGCTACAAGCGCATTGTGGTGGCGGGGCCGGAGAAGTCGCGCGCACAGCTTATGCAGTGCATGACGTCGGACGTGAAGCGGCGCGTGGTGGGGGGCGAGCGCGTGGACGCCCGCATCAAGGAACATGAGTTGCTGCAGTCGGCGCTGGATTACTTCAAGAAGGCTGAGGACGAGGAAGAGACGCAGAAGATGGAGCGAATCATCCGCGAAATTCACAGCACGACCATGGGCGTCACCGGGCTTGAGGACACACTGCGGTATCTCGCGCGCGGCCAGGCCTATGAGGTGCTGCTGCCGCACGACCTGAATCACCCGGGCACGCAGTGCGACGATTGCGGCGCGCTGTTCCGCGACGAGACCAAGGTCTGCTTCGCCTGCGAGAGCCGGAACGTCACGAACGTTGATTTAAAGGAAGCCGTGACACGCATTGCGCTTAAATATGGCACCAGGCTGGAGTTCGTGAAGAACCACAAGTTCCGCGAACGCCTAGGCGGCGCCGCGGCGCTGCTGAGATCCCCGCGCGTGGTATAGTGGTTGCTCCCCGTCAGTCCCCGCGGAGCCAAGCTATGCGTAGCAGATCCGGGGTAATCATTTCACTTGCCTTGTGTTTGGTTTTGAGCCACTTCTCAGCGTCGGGGGAAGGCTTGGCCCCGGCTTGGGATGTGCGGTTGATCGGCAAGCAAGAGGATTTCGAAGTTTTGGATGTTGGGGCTTACGGGCGGGCGGCGGTGATAGCAGGCCGCAAAGATGGCCGCTGCGGATTTTGGCTGGTCGATACCTCCGGCATCGAGGCGATTGCCTGGGAAGGATCGCCTCCGCCGCTGGCGACCCTTTCCTTTGCCCACGAGGGTGATGCTTATTTTCCGGAGCCGGGCCGCCCGCTTTACGCAACGGGGCAAATGATCGAGGACGAAAAGACCCCGCAAGAAGACATGCCCTATCACGTGATCGAGATCAGCAACGGCAAAGCCCGTCTGTTGAAAAACGAACTGGGTGCTGACTTCGTGGCGGCGGACTGCGTGGTGTCATTCCCGGATTCCGTCTGGATTGACTGCCAGGTTGGGGCGAAGGAGCAGCGGCTGGCCTACGTCAAGGAAGGCCGCTTGAAGCCGGTACTTGACGATCAAAAGAAACCACTGCCCTCGCGCCAATATGGCTTTTTCTTCACGCGGCATCCTGACGGGACGATCATCCTGGCGGCCGAGACCAAGCCCGGCGACATGAGCGAAGATGAATACCGTCCCCACAAAGTTGTCGGGCAAAAACTCATGCCGCTCGACCTTCCCACACCGGGCAATTTTCAGCTTGCCTGGTCGAGGACAAGCTGCTGGTTTTTGGAGGATGCTGCTGTCGTTGTGGGATGTGAGCGCGCGCCGTTGGCAGACAAGCGGGCATGGATTGTAAAGGACGGCAAGGCCGAACTCATTCACACCAAAAACGGCGACCCGGTGGAAGACTACCTGCTTGAGCTGTATTGCTGCGACGGCAAAGCGTTGCTCCGCACTTTCCCCGGCGAGTACCGGAAGTTTTTCATGGTCAATGGCGCGACGGCAAACCCCATTGTGTGGAAGGCCGCAGATCCGCCCCAATCCGTCATTGAGGCTAATGAAGACACGCCTTTGCTGGTCAACTATTACCTTGATCAAAAGCGCTATATGCTGTGCCGCGTGGGAGACAAGGCAATCACAACGATCCGTTTCCCCGACGGCAAATGGGTGCTGCAGGACCATGTGTGTCAACAAGCTCGATGTGGCGACAACGTCTACGCGCAGGCCTTCTCCGGCGACAAGTATTTGTGGGTGTGGATTGAAGGCGATGTGGCGCGGCCGGTCGTCCTGCCCGGCGATATTGACCCGGAGGAAGTGGAGCTTGACTTTCACCCCCAAAGCGGAACCACGTTTGCGATGGGCGGCGTCAAGGAGGGCAGCAAACTGGCTGTTGCGGAAGTATTCGGCATGCTGGACGGCGCGGAGTTTCGCGCGATCACGGGCCCCGAGGGTGTCTTCCTGAGCGCTTTCGTCTGCGCGCAGGACGTTATCTATGCTTACAACGTGGACGAAAACGGCACGCTGCTCATCTACCAGGTCAGCAAGCAATGAATCGTCACGCGTTCAAATATTTCGATGCGCCGCAGCGCACGGCGACGCGCGAGTTCGTGATTCGCGCATACAAACCCGGCGACGGTGCGGCGTTGACCGCCGCCGTGGACGCCTCCTACGAACATCTAAAACGCTTCATGCACTGGGCCAAGCCGCATCAGCCGCTTGAGGAAAGTGAAAAGCGCGTGCGGGAGTTCGCGGGCAACTTCGTCGCCTGTAGCGAGTTCACGTTAGGCGTCTGGACGCCGGACGAAAAGCGCATCATCGGCGGCACGGGCTATCACCTGCGCGACGGGCCGCTGCCCTTGATGAACGCCGAGATCGGCATGTGGATCGCCGGCGACCTTGCAGGCCAGGGCCTAGGCACGCGTGTTTTGCGCGAACTTCTGCGCTGGGGATTCACCGACTGGCCCTGGTTGCGGCTGAGCTGGTGGTGCCACGGCAGCAACGCCGCAAGCCGCCGCGTCGCGGAGAAAGCGGGCATGAAGCTCGAGGGCGTGCTGCGCGAACACCGCCACGATGTCAACGGCGCGCGCCAGGACAGTTGCGTCTACGCGATGCTGAAGAGCGAGTGGAAGTAACACGGGCGTACACGTCTGGTTTTGTGCGCCGGTAGCTGTACAGCTCGCTGTACAAACGGCATCGTTCGATTCCAACCTGTAGATGGAGCGTCGTCATGGGCAAAGCCCTGAAGTTGTGCTTGTTGATCGCCGGTATTCTTGCGTCTGTCGCGGTTTTCGCGCAGCGCGCTGATGAAAAGCGGCCCTCGCGCGAGCATGCCGAGGCCGACACAAAAAGAGACGCCAAGGACAACGAACGTTCCCGGCCCGAGGTCTCCTATTCGACTGAAAAAATGTCGTCAACGGCTCACACCGCGTCGCTTGGCGGCGAAACCATCAACTATACGGCCACCGCCGGCAACTTCGTACTGACCGAAGAAGACGGCACGAAAAAGGCGAGTTACTTCTTCGTCGCATACACCAAGGACAAGCCCGGCGATCTCTCCAGGCGGCCGCTGACGTTTTCGTTCAACGGCGGGCCGGGGTCGTGCTCGGTGTGGCTGCATCTCGGCGTGTTCGGCCCGCGCCGCGTCAAGATGGGCGACGAAGGCATGGCGCCTACGCCTCCCTACGAGCTGATCGACAACGAGTGCTCGATCCTCGACAAGACCGACCTCGTGTTCATGGACCCGGTGTCCACCGGCTTCAGTCGGCCGCTCCCGGGCGAGGAAGCGGATCAGTTCCACGGCGTGCAAGAGGATGTCCAGTGGAACGCCGAGTTCATCCGCATGTACGTTGGCCGCAACAATCGCTGGCTCTCGCCGCTGTTTCTCGCGGGCGAAAGCTACGGCACGTTCCGCGCCTGTATGCTCGCGCACCACTTACAGGGCGATGGCATCTACCTGAACGGCCTGGTGCTCGTCTCGGCCTTCCTGAACCCTGAAGGCGCGCGCGGCGACCTCGCGTTTGCGCTGGCGCTGCCGACGATTGCGGCCTCGGCGTGGTTCCACAAGAAGTTGCCCGAAGAGTTGCAGAAGGATTTGCGCAAGACGCTCGACGAGGTGGAGAAATTTTCGCTGCGCGAATATCTGCCGGCGCTGGCGCTCGGGTCGCGGCTTGCCAAGGCCGAGCGCGACCGCATCCGCGGCCAGCTTGCGCGCTATTCGGGCCTGCCCGAGGACACCATCGAGCGCGCCAATCTTCGCATCACGGGCTTCAGCACGGAGTTGCTCAAGGACAAGAATCTCCAGCTTGGCGCCTACGACACGCGCTACACCGGTCCCGCGAGGACCTCGGCGACGGGTTCTTTCACCGCCGAGCCCAGCATCGCGCCAGTCATGGGCCCTTACGCCGCGTGCATACGCAGTTACCTGCGCAACGAGCTGAAGTACGAGACGGAACTTCCCTATGAAATCCTGGGCGACGTTTCGCCCTGGAACTGGTCGGACGGCAAGCGCGAGCGCGGCTCCGACCGCATCCCCGATGCTTCGGCGCGTCTTGCGGGAGCGTTGATGCAAAACCCGCGGATGAAGGTGCTGATGGCCAGCGGCTACTACGACCAGGTCACCAGGTATTCGGTCAGCGACTACGTGTTCGCGCACATGGACATCTCGGACGAGCTTCGCAAGAACTTGCGCACGGAGTACTACGAAGCGGGGCACATGATGTACCTGCGCCAGTCGGCGCTTAAGAAGTTGAAGGCCGATCTCGACAGCTTCTACGCCTGGGCCGCGAACTGATATGATTTGCTTCACTTCGCGGTCATCTCGGGGGGGTGCGGACATGGCTCGATCTGCGCTACGCTTGTGTCTCGCCCTGTGGGCAGTCGGTTTCTTTGTCCTCGCCGCCGCTCCGGCAACCGTCCAGGGACAAGCTGAGCTCTCGCAGAAGGAAATCGACAAACTGATCGTCTCGTACGTTGGCGACAGCGACGCCGAATCGCGCGCCCGTACGCTTACCCAACTGAAGCAGGTTAAATCCGCGCTCATGCAGAAAAAACTGAAGGCCATGATCGGGGACGAAAAGGTCCGCCCCGGTTCCATCGAGCTTGCAACGGCCTGCAGGGTTAGCGGGTTGTTTGAAGCCGCACGAAAGTTCGCCGAGGGCGACAACCTGGTTCTCGTGGTGCGGCTTGCCCTGGGGACGCTGGACAAAGGCGCGCCGGAGTGGGCCGTGGGCCGGTGGAAGTCACTTGAGCCGGAGTCGCCCGCGTTTGAGGCTGTTCACGGCGCGTTCTTGGAATGCAACCTGCCCGCGGCCGTGCTCGCGTTGTTCAAGGACTTTATCGCCGACAAGGCAAGCGCCGCCGCACGCGTCGACAAAGCCGCCGAAATCCTGATGGCGCAAATGGCGCTGCCGCCGTTTGAGGACGTGCAGGATTGGGTGCGCAAGTGGGAGGCGTTGGCGGCCGAGTACACACAGGAAAGCCAGGCGTTTGAACTGAAAGGCTTTGACTTGCTCGACACCGACCCAGTCCGGGTGCGTGGCGAGGTTGTCAAAATCGCGCGCAATCGCCGCATTGCTCCCAATGCTGAGTTGCAGTGGACGGTGCCTGCGGGGTGGCGCAAGGGTAATTTCACGGTCAACCTGCGCGTGCGTGTTATCTCGGGCGGAGAGGCCGCGATCTGGATTGACAAGGCCGGCGACCTGTCGTGTACCAGCCTCTTCCTGACTGCGAGCTACGACTGGACTACCAAGATGGACACCAAGGCGGGGCAGGACGCGGCCAAGAAGATTCGCGCCACCCTGAAGAAGTGGCAGACGATCTCGATGGTCATCACCGACCACGGCAACTCAAGGCATTCGTGCGAGGTCAAAATTGAAAACGAAAGCCTTGTGACAGGAGCTGCGGTGCCCGGCGAGATCAAGTCCCTGAGCCTCAACTCTGAAAAAACCCGGTTGCAGCTTGGCGGCCTGGAACTTGTGCGGCGCAAGTAGTGGCGGCAGTCGGCGCCAACAAGGGGTCAGGCGCTTTTTGAGGCTCTTGAGCGGGTTGCGGGGCGATTATGGGGTTGGCGAGGCAAAAGGGGCGTGGGTGGGACGAAAACGCAGGCGGGGGTCGCCCGCCTGCATCGGCCTAACGGTCCGTCACTTCGGGTTAGTGGCGCGGTTCGAAGTCGACAGGCGCGGTTCCTTGAAGTCGTAGGTCACCGCATCGCCGGGCTTGCCCTGCAGTTCGACCTCATCGGCGATGTAGGATTCGTTGAGATCGGCAGTTCTCCAGAAGGCCGAATACTTGCCGGGCCACAGCCAGTCGGTCTCGTACTTGCCGTCGGCATCGGTTGCGAACTTCAGCGGTTGGCACCAGATAACCAGGTGCTCGGCAGCGAAATTCTCGCCGCCCGGCGTCTTGCCCTTGAGCGTCATGCCCTGCAGTTTGTGGTTGGCGACAACTTCGGTGACATGGTCGGCGGAACCTTCAAACACATCTGAGATCCAGATGCGCGCCATGGCGTCGCGATCGAGTTGAAATATCCCTTTCCCCGTTCCGGCGATCACATCCTTGGGGAATGCGATCAACACCATGGGCCCGTCGTCGTTGACGGCGAGATTGGCAAAATCGTCCGCCGAACTGTGCGCCGTCGGCGATCCTTCCCTTATCACGGGCTCCAGCAAGCCCGCAAGGGTCGTGGCAATCAAGCCCCTGCAGACGTCGGCGCGGATGATCTTGGTGAAGTACTGCTCACTTTCGGCGAAAGCACCCTGAGCTACGCCAACCTTCAGCGAAAACAGCGTTACGGGTTCCAATGTGATGTCCATACTTTCGTGAGTTGGCTGGAACCAGTCGCTTTGCGCCACGATTACGCCGCGGGAGTCCTTTGCGAAGATTCGGTAGTTGATAGTGCGTTCGAGGTTGCCGAACAACGCTACACCATTGCCGTCGAGGTGGGCGCAGGCGTCACTCCATGCCCCACCTTGCCGCGCCTCCAGCGTACGGATGCGGGCCTGTTCCTCATTGAGGGGCTTGAAGACGGCGCGGACGATGCCCTTGGACGACTCGAAGTCCGGAAAGCCCATCAGGATGTCGTACTTGAACTCATCGGCCTCGGGCATGACGATTTCGGATGCGCCGATGTTCTGTTTCTCACCCACAGACGCCCAGAAATGAACCTTGGCGCCGCGTAAGAACGGTCCGATGCGGTAAGTCCCATCCGCCTTGCTTTGCGTGTCCAGCCCATAATGGGCCGGATGTCCAGGCGTGGACCGGCTGGCGCTAATTCTTGCTGCGGCGACATCTTCGCCGTGGCGGCCCACCACCCGGCCGCTGACCCAGCATCCGCGCGCCGCTCCAAGCGTCACGGCTTCCGTGCCGTGCGTGACCGTGAGCTCGACGGCGCTGTCGTCGGCTAAACTGGCCCGCCCCCGCATGGTCACGTGGTCGTCGGAGATGCGTCGGTAGTTTGCAACCGCTTCCGGCACTTCCGCATCCGGATGGAGATAATCCGATGCAACGGCCAGGGGTCCCGTATACCCGCAGTAATACGCCGGGTGCGCCATGTAGACGGTGGCTTCCGCGCCGATCGGAGCGTTCTCAATGTGGAAGCTGCCGTCCGCCGCGCTGGTCGTCGAGAATTTTAGCGGATCGAGCTTCTCGGCAAGAGAGCGGGTTTTGTCATCCAGCGTCGCACTCCTGAACCGGATCCATACGGTCGCGCCCGCAACCGGCGTGGTCCGGTTAATCCTTACGCCGTTGCGGTACGAAATCTCGGTGCAGATGCCGTTGATCGTCGCGGTCGTGGCCGCCGCAACCGGTGTCGGGGGCATTTTCGGTGTGCTCTCGACGACTGCTGTGTTGTCGGCTGCCTTGGCGCCGTCGTCGTTGCTTGGTGTACGCGTGCCCGCGTCGACGTGCGTCGCTTTGGTGTTGCGCGGTGTGGCGAAATTGCCGGGCGCGTCAAATTCGTCGTCGCTGCGCGTGCTGGAAATCGGGTCGGAGTTTGTATTAGGAGCGCGGCGTTGGGTCAACGTGACGGCGCCGGCGACAAGCAGTAGCAGGGCGGCAACAGCGAAAAGAATCGGCTTCAACATGGCCAATGTCCTCGGTCTGGGGCCGCCGGACGCGGGCACAGTTGCACGCGCGCCGGCAAGCCAGGTTTGAACTGCAGACTCGAGGCCGGCTTTCGGAAGGGGGAACAGCAACAGCGCAACGCCCCGGGCCAATTGCTCCTCGGGTTTGTCCAGGCGTGAACGCAGGCGGCGCAGCCCTGATTGCGCGCGGTCGGACAACGTCGATCCCGGCACGCCCGCCGCATTTGCGGCCTGGGCAAAGGTGAGGCCCGCAAGGTGCGTCAGTGAAATCGCCTCGCGCTCGTGCTCGGGCAGCGCGGCGAGTTCACTGCGCAGGCGCGCAAGCAGTTCGGCTTGTTCGGCGGCCGCGCGCGGGTCGGCCGCGCGGACGTCACGCTGCGTGTCCATGTATTCCTCATGGGCGGTGCGGGCGCGCCGCCGCCGCGTGTTGCGGGCGGTGTTGGCAATCACGGACGCGAACCAGGGCCAGGCAGCGTCCTCGGGCATTTTGCGCGCGGCGACGACAAAAGCCTGCTGCATGACATCGTCGGCGTCGTGCGCGTCCTGGACCAGGGCGTAGGCCAGGTTCCAGGCGTGCGCGGCGTGTTCGCGTGCGAAATGATCGAGCAATTGCGCCATAGTATTCAGCCTTCCGAGGCTGACCTCCGGCGTTAACTGTCCGCCGGCGGGCGTTATCCGGATAATTTCAGGGAATTTTCAAAAAAAGGGTCAGGCTACTTTTTGAGGCCCGATCTCGAGCCCCTACGGGCGGTTTTTTTACGAGCCGGCTTGGCTCTTGCGACCGGTTTCGACCGGGCCCTCTTCGCGGTGCGCACAGGCGCTTTGGGGACTTCCTCCGCCAGCCCGACGATGATGCCCTCCGGGCCGCGGATATAGGCCAGCCGATACGTGTCGCGGTAGCGCATTTCGCCGATGATCTCGGCCCCGTGGGCGCGCATGCGCGCGACGACCTCGGCGATATCATCGACGGCGAACATGACGCGACGGTAGCCCAGTGCGTTTACCGGCGTGCTCACGGGCCCAAACCTGATCGCGCTGGGATTGTGGAACTTGTCCAGCTCGATGCCGCCGTGACCATCGGGCGGCCGTAGGATTACGATGGTGGAGCGGACATCCTTGAGCCCGATCAGCGCGCCGACCAAAGGCCCTTCGACGGTCGCTTCGCCTTCCAGCCTGAGGCCCAGTTCGATGAAGAACGCCTTCGCGGCTTCGAGATCGTCGACAACGATGAGAACGTTGTCCATTCGCTTAAGCGCCATGCATGCCTCCCTGCGTTGGGATTGCGCGGAGCCTCAGGCGCGTTACGCCTTTGCGATCGCGGCTTTTTTGCGTTTGTCGGCGAGTGCGATAACCTGCGCGATCACTTCGTCGTTGATCTGCTTGCCCGCGACCAGTTTCAAATGCAGCGAGCACATTTCGTCGTCGCACTTCGCGTAGCGGAAGCGATTGGTCGCGATCACGTCATAGATCTTGTGACCGACCCACCCCGCGCCCGGCAGCCACATCAGCGGCAGTACCGGCCACAGCAGCGGCATCACCGCCGCCATCGCGCGCACCGCCGCAAACCCGCCGAAGTATTGGCCGTCGGGCCGCAGCACGTACAGGCGCTTCAACTGGTCGGCGTAGCTCACGCCCGGCAGCGCAGCTTCGGCGGCTTCGCGGTCGTGCAGGTCCTCGAACTTCAACACGCCCAGCCAATCCAGCCGGCGCAGCCACAGCACGCTCCTGCGACAGACAGGGCAGAGCGAATCGTAGAAGACGCGGTAAAAGCGCGTGCGGCCAAGCTGCTTCTGCGCCTTGGCGGCGGCAATCGCGGCTGGGTCGGCAAAGGGCCCGGGCTTTTCGATTTCGCCGGACATTTCACCGGTGCGCCGACCGGCAATATCCATCCAGATCGCGGCGGGGACGAACAAGGCGTAAAACGCCATGGTCGTGAAGCTGAAGTGGTTAACTTCCATTGTCAGGAAGATACCCATATGCACAGCATACCCGATGGCGAGCGCCCAGCGGCGGGTAATCGCGAACAACAGCAGCAGCGGGAAGGTCAGTTCCCACATCAGCGTTATCAGTGTGAAGGGATACAGTATCTCGACTGGAATCCAGACAAACCAGTCGACGCGCGTGATCAGCGCATCGCGCAGCGCCCACGGGATCGCCAGCCCGTTGTTCCAGTCGCCGATGTAGGGCGGGTTCTCGCTGCCCTGCATGCGCGCCTGCAGCCAGCCGCCCAAGGGCGCGTTCTTTTCAACGCCGGAGAAGAAATAAACCGCAGCGATTTGGAATTGCGCCAGCCGCATGCTCCAGGGCGCGACGGTGTCGCGGATTTTCCAGCCGAGTTTGCGCCGGAAGATGTTGTCGACGCTCCAGGCCGCGCCCGCGGGCATAAGCATTAAATAGAACAGGCTGATGCGCAGCAGGACGTCGCCGGCGTTGGTTAAATTCGGATTTCGCTGGTGCAGGCTGGTCAGGATCAGCCACGCGCCGACGGTCGCGACGCGCGTCAGCGTTCCCGTCAGCAGGCAAAGCGCGCAAATCAGCAGCGCCCCGGCCATCACGTAAATCGTCGACATCGGCGTATCGGGCCCGATGAACGACCAGCGCGTCTTGGGTATCTGCTCGATGCTTTGCGGGATGCCCGGCAGCGCGGCGTCTTTGTTGAGTGCCGCATTTTCCTGCCAGGCGCGCGCGTCGCCGGGCTCGAACACACCCAGTGGCCCGAAGTAGCTTTCAAGGTTCGGCAGCAGCGTGCAGCACAGGTCGAAAATCAGGATCAACGCGATGGCGATGCGGAAGGCCGCCATCGGTTCGGGCGCCACGGGCTTGGCCCAGAAATCGCGAAACATGCGCCAAAGCCCGCTCATGGCTTCGGCTCCGCGGGCAGGTTCTTGGGCCACATCGGGTCGAGCGCGGGCCTGTACTCCGCCAACAGGCGCACACGTTCAAGGTAGGCGCGGCCGTAGCCCGGGTTGCCATTGACCTCCGCGTGCTGGTAGCTCGCGCAAAACAGGCGCACCATGCTTACCTGGCCCTGGCGCGCGGGATTGCGGCGCAAATGGTCGATCAGCCGCCAGCGGACGTAAGCCGTGCGCGGGCCGTTGGCGCCGTACTGGTCGCTCATTTTCGTCACGTAACTCTCGATCTTGCGGATGCGCGCGTCGCCCAGGTGCAGCGGCCAGGTCACGTCCATGACGTGCGGATCGGCTTTTTTGCGTTGTTCGAGCTCGCCGAATTTCAGCAGGAAGTTGAAGGTCGGCTCGATGTTGATCAGCC
This sequence comes from Planctomycetota bacterium, assembly GCA_020848275.1. GTDB lineage: Bacteria > Planctomycetota > UBA8742 > UBA2392 > UBA2392 > JADLAK01. The sequence goes on from JADLAK010000018.1 coordinate 11,696, forward strand.
GCGGCTGGCAGGGCGAATACAGGATTTCCTGCACGCCGTTGACGTAGAAAATCACCAGGCACGGCGAATCGGATTCATCGCCGACGTTGGGCGCGAACATGCCCCAGCTTTGCGGCGTCGAGGTCAGGCGCTCGTAGCCGCGGGAGATGTCGATGTAGGACTGGACGGTTTCCCAGGCCTGGGTCTGGCCGGAATCGGCTTTTTTTTCGTCTTTGTTGGCGGCGGCGTCGATGATCTCGCGGCGCATGTCGGCGGGCAGCGCGTTTGTCACCATGAACGTGAGGTGCGCGGCGCAGAACGCCACGACCAGCACGCGGCGAACCCAGCGCCACACCGTTTTTGTTTGCTCCATGCCCTAAGCCTAAATTGCGGGCGCTTGCGGGCAATGGCGCAAGAGGGCGGAGTAAGGAGAAAGCAGAGCGGAGTTTGTGGACCTGATTTCTCCGCGCTTCGGGTTTACGCAAGCCATTCCAGCCATTCGCCGTGGGGCTGGCAGTGGGCGAGCGGTGCGGTCTTCTCGTGGGCGCCCTCGTACCTCGTCCATTGCAGCACCGTCGGGTCGGCGCCCTCGACGCCCAGCCGATAAACGGGCCGCTTTGTCGCGGCTTTGCGCAGGATTTTTTCGAGCGTCTCGCGATTGGGTTTGCTGAACTGGTTAAGCGTGAAGCTGTGCACGACGCAAAGGGCCGCGTCTCCGGGCGCATGCGAAATCGCCTCCGGTAGCGTCTTCAGCGCGTCGCCGCCGACGATCTCCGACCGCTGAACGCGCGCGATCTCGATGGCGGTGTTGAGCCGCGCCATGCGCTCGACGTGCTCAGGCCAGATCAGCGCCTGCAACCAGCGCACAGCGTCGCTGTCGTCGATGTCAATCGGGTTAAGGTCGAGGCCCCTGCGCCAGGCGACTTGCGGCGGCGCGGTTGGAATCTCCACGGGGTTGCCGCGCAGTTCGCATTTGAGGGCTAACCTGCTCCCCGGCGCGGTACAGCGCTGCGTTCCGTAGACATACGAATAGCGATCAAACAGCAGGTTGAAACCTGCCGCGGCGCCGATTTCCACCAGCGCCAGCGCCCTGCCGCTGTCTTTCGCCACGCGCGCGTAGGCGGGAAGCAGCAAAGCACAACGCCGGACTTCGTTGGTCTGGGTGCGGCGGGTACGCAGCAGGGGGATAATCTCGCTTTCGTGTTTGCGGCAGAAGTCAGCAAACGCCGCCTCGGCGGACAACTGTGGGGCAGGCGTTCTTGCCCGCCTTGCTTCCAGCACCGTTGGGTAGAAGTTCGCCAGTTCATGCTCAAGCCCGCCCAGCAGCAGGTAATGCACGGCTGCAAACAGCAAATTGGGCACGGGTGTTGAGCCCGCGTTGGCTGCGAGATCAAGCAGCGCGGCGTCCTTCGCAATCACCGGCGAAAGACGCTCGTAAAGCGGGCCGTAGCCGCGGCATTCAACGTCGCCGAAACGCTCAAAGGTGCGGGCCAGCTCATCGCGGGAAAGCGTCATGGGGGACAGGTTCCAGCTTTCAGGTGCAGGGTTCCAGGGAAAACCAGCGGTTGTGACGCCTTTCCTAAAACCCAAAACCTAGAACCTAGAACCTGCATTTAGCCGTGCTAATGTGCGCGTACACCCAGTGAGATATCTGCATGGCCGGTGATGTCATTCTCGACAAGGTAATGCCCGCCGACATCAAGACGGAAGAGCTGCTGCTCAACATGGGCCCGCAGCACCCGTCGACCCACGGCGTTTTCAAAGTCGTCGTGCGTACTGACGGCGAAATGGTGCTCGGCAGTGAGTCCCACTGCGGCTTTCTGCACCGCTGCGCCGAAAAAATCGCCGAGAACGTCACTTACATCCAGTACGTGCCCTACACCGACCGCATGGATTACCTTGCGGCGATGTGCAACAACCTCGGCTACTGCCTTGCCTGCGAGGAACTTGGCGGCGTGCGCGAAGCCGTGCCGGAACGCGGCCAGTATCTGCGCATCATCGCCGCCGAACTCTCGCGTATCGCCAGCCACCTGATGTCGGTCGGCACTTACGGGCTGGATGTCGGCGCGATCACGCCGTTTTTGCACTGCTTCCGCGAGCGCGAAATGATCCTGCGCCTGCTTGAGGATATGTGCGGCCAGCGCCTGAATTACCACTACATCAGCATCGGCGGGGTCAAGCGCGACTTCCCGCCCTACCTGATTCCGAAAATCCTCAACTTCCTCGACTGGTTCGAGAAGAAGGTGCCGGAATACAACCAGTTGCTCACCGGCAACGGCCTGTTCCTCGAGCGCACTTGCGGCGTCGGCGTGATTCCGCCCGAGATGGCGATCAAATGGGGTTTGACGGGGCCCGTGCTGCGAGGCTCAGGCATTGATCGAGATTTGCGCCGCGACAAGCCCTACAGCATCTATGACCGCTTTGAGTTCGATGTGATCGTCGCCAAGGGCGTCGAGGGCGTGGTCGGCGATTGCTGGAACCGCTACTACGTGCGCGTGTGGGAAATGCTGCAGAGCGTGCGGATATTGCGCCAGGCGATCAAAGACCTGCCCGGCGGTGCGGACAACCCGAACAACCTGCCCGTCAACGACGCGAAAATCGCCAAGGCGATACTGGGCTGGAAGGCGCCCGCGGGCGAAGTGTACATGGCCGTCGAAAACCCGCGCGGCGAGCTTGGTTTCCACATCGTCAGCGACGGCAAAGGGCCCAAGCCCATCCGCTGCAAAGTCCGCAGCCCGGCCTTCTGCAACATCAGCATCCTCGACCATATGTCGAAAGGCGCGCTGATGGCCGACCTCGTGGCGATCATCGGCAGCATCGACATCGTCATGGGCGAAGTCGACCGGTAAGCTGTTGTCTAGCCGATTTGCTATAATTCCGGCATGGCCGACACCCTTGATTTTCCGAGGCGCAGCAAACGCGGCGAGCCCGTCTGGGAACTCGCGTTGCTTGAGTTTCCGCTTCAGGGACAGTGGACTGAAGAAGAGTTTTTGCAGAAAGACTTGCCGAACGTCGAATTCGTCGATGGTTGCCTGGAGTTCCTGCCCGTGCCAACCGAGAAGCATCAGATGATGTTGGAATTCTTTTTCCTCGCCCTGAATGCATTTGTTACGCCAAAGAAGCTCGGAAAGGTCCATGTGGCAGGGCTTCGAGTGCGTACGGTGCCCAGGCAAATCCGCCTGCCTGACGTCGCGTTTGTCCGCGCAGAGAATTTCAACAAGCGCGACAACATCGCTTGGCGCGGCGCCGATCTCGTTTTTGAGGTTGTCAGTCCCGGTGGCGAAGGACGTGAACGGGACACGGTCGTCAAACGCGAAGAATATGCTCGCGCAGGCATTGCCGAGTACTGGATTGCCGACTACGAAAAGGGCGTGCTGCTGGTGCTTGCCCTGCAAGGCGACAAGTACGTTGAGCACAGCGTTGCCAAACGCGGTGAAATCGCGCGCTCCAAACTGCTTCCTGGCTTTGAAGTCAAGGCCGCCGAATTACTCGACGCCGAGTAATTCCACGTTCCCCGCTTTGGACACGCCAATGCGAACCTGCCTGCTGGTTTGCGCACTACTGCTGACCGCCTGCGCGTCGGAGCCTTACAAGCCGCCGCACGAGTTGTCGTCAAAGCCGGGCGTCGACAAGCACGCGCGCTATCTGGCTGAACGGGCGCAGTAGCGCCGACACCCTAGCCGGTGCAAGGCGCGCCTGTCGCAGAATGCGCAACTTGTCCGACGAAGCCTCGGCGAAGTCGGAGGGACGCAATTACCAAATTCAAATTGCGAACTTTGCGACCATTGTGAGAGGCCTGTTGGTTGGCGTCACGCCGGCCGGTATGATCTAGCGCACAGCGAAAATCCTGCGAGGTGCGGCGATGGCTCAGTCCAGCTCCAAATTGCCGGTTGTCGTGCTTGTCGTGGTGGTGCTCGGCTGCGCCGCATTTGGCGTCTACAAATTCGGCCCGTGGTTCAAGCCTGCGGCTACGCCCGACGACAACATCGAAATCGGCGCCAAGGTCGCGGCGCTGGCCGCCATCGACAAGGCAATTACCAGCGCCGCCGCAGTCGAGCGTGTTAAACCGGCGCGGTTTCTGGACCCGGCCAAACCGATCGTGAAGGAATTGGCCAAGCTCGTCGAGGGCGACAGTATCCGCGAACTCGCGTTCACGCCCGACAGCAAGTTCCTGGTCTCGGCAGATTACGGCGACATGCACCTGCGCGTGTGGGACTGGCGCGAGCGCAAAGTCGTCAGCAAACAAAAGCACGCGCACCGCCTCACGGGCCTCGCGCTTGCGCCCGATGGCCGAGGCGCCTGGACGGGCGACGCCTACCAGAACCTCTACTTCTGGTCGATCAGCGACAAGGGCGAGCTCGGCAAGGCCGAACTCGTCGGCGAAAAACTCGGCGGGACGCTTCAAGTCGCCATCAGCCCCAACGGGCGCATGGTCGCGACCTCGAGCTACGAGCAGATCGTTTCTGTCTGGGACACGCAGACGCGCAAACAGCTCGCGCAGGGCAAGGGCGAGGCGCAGATGCGGCTGTGCGCGTTTTCAACCGACAGCGCGCGGCTGGTCGTCGGCTCGACCACGAACTTTTTCGTCGAATACGACCTCGCCGCGGGCAAGGCGCGCAAGGTCCCGATGCTGGGCGTGCGGCCCGACGCCGACCACGTCGCCGCGGTCTTCAGCCCCGACGGGAAACACTTCAGCACGGGGCACACGCAGCCCTACGTGACGGTGTGGGACGCCGGCCCGATGAATTACCGGCATTTCCTGGAGTGCTCGATGTCGGGTATCTGCGCGGTGGCCTATTCGCCGGACAGCAAGTGGCTGGCGTTTGCGCAGGGCAACGGCGACATCCTGTTGTGGGATCCGAACGTCAAGGACAACCCGCCCGGCTGCGTTGCGATGTTGCGCGGCCACGAGAAATTCATCAAGGCGCTGGCGTTCAGCCCCGACGGCAAGGTGCTGGCCTCGGGCGACGAAGGCGGCCGCATCGTCCTCTGGGCCAAAGCCGATTAAGCCCAGCCAGGAATGGCTGGGCGTCAGGGTTCGATCACAAGTCAGTGATTGCAGTTGGACACCCGGCCAATACAGACCGGACTGTTACGCTCACCCAACAGCGGTAGAATACGGCCATGTTCGAGCCCGAGAAAATCATCGACCAGCAAAGGAATCGCGGCGCGGCGCGCATCATGCTTGCGGCGGCGCTGGCAGGTCTTGTGCTCGGCGCTGCGATCTTCCTGGTGTTGATGACGGTAAGTAATCAAGTCCGCGCCTGATCCGCCCCGGAGTTTGCTAATCTTTATCTAGGCTTGATTAATTCCCCGACTTTTCCCCGTTACGTTTTTGCGCTCGCAGTCGTTACATTCACGGGGGTCCCATGCGCAACGTTACCTATGTGGTCGCCGCGCTTCTTGTTGTGCTGGTGATCGTGTTGATTTCGTCGGTGACCTACCTGAACCAGGTCGGCGCCGCCGCGCGCACGGAACGCCGCGTGATTGCCTGCGCCGCTGCAAACATCGCGGTCGACGGCCTGTCGCCCGCGAGCGAAAGCGCCGAGACGCCGTCCGAAAGCGGTGACGAGGCCGAACCCGCCGATACCCAACCGCCACGCGCATCTGCGCCGTCGCAGCGCGGCGACGACGAACCATCCGCGCAGCCGCCGAAGAGCCCCGCACCGACCACGCCGCCCGGACCCGTCGTCGTTCCGTCTGCGAAGAGCAAAGCCTCGGACGGCCTCTCGAGCGAAGACGATCACGACGTCATTTCTGTCGACGGCAACGTGCGCCGTAAGCGTTTGACAATGAACCGACTCGATCTCGGAACTGATTCTGAAATCATCCGCACACTTCCGTTTCGCGGCGTGCGCGAGGGCGTGGTTTCGGAGGCGGAGATCAAGGCGCACCTGCAAGATGGCTTGTATTCGGAGCGGCCGTCGACACACGATCAGGACGCCTATCTGGTTCGTGGCCGCGTTGTCATGGAGCGGACCGACAAAGGTATCCCCGATGTCGTGGTGGGACAGTCGAAGGCCTCGACTCGCCGCGGCGTCACGAATTCATCAGGTGAGTTCGAAATTGCGGTCGATGCGGACTCGCGCCGAAAACTCGCGCGACACGAGCCGCTTGAGTTCTGGGTCGCGGCAGACTGGCTCACGCCTGCTCAACCGGCAGACGACAAGCTGCCCGAAAAGGTGGCCGTAAAGGCAAACAGCGACGGGTTGATCGTCATTGAAATGACCAAAGCCAAGGGAGCCTCAGTGGAGTTCACCGCAACAGGAGCCGCTGGCGATCCGAAGGTGCGCTTCTGGCTGGAACTCACGGCCGATCCGCAGGGCTGGCTGTACGACGACGAGATTTTCATGTTCTGCGAAGCGCCGGCCAACTCGGTGATCCGAATGAGGTTGCCGCGCGCCGCTGGCGAGATTCGCGCCGGCGTGATCGGTGAGGAGTTCATGGTCCGTCAGGCGTTCACTGGCGGGCTGCTTCCAGGCGCCCGTGGAGTGTTAAAGGTGGGCTTTGTTCTTGAGTCTGCGCACAACGCGCGCGTGACGGGCAAGCTCTGGTTTGACGCCGCCAACGAAGTGGCCATCCCTTGCGCGTGCGCCCGTATCAGTGCTGTTACGCCCGTGGCAGTGGGCTACTCGGGACTTGTCGGGACATTCAGCATTTTCGTGCCGGTAGGCATGGAAGGCGCTCTGGAGTCGCTCACAGTCTCAAAGCAATTGCTCAACTTTTCGCAGCAGGTCGTTCTTCCCTCGATTTCTTCAGGTGAAGCCAAGTGCGACATCGGCACCATCAAGCTGGCCGATTTCAAACCCTTTGTGGTGCTCGAACGCGGCGGCGAAACCGTTTGGCAAGGCGTGGGTGATGGAGTTGCGGAGACAACATGGCGCGAACTCAAGGCAAGCGGCGAGAGCCGCCTGCCGCCCGCCGGGCCGGCCTGGGCGAGCATTCGCCACCCTGCACCGCTGGGCGAACTGAAGTTTTTGCAGATCAGTGGCGGCGCAGTCAATGAGACCATCGAGGTCATGGTTGGCGCTTGGGCTTATCCGTCCTTTGGAAGACGCGACGGAGCTGTTTACGTCGTCATCACGCTCAGCCGTTGATCGTTCCAAAAAGTTTTTTTTGCCGCGGGGAAACTTTCGCTTTGAGCGAGTAGTGCCATCGCGTAAACTTTCACTTGCCGAATCTCTCTGCGAACAGCGAGAGCGGGGGACCCAAAAGTTCGCAAGAACTTCCAGTCGTTGGGGCGTATCGTGCGAAGAACACCTCGTGCGTAGGGCACTCTTCAGCCCAAGCCCGTCAGCTAACCCCGCAGGCATTGAAGAGGACGGCCCACTGGCCTTCCTCATTGTTGAAACCGTGAGGACCACTTGAAACCGGGCAAGTCCAACTAGGCGCTGCGACGTCCTGCGGCGGATAGCGCGCAAGCAAACGCCAATGCGTTTGCCCATTCCGTTTCTTCTGCGCGTTTTTGCGCCGGCTCTGCCGGCCTCGTGTTGGCGTTTGCCGACTTCAAGTCCTCGCATGGCGCCGCAGGGCGCGGGAGAATTCCATGGGCAGAAAACTTTCGAAAGCCGGCGCCGACCGAAGTTGGCCGCAATACGACATCAAGCTTCCTGACGCGGCAGACCTCACGCAGGACCGCGAATTCTGCGAGGTCAAACTCGATGGTGAATGGCGGCGCTTCCGCTTCCACGACTACGACGAAATCTACCGCATCCCCGGCCTCTACGAACAGATCTTCTACCGCCAACTCGAGTGCGCCTCGCACGTGCGCCTGACCACCATGCTCGCCGACACCCTTGAGCAATTCGGCGAAGACCCGCGCGACCTCCGAGTGCTTGAACTGGGCGCGGGCAACGGCGTGGTCGGCGAACGCCTGCGCGAGCTTGGCGTCGGCGCGCTCGCGGGGCTCGACATATCGCCCGTTGCGCGCGATGCGGCGCTGCGCGACCGCCCTCAAACCTACGACGACTACTTCGTGGCCAACCTGGCGCGGCTTTCCGGCCCGCAGCACGCGGGCATCCGGCAGTTTGCGCCCAATTGCCTGATCGCGGTGGCCTGTCTGGGCTTTGGCGACATGCAGCCCGCGGCCTTCAAGGTCGCCGCGGACATGCTGCCCGCCGGCGGCTGGCTTGCCCTGAACGTGAAATATGAGGTCATCGGCAGTGAAGACCGCGGCAGCTTCGGCCATATGTTGCGCGAGATGGCCGCCCACAAGAAGATCGCGATCAACTCCTACTCCATCTACACGCATCGCATGTCCGTGGAGGGCAAGCGGTTGCACTATGCGGCCATGGTCGGCCGCAAAGCCGATGCAAGCGCGCCGGTCAGCGATGTGCTGCCGCTGGTGCGCAGCGAAGTAGCGGCATAACTAAACATTGAGTCCACACTGAGAAACATTGTTGCGGCGCGGGGAAATTTCCCGTGCCGCAACTCGCAGGTGCAATTTGGCCGGTCGAAAAAATGTTTCAACAAGCCCGGAAGTAACGTTTCGGTTAGGCCCGCGCGCGGCCTACACTTCGGGAGTCATCTTGATCGTTCGCACCCGGGCAGCGGCGAAACGCACCAGCAACGCTTGCGTAGCTTTGCTGGGAAAAACTGGGGGCTTCAATGCAAGACCACAAAGTTCAGATCGACATCCGCTTTCCCGACGGCCACGCGCCCGACTTCTGCGAGGTCATGCGCGACGGTGCGTGGGAGCGCATCGACTTCAACGATTGCGAAAAGATATTTGGCGTGCCCGGCCTCTACGAGGAAATCTTCCACCGGCGCGTCGATTGGCAATCCCACGCCCGCGTGTCGTGGCTTCTCGACAACACGCTCAAGCAGTTCAACGATCGCCCGCAGAACCTGCGCGTGCTTGAGCTCGGCGCCGGCAACGGCGTGGTCGGCGAGCGCATGCGTGAACTCGGCATCCGGGCCCTGGCGGGTCTTGACGCGTCAAGTTCGGCGCGCGACGCCGCGCACCGCGACCGCCCCGGCCTCTACGACGAGTACTTCGTGGCCGAAGACGGCGGCATCAGCCCCAGGCAGACCAGCGCGATCCAGGCCTTTGAGCCCAACTGCCTGCTCGCCGTCGCCAGCATTGGTTGCCGCCATGCGCGGGCGGCAACCCTCGAGGCGGTCACGTCCCTGCTGCCCGCCGGCGCGTGGCTTGTTGTCAACGCGGGCTACGAATGGTCCGACGGCGGCATGAACTACGCCACGGTGCTCAAGGAAATGGCGGCGCGCAACCTGGTCGAGATCAACTCCTATTCGATCTACAGCCAGGAAGACGGCCGGCCATACGCTGTGATGGCCGCACACAAACGCGCGCCGCAGGTTCGACCCGTCACAGAGAGGCTCGTTGCCCAGGCAGGTTAGCCTCCGTAAACCCTTGCCAGGATGGCTTTTACAGCCCACTTATCGTTTTCGCCGCGCGGCACTGTCGCCGCGCGGTGTACGTTCATGGCAACTTTCCAAACTGGAGAATGCCATGAGTAACGCCAAGTATCGCAGTCATGTTCCTTACCCGTCGGGCGCCATGCAGACCGTCACGCAGGCGGCAAGCCAGGCCATGGGCGACGAAGTCATGCAGGATCTGATCGGCAAAGCCAAGCGCGTGATGGCGAGGTTCCTCGACCGCGCCGAGCAATCGCTGCTCAAGGGCGACGGCCAGGTTGCGTTCAAGGACATGCTGGTCGCCACGCGCCATGTGATTGCGATTGCGCGCATCGAGCAACGCCAGCGCGAAACCGCCGCACGCGACGCGCGCGAAGCCGCCAAGGCCCAGCGCACGCCGCCCGCGCCGGAAACCGCGCCCGCGCCGACCCTGTCGCAGAAGGCAGCGGCCGTCAGTGGGGCGACGGCGGACAATCCCACGGACCCGGTGATCCAGCTTCAAGCGCCGCCGCCGGATGTACGGCAGGCAGGATAGTGCGGCGGGCGATGCGGCCGGGCTGATCGTCGTGGCTGACGCCGCGACCGCGGGCAGGAACGTCCGCGCTACAGGGTTTTGCGCAACGGTGTCCTTGGCGCGGGGTGAGATAGCCGTGGCGTTGCGGGCGAGGCGCCCGCACCGCATGCCTACCGGCGACTTCAGTCGCTAATGCGTTGGCGCTATAATTGCCGGACGTTTCGGGGGCTGTGGACGGAGAGATCGCATGCGCGCATGGCTGACTGCCGTGATTCTGGCTGTTTTATTGCTTCCGCTGGCTGCCCAGGAAATTCCGGGGCCTGACCGTTACAACGGCGACAAGAACCAGTTGCCGCTGAAGCTGAAGGACACGCCGGGCGCGTGGAGTAATTTCACGCTTTCCGACAAGCTGCGCTGCGACAAGGACGACACCCGCACGGACATGCGCCAGATTGGCGTGCGGCCGGCGTTTGTCATGCTGGTGCAGGTGCCGCCGCAAGAAAAAAGCTGGACGGATCCCAACCGCGCGGTGAAAAACTGCATCGCGGCGATTCGCCTGGCCGAGGGGCTCGCCGGCAAGATGCCCGATGTCGAGTGCTGGGTGATTCTCGCCAACCGCAACGTGATCCCGTCGGCCGACGCCATAAAAGGCGCGGGTGTCACCAAGACCGTCGTCGCGATTGCCGAATTCGGCTATTCGCTGTGCGACAACGTGCCCGGCTTGCGCTTCACCTACATGGAGAACGATAACAACGCGCGCTTTGTGGCCCGAAACGGCGACGACAAGATCGCCAATTTCTACTACGAGTGGATGTGGATGCCCCGCCCCGCCGAGGTCACGGTCGTCGGCGACGAAATCGACGAAGCGCAGATCCTCAAGCTTGCGGCGGAGTCGAAGGAAGCGCTGGCCCCGGTGCTGAAGGACCGCAAGGCCGAGACCTTCCTGAGGGCGGCGTCGGTGGGCAACTACAAGGCCGCGGGCAAAGTTATCGGCGAGCTGCGCGCCTTGAATAAGGAAGGCAAACCCAACGCGAGCGAGGACGTGCTTGGCATCCTGAACGGGCTGGTGGTCGAGATGGAAGAAATTATGCGCGATTACTGCATCACGCATTCCGTCAAGGAGTACTACTACGCCGAGGCGGCCGAGGCGCTCGACGGCATCGTTGAGCTGAACAAGGGCCAGCCGCGCGCCGACGAAGTCGCCAAGGAGCTGGCGAAAGTGAAGTCGAAGCCCGAGTACAAGGCGTGTGTCGAGGCCAAGCCGATCTTCGAGAAGCTCAAGCGCAAGTGGGAAGCCGTGGTGGTCCCCTTCGACACCTACGACAGCGTGAAGGTGCACTACGAAAAGATCCTCAAGGCCTACGGGCCGCTGAAGGCCGAGATCGAGGCCTTCCAGAAGAAGTACAAGGGCGTGGGCTACCAGGCGCAGGTCGGCAAATGGGCCGAGAAGCTTAACGACGCCGACGCCCGCGCCAAAAAAGCCGCCGAAGAAGGCAAGTAGGGCCAGGCCTGCTCGATCGGGGGAATGCACCGCTCAAACTTCAGAGGGCTAGGAATGACCCGCAAGGAACTGCTGATATTGGCCGTTTTCGGCCTCGTTATCTGCCTTGGTAACCGGTCATCGGCAGAGGATAAACCTCCCGAAGACGGCAAATGGGAGGTCAAGGAGACTGAAGCCGGTGCAATCAAGTGGAACCCGAAGACTGGGGAATCATTCCTCTTGACAGGTAAAGAGGAAAAGTCCTGGAAACCCCTTAGGAACGATGAGGCCGTGGATGGCTGGTGGTACAACCCGCTGATTTCATTGAAAATTGGCAAACAGGAGTTCCTTGTCGAGCTGTTCGAGGATGCCGCCCCGAATACAGTGGCCAATTTCATCTCGCTCGTGGAAGAAGGGTTTTACAACGAAAAGTGCTCGGTCTATCGCGTGGAACAGTCGCCGGCATTCAGCCTTTTTCAGGGCGGGCGGTCGCCCACCCACGAACATAAATACTCAATCAGGAATGAAGCCTTTAAAAATCCTCGTTACACGTTGACCCATAGGCGCGGAACGATAGGGCTTGCCCGTACCATGGAAATTCACTCGGGCGCCACGGAGGTATTTGTAAATCTCCGGGACAATCCACTTTTTGACAAACCTAAAGAGCCGTACTGCATTTTCGGCCAGATCATCACGCCTCTTGAGGCCATCGATGAGGTGAAGAAGGGCGAAGCAATCTGGGACGTTCGTGTCGTTCGCAAACGCAAGCACGACTACGTTCCGATGGTCACCTACGCGGGCGAAAAGGAGGCGGTTCGAAAACGTTAGATCAGCCCGCGGCTTGTTGGGGTGAGTTACTTCAAGACGGTTACGTGCGGGTAGCCGACAATTTTTCGGTCCGCCGTGGCCAACGGACAGTTCAACACGCGCGCGGTGGCGACAATGAGTTCGTCGGCCGGGTCGCTCTTGAAGCCATCTGGAAGATTTGCTGACTCGGCCACGATTTCCGGCGTGAGGCCAACAACGTTGACGCCAGGAAACGCCAAGGCCACTTTCAACCAAAGTTCAGGCGGAAGGGGCAGCGTCACCCGCTTCAACTGGGCGAGCTTCGCGACTTCCCAGCACGAGATTGAGCTGACGACGATCGGATCTTTCGAATCGTCAAGCAAGTTACTGATGCGGCGATCGAGCCGCGGATCGCCCTGCACCCACCAGATCCAGATGTGGGTGTCTAGCAGGATCACTTGTTGGCGTCCCAATCCTTGGCGGGGACGGCGGGGCTGAAAGGATCATCAAAAGAGTATTCCGTCCCGCGCAGTGGAAAACGTCGGTCGGCAAGGCGGCCATTCTTCGCAATCTCGGTAGCCACGATCAGCAGTTCAACATCCTTGCCCACCAGCTTTTTGAGCTGCGGCAGTTTCAGCGTGTCTGACTTGATACGTTTGCGGATGCGAATGGCTTTCATGGTTTCCTCGGCCGCATCATATCACGCTTTGGCTTTGTCGCGGGCTTTGAAGAGTGGGTCGAGAAGATCGGCGGGGATCTTGAATCCGCCGCCGGGGCCGTGGCCCAGCGTTACCTCGGGCTTTGTTAAACCGCCATGGAAATCCGCCCCGCCCGTGATCACAAGGCCGAGTTTGCGGGCTATCGTCTCGACCGCCGCACGGAACTCCGGCGGATGGTCCGAGTAGACGCACTCAACACCCATCAATCCGTATCCGCGCAACTCGGTCAGATACTTCTCGAGGTCTTCGATACTCGGGCGCAGCAACCAGTACGGGTGCGCCATCACCGGCACGCCGCCGCAACTGCGCACGTGTTCGATGGCCTGCCGCGGGCCGAAAGTTTCCTTCTCCATGAAGCAGGGCTTGCCGTCGCCCAGCCATTTGTCGAAGGCCTCCTGCAACTCTTTGACATAGCCGCGTTTCACCAGCACGCGGGCGATGTGCGGCCGGCCGACGACGCCCTCGCCAGCCTCGGCGCGGATTTCATCGTAGGTGAGATGCATGCCGTTTTCGGCCAGTTTAGTAACGATGCGCTGGTTGCGCGCGTGGCGTTTGTTGGCGATGTCCTCAAGCCGCGCGGTGAACGCTACGTGCGTGGGCTCGACGAAGTAAGAAAGCAGGTGGAACGTCCCGCCGCTGTAGGCAACGCTGATCTCCGTGCCCGGGATGACCTCGACGCCGAGTTTCTTGCCCTCGGCCTGGGCGCGCGGCACGCCCTTCATGGTGTCGTGGTCTGTGAGCGCAATCGCGCGAAGGCCAAGCTTGCTCGCCCAGCGCACGAGCCACTCGGGATCGTAGGCGCCGTCGCTGCACGTGCTGTGCATGTGCAGGTCGATGCAACCCTTGATGTTGGCCGCCGGCGGGCCATCAAAGGTCGAGGGCTCAGGGAAGCCGTCAGCCCCGATCGTCGGGACATAGCCCCCGACACTTCTGTTGCCCTTGCTGTCCATGGGTTCAGTGTAGCAGCGCCGCGAGTCGCGTGTCACCTGCCGGGAGTGGGGAATCGGGAGCCGGGAGATTGCGAAGGACCTTGACGTGTCAAGGGAATCCCAGGACCCAAGACCGACTACTCCCCGTCCACGTGCACAGACACGTTGCTGACGTCCGGCTCGGCCTCCAGCCGCACCCGCACGGCCTCGCCGATGTCGTGTCCCTCGCGCACCGACAGCGCGCCATCCACCAGGATGTGCAGGTGCGCCTGCAAGCTGGTGCCGATGTACTGCGCGCGCAGGTCGTGGGCGTCCTTCACGCCCGGAATAGCCTTGGCTAGTGCGACCAACTCGGCCTGGCGTTGCGGCGGCGGGGCCTCACCCATCAGCAACTTGATGTTGTCGCGCGCAAGCTTGAAGCCCGAAAATCCTATCCACAGGCCCGTCGGCAGCGCCAGCCACGCGTCAAGCGCGGGCCAGCCGTAGAGCGCCGCAAAGAAGCCGATCACGGCAATGGCGTTGAGCGCCACGTCGTTGCGCGCATCCACCAGCAACGCCCGCAGCGCGGGGCTCTTGGCGCGGCGCAGCGAGGCGTAGATCGCCGCCATGATCGCGGCCTTGAACGCGATCTTGATCGAGAACACCGCAACCAGCGGCCAATCCAGCTTCGCCTGCTGGCCCGAAATCAGGCTTTCGATGGCGCTGCGAACGACGGTAAAGGCCAGCACGCCCGCCAGCACCGCCGCAACCAGCGCCGCCAGGGGTTCGGCGCGGCTGTGGCCAAAGGGATGATCGACGTCCTGGGGACGGGCGGCGACTACGACGCTGAGCGCCAGCACGCCCGAGGTAAAGACGTCCGAAAAACTGTCGGCGGCCTGGGCCAGGGCAAGCTGGCTGTGGTAGAGAACATAGGCGGCAATCAGCCCCGCGGTCAGCAATACACTGACGCCCAGCGTAACGCCGGTAATGCTGGTACCGCTGCTGGACTTGTCGTCGGTCACGGTCGTCGAGGGGTGGGGCCTCAAAGTGCAAACACTATGGCGAAAGGGGCGTTTTTAGCCCATAATTCGTAACACTAGTGCGCATTGGACGTTTGAATAGCGTTCCCACAAGCGGGCTTGGGACTGATCTCACGGAGTTAGCATGAACCGTATCACTGTGGCGCTGACGGTAGTGGCTCTGGGCGCGGTGTTGTTCCTCATGGCCGTGCCGGGTCTTGCCAAGGAAGACAACGCGGAAGCGGCCAAGGACTACGCCGAATTCAAGCGGCTTTGGGCGGCCAAGACTTACGTCGAAAAACTGAAGGGGCTGGCCAAGCTGCCCGGCGGCTACGAGAGGGCGACCAAGGACATCCTCGACTGCCTCAACTCCGAGGACTGGGTTTTCCGCCAGGCGCCCTTCATGCTGCTTTATAAAGAAAAGGACACAGAGCTGCTTGGGTGGTACGAGGAGCAGCTCTTCGAGAAGGAAAAGCGCGCCGCGGTGATGGAGCACATGGTATGGGCGCTCTACAACAACGAAGCGTTTGCCAACGCCGCGCGCTGGGCGCGGCTGGGCGAGCTCATCGGCAACGTCAAGAAAGTCGACGTCAAGGTCCGCGGGCGCGCCGCGCGCGAGATGGGCAAGTACCGCGGCGATGTCAAAAAAGCCGAGGACCAGAAGCAGGCCAAGGACAACTTCCTGGTGTTGCTGGGCCTGCTTGAGAAGTACATGGACGAGAAGAAGCCGGACGCGTTGATGATCTTCCAGCTTTCGGACGCCATGGAAAACCTGACCGGCCAGGAGCACGGCAACGAGGTCAAGAGCTGGCGTAACTGGTGGGACAGCGGCGCCAAGGACCGCGACCTGATCCCGCGCCAGGCCGACAAGCTCACCAAGGACCTGCAGGAAATCCAGCTTGAAGAGCACTCCTATGCCCGCAAGCGCGGCCGCATGATCGAAAACCTCGACGTGCTGGTGCTGCCGGATTTCGGCTGGTCGGGCCAGTATTGGCAGCCCTACATCTGCGAACTGAACAAGATATTCGCCTGCTACATGGTGTCGCTGCCGGACGCCAGCCGCGTCAAGCCCGAGCCCAAGCGGCCTTATGGCAACGACGCTTATGTGTATCCGTTGCCGCAGCTTGTGGAGGCATTCGAGAAGCGCCGTGAGGCCTCGCAGCAGAAGAAAGTGGGCATCATCGCCCACGGCATCTCGGGCTGGATTGCGCTGCAATACGCGCGCCAGAGGCCGGACAGCGTGGCGTTCATCATCGTGATCAGCACCTGGTCGGGCACCAAGTCGTTCAACTCGTCAATCTCGCAATTGGAGAACAACCAGAACCCGATCATCAAGTATTTCGGCGCGGCGCAGCGCTACGACCCCAACCCAACCGCCCGGGTGGGCCCGCGCTCGATGACGGAAGAACAGAACACACTCGCGCATGTCGGGAGCTACAAGAGCATGCACCTGGACCCCTATGCGCTGGAGCCGCTGTTCTACGCGCTGGCGCAGGACCAGTTTCGGCAGCAGATTCCGGGCGTGGCGCTGGTGCCCGACGACTTCGAATTCAAGAAGGGTGTCACGCCCATCGACGTGCCGGCCATGATCATCTGGGGCGCCAAGGATTGGCGCCACGTAAAGGAAGACCAGAAGACCATCCCGGAGGCGTTCAAGAACCCGACGCTGGCGCTTTACGAGAACTCGTACCGTGTGCCGTGGGCCGAGGAGCCCGTGCGCTTTGTCAATGATGTCAAGAAGATGGTCGAGAAGTACGGCATCGGCAAAGAGGACAACAAGAAGGGCGGGAAGTAGTCGGTGGTCGGTTGCCTGTAGTCAGTTATCGGTCGACAGCCTGCGGGACGAGTGCTTCTACTCGTCCCGTTTGCGTAGGGACCGTGGCAAACCGTTGATGAGTTTGCCGACAAGCGATGACTTTGCCGGCAGCGACGCGCAATCAATCCGTACAATTCTTACATGGGCCAACGGCGGGTCAGCAAATAGACATCGTGGGCGGGCTGCATGGCTTCTTTACAAACAGTCAACGATCTGTAACTCGCTATCGGTCCATCTCCAGTCAACTGACAACTGATAACCGACAACTGTCTAGGCCGCAGCGCGGATCTGTTTGCGCAGGGTCTGGTTGGCGTCCAGCAGCGCCTTGAGGAAGCCGGCGCGGGCGACCTCCCTGGTGCCGCCCGGCGCAACCAGGCTCGCCACACCCTCGTCCTTGTCCACAACGCCCGTGCGGGTGCTGAGCTTCTCCAGCTCGCGCGCCAGTTTCTTGATGCGCTGCTCCAGCTCGACGATACGGCCGCTCTCGGCGTTCTCGGGGCCTTCGATGTTGCGCTGGCGCTGGCTGTCCGAGATCGCCAGGCGCAGGTGGTTCTTGACCTCCTCGACCTCCAGCTTCTGTGTCTGCGTCAGTTTAATATGTTGCCGCGTAAGCTCGTTCTGTGCCTGCTCAAGGCCGGCAAGACGATGGGTCGCTTCCAGCACCTCGGCGTTGGCGTGCTCAAGCGCCAGGATACGTTCGTTGGCGGCCTTGATGTCGGCGAGCAGCGAGTTGCCGGCGCCTTGATCGAAGCTGCCGCGCATCGCCATTATCGCGTCGCGCAACTGGCGCGTCTCGTGGCGCGAATGCATCAGTTCGCGCTCCATCACGCCTACGCGCACGGCGGCGTTCAGCGTCTGCTCGCGGAACAGTCGTTCCTGGGTGAAGTGCGCGGCTTCGGCGGCAATGCGCAAACGATGGGCCTCGGCTTGGCGCGCTAGTTCGGCTGATACCGCCGCACGCTGGGCCGCGATGCGGTCGGCCCTGGCTTCGGCGGCCATGGCGGCGAGGTGGCGCGCCAGCAGCGCCGCGAGCGTAACGATTACCGCGCCTGCCAGCATCTCGGCCGCAAGCGCGCCGCCCATGCCGCCGTTGTGCAGGCGGTTAGTGAGGAATCCCGCGCACAGGCCAAACAGCGGGGCGAGGATCATGCGGTGAGGGTCGCGCCGCTGCACGGCGTCCATCAGGCTCAGTATGGATGTCACGGGACCTCCTTAGGCCGCGTCGGCGTCGTTGGCCGCGCGATAGTGGTCGATCACCACGCGGGTCTGCTCGCTCGTCGCGTGGGTTTTGTTGAGGATGACGCGGAAGATCTGGCGGTCGTCGATGCCGAGCGCGGCACAGACACAGTCTTCGAGGAACTTGATGCGGTTGGTCAGGTCGACCTGGCGAACCGAACCCGACTTGGTGTAGGCGCGCAGGAAGACCTCGACCTGCAGTTCGTACAGGCGGTCGCGGCGCAACTTGCCGCGCACCAGCGTGAATATGAGCCTGCGGATGCGTCGGGCTTGACTTGTCAAGACGCGGCGGGTGACGCCGGTTTTGTCATCGAATATGGTCGCGAACAGCTTGTTCACCGACGGCGGCAAAAATGGCAGCGAGATCGTGAGCGGCAGCGGGCTTTCGACGCCGCCGACCTCGGGCGCGACGTAACGGCGCAAGAGCTTCATTTCGTCGCGTTTGGGCTGTGCGCGCCGGCCAAGAGCAAGCGTGCGGAACTCGGCAGCGCTCATGCGCGGCGGTAATTGACGAACATTGGCAACGGGCATAGTGGTCCCCCGCCCCTAGATCGGCAGGGTGATGCTTGAAACTGAACGCAATGTGGTGGGGCGGCCAGCGGCTCAACCACTTGGCCTACTTCTTGGCGAGGCGAAGGGCGTCGGCGACCTCAAAGGCGACGCGGAAGCCCGTGGTTTCATTGCCGCCAAAGGGGTTGCCCTCGCGCCGGTTATGCACCTTGGCGATCTGGCTGTCGTCGTCGGTGTAGCTTGAGCCGCGGACGCTGCGGCGTTGCTTGGGCTCGCCGCGCATCAGGGGGTTGGCGACGCTGTAAGTCGATTCTTTGTAGGCGCGCTCGAAGTAGCAGTCCTGGGTCCACTCGGCGACGTTGCCGACCACATCAAGCAGGCCGTAGGGCGACACGCTGCCCAAAAACGCGCCGACGTCGCTGACCTTGCGCGTGTTGAAGTTCGAGACGCCCGCGAGGTACTCAAGCGGCTTGCGGGCGGCCTTGAAGTCGACGTCGCCCCAGGGCAGCAAACGGCCGTCGTCGCCGCGCGCCGCTTTTTCCCACTCGGCCTCGGTGGGCAGGCGGCCCCCGAAGAAGCGGCAGCAGGCGTCGGCCTCAAACCAGTTGACGAAGCAAACGGGCTTGCGCGGGCCGCCGTAGTTCTTGTTGGTGACCGTCGAGATGTCGTAAATGATCGGCGGCCTGGTAAGGCCGTCAAGGTAAGCCAGCACCTTCACGCTGTCGGAATCAGGGTGAAGCTTGATGGTGCCCTGCTCGTTGGCGGTGTAGCGGTAGGGAGCCAGGCCGTCAATGCGGTCGATGTCTGCGCCGGTTACGTCCTTGCGCCAGCCTTCTTCCGCGGCGGTGGGCGAAAAGTTGCCGTAGATGACGACGCGGCCGCCCTCGGGCTGGCCCGACAGATACAGCTTCCATCCCTCGCCTACCGGGATTTCGGGCAGCACGTAAAAGCGCGCGCCCACGGCCTTGGGGCCGCGTTTGCCGTCGATGCCCGGGTCGAAGCCCTGCAACGCGAGATCGCCGCGCGGGCTGATCAGCCACGCCAGGCGGTCATCCTTGTTGGTGTTCCAGCCAATGGCGCCGGTGCCGCGAAGGTCGCGGCGGACGATGTCGGCCCAGCCCTCGGCCGACCAGTAGGACTCGGTCTGGTAGCCGTTGCGCAGGATGAAGGCGAAGTACTGCTCGTTGGTTACCTCCGTGCGACTGACGTAGTAACTCTTCAGGTACGTCCAGCGTTTGGGCATGTTACGCGTGACGCCGTCGTCTTCGCCCTGGATGAAGAATCCCTGGGTGACCAGCACCAGGTCGAGGTCGACGGGGTACTCGCCGTCCTCGTAGTGAATGGACAGGTACTTGGGCAGGTCGCTTGGGTCGTTGCTGCGGTAAGGCCCAGCATCGGGCGGCACGGGGTTGAAGCTGTCGGCCTTGGCGGGCATGCGGCCATCGGAGGATTTGCCGTCGTCCTTGCCGATATCGGCGACAATGTTGTTGCCCTGCGGCTCGGGGAACAGCCACTTGCGAAGGTTGAGGGGGTCAAGCGTAAGGATGATGAAAGCGCCGCCCGCCAGCGCCAAAAGCGCAAGGAAGGCAATCTTGACGCCAAAACCGTCGTTACTCTCTGCCATGGTGGCTGCGCCGATCATCGCACAGGGGGGCAGCAAACATCGTGCCCCCCGCGCAGGCCTCGGGGTTGTTTACTTCGAAATGTTCTCGATCAAGGACACCAGGGGCAGGAAGAGCGCGATCACGATAAAGCCGATTGCGCCGCCCATGCTGACAATCAGCATGGGTTCCAGGATGGAGATCAGGGACTCGACGGCGACGTCGACGTAAACGTCAAACGTGTCGGCGACCTTGAGCAGCATCTTGTCGAGCTCGCCGGTTTCTTCACCGACGTCGATCATGTTGACGACGATGTCGTCAAACAGGCCGGTTTCAGACAGCGGGCTTGCGATGGATTCACCTTCCTTGATCGAGGAGGCGACCTTCTCGATGGCTTCACCGAGAATCACGTTGCCCATGGCGTTTTTGCAGATCGTGAGCGATTCCAGGATCGGCACGCCGGCCTGCACCAGCGTACCCAGGGTGCGGGTGAAGCGCGCGGTAATGGCCTTTTTGATGATGTTGCCGAGAATGGGCATCTTGAGCTTGAGCTTGTCCTTGACGCGTGTGCCCTTGGCGGTGCGGCCCCATGCCATCAGGCCAAAGGCGATCAGGATCAACGCCACCAGGCCGACAGCGCCCTGCCACGACGCGATGCCGCGCGACACGCTGACGAGGATTTCGGTCATCAGCGGCAACTTGAAACCCTGGTCCTTGAACATCTTTTCGAACGACGGCACCACGAACACCATGATGCCGGTCAGGATGAACACGGCCACGGACATGACCACGATCGGGTAGATCATGGCGCCCACGACCTTCTGCTTCAGGCGCTGGGCTTTCTCAAGGAAGTCGGCCAGGCGCTGCAGGATCGTGTCGAGCACGCCGCCCGCCTCGCCGGCCTTCACCATGTTGACGTACAGGCGATCGAAGGTGCGGTTGTGCATGTTGAAGGCATCGGAGAGGCTCGAGCCCTGCTCGACCGACTCGGCGATGTCCTCAATCATGTATTTAAAAGTGCCCTCTTTTTGCTGCTTCGCGAGGACTTTCAAAGACCGCACGACCGGCAAGCCCGCGTCGATCAGCACCGACATCTGCGCGGTGAATTCGGCGACGTACTTGGACGCGACGCGGCCCTTGAGCCGCTTCGCTTTGTCGGCCGGGCGGGCTTTTTCCTTGGCGGCGGGCGTGGCGGCCTTTTTCTCGGCCTCCGAGCGCTGCGTCACCTTGGTGGGTTTTAAGCCCGCGTTACGGATTTCGATGATGGCCGCGTTGCGATTGGCCGCCTCGACTTCACCCGTCTCACGCTGACCTTTGTTGTTGATTGCTTCGTAAGCAAACAATGGCATGAAAACACGCCTCCAACGGAATGCCCGCAAGCGGGCATCGGCACATGGCGCGATAAGCGTGGGGGAACACGCAAAAGGATGGAGTTAATGTAATGCCGCCCTCTGCCGATTGCAACTCTATGTGCGCCCTGCCTGCGCCTTTCATGCTTGTTACCGGCGGGTGCCGCCGCACAGGCCATGCCAGCGATTTTAGCCTTTAGCCTTCCCGGCGTTGCCTGTAGAAGTGCACAACATGGACATCCATCGACTGATTGACCCCAAGCGCGTCATCCTGGACCTCAAGAGCACTTCCAAGCGCGAGGCCCTGCTCGAGATCATCGAGAACCTCGGCAAGTCCGAGGGCGTCACCGACGTCGCCGCATTGCGCAAGGCGCTTCTCGACCGCGAAGAAATCATGTCGACGGGCGTGGGTTTGACCATTGCCGTGCCGCACGCGAAGCTGCCTTCGGTGAAGGTGTTTACGCTGGCGCTGGCGCGCTCGGCCAAGGGCATCGACTACGACAGCCTCGATGGCCAGCCGGTGAAGGTGATTGTGATGATCGCCGCGCCGGACAATGACCAGAACACGTACCTGCGCGTGCTGGCGTCGGTGATGCAGGTGCTGCGCAGCGAGCCCAACCGCAAGGCGATTCTCAACGCCAAGGACGCCGCCGAAATCATCGACGTGTTCAAGAAGGCGGCGGATTAGGAAAACCAGAGCGCGCTGCGTAAGCGGCGGGTGTTTAAAAAAAGACAACAACACCCATCGCTTAGATGGGCTCCGGTTCACAGTTTCGAAACCAGCTCCTTCACCAGCTTCGTCAGCTTGGGCTCCGCCGCATTAGCGGCCTTGATGATGCGCGGCAGGTCGACAGCTTCGAGATGGTCCGGGTCGCACAGGTCCGTCACGATGGAAAAAGCGACCACGTCGGCGCCCATGTGCTTGGCCGCAATCACTTCCGGCAGTGTTGACATGCCAACAAGGTCGGCGCCCATGCCGCGCAGGAAGCGGTATTCCGCCGCGGTCTCGAGGTTGGGGCCAAACACCATCACGTAAGTTCCCTTACGCAACTTGATGTCTAATTCCTTGGCTGCTTCTCGGGCCAGTTTGATCAACTTGCGGCTGTAGGGCTCGCTCATGTCGAGGATGCGCGGGCCGAGCTTGTCGTCCTTGAGGCCGACCAGCGGGTTGACGCCGCAAAAGCCCGGCAGGTTGATGTGGTCTTCAAGCACCGCGATGTCGCCCTGCTTCCAGTCAAGGTTGAGGCCGCCCGCTGCGTTGCTAAGGACAATTTTCTTGCAGCCCAGGTGCGCGAGCAAACGCACGGGAAATGCGATGTTCTCGGCGCTGTGGCCCTCGTAGCCGTGGAGGCGGCCGTCCATCACCAGCACCGGCGTTTTGCCAAGGACGCCCACAATCAACTGGCCCTTGTGGCTGTCGGCGCTGGTGCTGCCCATGTGCGGAATGGTGTTGAAGGGAATGGTCGCCGCGACAATCACTTCCTTGGACAGCCCGCCCAGGCCCGTGCCAAGCACGATGCCGACGTTGGCCTTGATCTTGACCTTGGAGCGGATGAATTTGACGGCGTCGTCGAGGCGGGTGATGAGGTCGGTCATGGGTTTGATAGGGGTTAGGGATTAGGGAGCAGGGATTGGGTCTGGCGATGACGAAGGGTTGTTTCCAATCCCTGATCCCCAGCCCCTAATCCCTTTTGTCAGTAGTCGCCGATAATAGTTTCGTCGCTAGTTCCTCTGCGGTCCCGCCGCAACGAATGCTCACCTGTTTATCCCGCGAAGTGTGTCCCGCCAAGACCTCAATGCACGCGGGCGGGAGATGCAGGGTTTTGGCGATCAGCCGCAACACGGCCTCGTTGGCCTTGCCCTTGTCCGGCGGCTCGGTGACCGCGACCTTGAGCGCGCCGCCATGCACACCGGTAATGGCGTCGCGGCGCGCCTTGGGCGCCACGCGCAGGCGCAACACAAACGCGCCGCCACGAGGCTGGATGTCGAGGGGTTCGATGAGAGGCTCGGCGGAAAGAAACGCGGCTTGGGGCGACCACAGGGAGCGAACCCATGAAACGCTATGCGTTTCATGGGAAAAACCCAAGCCGAATCTTCGTGATCACTCGGCTTGGATTAGAAATCCAAGCCACGAAATGCCTACTTCCACTTCATGTCTTCGAGCCATTCGTCGCGGAACTTCTCGACGCCGTTACGGGCCGTGAACATCAACAGCCGCATCGGCGCGTCGGTGCTTGAGTTCACCGCGCAGGCCTTCAGCGCCAGGTCGACCTGCAACGCCGCAACGTGGGTGCGAATGATCGCAAGGTCCATGCCGCCGTCCTTGACGCGCCTGAGGTCGCTGAAGCACTCTTTGACGGCCATCATCGCTGCGCGCGCGTTGATGTAGTTGGGCGAATCGTCGTTCTGGTAATTGCGGTCGGGGCCGGTAAGCGCAATCAGCGTGTCCCAGACCGCGATCTCGTCGCCGCGTTCCTTGCACGCGCGATGCGCGTTCCACAACGCCTTCCAGTGCGTGTAGCTGTTGTCGAGCCAGTTCTGCATGCCGCGTTTTACCAGCGCGCCCGCCTGTTCGCCCATTCCGCCCATCGAGACGAACTCCTCAAACTTGACGATGATCTTCTGGGCTTCCTTCTTGGCCTTCTCCCAGTTCGACTGCAACAGGTCTTCCGTCTCGTAATCGCCGTAGCCTTCCCAAACCTCGGCCACCACGCGCAGGCGCCAGGGACCGCCGTTGTTGATCTCGGTGATCACCGCTTCCTGCACCGGGTTGAAGCTGGTCATCGGGTCGTTGATGGGCATCTTGATGCGGCTGGCCTCGGCGCCGGCGTCCTTATAGAAGCCGAGCGCGAGGTAGGCCTTGGCGCGCAGGTAGACCTCAATGGCCGCGGGCATCTGGTCGACGGACTTGTTGACGTCGCCCTTCTCGACGGACTTCTTGCCCAGCAGTGCTTTGCGGAAATCGAGGTACTTCTTGTAGGCGTTGGAGGTCGGCGTCTTGGGATCGACCGTGGGCTCCGGCGTCTCGACCACCGGGGTGTCCGGCGGGATCTTGGCGTTCTCCAGCGCGCGCTTGATTTCGTCGGCGTCGACTTTGGGAAACACCTGCGCTGACAGCGCGGGCGCGGCAATCAACAGGCAAATCAGCAGTGCGCGAAGCATCGGAGAATCTCCGAGGGGTACTGCTAGGGGCAACGCTACAAAGTGTACGATACGTCAGGTTCAGGTACAGGTTCAGGTTCAGAAAATACACGCCGCTCGCTGTCGCCGCCTCACGCCAAAATTGGATCTGGACCTGAAAACTGGACCTGAACCTGGTTCTAGTCCTTATCGCCCTCGATGCCGTAGCGTTCCATCTTTTTGCGCAGGCCCAGGCGCGAAAGCCCAAGCAATTCCGCCGCGCGGCTCTTGTTGCCCTTGGTGCGGTCCATCGCCTCGACAATCTTGCGTTTCTCAATGTTCTCGACGACGTCCTTAAGAGAGCTGCCGATTTCGGATAAACTTTCCTCTTCGGCGACTTGCCGCAGGCCGGGGCTGAGCAGCGACGCTTCGACTTTCTTGCCGTCCGACAGCGCCACCAGGCGCTTGATCTCGTTTTCGAGTTCGCGCACGTTGCCGGGCCACGAATAACTCATCAGCGCGCGCAAAACGCCGCGGTCGAGCTTGACGTGTCCATAGCCCGCGTCCGACGCCGCCTTCTTGAGGAAGAAGTCGACCAGCAGCGGGATGTCCTCCTTGCGCTCACGCAGTGGAGGCAGGCGAATGGTCACGACGTTGATGCGGAAGAACAAATCCTGGCGGAAGGTTCCCTTGCGGACTTCCTCGGCGAGGTTTTTGTTGGTCGCGCACACCAGGCGGAAATCAACCTTCTTGCTGGCCTTGGCGCCGATCGGGCGCACTTCGCCCTCTTCGATCACGCGCAGCAGTTTAGCCTGCATCGCCAGCGAGATTTCGCCGATTTCGTCCAGGAAAATCGTCCCGCCGTTGGCCAGCCCGAACATGCCGATCTTGTCACGGTCTGCGCCCGTGAACGCGCCCTTCATGTAGCCGAAAAGTTCACTTTCCAGCAGCGTCTCGGGCAAAGCGGCGCAGTTTTCGGCCACCAGTTTGCCCGAGGCGGCGCGCCCGCTGTTGAAGTGCAGCGCGCGGGCCACAAGTTCCTTGCCGCTGCCGCTTTCGCCCAAAATCAGCACCGGAACCGGCAAGTCCGTGACCTTGTCAAGCATGCGGAACACTTCGTGCATGCCCTGGCTGTTGCCGATCATCTCCGAGTAATCGAAGCGGTGTTGCGGCGCCTCGGCGTCCTCGGCTTCCTTCTTCATGTTCGTGAGTTCGGCGGTCTGCAGGTCGAGCTTGGCCTCCATCTCCTTGCGCAGTTGCGCAAGCTGGTCCTCGAGGTCCTCGATCTTTTCGCCCATGGTGTCTTCGCGGCTGCGTGAAACGCTTGCGCCCATCAGCGTGCCCGCAAGCAGGCTGGCGTTTTCGATCAGCTTGACCTGCGTCTCCGAGATGTCGGTGTCCTTGTTTTCGCGCTCGACGTACATCACGCCCTGCACGCGCTCGCCGCAACGCAGGGGCACGAACACGCACGGCGGGTAGTCGCCCGAGCGCGCCTTGACTTGCGTCTTGGCCTTGTTGGCCAGCAGGCGGTTGGCGGTGGCGCGGAAAAACGCCGGCAGTTCGTCCTGCGGCGAACCGCTGATGAAGTTGAAGAACGCCTTGGGCTCGAGCGCGCCATCGGTGTTGGCGATGCAGATGCATACGCGCAATCCGGGGATCAGCCGGCCGATGAACTGTGCGGCGGCCTCGACGAAGGACTTCGGCGTATCCTCGGCCACGGCATAGGCAAGGCTGCCCAGCGCCTCGTTAATGCCCACGGCCTGGTGGCCGGCCAGCGGAGCAGCGTTGGCGGAAATCGGCTCCATCGCGCCCTGCGTTTCAAAGGCAGAGCTGTCTTCGTTTTGCAGGCGGATCTTGGCCTGGCCGATCTGGAAGAAGTCGCCGATTTCGAGGCGCTGCTCAAGCACGCGCTCGCCGCGCACCAGCGTGCCGTTGAGGCTTTTGAGGTCGCGCAGGATGAACTGCCCGTTCTCAAGGGTGAGGGTGCAATGTTTGCGGCTGGATTTCTCGTCGGCGAGCATGACGTCGTTTTCGGGGGAACGCCCGAAGCTGACGGAGTTTCCGCGAATGGGAAATTGACGAGTGCCGTTCTTTTCTTCGACTACGAGAAATGGCATGACGCATAGTGAACGGTGGCGGAGAGGCGGAGTCAAGACAAAGTGGCAACTTTGTTTACAGGTGACTGTAGGCCAGCCTACAGAGCGGATTCCAAAAGGGTATCGGGTGTCAGGTTTTAGGTATCGGGTCCAATGCTGTTTACCCGAAACCGGATACCCAAAACCTAATACCTCCTTCTTGACGTTCTCGCGTTCTCGTCGCACCCTTGTCGCCCCAAACAAGGAAACGCGACGATGAGCGATAAAGCCTGCACGATCTGGTTCACGGGACTTTCGGGTTCGGGCAAAACGACGATTGCGCACGAAGTTGAGAAGGCGCTGCGCAAGGCCAACAAGAAGGTCGAGATTCTCGACGGCGACGTGGTGCGCGCGAACTTGTCCAAGGGCCTCGGGTTCTCAAAGGAAGACCGCGACACGAATATCCGCCGCATCGGTTTTGTCGCGCACCTGCTGACGCGCAACGGCGTGTTCTGCATCTGCGCCGCGATCAGCCCTTATAAGGAAGTGCGCAACGAGAACCGCAAGCGCATCGGCAACTTCATCGAGGTATATACGCGTTGCCCGATCCCGGTGCTGAAGGACCGCGATCCCAAGGGCCTGTACGAGAAGGCGCTCAAGGGAGAGATCAAAGGTTTCACGGGCGTCGACGATCCCTACGAAGCGCCGGAGAATCCCGAAATCATCTGCGATACCGACAAGGAGTCGCTCGAACAATCGGTCGAGAAAGTCATCGCCGGCATCAAGAAAGCCGGATATCTCTAATCGTGTGGCTGCGGCATCCTGCCGCGCCAAAGCTCTAAACCGAAACCCGTCGCGGAGCGACGGGTTTTGTTATTATGGCCCCATGGCGACGAAAGCACGTTCAAAACCGAAGTTGAGTCCTGAAAGTCCCCAGCGCAGGGAAGCTTTGGAAATTTTGTCCAAGCTTCCCGACGACAGGCTCGCACTGGCGATTAGCTACCTCGAATATCTCAAACTTATGGCTACTCGTCCTGATTTGGCCAAGTTGTGGGCGGAAGAGGTCGACGAACCGATCTCTGCCGAGGAAGAGGAGACGGTCAAGCAGTCGCGTGCGGAATTCGCGCGCGGTGAGGGGATCCCAATCGACGAGGCGATCAGGAAACTGAGGAGTCGGCGTAGCGGACGTCAGCGCATGGCGGGTTGAGATTTCGGCGACGGTGTTCAGGTACCTCGACCGTATCCCTGCTCATGATCGCGAGCGACGTGAAACGTCTGAAGGGACGACCGGCTCGCGTCTGCGAATCGGAAAGTATCGAGCCCTGCTGTTGATCGATTCGGAGTCAAAGCTAATCCACGTCGAACAAGTCGGTCCGCGCGGCGACATCTACAAGTAACCACGTAGCTGCGCCGTTCAGGCGCGTTAACGGCAAAGCTGCGGCTGAAAGCCGCAGCTTTGGGTTGGTGGTTTTTTGACCGGTTACTTGATCACGCCCATTTTTCCGGCGTGGAAGTCCATAAACGCCTGTTCGATTTCGTCGACAGTGTTCATCACAAACGGCCCGTGGCCGACAATCGGCTCGTCGATGGGCTTGCCGTCCATCACCAGCAGATGCGCGTCAGACTTCGCGGCGACGATCGCGTCGCTTCCGGCGCGCTCGAAGATCACGAGGTCGCCTTCGCTCGCGGTCTTGCCGCCGGTTTCGATCTCGCCCTTGAGAACCAGGAACGTCGACGTGTGGCCGTCGGGGAACGGAAGCTCGGCTGACTTGCCCGCGCGCAGGTTCACGTCCCACAGGTTGATGGGCGTAAACGTCAGCGCCGGTCCTTTAACGTTCTCGCCGAATGAACCCGCGATGACTCGGACCGTGCCGGCCCCCTCGGGCAAATTCGCAACCGGGATATTCTCCTTGGTCAGCGGCTGGTAGCGCGGCCTGGACATCTTGTCGCGCGCGGGCAGGTTGACCCAAAGCTGTGCCATCTGCATCACGCCGCCCTTGCGCGAAAATTCTTCCGAGTGAAATTCCTCGTGCACGATGCCGCCTGCGGCGGTCATCCATTGCACGTCGCCGGGCTTGATCGTGCCGCCGCCGCCACTGGAGTCGCGGTGGCTGACTTCGCCCTGGTAGGCGATGGTCACGGTTTCGAAACCGCGGTGGGGGTGCGAGCCGACGCCACGCCGGCCCTTGGTAGGCGTGAATTCGCGCGGCGCGCCGTAATCGAGCAGCAAAAACGGGCTAAGGTGCTGCCCAAGCCCGTTGTAGTCGAACACCGAGCGCACGGCAAAGCCGTCGCCGACCCAGTGCATGCCGGAACTTCTGTGAATCTTGAGTAGGTTTTTCATGGCGCCCTCCCGTTCTGTTTTACATAGAACAGTCGGGCCTCCATGAAAATTCCCTATGTCCGCCGCGTCCGCCTGCGCGCGACCCACGCCGCGGCCAAAAGCGCCAGTGCGGCGAGCCACCCGCCGCTTTCGTGGCCGCTGCATGCCGCGCCGCCGTCCTTGCCGGCGAGCCCGGGACCGATGTTGGCCCTCTGACCAACCTTGACCTGGATGTTGGCGGCGACCTCGTCGTGATTGCCGAGCGCGTCGGTCACGCGCACGATGGCGAAGTAATTGCCCGCGTTGGCGCTGATGTAGCCGGAGATCACGCCGCCAGGCGACATAACCAACCCCTCGGGCAGCGAGCCGTCGTGGATCGACCACGTGTAGGGCGCCAGTCCGCCGCTGCTGGCCAGCGCCATCGTCGGGTAATCCTCGAACTGGCGGCCAGCGCCGAAGCTGACGGGCAGGATGTCCACGGGCGGCACGTCAACGGCCACACCCTCCAGCGGGATGTCAAACGGCGTGGGTTCGTTGGTGGCTTCGTGCCGCAGCGTAATTTGCGCGTTGCGCGTGCCGACGGCTACCGGGTCGAAGCTGATGTAGAACATGCTTGCGCCGCCGGGCGGAATGCTGGGCTGGAAACCCGCAAGGTCGACGCGGTAGTCCCCCGCGCCGATGCCGCTGAGCGAAGGTTCGTAAACCGCCAGCGTGGTGGTGCCGATGTTGCGCAGCGTGAACTGGACGGGCGCAGAGCGGTCGGCCTTGATGTCGCGCGTGGCGAAGCTGCGCGGCGTGCCGCCCGCCGATGCGCCGGTGGAAAGCAGCGTCCCGTCGGTGCCGCCCTGGCGCACTTCCAGCAACATGATCGCGTGCTCGCCCTCCAGCGTGAATGTGAAGACGGAACTGTCGCGGCCGTCGTCGGCGATCAGCGTCACCAGGTGGCTCGATCCCAGCGGCGCGTCCAGCGCGCCCGAGGTGGGCGTGATCACGTAAGGTGCAAACACTGGCACATTGCAGAATTCGGAATCCTGGATGCCGCGGAACACGCCGTTGTGCACATGGCCCGTCAGCGCCACGAGTTCGCCGGCGTTGGGGTTGTCGACGCGGACCTGGATGCCAAGCGACGCGATGGTGGTCCCCGCGGGGTAGCTCAGGATTGCGCCCTTGGTGATCGCCAGGCCGCCGACAGTCACACTGATCACCGGCGGATCGTTGCCCTCGAAATGCCAGTTGTAGACGTCGTGCACCGGGTCATTGTTGAGTATCTCGATGTCGAATTCGAATACGCCGTTGGTCGCCATGACCGAGAGGCCGAAATTGGCCGAGCTGTTGGGGGCGACGAGCGCAGGCGGGTTCAGCACCGTCGCCAGGCAGCCCACGAGGTTGTGGAGGCGGACGCGAGGTTGACCCGTCAAGACAAGCCCACCTTGCCCGCTGTTCACAATGGTGTAGGTGAAGGTTGTCGGCACGCCGGGCGACAGGCCCGCACCCACCGAATCGACGCCGCCGTCGATCACCGGTGCACCCGCGCGGTTGATCGAGATCGCCGGGTCCGGCGGGCATTCGTCGGCGCCGATGTCGATGGCGCCGCGTTGCGGCCGCGTATCGCCGTCCAGGTCGACGGTCACCAGCCAGCCCGTGGTAGGAATTAAATCCACCAGCGGAGAATTGCCGCGGATGTGAAGGTCCACGGGGTCGGTTGTGCGGCGGAACTGCGGGTTGGCCTCCACGCTGTAATTGTCCTGGCCCGTCGCCTGCCACGCGCCAAGCGTATTGTAGGACGCCGCGCCGTCCTCGATACGCACGCGCGTTGACGCTGCGTGAAAGCAGTTGCGTTCGGCAAGCAGCGAAAGATCGTTTTGCTTCAGCAGGTAAAGCGCGGGTTGGGCGCTGTCGGGTTGCGAGAGGATGTTCGCTGAGAAGTTCGCCAGCCGGCCCTCGCATATGGAGATCGCGGCGCAGGTGGTGCCGGGATTCGACGCCCTTGCACGCACGGTGTTATGGCGCACGACCAGGTCTTTGCCGCCCCAGATCGCGAGGCTGCCGGCCATCACGTTGTAGGTCGGCCCGTTGGGCGCAAAGGGCTTGGAGCGTATGTCGACGCCGCCGACGCCGCAGTCCCACACCATGTTGTTCTCGACGACCATGTTGCGTCCCTGGCCGATTGAAACAAACGCGATGCCGGGACCGCTGGCGATGCCGTGGACGCGGCAGCCGCGCACGGCGGAGGTGTGGCAACTGACAAGGTATTCGTTGATCATCACGATGCCGAAGTGCTCGCCGCCTCGCACCTCGATGCCCTCGAAGCTCACATAAGAGTGGCCGATGGCGACGGTGGCGTGATATTCCTCGTTGCGGAAGCGGAACTTCGCGCCCGAGCCGTCGATCACGGGGTGCTCGCCGGCGGCGGCCCTGAAGATCATGCCGCGGTTGACCCAACTCCCCCAGATGAAGGCATCGGCGCCGCGGTCGCTTTCCATGTTGTTGCCGATGCCAAGGCCGTAGGACGCGTTGGACACGTACGGGTCGACGCCCTCGTGCACGGTGAATGTGACCGCGTCCGTAACGCCGCGCTGCTCCAGCGCGTCGAATGCCTCGCCGATGTCGGCGAAATCGGCGTTTGCGCCCGGCGAGTTGTCGATGTCGTAATTGCCCGTGAGGCCGACGCCGCACCAGAAGTGGATGACGAAGGGGTTTTCCTGGCCGCTGCTGTCGTCGTGCGACATGGTAAGGGTGAAGGTGCAGAAATCTCCCGTGGGAGTCACCTCGAGCAGGTAATAGATCTCGGTCAACTTGCTGAGCAGGATCGGGGCGGGAAATGACGGATCCAGCGCAACGGTGCAGTTGACCTCGTCGCTTACAGTGACCGACGAAATGAGCAAGTCGCCGCCCAACTCCAGGGTTTCGGCGGTGTTGAGGACGAAAATCTCGATGGGATTGGGCGCCTGGTTCACCAGCGCGCGGCGGATATGGGTGTCGCCGTTGTAGATGTCGTGCGTGTTCCAGTCGAGCACGCGGATTTCCGGGTCGGTCTCGACGAAGAACTCGTGGTCCTCGCACTCGCCGCCGACGCAGGTTCCCGCGGGGCTGCCGAAGTTGCCGGGGCCGATGGCGAAAACTCCCGTGCTCAAAACGCCGTTCCACACACGCACGCGCACGCGGATGGACGGGCCGACGAGGATATCGGGCATGCGAACCTTGAAGTAACTTGGATCGTTGATGCGAAACGGCTCGCTCGAAGCCACCGTGGCCGGCATCTGGTTGGCGCTGCCGCAGACGGCGTAGACGACCTGTTCGCCGGCGTCGTCCCAATCGCCGTCGCTGTTGAAATCCATCCACACGCCAAGCACGTCCTGGCCGGCCAGCGCCGTCCAGCACACGACTTCAAGATAGGCGTAACGCGGGTAAGGGCCCATGCCGCCGCCGCCGCTGGCGCGAATTTCCGTAAAACGCACACCGTCGTCGAAGTCGTCGCCCTTGATGCCGCCGGGCACCGGGTTGTTGGGCGCGGGCAACGCGGAGTCGTCTGTCATGCGACGGCCGATGTTGAGCCAGCGCGACGTGTTGGTGTATGTGAACGTGTGCTCGCATGTGGGATAAGGGTCGGGGGCGTCGCCGTAATCGGCGGCAACGGGTACGACCTGGGCTGCGGCGGCTTGTGCGAATAGGACTAAGAAAAGGGCTGCGAGCGGCGAGCGGGACATTCCGTTCTCCAGTGGCGGGCGATGGAGAACAAACTAGCCGATGTGCGATATTTTAGACTCAAAGTTTTGAACCTTGCATAACAGTTATGCAACGGTTTTAAAACCGGTGCGAAAACGCGAGACCCAACTACGTGAGGATGTAGTTGCTGCTTCCAGCCGCAATGCTACGCCTTGAAGGCGCAGCTACTTCTCCAGTTGCCAGCGCAGCAGCGGGGCGGATTTGCCGGTAGTCCAAGGCGCGTAGAGGTTGCCTTCGCAAAGGTGCAGCGACACCGGCGACGTGCTTCCATTTTCGCCGCCGGGGCCCGACAGCGGCGTGATCGCCAGGTTTTCGTCAACCAGCACGCAATGCACGCTGATGTCCGTCCAGGTTGCGGCGGCGCGTTTGCCGTCCGATACGAAGCTCAGGCAGTCGCGGTCGAGGTCGCGGTCGCACTCGAGCACGCGCGTCAGCACGCCGTCCTTGAGCGCGCCGAGCGCCACGCGTTTGCCGACGAAACATTCGACCAGCACCACGTCGGCGAATTTCACGCCATCGCACCACTTCACTTCGTGCGGCGAGAATCCTTTTTCAAACGCGATCTCGACCAGCGCGTCGCCCTTGAGGATGAAATGGCGCGTGCCGGCCTTGAGCATGTAACTGACGATGAAGCCGTGCGCGTCGCAAGTGACGATGTTCGCGGCGGCCTCGACGGGCGGCGCCTTGATCTCGACCGCCTTGACGCCGTCGAGCCTGAAGAAACGCGCGCCGTAACCTTTTTCGCCGTAGCTGAAAACCGGCAGGATGATTTGCTCGGCCGCGCCGTTGTGCACGGCCATGGCGTAGGCCCAGGTGCCGTCGAAAATTTCACCCGCGCCGTCGGTGATCCACCTGGAGACGCCGTCTTTGATGATCCACGAGCGGCACTTCTTTCCCGGCTCGCCGCAACTGCAGATCAGCCCGCTGCGGAAGTCATTGAACAGCACCTCGCCCGACGCGAAGTCGCTTTGCGGCGGCGTTGTGACGGGTTTGATGAACGCGCCATTGATCAAAAGTAATCGTTGGTGGCCGGGGGGAGGCTCAAGGCGAATTCTTCCGCCGGGGTCACATGAAAGCAGGCTGCTGTTCGGCAGTGCGTCGGTGAGTGGTTTCAACGCAGCGCCGGTAAGCAGGTACGGCGTTTCGGTCTTTTCGCCGGAGCCAAGCATGGCGACAATTTCGCCGGTGCTGGAACGCAGCCATTGCCCGCGCATTCGCGGCGACAAGGGCTTGCCGGCGGCGTCGCGCAGCGCCTGGGCTTTGTTGGCATCGACGCGGATGAACGCGCCGGGTTTCTCGGACGCGTCGCTGAGCCGGAAAATCGCGGGCTCGCCGGGCAGCACGCACTCGATAACCTTGGCTTCGACCGCGGCGTTGCCCGCGCCGGTCACGCGCTGCGCGCTGTCGCCGTCAATCAACCAAAGGCTGAATCCCGCGCGGCCCAGCACCGTGGCGAGCGTTTTATCGCCGTGGGCCGTGAACGTCGCGTGCGGCGAGATCAGCGGTTTGGCGACGTCGGGCGACTCGAGCCCCGGCAGTTTTACCGCCGCGCCCGTGGTCGACGGGCCGGCCCACGCCGCGCTGCTTGCGGCGAACAAACAAAGCAACGCGAGGACAGGCCACGTTTTCATGCGTTGAGGTAATAACGGCGCGCAGCGATTTCGGCCCGGACTATTTGCCCGCAACGCGCTTGCGGCGGGCGACCAAAACAAGCGCAAGCACGGGCAGAAGCGGCCACAACGCGGTCTGCTTCGTACTGCAACCGCCGCCATCGCCGCCGCCGCCGGGGGGCGCGGGGGCAATCGGTGGTGCGACGGCTGCGTTGACCGTGAG
Organism: Planctomycetota bacterium; assembly: GCA_020848275.1. Taxonomy (GTDB): domain Bacteria; phylum Planctomycetota; class UBA8742; order UBA2392; family UBA2392; genus JADLAK01. The sequence goes on from JADLAK010000018.1 coordinate 46,068, forward strand.
CGTCGCCGCCGCGCTGGTATCGCTGCCGTTGGCGTTGGTGACGACGCAACGGAAGTTGTCGCCGTCGTCGGCGAGCGTCGTGTTGGCCAGCGTATAATTCGCGCTCGTGGCGCCGCTGATGTCCGCGCCGTTGCGCTGCCATTGGTAGCCCAGCGGTCCCGGGCCCGTTGCGCTGACGTTGAAGTGCGCGTCGTCGCCCTCGGTGACGGTTTCGTCGTCAGGATCGTTGGTGATGGTCGGCGCGGCGCTGGGCACATTGACGGTCTCGAATACGCCTGTGCCGAGGTTGTAGTAGCTGCCGCTGCCGGAGACCTGAAGCCGCACCGGCCGCACCATGTAGAAGTTGTCGCCCGCAAGCGGCGACGTGTCGGTGTAGGCAAGGCCGGCGATTGGCGACGGCGTCAGCAGCGTAAACGGCCCCTGCGCGTCGTCGGATCTATAAATGTAGTAGCCGCTCGCGTCGACCGATGCCGCCCAGTCGAGGTCTACCTCGCCCGCGGTGTGCGCACCCGACAGGGCCGAAACCGGCGCGACAATGTGCATGCGCAGCGTTGGGTCGCCCATCAGGCCCATGTGCGAGCCGCGCGTGCCGCTTGAACTCGTGATCGGCGAAGGGTCGTTCATGGAGTATCGCGTGCTGTAGCCGATGGTTTCGCCCAGCGCCATCGGCCAGAACGACCACGAGGGCCGCCCGGCCCACGCGCACGTGAGCGTCCAGCCCGAGCACAGCGAGGCGCGCATGAAGTTGTTCTGGCTGTCCCAGTCGCCGTGGTAACTGCCAAACAGCATCGTGAAAATGTTGCGGTTGTCGCTGGTGTTGAAGGTGGTGGTGCTGCCCACGCCGCCCGCGCTGGTGTACGTGCCGCCGCCGCAACCGTAGCTCCATAGATAACCCGGCCCGGCGGCGTTTTGCGTGGTGAAGTAATCGTCGGCGGTGACGTTTGCGGCGCCGAACATCGGCGCGAAGTTGCGCCAGCCGCTGGAAGCGAACGCCTCGGGGTAACTGCCGTAGGCGAAGTTGTCGTCAATGACGGCGCGCTCCTGGCAGACGTTGGTCTTGACGCGGAACAAGTGGTTCTTCGCAAGGTAGTCCTGCGTCAGGTCGATTTCGGCGCCCGCAAATGCCGGCATGTTGGAGAGGTCAACGCGGCCTACGCAAAGTTCGAGATCGCCGGGAAAACTGCTCTGGTCGAATTTGCCGTCGCCGGGGATGTTGTGGTTCTCGGTGCGCGCGGCTGTCGCGTTATTTACGCTGGTGTCGGTCCAGGCCCCGTCGATGTCGCCGTAGTAACCGTCGCAGGGCCAGGCGCCCGCGTGGTCCGGGTGGCCGTCGCGCGCGATGTTGCCCGAATACGGCACGGGCACGTGGCCCAGCAGGATCAAGGTGTTCACGTTGGAGGGATCGGCGTTGTAATCGGCGACGACCAGGGCCTTGACCGACGCGACGGAATCGCCCGTGGACACATCGTGGCGGATGACCCGCCAGCCGTCGGCGACGAGGTCGAGTTCAAATGTTTGCAGCTCGCCGGCAAGCGCCGCGGCAACGTTGGAGGCTGCGACGAGGATGACCGTGCCGCGAGAGTGCAGCGCGGGAACCTCGATGCCTGCGCGGCAGAAGCCGCGGCCGCCGGGCGTGCCCGACTTGTCGAAACGATATTCGTAGGCCGTGGCGACTGCGACTGTGGTGTCCGTCCAGCCTGTATCGGCGCCCGCAAGTGTCGCGATCGAAGCGCCCCAACTCGAGGCGCCGGCAGCCCGCCGATACACGGTGTAGCCTGTGGCCCCGGCGTCAACGGGCCATGTGAAGGCGATCTGCGGCGGCGCGGCCTGGACGGTGCAACTGACCTCGACGGCTGTCTGCCGCGTCTGCGCGTGCAGTGCTGCGGCGAGAATTGTGGTGACCAACGCTATTGCCAGTGCCCGGCCCATGTTTGCCCCCGCAAAGCAGTCCCGAGAGTGTAACACCGGCGGGGTCTTGGAAAGTGGCCAGGTACGATTTGCGTTGCACGTCGGCGGCGATTTCCCCGATCAGCGCCAATCCGTCGTCTGATGGTTCGAACCGGCAAACGAGGTCGATGACGACGCGTTTGCCGACGGCCTGGTGATAGATCTCCGGGAGCCGCCCCGTCAGCGTGACGCGGACGTACATCTGGATTTTGTCTTTCAGCGCCAGCGCATGGTACGCGAAGTCATCCCACTCAAGGTAATCGGTGATCGTGAGGATGAGGAGGCCGGTGGCGAACTCCACGCCGATCATGTCGAAGATGTCGTTCTGTTCGACGGACATAGTTTCTATCGCGCTGCCTCTGGTCAGGCTGCCTTGGCGCGTTTGCGAATTTTGCGGGCGGCATCTACAGCGGGTTCAAAAGTGAGATGCACGCGCGCGTTCAGGGCTTTTGCCACCCGGCGTAACATACTGAGGGAGTGTCCTTCGTATCCCGGCGATTCAAGGCGACTAACCTGTTGCTGGGAGGTCTTGAGAAGCTTCGCAAGCTGCTTCTGTGAAAGTCCGGCTTTGTTGCGCAGCGCGGCGATTTGCAGGGAAACATCCCATGCTTCCCCGGCTGCGTCAAAACGGGCCGCGAACTCGGGATCCTCTAGATGTTCCTCCAGGTACCGGTCAAAGTTTGTCTTGATCATGGTGTGTTTCTTTCCACCCAGTCGCGCATGCGATCTCGTGCGGCTTCGTGGTCATGTGCCGCGATAGCTTGCCCTTTGTTGCGGATGCCATGCACGAGGATGATCCGCTTGCCCCTGGTGAAGAACCAGAGAACACGAGTGTTCAACTTTCCCACGTGTCGAAGTTCAAAAAGGCCCTTTCCAATCGCTTTGGACAACGGCTCCCGGTGATAAGTGCGGTTCCTTAACTTGGCCAATCCCGCGACCACCGCGGCAAAGTCACCGGGGTCCGATGCGCTTAGGGCGTCCAAAAATTCCTGAACGGGACATCGCCCCGACGCCGATATGTAAAATTCTATGGAAAAGTCCATCGGTGTGCCACATCAATATTGATGTAAGACCTATTTCGCCACGTTGACGGGTTTGCCCGAGAGAAGGTCCAGCGCCGCAACAACGAACCGGTCCTCGGCCCTGAACGCGCGGCGTTCGGCGTCGGTTTCGAGCAGGTCTTCCGAGTTGATGCGCAGGCGCTGCAGGTTGAACTTTTCGTAGATCAGGTCGGCTTCGGCCTTGTCGCGGTAGTTGATTTCGATGTGCGGCGCGATGCCCCCGCGCTCGCCGTTGACGCCGTTCTGGACTTTGCGGCCAAGGGGCGTGAAGTACTGCGTGGTGGTGATGTTCATCGAATAGGTCGGGTCGGTCTTGAGGCTGATCACGGCCTGCACGAGGCCCTTGCCAAACGTGCGTTCGCCGATCACGACCGCGCGGCCCATGTCTTTCAGCGCGCCGGTGACGATTTCCGTGGCGCTGGCCGAGCTGCGGTCGACCAGCAGCACCAGCGGCAGTTGCGTGATCGCGCTTTCGTCGCGCGTGCGGTACTCCTTGTCGTCCTTGTGGTTCTCCGGCCGCGTGCTGCGCGTGAAGGTGATCAGCTTGTCTCTTTGCGCGATCAGCGAATCGACCAGCTCGACGGCGACCTCCACCTTGCCGCCGCCGTTGCCGCGCATATCGACGATCAGCCCCTCGGCGCCCTGCGACGTCAGCGTGGCGACCGCCTCGACAAACAACTTCTTGTAGGTGTTGCTATTGAAATCGGAGATGCGCAGGTAGCCGAACTTGCGCCCGTCGCGCGTTTCAATGTGCACATCGTGCACGCTGTAGCTCGTGATCTCGCCGCGCTTGATCAGGATGTCCACGCGCTGGGCTTTTTCGTCGCGGCCGTTGGCGCCGCCGCCGCCGCGCAGGACTGTCAGCACCACGCTGGTGTCCGGCAGTTCGTTGCGGATGCGCTTGTGGATTTCATCGGCGGGGCGGCCGAGGCACGAATAGCCGTCGACGGCGATCACGACGTCGCGCACCATCATGCCCGCGCGCTCGGCGGGGCCGTCGCGGTTGAGGCTGCGGATGAACAGGCTGCCGTCGGGGTTGTTGCGCAGCGTCGCGCCGATGCCGTAGAAACTTCCCTTGAGCTGCATTTCCTGCTCGCGCGCCTCCAGAGGCGGATTCACACGCGTGTACTTGTCGCCCAGGGCTTCCGCGGCGCCGACCAGCGCGCCGTTGCCGATCTTGAGGGGTTCCGCGTCGCCGTCCCAGCGCGTCATCAGGTTGTCGCGTACTTCCATATACAGCGCGATTTCCTTGTCGAGGCCTTCGCGTTTTGCGGCGTCGGCCTGCGCCGGCTGGCCGAAGAAATGCAGCACAAGCACGCCGCCGATGACGATTACCGGCAGAAACGCGAAAGTGAGGAGGAAGTAACGATTCATGGTGACGCGCGGTCCTGCGTAGTCGAACGACTGTGGATACAGCGGGAGTGCATTCTACGGGTATTAGGTGTTGGGTGTTAGGTGTTAGGAAAGGCAAAACTGCGCCACCCCCAAGACCCAAGACCTAGAACCTATTTCTTCTTCTTCCCCCGTTCGTCCAGAAACTTCTTTTCCGACTTCGACAGCGCGCCGATGCCCTTTTCGCTGATTTTGGCCAGCAGCGTGTCGACCCTGGCCCTGTCGCGGTCGTTCGCCTCGCGTTGTTCGCGTTCGTGGCGCGCGTCGTCGCTGCGCTGTTCCAGCGATTGTTTCAGGCTGCGCTCCAGCGGGTCGGCGTCGGGCTCCATGCCGCTTTGGGTGACGCCGCCGCGCGAAAGTGCGGCGAGAGCGGGCAGGCGATTGCGCTTCTTGAGGTAGATCATGTACGCGGCGCTGACGGCAATGGCAAAGACCCCGTGCGTCGGGCTGGTGACGACGCCCTGCGAAACCGCGGCGCTCAGGGTTTGCCAGACCACAAGGACGCAGACTGCGCCGATCACGAAGTTGCGCAGCCGCCAGTTGAAAAACGTGCGCGCGTCGGGCGCAAGCCAGATCAGCGACGCGAAAAGCGCCATCAGGCCCGCGTCAGCGCCCATGATCAGCACCAACCGCCCTCGAAGGATGAACGGGTCGACGGCGCAGGACGCGACGGCGCCGAGGATGCTCGAGACCACGATCAGGCCGATGAAGCGGCGCAGGCCGAGGAATTGTTCGACCAGGCGGCCGACGACGTAGACGCCGATCAGCGTGAACACGAACTGGATCAGCGATGGCGCAAGCAGCCAATGCGTGAGCAGTTTCCAGGGCGCGGGTTTTTCAAAGCCCGGCGCAAAGGGTGCTATGTCTTGCGGCGTCAAGACAAAGATGTCGTGGATCAGGCCGGGTTGGCCGCTGCGCGCTTCGCCGCCGAGTGACTGCTGAACGGCCATAAAAAAACGCGTGTCGACGTAATCGAGGTGGCCGCCGACGACCGCCGCGGAGAGGTACACGACGCCCAACGCAATCAGCAGCGCAAACGTGCCGCGCGGAATGCCGCTGGAAAGCTCAATTCCCGGCCTGCTTTGAAAGTAATCGCGATCTTCGTAGCCCATGCGTTGCAACGTGTATCCTATCAGCCTGTGGAAAAATCGAGCAACGCATTGCGCGTGTTGCCCGATTTATGGGCGGAGTAAATGTGGTGTTAAGGCGTCGCCGAACTACCTGGAATTGCACAAAACGTGACGCGCCGGAAATGTCTTAAATCGCGCGGAAGTCGTCGCATCGATGCCATTTTTCCACACACATCCGCGGAACATAACTCCTTGTAATATTGCAATCTCTGACAAGAATTTCGTGAAGGTTAGGCACTTTCGCGCATAACGCACAACGCCGGAATGTATCATCAGGATGTCATTTCTAACCGTCTGTTTACGCGCCGCGTTTTACACCGAGACGAGAGCACCGACATGAAGGCCGAACTGGTCATCCGTGGCGGAAAACGTGATGGTGAAGTGATCGGCTTGTCGCCGCACGGGCGCATTACATTCGGGCGCTCGCCGTCGTGCGACCAGCAATTCGTCGAAGAAAATATCAGCCGCACGCACTTTGCGCTCGAGGGCAAGGGCAGCTTTTTCCTGCTGACGGATTTGCAGTCGTCGGCGGGCACACTCGTCAATGGCAAGAAAGTCGCGTCGAAAATTCTGCACCCCGGCGATTTGATCACCGCGGGCCCGATCAGCTTCGATTTCAAGGCGCCCGAGGCGGTCTCGCCGAAGTTGTCGGCGAACAGCGCGATGCTGGTCAACGACCCGGCGATTTCGTCCATCAAGCTCGAAAAGAATTTCGAAGACGGTTCGTTTGCCCTTGGCGATAACGAAGTCGAGGACAACAGCCCCGCCAACGCACCGGAGCTTCTGGGCCGCGCGCGCAAGGCGCTGCAGACGATCTACCAGGTCGGCAACCTGATCCACACCGAGGAAAGCCTCGACCGCGTGTGCCACACGATTATGGACGTCGTGATGGACGTGATCAAACCGGACCGCGGCTTTTTGGTGATGTACCACCCGGAAGACAAGACGCTGGAGCCGATTGTCGTGCGTCGCCGCCGGCTTACGTCGGGCTCGGCGCGCACCAGTACGCGCATGCTGCGCGCCGTGGACGACGAGCTGCAATTGTGCAAGCCCGTGGTGTTGTACAGCATCAAGAAGGCGATGGCGGTGATCTCGGGCGAAGTCTTCCCTGAAACCGGCGACGCCAACAGCAAACACATCCGCAGCGCCATGAGCGTGCCCGTGCGCACCAACACCGACGTCATCGGCGCCGTGTACGTAGACAACGTCGACACGGAAGCGCCCTTTGCGGCGCACCACCTCGAACTGCTGGCAGCCATCGGCCGCCAGGCGGGCATTGCCATCCAGCGCGCGCGCTTGTTTGAGGACATGGAAGGCCTGTTCTATTCGTGCGTGCGCACGCTGGTGAGCAGCATTGAAGCCAAGGACCAATACACGCACGGCCACAGCGAACGCGTGACGGCCTTTGCCGTCACCATCGCCGAAGAAATGGCGCTGGACGCCGAGACGCTCGACAACGTGCGGCTGGGCGGGCTGCTGCACGACGTCGGCAAAATCGGCGTGGCGGAAAAGATTCTCACCAAGCCCTCGCGCCTGACGCCGGACGAAATCAAGGTGATTCGCCAGCACCCCGCGCGCGGCGGTGAAATTCTCAGCCACATCCGCAACATCCCGGGCGTGATTGCGGCGGTGAAACACCACCACGAGATGTACAACGGACTGGGTTATCCCGACGGCCTCTCGGGCCAGGAGATTCCGCAAACGGCGCGCATCGTCGCGCTTGCTGATGCCTTCGACGCCATGACGTCGAATCGAAGCTACCGGCGTAATTTCGACGTCGGCGAGGCGGTGGCGGAGTTCACGCGCTGCTCGGGCGACCAGTTCGACCCGGAAGTGTGCGAAGTGATGATCAAGCTGCTGAAGGAAGGCCGCATTATCCCCTGCAACGAGCTGTTCGCGCGCGGCATCGACGTCACCAAGAGCATCTATTAAAAGTGTGGCATGAGCCACCTCGTAACCACGTTTCTCACCTGCCGCGCGATCCTGCAAGAGCAGGGCGAATATGTAATCGATCGCGTGGCGCGTCGATTTAGCAACCTGAATTTCAAAGCAAGTGCTTATTTTGAGATCGTCCCCGAAAAGGGTCCGTTGTCTTTTGATGTCCTGCTTCTCCTGCGTGACGGAGAGGACGAGGTTGTCTGGGGATCGGCTGTGGAACTGGTTTTGATTCAACATTCATCAATTGAATTAACTACAATGATCGAACCGGAGGACCGCATAGAAAGCGGATCCTATGCGTTAGACCTGCTGATCGATGGCGAGCTTAGGCAAACGCGGCTTCTTTATCTGGATGCTCAGATATGAAAGAACAACGAAAAATTGTCGGTCATATGACGCTGTCTTATCGTGGCGTTGGTCCCGACGGTCACGGCCCAACGACCGTAAAGAGAGTGCCGCTCTACGCTGGCCCCGGCTATGAACGGGCCACCGGCACCGGCAAGTCCAAGCGCCAACGCCGCAAGTCGGCCTGAACGACCAAGGATGTTGAAACCCGTCGCCTTGGCGACGGGTTTTTGTTTGGTAAATCGCTGCGGCGGTGAGCGCGTGTGTTAGCTACAATCGGGTTGTTGCCGGGCATAAGGAGACAGCCATGCCCCGGCCAATCTGGAAAGGTCACATCAGTTTCGGTCTCGTCAGCATCCCTGTGGTGCTGATGAACGCCATTTCGCCGCGCCGCGAGCTGCATTTCACCATGCTCGACAAGCGCGACCACTCGCGCATCAAATACCAGCGCGTCAACGCGACCACCGGCAAGGACGTGCCCTGGCCCGAGATCGTCAAGGGCTACAACACCGGCGACAATTTCGTGCTGGTGACCGACAAGGATTTCAAGAACGCCGCCGTCGAGGCGACGCAAACCGTCGACATCCTCGATTTCGTGCAGCAGGACGAAATCGACCGCATGTATTACGACAAACCCTTCCACATCGTCCCCGGCAAGAAGGGCGAGAAGGGTTACAGCCTGCTGCGCGAGGTGCTCGAGCGAACTGGAAAGGTCGCGATCGGAAAAGTCGTGATTCGCACGCGCGAGCACCTCGCCGCAGTTTTCCCGCACAACGGCGCGCTGGTCTTGAACCTGCTGCGCTTTGACCACGAACTCGTGAAGTTGAAGGAACTCCATTTGCCTGCGCAAACGCTGAAGCCCATTAAAGTCAGCCCGAAGGAACTCGACGTCGCGAATCAGCTGGTCGAAGCGATGACGAGCAAGTGGAAGCCCGAAAAGTATCGCGACGAGTACTACGACAAGATGATGAAGTACATTGAGCGCAAGGCCAAGGCCGGCGGTGTGGAAGTGCCTCCAGAAGAAAAGCCGCAGCGCGAGGCCAAGGTCTACGACATGCTCGACCTGCTCAAGAAGAGCGTGGGCGACAAGCACGCGCGGCCGAAGATCGCCAAGGCCGCGCAACGCAAACGCGCCCCAGCCCGCAAAGGCAAGCTGCTTCGCATGCACGCGGCGTAATGTGGCTGCGGTTTCCTAACCGCAGTCGTGGGCGAGCGGGTATACTCGTGCGGTCAGCAGGGGCGAACCTTTGTCCGACTATCCCCATCCGAACCGGAATTTTCCTGCGCCGCCGCGCCGCGGCGACTTCCGTAAGCCGCTGAAGCGGCTTGCGTTGTCTTGGCTGATTCACTTTCTCGCATATGGCGGCGTCGCGTTACTGATCGGTTTTGTGCTCCAACCTACGGGAGCGTTCGGCTCGCCGTTTCCCATGCTGTGGGTCTTCCTGGCCGTCGCGTTTTCTGACTGCGTGCAGCCGCTGTCTGAAGTGATGAGCTGGCGGCGGGGATGCATCATTCCGGCGCTCGCCGACAGTTACGGCATGCCGCTGGGCGTCGCCAAAGCCACGGTCGCGACTGATCGCAAGCCATGCATCGATTGCTGCAAGCTTTATTATGTTGTCGGTGGTCGTATGAAGACGATCACGGCGCTCGGCATTCCAGCCGGCATGCAAGTCCGGCCCGGGGACATCGTGTGGATTATTGAGCCCGTTTGGTGGGGGACGCCGCGTATCGTTTCCGGTGTCAACCTCGACGGAACCGCCGTGCCGCAGCCGACCGCCGAAGACCGCAAATGGTTGCTCGACGCCATCGCCGAAGCGCAGCACGCCGCCCCAACGCCAGCACCGGCAAACAAGACCGTCACCGCCTCTTGAGAAGCATTGTACGTCCGTTAGCATACGCCGACCGCTCGGAGAACACTCATGGCCGTTAAAGATGAAGCCGCCGCACGCCGTCTGCAGGCCGTCGACATGGCCCTGGCGCAGATCGAGAAATCCCACGGCAAGGGCTCGCTGATGAAGCTTGGCGACCGCCCGGCCATTGAAATCCCGGGTATCACCACGGGCGTGCTTTCGATCGACCTCGCGCTCGGCGGCCGCGGGGTGGCGCGCGGGCGCATTACCGAAATCTACGGGCCGGAATCCAGCGGCAAGACCACGCTGGCGCTGCACGTCGTCGCCAACGCCCAGCGGCTGGGCGGGCTTGCGGCGTACATCGACGCCGAACACGCGCTCGACCCGGCCTATGCCAAGGCGTTGGGCGTGGACATAGACAACCTTTACGTCAGCCAGCCCGACAGCGGCGAGCAGGCGCTCGACATCTGCGAAACGCTGGTCCGCAGCAACGCGTTCGACACGATCGTGGTCGACTCCGTTGCGGCGCTGGTGCCCAAGAGTGAACTCGAGGGCGACATGGGCGACGCGCAGATGGGTTCGCAGGCGCGCCTGATGAGCCAGGCGATGCGCAAGCTGACCGCGGCGGTTTCGCGCGCACACACCGCGCTGATTTTCATCAACCAGATCCGCATGAAGATCGGCGTGATGTTCGGCAACCCTGAAACCACGACGGGCGGCAATGCTTTGAAGTTCGCGGCGTCGGCGCGCGTGGAAGTGCGCCGTGCGGCGCCGATCAAAGTCGGCGACGCGGTCGTGGGCCACGAGACCAACGTCAAGATCGTCAAGAACAAGCTCGCGCCGCCGTTCAAGGTCGCGCACGTGGAGATGATTTTTGGCGAGGGAATTTCGCGGCTGGGCGACCTGCTTGAGCTCGGCGCGCAAAGCGGCGTGGTGAAACGTTCGGGCGCGTGGTGGATTTACGGGCAGACCAAGCTTGGCCAGGGCAAGGACAACGCCAAGCAATTCCTGCGCGAGAACGCGGACATCGAAAAGCAGCTCGACAAGGAAATCCGCGAGGCGCTGGCGATGAACACTGCGAGCGGTGAACGGCAAGAAGCCAAAGCCGAAAGCAAAACGCCGGAACACAGCGGCAAACGTTAGGAAACAACTTACACGGATGGGCAGGATAGACAGGATAAAGCCAATCCTGTTGATCCTGTCCATCCGTGTAAGCTTTTAATTGGTTTGGCGGTTTGGCGTTTTGACGGTATTAATGTGTGCATGAAACGCGCGACGAATATTTCTGGTTGGAGCGCCGAGCGGCGAGCTAGATAGCGGCAAACGCTATCGTCCTGCCGTCGGCGGGACAATTTATACGACCGCTCGCTGAGCAATCTGGAAGACCAACATGAGTACCGTCAATCACATCGAAGTGCGTGATCGTTTTTTGAAGTTCTTTGACCGCAAATTCCGCGAATGGGCCAAAGCCAAGGGCGAGGACCCGGCCAAGCTGCCGCAGATGATCCTGCCGGCATATTCGCTCGTGCCCGATGACCCGTCGACGCTCTTTACCACGTCCGGGATGCATCAATTTAAGGATGACTTCACCGGTAACTTAAAACATGGAACCAAGCGCGCGACGACGTGCCAGAAGTGCATGCGCACGCCCGACCTCGAGAACGTCGGCAAGACCGCGCGCCATCACACGATGTTCGAGATGCTCGGCTTTTTCTCGTTCGGTGATTACTTCAAGAAGGAAGCGATCGCCTGGATCTGGGAGTTCTACACCGTCGAGATGAAGCTGAGCAAAGACAAGCTGCGCATCAGCGTCTATCAGGACGACAACGAAGCCTACGAACTCTGGGCCAAGCTCGAACCGTCGCTCAAGCAGAAGAACTGGATCTATCGCTTTGGCGAGAACGACAATTTCTGGCCCGCAGGTTCGCCCTCGCAAGGCCCCAACGGCGTGTGCGGCCCGTGCAGCGAAATTTTCTATGACCTCGGCGCGAGTTATGACAAACCCACGCTCAATGGAGCGGACGACCCGAGCAACAACGGCGACCGTTTCATGGAAATCGGCAACATCGTTTTTACGCAGTTTGAACGCAGCGGCCCGATTCCCGGCAAAGGCACGCTGACGCCGCTTCCTGCGAAAAACATCGACTTCGGTGGGGGTCTCGAACGCCTGATTGTCGCGCTCGAGAACGTACCGACGACGCTCGACACCAGCCTGTTCACGCCCGTACGCGAAAAAATGCGCGCGCTGCTCGGCAAACCCGCGCCGCAAGTCGGCGGCGACGAAAACGTGCGCGAAAAGCGCATCGCCGATCACATTCGCGCTTCAACGTTCCTGATTGCCGACGGCGTGGTACCCAGCAACGAAAAGCAGGGCTACGTGCTGCGCCGCGTGCTGCGCCGCGCCTATCGCGACGGCAATAAACTTGGTTTTAAAGGCCCGTTCTTGCACAAGCTGGCGCGGCCGATTATCGACACGTTCGGCGATGTGCCGGATTACCGCAACCTGAAGGAAAATCCTGCGGCCATCGAAGGGGCGATCAAGCAGGAAGAAGAAGCCTTCGACAAAGTGCTCGCCCGCGGCCTCGAAAAGGTCAACGCGCTAATCGCCGATCTCAAGAAGCGCGGCCAGAAGGTTCTCGACGGCGCGCTCGCGTTTGATCTGCACTCGACCTACGGCCTGCCCGTGGACGTCACACGTGACGAACTCACTGAAGCGGGTTTCACGCTAGACGAACCCGGCTTTGAAGCCGCGTTCGACAAGTTCCGCGAAGACAGCCGCAAAGCCGGCGGATTCAGCGGCGAGGTTTTCGACAAGGGCTGGTTCGCGCAGCTCAAGGCCAAGGCCAGGCCGACGGAATTCCTGGGGTACCAGACTTCGCGCGCCGCGGGCAACGTCGTCGGCATTTCGCACAACGAAAATCTGGTCGATTACATCCGCGAAGGCAGCACGGCGACCGTGATCCTCGACAAGACGCCGTTCTACGGCGAATCGGGCGGCCAGGTCGGCGACAGCGGTGTTTTGCAACTGCCCGGCGGCAAATTCATCGTTGCCGATACCAAGAAGAAGGAAGATTACATCCTTCACGTCGGCAAACTCGAAAGCGGCAAGCTGTCCACGAGCGACACAGTCGAGGCGATTGTCGACGATGCCCGCCGCACGCAGATTCGCGCCAATCACTCGGCGACGCACCTCATGCATGCGGCGTTACGCAAAGTCCTGGGCGAACACGTCGTCCAGCGCGGCAGCGAAGTTGCGTCCGACCGCCTGCGCTTCGATTTCACGCACACCAAACCGGTGAGCTGGGACGAGCGCCGCGAAATCGAGCGCATCGTCAACGAGCAGATCGTCCACAACGCCGACGTCTGCACCGACATCATGTCGCCCGACAAAGCCCGCGAAGCCGGCGCCATGGCGCTATTCGGCGAAAAGTACGGCGATCGCGTCCGCGTTTTGAGCATGGGCAGCATGTCGGACGTCCCGTCCGACGGTAGCGCGGGCTTCCAGCCCGCAAAGGGCGCATTGGACATCCGCGACCGCGGTTACCTGCCCCATTGGGAGAAGCTCGGGGCAACATATTTCGTCACCTTTCGTCTCGATGATTCACTTCCCGAAAGCGTCAGGAAGGCTCTTGAGTTCGAGCGCAAGGACATTGTGCTGACCGCCGAGCAAGTTGGCAGGCCCCTGTCGGAATCTGAATTGGATCGACTCGACCATCTGTATTCGGAAAAGATGGAGGATGTCCTCAATGCCGGCCATGGGGCGTGCCACTTACGCCGCGCCGATTGCGCGAAAATCGTTTCTGACGCATTCAAACACTTCGACAAAAAACGGTACGACCTCTTCGCGTGGGTGGTTATGCCCAATCACGTCCACGTAGTGTTTTGCCCCTATGACGGTGAAAAGCTTGCCGACATCATGCACTCGTGGAAATCATTTACTGCAAAGGAGTGCAACAAAGTCCTGGGTCGTGAAGGAATCTTCTGGCAACCGGAGTATTTCGACCGGCTGATTCGCAACAAGGCAGAGTTCGCCAGGAAAGTCACGTACGTCGAACAGAACCCTGTTGTGGCCAAATTAGGGAATTGGGATTGGGTCTGGACGTTCGAAATGCAAGCGGCCGGGACGGCCGCGCTACCTGCGGGCCAGAGGCCCGCGAATTCCGAGACGCCTGCAACACCTGCGGGCCTGAGGCCCACATCACGTGCGGCCGAGACGGCCACATCACAACGTCCGTTCTCGCGCGAACTTTGCGGCGGCACGCACGTCCGCCGCACGGGCGACATCGGTTTGTTCAAGATTGTGAGTGAAGGCTCATCGGCGGCCGGCGTGCGGCGTATCGAAGCCGTGACCGGCATGCGCGCGGTGAATGCTATGCAGGCGGAATCGGACGTGATCGCGCAACTCGGCGCGTTGCTGAAAACGCCGCCGGACAAAGTCCTGGCGCGGGTTGAGGCCATGCAGAAGGAAAACCGCGAGCTGAAATCCGCGGGCCCGAAATCGGCCGGGATCGACGCCGGGGCGCTGGAAAAACTCCGCACCGGGGCGCAAACGGTTGGCGGCGCGAAGGTTATCGTTGCAGAACTTCCGGTGGGGGATGCCGCCGAGTTATTGACAATCATGGAGTCTCTGCGCCAAGATGCTCCGCCCCACGCGGTTCTGTTGGGCGGTAAGGCGGAAGACAAGGCCATGTTGGTCGTGGGTTTTTCGCCTGAACTGGTCAAACGCGGCCTTCACGCGGGCAAGCTTATCGGCGAAATCGCCAAGCTTGTCGGCGGCGGCGGCGGCGGCAAGCCGGAGCATGCACAGGCCGGCGGCAAGAACCCGCAGGGGCTGCCCGAGGCGTTGAAGCTGGGGCAGGAACGAATTTTGAAGGCATTGTCGTAGGGACACGCGGCAGCGTGTCCGCGGAAACCGGAGTCATGCAATGGCTACACCGAAAAAACGCAGTTCGAAATCGCGTCGCAACACGCGCCGCTCGCATCACGCCCTCAAGCTGCCCCACCTTGGCAAAGATCCCAAGACCGGCGCGCCCAAGCTGCCCCATACCGTCTGCGAAGACAGCGGCTACTACGGCAAGGAGAAGCGCGTCTTCGTGGTCGAGGAAAAGCTGTAATCGGGGAGAGCAGCCATGCCGCGGATTGCCGTGGATGCAATGGGTGGAGACAACGCCCCGGGCGTTGTCGTGCGCGGCGCGTACAAATACGCGCAGACGCAACCCGATCACCAGGTCATTCTCGTTGGCATCGAGGACAAAGTCGCCCCGGTGCTGGCGCAGTGCGGCCCCGCGCTCAAGAACATCTCGCTGGTACATGCTCCTGATGTGATCGGGATGGACGAGCATCCGCGCGACGCCCTGCGCAAAAAGAAGCACAACTCGCTGAGCGTCGGCTGCGACCTTATCCGCCAGGGCAAAGCTGACGCCGTGCTCAGCGCCGGCAACACCGGCGGCCTGGTCATGGCGGCCACGGTAATCCTGCGCACGCTGCCGGGCGTGATGAAGGCCGGCATCGCGACCACGCTGCCCACCGTCAAGGGCCGCATCGTGATGATGGACGTCGGCGCCAACGTCGAGACCAAGCCCAATCATCTGCTGCAGTATGCGGCGATGGGCGAAATTTTCTACCGCGCCCTGATGCCTGCGCGCGAAAAGCTGCGCGTCGGCTTGCTGACCGTCGGCTCTGAAGAAGGCAAAGGCAGCACCGTGATCCGTGAGGCCCACGCGTTGCTCACGCAAAGCGGCTTGAGTTTCTCGGGCAACTGCGAAGGCAACGACATCTTCGAGGGCAACTTCGAAGTGGTTGTCTGCGACGGCGAGCTTGGCAACGTGGTGCTCAAAACCGCCGAGGGCATCGCCGACGCGATCACCAAGCTGCTGATGGGCCACGTGAAGGCCGCGGAACTCGCGACCGACCCGCGCTGGGCCAAGGCGGCGGGCGGCCTGATGAAGGACATCGACTGGCGCGACGTCGGGGGCGCGGTGTTGCTTGGCGTGGGCGGGACTGTCGTGATTTCCCACGGCCGCAGTGACGAGCGTGCGATTTTCTCGGGCATCCGTGTGGCCGCCGAGTGCTGCCAGCACAAGGTCAACGAGCAGATCGTCAAGGTGCTGGAGTCGCAGAAGGCCAAAAGCGGCGCCGGCGTCACACCGGCGTAATCATTGTCATTCGCGAAATTTCAAGATGGCGTGGCCGCAGGGCCGCGCTACAGCCTTTCCAGAGCGGCGCAATTTATCTAATGTGCGCCCTTCAATCTGGCGGGGCCTCAAACGGTGCAGAACCTGAGTCCGGGCATTATCGGCGTCGGCTCGTATATTCCCGAGCGCGTTGTCACCAACGACGACCTTAAGCAGTTTGTCGATACCAACGATGAGTGGATCCGGACCCGCACCGGCATCCGCGAGCGCCGCTTTGCGCGCGCCGACGAATACACCTCGGACATGGCGCTGGCGGCCCTGAAAAAGGCGCTGGCGCGCGCCGAGATCGACGCCAAGAAACTCGATTACATCCTGGTCGCGACCGCGAGCCCTGACAACACCTTCCCCAACACCGCGTGCTGGGTGCAGAAGGGGCTGGGCCTCGAAGGCGTGGCATGTCTTGACGTGTCAACGGCGTGTTCGGGCTTTGTATACGCGCTGCAGCTCGCCACCGCACTGGTTGCCTCCGGCCAGAACAAATGCGTCGCGGTCATCGGCGCCGAGAAACTTTCGGCCATCACGAACTTCCAGGACCGCGGCTCTTGTATTTTGTTCGCGGATGGCGCGGGCGCGGCAGTCGTTACGATGACGCAGGGCCGCGGCACGATCATCTGCAGCAACACAGGCGCGCTGTTCGATTACGACGCGCTGGCCGTGCCCGCCGGCGGTTGCCGCCTGCCGGCTTCGCGCGAAACCGTCGAAAAGAACCAGCACACGATCGCCATGAACGGCCGCGCGACCTACCAGACCGCCGTGCGCAAGTTTGTCGAGATGGCCAACGAGGCCTGCACGCGCGGTGGCATCAAGATTTCCGACCTGAACATCGTGATCCCGCACCAGGCCAACGAGCACATCGTCTACAGCGCCATGGACCGCGCCGGTGTGCCGCGTGAACGGGTGATCCTGAACATCGACCGCGTCGGCAACACGAGTTCGGCCAGCATCCCGATCGCGTTCGATGAGGCCGTCGGCGACGGCCGCATCAAGCGCGGCGATTACATCCTGCTGATGGGCTTCGGCGGCGGCCTGAGCTGGGGATACAATCTGATCAAGTGGTAGTCGGGGAAAAATACAGGCTAAAAGCTAAAGGCTAAAATTTGATTTGGGTCGGCGATGACCCGGGACAAATTTTAGCTTTTGGCCTTTAGCTTGTTGTTTCAAAGGGACATTTCGCATGCCAAAGACAGCATTGTTGTTCCCCGGTCAGGGTGCGCAGTTCGTCGGGATGGGTAAAGATCTGGCGGAAGCGTTTCCGGCCGCAAAAGCCGTGTTCGCGCAGGCCGACAAGCTGCTGGATTTCCCGCTCTCGCGCGTGTGCTTTGAGGGCCCGGAAGCGGACCTCAACAAGACCGACGTCAGCCAGCCCGCGATTCTGGCGCATTCCTGGGCCGTGTTCGAAGTTCTTAAATCGACCGAAAAAGGCCGCGCGCTCATAGATCGCGGTCTGGTTGCCGCGGGACTCTCGCTCGGTGAATATTCCGCGCTGGCCGCTGCCGGCGCGATGAGCTGGGCCGACGCACTCAAGCTTGTCCGGGCCCGTGGGCGTTATATGCAAGAGGCGTGCGTTATTAAACCGAGCACCATGGCGAGCATCGTCGGGCTTGACGACGACAAGCTTGAGGCGGCGGTTGCGCCTGCGCGTGCGCTGGGCGTCTGCGTGCTCGCGAACTTCAACGCACCGGGACAGGTCGCGATCAGCGGTGAGAAGCCTGCCATTGAAGAAGCCATGAAACTGGCCAAGGCCGCCGGCGCGAAGCTGATTGCGCCTCTCGCGGTCGCGGGTGCCTTCCACAGCCCGCTGATGGAGCCTGCGCGCGAACGCCTTGCCAAGGAAATCGACGCGACGAAATTCAGCGTGCCGCGCATCGGCGTGGTTGCCAACGTGGATGCAGCGGAGAGTCGCGACCCGGCGGTGCTTAAACAGAACCTCGTGCGCCAGTTGACAGTGCCGGTGCTGTGGGCGAAGTCGATGCAGAAGCTGGTCGATCAGGGCTACGACGAGTTCGTCGAAATCGGCCCCGGCACCGTTCTCGCGGGCCTGTTGAAGCGTACCGCAAAAACCGCCGCACGCCTAAGCCTCGGCAAACCCGACGACCTAAAAGCGTTCGCGTAGTTGCGAGCCCACTGCGTAAGCGGTGGGATATTGGGTGTGCACTGGTTTCCATCCCACCGCTTACGCAGTGGGCTTGAATAAGGCAACAAAAGGACACACATGCCCACATTGAATGGCCGTAAGGCTCTGATTACCGGTGCGAGCCGCGGCATTGGACGCGCGATTGCCGAGGCGTTTGCCCGCGAAGGCGCCGCCCTGGCGTTGATTGCCACCGCGCTTGAAAAAACCAACGAGACCGCGCAGCGCTGCAAGGAAATCGGCGCGCCGAAGGTCATGCAGTTCGCGCTCGACGTTCGGTCCAGCGCCGAATGCGACCGCGTGATCAAGGAAGCGACCGCCGGGCTCGACGGCATCGACATCGTTGTCAACAACGCGGGCGTCACCAAAGACAATCTGTTGATGCGCCTGACCGACCAGGACTACGATGCCGTCCTCGATACCAACCTGCGCGGCGCGTTTAATATTACTCGGGCTGCATGTCGCCCGCTGATGAAGTCCAAGGCTGGCCGCCTCATCAACATTGCCAGCGTCGTCGGCATGACGGGCAACGCCGGGCAGGCCAATTACGCCGCAAGTAAGGGCGGTTTGATCGCGTTTACGAAGAGCGTCGCCAAGGAGCTCTCGGGCCGCGGCGTGACCGCCAACGTGATCGCGCCCGGGTTCATCGAGACGGATATGACCGCGGGGCTGGACCCGAAGGTCAAAGAGGGCGTGCTGAAGGAAATCCTGCTGGGTCGCCTCGGCAAGCCCGAGGACATTGCGGCTGCCGCGGCCTATCTGGCCAGCGACGCCGCGGGTTACATCACCGCGCAGGTGCTGGTGGTGGATGGGGGCCTGACGGCGTAGGGTCGCGCTTGTTAGAATGCCTGCATGGCGCCGTTTGAACGAATCGCGGTTGATCCAGCCATCATGCGCGGCCAGCCTTGCATCAAGGGCACGCGCATTACCGTGGCGTCCATTCTCGGCATGCTGGGCAAGGGCCACACTCGTGAGCGAATCCTTAAGGGTTATCCGGACCTCAAGCCCGAAGACATTGATGAGGCGCTTGCGTACGCGTCCTGGCGCATGACTGAATCGGAAGTTCACGCCTGACCGCGACAAACGTCCATGCAAATCGTAATCGATTGCTGTCTGACAACGGATTGGGAGCCGATCCTCAAAACCGCCGGCTTTGACGTGGTTCATTGGCGCAATATCGGTCCGATTCAGGCCAGCGACATTGAAATCGCTCGCTGGGCCGCAGCGAACGATCACGTAGTGTTGACGCAGGATCTTGATTACGGCGCATGCCCGCATTCGTCTGTTGCCTTTGAAGTGAAATCAGACTGGTTGGTCGCAAACGCTGCAAAACCATCCACAGATGACGCAGATTGGCGCAGATAAAAGCGCTATCTGTGTTCATCTGCGCAATCTGTGGATGGCTGTTATGCAGTTCTTTGCGTCATTGCGCCTTTGCGTGAGCGCAGTTCTGTGGCTAAATAGCCCGCCATGGCCGCCAACAAATCCACGTCACGTGTTAGACCTGACCTGCCACAAGGCGTGCTTTCGCAGCGCGAGGCGCTCGAGAAGCTCGACGACCTCACCGAAAAATCCCAACTCGGCGGCGGCGCCGATAAAGTCGACAAGCAGCACAAGTCCGGCAAGCTGACCGCCCGCGAGCGCATCGAACTGCTCTGCGACAAAGGCAGCTTCGACGAAATCGACGCGTTTGTCACCCACAACGTCACCGATTTCGGCATGGGCGACAAAAAAGTGCTGGGCGACGGCGTGATCACCGGTTGCGGCCGCATCTACGGGCGCCCGGTGTACGTGTTCGCGCAGGATTTCACGGTGTTCGGCGGGTCGCTCGGCGAGCGCTACGGCCAGAAAATCGTCAAGGTGATGGACCTCGCGCTGAAAAACGGCTGCCCGATGATCGGCATTAACGACAGCGGCGGCGCGCGCATCCAGGAAGGCGTCGCGAGCCTCGGCGCCTACGCCGACATTTTCCTGCGCAACGTGACGTCCTCGGGCGTTATCCCACAGATTTCCGCGATCATGGGCCCCTGCGCCGGCGGCGCGGTCTACAGCCCCGCGATGACCGACTTCGTTTTTATGGTCGAGGGGTCGAGCCATATGTTTGTTACCGGCCCGAACGTTATTAAAGCCGTCACGCACGAAGAAGTGAGCATGGAAGAGCTTGGCGGCGCGGGCGTGCACAGCGAGACCAGCGGCGTCGCGCAGTTCACGAGCGCGACGGAGCCCGATTGCATCGCCGACATCAAGCGCCTCCTGAGTTACCTGCCGCAGAATAATCTTGAGCCGCCGCCCTACGTTGAGCCCGACGACGACCCGGAGCGCGAGGACGAGCGCCTGGACCGCATCATCCCCGACAATCCCGAAAAGCCTTACGACATGCACGACGTGATCGAGACGGTGCTCGACGATCACGAGTTCTTCGAGGTGCACAAGAACTACGCGCAGAACATCATCGTCGGTTACGGCCGCCTCAACGGCTTCCCCGTCGGCATCGTCGCGCAGCAGCCGGCGGTGCTCGCGGGCTGCCTCGATATCGCCAGCAGCCTCAAAGGAGCGCGATTTGTGCGCACCTGCGATTCCTTCAACGTCCCGATCATCACCTTTGAAGACGTGCCGGGCTTCTTGCCCGGCGTCAACCAGGAACACGGCGGCATCATCAAGCATGGCGCGAAGCTGCTCTACGCCTACTGCGAAGCAGTCGTCCCCAAATTGACGGTGATCACGCGCAAGGCCTACGGCGGCGCGTATTGCGTAATGTCTAGCAAGCACATTCGCGGCGACGTGAATCTCGCCTGGCCGACGGCTGAAATCGCCGTGATGGGCGCGGACGGCGCGGTGAACATCCTTTACGCCAAGGAAATTGCGGCGGCCAAGGACCCCGTCGCGGAGCGCGCCCGGCTGATCGCCGAATATCGCGCGCGTTTCAGCAATCCCTACGATGCTGCGGCGCGCGGCTACATCGATGCGGTGATTAAACCGCGTGAGACGCGCAAGCGGCTGATCCGCGCGCTGGAAGTCAGCCGCCACAAGCGCGACGTCAACCCGCCGAAAAAGCACGGCAACATTCCGTTGTAAGAAACTGCTT
This sequence comes from Planctomycetota bacterium, assembly GCA_020848275.1. Lineage (GTDB taxonomy): Bacteria > Planctomycetota > UBA8742 > UBA2392 > UBA2392 > JADLAK01. The sequence continues at coordinate 67,141 of JADLAK010000018.1, forward strand.
TTTGTCCACGGAAGACACGGAGAAACACGGAATGGCAGCGAATCAGTCAACGCTTCAGGAATACGCGTCTGTTTTCCGTGGTTTCCGTGCCTTCCGTGGAAAAATGCTGTTGCTTTTGGTTTTTGTATTTGTGGCCGCATGTCCACGCGATCCGCGCCTTGAACTCACGCCCGACCAGCAGGCGGTCGTCACGGCCGCTGAGCGTTACGCCGTGGCGCTCGGCAAGTCCGACTACGAGGGCATGTGGAATCTGCTTAGCCCCAGCAGCCAGGAGTGGGTTGTGCGCAACCTTGAAGGCGAAGGGGGCGTGCGCATGACCATTGCGCTGAAAACGAAGGAACTCGAAACCAACGCACTTGCCGGCAAGGAAAAAGCGGAGGCCGAGGCCTACCTGGCGCGCATGCCCAAGGCGCCCGAGCTCAAGGAGATGACCGGTAAGGACTATTATATCTGGCAGCTCAAGCGCACGGTTACCGATGCCCAGCGCGCGGAAACCGCCCGGTTGTTCAATTTCAGCAACGTCCGCGAGGTGGTCGTGCCCGCCAACAGCGACATGGCGACCCTGGTGTTGAAGGCCGGCGATCCCGACCGTTACACTTTTGTACGGGCACGCGATGGCTGGAAATTGGAGCTTCCGCAGAAGCGTTTGCTCGATCTTGACGCGGCGCGGATGAAGGAAGTTGACGCAATACCCAAAAAAGAGCATGACGAAAGCCGCGATTAGAAGTATTTGTCTTAGGCCAAAAGACTTGGGGACCAATCTTCCAAAGGAGGCGGGAACGTGAAATCAATGACCAGAGTGACGCTGTTGCTCGTGCTTTGTGCGGGCGTGATTTACCTTGCGGGTTGCGGCGGCGGCGGCGGAACGGCCCAGCCGGAAGATATCGCCACGGGCGCAATCAACGCGATAAAGGGTGAGAACTTCACCGCGCTTTATAACTACGGACCGCAGTGGGCTCGCGATGCACAGCCCAAGGAGACCGAGGTGCGCAAGTGGCGCGCTAAGGAAAAGTGGGACTTGTGGAAGGACTTCAAGAAACGTTTTGACGGAGATGGCAACTTGGACCCGAAGAATAAGTCCGGCATCACCGAATCAGAAGAAAAGTGGATGGGCGCTTCAGACGCACAGCGCACGGCCGTGCTGATGGGCCTCTACCGCATCTACAACAATGAGGAATGGGAGAAGCGCCTGAAGGAGGGTGACTGGTACCTCGACGGTCGTGACGTCAAGCTGGACATCGAGGGCCAAGGACGCGCGACGTTCACCTACAGGAACCGTTACAACGACACAATAACCGTCGTTTGCACTCGTGAGAACGCGCTGTGGTCGCTTGGAAACGTCACGGTTGAGATGCCCAAGGATATGCCGAAGAAGCCGAAGGACGAGTAGTTTGGGTGAAATCTTCAACGGGCGCGACAATCTGTCGCGCCCGTTTTGTATTCTCGCGCCATCCCTAACGGAGAAGCCCATGTTCCTACGCGTAGCAGCCGCAGGTTTTGTTTCGCTGGCCGTGCTGGCCGGCGCGGGAGTGATGCCGCAGTCGCGCGCCGAGGCGCCCGTGCCCGTCGAAATCCAGAGCAAAGCCGATGCGAAGACGCCGCAACAAGTTGGCCGCGAGATCATGGGCCACATTGCGGCGGAGGATTTCACCAAGGTGTATGCGTACTGCCCAACGTGGGCGCTTGAGGCTGCGCCGGAAGAGACCGAAGCCCGCATCTGGCGGATGAGGGAAAAGTGGGACCTGTGGAAGACACTGAAGCGGGCCAATTTTGAAGGCGACGGCCCCAACAATCTCGATCCCAAGAGTAAGTCCGGGATTACCGACGACGAGGAAAAGTGGCTCGGCGCGACGGATGCCCAGCGAACGGCGGTCTTCATGGGCTTCTATCGAATCTACTCAAGCGACGACTGGGAAAAGCGGCTAAAGGCGCCGTGGTATCTCGACAGCCGCAACGTGAAACTTGACATCGAGGGTCAGGGCCAGGCGACGCTTGTCTATCGGAATCGCTACAACGACTCCGTTACGGTCACGCTGAGTCGCGAAGATGGCAGATGGTTCCTTTCCAATGTTCAACTCAATATTCCCAAGGACCTGCCGAAGAAGCCGAAGGAAGAGTAACCAGTGACCGATGGGGCAGGCTGGAAGCCCGCCCCACGGGTCTCTATATTCCGCGCATGTTCAAGAAGGTCCTGATAGCCAACAGGGGCGAGATTGCGCTGCGCGTGATCCGCGCGTGCAAGAAGCTCGGTATCGCGACGATTGCCGTTTTCTCTGACGCGGACGCTCATCTGCCCTTTGTTAAAGCCGCCGACGAAAGCCACTATCTTGGGCCATCGCCCGCCGCCGACAGCTATCTCAACGGCCCGCGCATTATCGAACTCGCCCAGCGCCACGGCGCTGAGGCCATTCACCCGGGCTACGGTTTTTTGAGCGAGAACCCGGACTTCGCCGAACTTTGCGAAAAGAGCGGCATCGTCTTTGTTGGCCCGCCCAGCGCCGCGATCCGCAAGCTTGGCGACAAACGCGCCGCCAAAGCGATTGCGCAGCAGGCCAACGTACCCGTCACGCCCTGGGTCGAGTGCACAGCCGCCGACGTCGACAAAGTCGTGCCCGCGGTGGCCAAAATCGGCTACCCCGTCCTGATCAAACCGGCGGCGGGCGGCGGCGGCAAAGGTATGCACCGCGCCAACGATGAAGCGAGCCTGCGCGAACTGCTGCCGCGCGCGGCGCGCGAGGCCAAGGCCGCGTTTGGCAAGGACGCGCTGCTGATCGAGAAGTTTCTCGTGAACCCGCGCCATATCGAAGTGCAACTGCTCGCCGACAAGCACGGCACCGTCCTGCACCTTTTCGAGCGCGAGTGCTCGCTCCAACGCCGCAACCAGAAGCTGCTGGAAGAGTCGCCCAGCATCGCGCTTACGCCAGACCAGCGCGAGCGCATTTGCGGCGACGCCGTCCGCATCGCCAAGGCCGCGGGTTATCACAACGCGGGTACCTGCGAATTCCTGATGACCGGCGATAGCTGGTACTTCTGCGAGGTCAACACGCGCCTGCAAGTCGAGCACCCCGTGACGGAGATGATCACGGGCGTCGATCTGGTCGAGCAGCAGTTCCGCGTCGCGAGCGGCGAGAAACTCGCGATCAAACAGACGGACCTCAAGCAGAACGGCCACGCGATCGAACTGCGCATCAACAGCGAAGATCCCTTCGCCGATTTCATGCCATCTCTGGGCTACATCGAGGCGCTGCAAGTTCCTGAGGGTGAGGGCATCCGCGTTGATGCTGGTTATGCCGTCGGCGATTCCGTGACGCCGTTCTACGACAGTTTGATCGGCAAATTGATTGTGCACGGCAAAACGCGCGCGGAGGTGATCGAGAGACTAAAGGTCGCGCTGAAGGAATTCGTCGTGGTAGGGGTGGCGACGACGGTGCCGCTGCATCTGGCGTTCATGGACGACCCCGGCGTGCGCAAGGGCGACTTCCACATCCAGTACGTCGAGGCGCGCCTGAAGGATTTGCTGAAACGCGAGCGCGAGGAAGATGCGGCGGTTCTGGGTGCGCTGATGGAATACCGACGCCTCAACAAAATCCGCGAGGCCCAGGGCCGCGCAGGCGAATCGCACTTCGACCCGTGGAGCAGCAGTTCGCTGCCGCGGGTTCGGTAAAGACGTTATCCACGGAGGACACGGAAGGCACGGAAAAGACAAAAGCTGCCCACAGATGACGCAGATTCACGCGGATGAAGCTTTGATCTGCGGGCATCTGCGCAATCTGTGGGCTGCCTTGGCAGTTTTCCGTGTAACTCCGTGTTTTCCGTGTAAGAAGCAGTTGAGACAGAAATGGAATACGAAGTCACAGTCGGCGAAAAGACCTTCACCGTGCGTTTTAGCGAGCGCGACGGGCAGCTCTACGTCACATCGCCGCGCGGGACTTTCCCGGTCAAGATCGACACGCCCTTGCGCGCGAAAATCCAGCGCGTGCAGGTCAACGGCGGACCGGTGGCGTTCGGGTTCCATCGCGACAAGGAAGAAGATCGCGTTGTTCTCGACGGTGTGAACTACGAAGTCGCCGTGCGCGAGGCTGAACACGCGAAATTCACGGCGCTGTCGGCGCGACAGGGCGTCGCGACGCGCTTTGAGGTCAAGGCGCCGATGCCCGGCATGGTCGTGAGTGTGCGCGTGAAAGTCGGCGAAGTCGTGAAGAAGAACCAGACGCTGCTGTTTTTGCATGCAATGAAGCTTGAAAACGATATCCGGTCGCCGCGCGCGGGCAAGGTTCTCGACATCAAGGTCAAGGACGGCAATGCGCTCGAAAAAGGCGCGCTGATGATCGTGCTTGGCCCCGAAGGCGTGTAATGGCCAAACTCAATGCAATTGTCTGTTGCACTCAGGCGGTCTTCACAGATCCCTACTGGCATCTGATTGGCGTACTCGAGCAGATTTGGGTGCGCAGCAACGAAACGGCCCGATTTGATGTCTTTATCAAACTTGGGGACGTGTTGTCGACCTTCGATTCCGACATCACTATTGTTGTTAGATCCTTTGATGATGGTCCAGGGGAGGTCATTGCGAACCGCACCCAAAAAACGCGCGGCGGCGGTGACGGAGTCGCGTTAGCCAAGTTCAGCCTTGAAGTGGAGTTCGAGAAGGAAGGCACCTTCAATGTGGAGGCGTATTTAAATGGTGCCTTGTTGGATGAGCAAAAGCTGAAAGTCCTTATAATCGATTGATATGCGACCCAAGCAACGAATTGTGAAGGACATCGTTTACATCACGACATACGTGAATGGCTGGCCGGTGGTGACCCCGACCGAAAGCACGGTCATCTACTACCCCAAGGCTACTCAAAGCAGGACAGAAGTTCTGCGGCAGTACGCGCAACTCGCTGAACGTCAAGCCGAGCATCAGCGCAGGATGGCCGAATATCAGCGCAAGTTGAACGAAGATCGCGCCAAGCGCCTGCCCGCCAAACCCGCTGCCAAGCGCCGCAAGGCTGGGTAGCGTCCGCCAACGCTTCACAATCGCCCGTTGTCCGCTATCCTTCGCGCCATGAGCGTGCAGGACGATTACATCAAGTGGCTGGAAGGCAGCCGCAAAGCCTACGTCGCCAAGACGAAGGAACGGCGCGAGAAATTCGCGACCTCCAGCGGCATTGAAATCCCGCCATTGGCGACACCTGTGCCGGGCAGCCTCAGCGAGCAGGGCGAGGCCGATTACGCCGCCAAACAAGGTTTTCCCGGCGAAGCGCCCTTTACTCGCGGCGTTTACCCGAGCATGTACCGCGGGCGTTTCTGGACGATGCGCCAGTACGCGGGCTTTGGCGACGCGGAGGAATCCAACAAGCGTTATCGCTACTTGTTGCAGCAAGGCACCACCGGCTTGAGCGTCGCGTTCGATTTGCCCACGCAGATCGGCTACGACAGCGACCACCAGATGGCCGAGGGCGAAATCGGCAAGGTCGGCGTGCCGATTTCCTGCCGCGACGACATGCTCACGCTGCTCGATAACATCCCGCTCGACAAAGTCAGCACGAGCATGACGATCAACTCGAGTGCGTCGTGCCTGCTCGCGTTCTATTTGCTCGTCGCCGAAAAACAGGGCGTGAGCTACGACAAGCTGCGCGGCACGGTGCAGAACGACCTGCTCAAGGAATTCGTCGCGCGCGGGACGTACATTTACCCGCCGCGCCACAGCCTGCGCGTCACGACCGACATAATTGAGTTCTGCGCCAAAGAGGCGCCGAATTTCAACGCGATCTCGATCAGCGGCTATCACATCCGCGAAGCGGGCAGCACCGCCGCGCAGGAAATCGCGTTTACGCTCGCCAATGGCCTGTGCTACGTGGAACACGCGGTCAAACGCGGCCTGGACGTCAACGAGTTCGGCGGCAACCTGAGTTTCTTCTTCAATGGGCACAACAACCTGCTTGAGGAAGTCGCGAAGTTCCGCGCTGCGCGCCGCCTCTGGGCACGCCTGATGAAGGAGCGTTTCAAGGCGACGGACAAGGCCGCGTTGCAGTGCCGTTTTCACACGCAGACCGCAGGCAGCACGCTCACGGCCCAGCAGCCCGAAAACAATATCGTGCGCACGACGCTGCAGGCGCTGGGCGCGGTGCTGGGCGGCACGCAGAGCCTGCACACCAACAGCTTTGACGAAGCGCTGGCGCTGCCGACCGAAAAATCGGTCGAGATCGCGCTGCGCACCCAGCAGATCATTGCCTACGAGTCAGGAGTCTCCGACACGCCCGATCCGCTGGCCGGCAGCTATCACGTGGAGAAGTTGACTGACGAGTTGGAAGCCGCGGCTATTAAACTGATTGAGGATGTCGACAAGCGCGGCGGCAGCGTGGGCGCGATTGAGCAGCGCTTCATGCAGGGCGAGATCGCTCGCGCGGCGCTGGCCTATCAGCGCCAGGTCGAAAGCGGCGACGCCGTGGTTGTGGGGGTGAACAAGTTCAATACTGTCGAGAGCCGGGATCTGCCCCTTCAGAAGATCGATGCTGCGGCGACGCGCCGCCAGCTCGAACGCCTGAAGGCCTTCAAGACGGGCCGCGACGGGGCCAAGGTCAAGGCGGCCCTTGCCGACCTGCAAGCCACGGCCAAGGGAACCGGCAATCTGATGCCAAAGATACTTGCAGCTTTACGGGCGGACGCCACACTAGGCGACGTGTGCGATACCTTGCGCACGGTTTTCGGCGAGTATCGCGAAGGTTAGGGGATAGCCATGTGGGGTAAGAAAAAAGACACCGTCGCCAAGCACCCGTCCAAGCCGGCCCTGGCCAAGGCGCCGTCCAAGGGCGCGATGCCGACGTCCAAGGATACCGGCAAGATCGACCGGCATTCCGCGCCCAAGCGCCCCACGATCAGCGCCACGAGCATGATCGAGCGCATGGAACTCGTGAAGGTGTGCGAGGGCATCGGCGCGCTGGCCATTGGCGGCCGCGGCGACAAGGTCGCGATGGCTGTGGAAGCGCTGCACAAGTCCGCGCGCACGCTGCTGCTCCAGCAGCATCTCGATGTCTGGCTGCCGAAGTTCGAGGAGCACTTCGCGAACCTCGAGAAGGTGCTCGGCCCCGCCGAAGCCATCAAGCCCGAGAACCTCGTGACCGAGATTAAGGAAAAAGTCGCCAAGGGCGGTTTTCCCACCATGCGCGAGTTTGTCATCCGCGTGGTATTGCCGGTCGTCAGCTACCACGGTCTGCTGTTGTTCTTGAACAACCAGGCCGGTGTACGCCTTCCCGACCACGCGCGTGACAAAGTCATCCAGAAGATGAACCACATCAACCGCATCCTTGGCGGCTCCTGTGCGGCGATGGTGTTGCAGGAGTCGATGAGCGTAGGATAGACGAATCAGAGCCCGTCGCGTAAGTCGAGCAAAGGGAGATGTCGCGCAGCAAAGCACAGCTTTGCAAGCGACGGGGCAATAAGATAAGGCTTTCAGTTGTTATTGCCCCGCCGCTTGCCCAGCGGGCTCTGAGGAATTCATGCGCCTTGATCACATCGGAATTGCGGTAAAGTCGATTGCCGCCTCGCGCAAATTTTACGAGGGTGGCTTGAAGCTCCGAGCGTTTCCACAAGTTGAAGAGGTAGCCGGGGAAAAGGTCAAAGTGCTCAAGCTCGACCTCGAGCCGGGCCTGCACATTGAGCTTCTTGAGGCCACGAGCCCTGACTCCGCCGTCGCCAAATTCATTGAAAAGCGCGGCGAGGGCATGCATCACCTGTGCTACGCGGTTGATGACGTCGTTGCTGCAACGCACGAGCTTGAGATGCGCGGCTTTGTCCCGATATGGGCCGAGCCTCACGTAGGGGCCGGGGGCTGCCTGGTGAACTTCTTTCACCCCAAGGAGACCTTTGGGGTACTGACAGAACTGTCACAACCGCCGGTTAGCGGAAACTAAGTAGGGGGTTGGTGGTACTTGCGGGCTGTTTTTCCCGTCGCTAAACTCCCGACCCAAGCAGCTTTGTGCAGCAAGGCGCCTACCGCGCCCGATGTCCTGTGAGGGGAAACCATAAGCAGGGCCGCCTCGTTGGCGTGCCGTAGCCGTGATTCAAACAGTACGTAGAGGAGACACAGCGTGCCGAGCCGCGAAGAAATCCAGGAATCCGTAGTGCAGATCGTTTGCGACCAGATGGGCGTCAGCCGTGACAAGGTCACGATGGAGACGTCCTTTGTGAACGACCTGGGCGCGGACAGCCTCGATACCGTTGAACTGGTGATGGAGTTCGAGGACGAGTTCGAGTTGACGATCCCGGACGAAGACGCCGAGAAAATCCAGACCGTGGGTGACGCGGTCAAGTACATCGAGGAAAAGACTGCCGCCAAGGGCTAATTCCTGACGTTTGCGGGCAAGCGTCGATGCGCCCTCACGGCGTACGCGCTTGCCCGAACAGTTTTCGACGCAGAGGTTTGAATGTCCAATCCCGCCCGTAGACGCGTTGTGATCACCGGAATCGGTGCGATTACCCCGTTGGGAAACAGCGTACCCGAGTTCTGGAACGGCCTGCTCAGCGCCCAGAATGGCATTCGTTCGCTGCCCTGGGCCATTGAGAAGAAGCTGACCACCACCATCGCGGGCACGGTGCAGAATTTCGACGCCGCAACGGTGTTGGGCGACCGCAAGTACGCGCGCCAGACCGACCCGTTTGTGCACTTCGCCGTTGCCTCGGGAGCCGAAGCCATCAAGGACTCGGGCCTTGATCTTGCCAAGGAAAACCTCGAGCGCTTCGGTTGCATTCTGGGCTCCGGCATCGGCGGCCTGGCCGAAATTGAAGACGGCACGCTGACGCTGCATACGCGCGGCCCCAGCCGCATCAACCCGTTCTTCATTCCCAAGCTGATGCTCAACGCCGCGGCGGGCAATGTGGCGATCCGCTTTGGCCTGCGTGGGCCGAATTTCGCGACTTCCAGCGCATGCGCCGCGGCCAACCACGCGCTTGGCGCGGCGTTTCGAACCATCCAGTACGGCGATGCCGACGTGATGTTCGCCGGCGGCTCGGAAGCTGCCGCGACAGAAATCGGCATGGCCGGTTTCTGCGCGGCGCGGGCCATGAGCCAGCGCAACACCGACCCTGAACACGCCAGCCGCCCCTTTGACAAGGAGCGCGACGGCTTTGTGATGGGTGAAGGTGCGGCGGTCGTGATCTTCGAGGAACTCGGGCGCGCCAAGGCCCGCGGCGCCAAGATTTACGCCGAAGTGCTGGGCTATGGCGCGACGGACGACGCCTACCACATGACCTCGCCCAGCGAGGACGGCACCGGCGCCATGAAGTCCATGGAGAACGCGCTCAAGGACGCCGGTGTAAACCCCAAGGATGTCAGCTACATCAACGCCCACGGCACCAGCACCGAATACAACGACAAGACCGAAACGCTGGCGATCAAGCGCCTGTTTGGCGACCACGCAAAGAAACTGATGATCAGCTCGACCAAGAGCATGACCGGGCATTTGCTAGGCGCCAGCGGCGCGGTGGAGATCGTGGCGACGGCGCTTGCGGTCAAGCACGACCGCGTGCCGCCCACGCGCAATTTGACGGTCCCCGACCCCGAGTGCGACCTCGACTACGTGCCCAACGTGGCCCGCGAGGCGCGCGTGACCTGCGCGATTTCCAACAGCTTCGGCTTCGGCGGCCACAACGCCACCATCGCGCTGGGCAAGTTCACCGGCTAGTCAGCGGCAAAGGTACTCATGCGATTGCGCATTACCCTGGGTGTCGGCCTTCTGGCGCTGCTGGCAGGTTGCGGCAGCGTGTCGGACTATTACCGCCTCGAGGAATGGGGCGAGGGCTGGAAGCTTGAAGTCCGCGAGAAGGGCAAGCAGTTCGAGGCCCGCTGGATCGAGGGCAAAAACCGCAGCGTGCGCCTGACCAACCTCGATGACCGCAACTCGAAGGTCACGATCATCAACACGCTTTATCTTGAGCTAGGCGTCGACGGCGGCGTAATTAATGGCCGCCTCAAGCGCGTCGTGACAGCCAACCTCGACCGCCGCGCCTACGAGGAAAGCCACGCCCAGTGGTTCAAGGTCGAGGCCGGGCAGTGCGTGCTGGACGGAACGCTCAACGGCAGGGTCGATGTAAAGTGCGAAGGCGGCTACACCTTCAGCGGCACCGTCCGCCCCGCCAAAAACGTCCAGAAGATCGAACACGAAAAGAAGAAGCCATGACCATTAAGACGATTGTCAAATCCGGCCGCAAGCGTTCGTCGAAGGCCCGCAGCGCGTCCTCGGGCAAGAAGTCCGGGGCGTCAGCCAAGCCCGTGCGCGGCATTTCGTTCGTCAAGATGCACGGGGCGGGCAACGATTACATTTACCTCGACGCTCGCGACAAAGCGCCCGACAACCTGCCGGAGCTGGCCCGCAAGATGAGTGACCGGCACTTCGGCATTGGCGCCGACGGCATCATCCTTATCCGCCGCAGCGAAAAGACCGGCGTGCGCCACCGCATGCAGATGCTCAACGCCGACGGCAGCGAATCGGAGATGTGCGGCAACGGCATTCGCTGTGTCGCGAAGTTCCTGTACGACCGTAATTACGAAAAGACGGAAACGTTCCCGATTGAAACCGGCGCGGGCGTGCTGACGCTGGCCGTCACCCCCAAACCCGGCACGCATGTCGCGCAAAAAGTGCGCGTGAACATGGGCAAGCCGCGGCTGACGCGCGCCGAAATCCCCATGGCCGGCGACGGCGGCAGCAAGTGCATCAATGAGTCCTTTGAGCTCGATGGACGCAAGTTCAGGATCACGTGCGTGTCGATGGGCAACCCGCACTGCGTGATTTTCCTCGAGCAGCCGCCGACCGACGACTGGGTGCTGGGCCTTGGCCCGAAGCTTGAGCGCCACGCGATGTTCCCGCGCCGCTGCAACATTCATTTCGTCTACAAGCAGTCGCCGGAGTTGCTCATTCAGCGCACCTGGGAGCGTGGCACCGGCGAAACGCTTGCCTGCGGCACGGGCGCGTCGGCGGTGTGCGTTGCGGCGAGCCTCAACGGGCTGACCGGGCGCAAGATGACCATTCGCGTGCTGGGCGGCGACCTTGAGATGGAGTGGAACGAGAAGGACGGCTGCGTCTACAAGACCGGCCCCGCTGAGGAAGTCTTCAGCGGCGTCTGGCCGGCGTAGGTTCCATGACCACCCATGCGCGCGAAGTCGTGAACTTTATTACGGCGACGAAAGTCAGTCCGGGGTTTCCTATCCGACTGGATGATGTCTTTACCGTTCGGCCGGTCACCGTCAAGTTTGTTGAGTTTGGCGTGTACATTGAGATACGAGTTCGAGAGTTCTCGCCTTTTAACGTATCTGTAAGCATCGAGGGATTTGATGGAGACGAATTCGAACTTCGGCGAGGAACGGTAATACCTTATCGCTCACTGATTCAGCTGTCGTGGAGACGGGTTTGGTTTGGCCCCATGCTCAGGGAGGGAGAATTGGGGCTACATGTGCGAATAAATGGTAGTCTGGCCGCGAGTAGGCCGATCAGTGTCGAGGAGAAGGGACCGTGAAAGATCGATTCAAAACGACAATGACGATCATTCAGGGAAACAAGGTTGAGAAACGCCGTGTTTGGATCAATCGTCCTCCGCTGGACAAGCTATTTGGAATCAAGACCGGTGCCTCGCTAGCCGCCAAATCCGCCAAGCGTGTGTCCAAGCGGAAGAAGGCAGCCTAACTTTCAATTCGTGGCGGGGACGTTGAATGCTTATCCACACGTTGCCGCTTGGGGTTGCGCTTAGCGACGGCGTTGGCATCAAGCTCGTCGTCGGCATGATCGCGTGGTTTGCGCAAATGGGCTTCCACGAAGGCGGCCACGCCTGGGCGGCCTGGTGGCTCGGCGACGACACCGCATACTTGATGGGCAAGCGCACGGTCAACCCCATGCGCCACGTTAACTGGCGCGAGCCGATGTCGCTGCTGTCAACGCTCGTGCTGCCCGCCATCACTTCAATTACTTTTGGCGCCAAGTTTGGGTTGGCCTACATCGTCATTCCCATGGGCATGGCTTATGTGCCCGTGAACATCGCGAATTTCCGCCGGCCCCTGCGCGATCACGCCATTGTGGCTTTTGCGGGGCCGGCGGGCGGCTTTGTCGTCGCGCTGGTGGCGTTTCTTGCGCACCTTGTTCTGTTTAAGACGTTCTACGGGAGCGAGATGACGCAGATGATGAACCTGCTGGCTGCGATCATCATCAGCATTTACTTTTCCGCCATCATATACAGTGTTTTCAACCTTGTGCCCATTCCGCCGCTCGACGGCAGCAACATCCTGTATTACTTCGTTAATTGGCGCGCTCGCGAGATCATGGACAAAGTCCGGCCTTACGGGTTCTTCATCATCATTCTGTTATTCTGGATTGGTCCCGGTGGCGCGCTGATTGATCCTGTGATCAACTTCCTGCTGATACCGTTTTTCGTCTGGCCCGCACGCATTTGGGGCCTGGACAGCCCATTTGACTTCGGATGATCCATGGCTGAACCGCGCGTATCGACAAGCGTTTACACCGGGCCCCTGGACCTTCTGTTGTACCTGTGCAGGCGGGCCGAGGTCGACATTTACGACCTGCCCGTCGCCGAAATTGCCGAGCAATACATCAAGGAACTCGAGGCGATGCAGACCCTCGACCTCGAATACGCCGGCGAATTTTTGTCGATGGCCGCTTCGCTGCTGAAACTCAAGAGCGACCTCGTGCTCGCGCGCAGCACGCAAAACAAAGAAGCCGAGGAAGAACGCAGCAAACTCGTCAAGCAATTGCTCGAGTACAAGCGCCTGCGCGACCTCGCGTTTTTGCTGGGTGAGCGCTGGAACGCCCAGGCCGCGCGCCACGGCCGCCCGCAGGGACTGCTGACGCCCGCCGAGATCAACAGCGACAACGATACGTATCTCGAGGATGCCAAGCTCTCGGACATCTACCGCGCCTATTTCCGCATCGCGGGCGAAATCTCCGAGCATCGCGCGCACGTCGTCGATCTTGGCGGCCGCACGGTGCGCGATTACATCGAACTGATCCTGGCGCAACTCAAGAAAACCGGGCGCGTGAATTTCACCGAGCTTGTAGGGCCCGGGCGCGAAAAGGGCGAGAAGATCGGCAACTTCCTCGCGCTGCTCGAACTAGTGAAGCAGCACGAGGTCGAGCTTGTGCAGGAAAACGAAGGCGGCGACATACTCGTGGTCAAACCCGCGCCGCCGGAGCCAGGCGCCGGGTAGCACACTTCTAGGCAATCTGTTTGTTCAATGCGAAACGCGCCCATGAATATCGAGACGCGGTCGGCGCGCATTGCAAACGTGCGGTACACTTTTCCTTGGTGGGGAGAGGCGGGCAAATTGTTCTACCGGGGGCAACCATGTCCAGCAAAGAGACATTCCGTGACGTTGGCCTTCTTTGGTTGAGAGTGGCCGGCGGCATCTATCTCATGTCCCACGGCGTCCAGAAAATCGGCGTGATTTTCAACGGCGCCGTGTTCGCGGCTGACTTCCAGTTCTCGCCTGACCTCGGCCTGGGGCCGCAACTCGCCTTCATTGGCCTCGCCTTGAGCGAAACGCTGTTTGCGCTGCTGGTGGTGATAGGCCTGTTCACGCGGGTGTCGGTGCTCCCCGTGATCTTCTCAATGTGCGTCGCGGCGTTTGTGTTCCATGCCCAACCCGGCCAATCGCCGTTTCGTGACGGTGAAAACGCGTTGCTGTATGCGATTGCTTTCACCACGCTGCTGCTCACCGGCCCCGGCGAAGTCAGCATGGACCGGTTAGTGGGCCAGTGGTGGGGTCGACGGCGCGGCGAAAAGCGTATGATCACTGAAGTGGGGCTGAGGCCTGCGGCGGCCAAAGCGGTCGCCGGCAAACCGTCGCTGGCCAGGGCGTAGCGCTGTCTCAAGGGATTGAAATTGTAGACTGAACATACGGGCTGGGCGGAGGATGCGCCGATGTCCGTTGTCACCCTGATCTGGTTGATATTGCCGGCGACGCTGCTGAACGGGCTCCTCACCGGCGCCAACGGCGACCGCTATGTCGTCCAGGTTCCCGCTTGGCGGCATTTCGATCTGCAATTATGGGCTGAGCACAGTCGGCATGCCGACCTCGGCAACGGGCGATTCTGGTATCCGGTGCTCGCAATCGGTGCGGCTGCCCTCTCGTTGGTCGTGGCTGTCGCCGCAACGCTGAACGCGGCCTGGGCGGCATCCCTCGGCCCTCCCGCACAAGCCGCGGCGATCTTTAGCGTAGGCGGCCTGGTCGTGACTGGATTTGCGGCTCCACGCTTGCTGCGTCTCCGCAAACCCGCGGATTCCTCGACTGTCGCGAAGATATTTGGTGAATTCCATGAGCGGGGCCGAGTCCGGGCATTGCTTCAGGCGGCGGCCTTTGCCGCAAACTTGTGGTCGCTCGTCATAGCGGCGCGGTTATAATGAAGACGATTCGTTCGCCGGGTGGGGCGTTTCCTCACGAGGTGGACCATGTCCAGAGATTCCTTCCGAAACCTCGGTTTATTGTTCCTGCGCCTCACTGCCGGCGTGTTCCTCATGTCCCATGGCGCGCAGAAGGTCGGCAAAATCGTTGACGGCAGCATCTACGCCCCTGACTTCCAGTTCTGGCCCGATCTGGGCCTAGGACCCCAACGCGCCTTCATGGGCCTGGCTGCCAGCGAATTCCTGTTTGCGGGCCTGGTCGTGATCGGCCTGGCGACCCGCCTTGCGGCGTTGCCGGTGGTGTTCTCGATGTGCGTGGCGGCATTTGTTTTCCACGCCCAGGCGGGACAAACGCCGTTCAACGAAGGAGAAAAGGCGCTGTTGTACGCGATTATTTTCTCGACATTGGTGATGACCGGCGCGGGACGTTATAGCGTCGACGGCGCAATCGGCCGCTGGCGTCAAAACCGCAAACACGTCATTCCCGGCCGCACCGAAAGTGGCCGCCGCGTCGCGCTCAAACCGGCGTAGTCTTTGCTGCGGCAAACAGCTAACTTAACCGCTTCACGAGCGGGAGTTAGCCATGTTCGGAATCAAGGAATCGACGGAACGCACGCTGCGCGATATCGGCCTGCTGGTGCTTCGCGCCGTGCCAAGCCTGTTCATGATGTCCCACGGCTGGGGCAAGATGGAGAAAATCTTCAACGGCGAAATGTTCAACGCAGATTTCAAGTGGGCCGACCCGATCGGTCTTGGCTCGCACGTCAGCCTGATGTCCGCCGCAGGCGCCGAGTTCGCCTGCGCGGCGATGGTCGTTGTGGGTTTTTTGACACGTGTGTTCGCCGCGCCGGTAGCCTTCACGATGCTGGTCGCGGGTTTCATCGTGCACAGTGCCGATCCCTTCGGCAAAAAGGAAATGGCGTTCCTCTACGCGGCGGTGTTCAGCGCGATTATCCTGCTGGGCGGTGGGAAGTACTCCGTCGATCATGCATTGGTCGGCATGCGCGCGCGCAAGAAGGCTAAGGCGAAGTAGCCCTACTTTCTCAGCGAGGCGCCGGGGGTGGACCGTTTGACCGCCGAGGCAAATCGCACGTCGTCCACCACGTAAAAGCAATCCGGGTCGAGCACGCGCGCGGCAACTGCGGCGGCCACCGCCTCGCGGCGGTGGACCTGGATAAACAGCAAATCGACGCGCCCGTCGCGGCCTTTGCCCTCGAATGACGTCACGCGAAACCCGCGCGAGCGCAGGCCGTCTGCGACCGCCTCACCCTTGGCTGTGAATATCCGCAACACTTGCTCGCCCATGGCGACCGCACGCTCGATGGTCATGCCCAGGAACGTGCCGGTGGCAAAGCCAAGCGAGAACGCGATGGCGTAAAGTGGTTCGTTGAGGTGCGTCAACACTTTCGACGCGGCGAATACCCAGATGCCGGCCTCGAGAAAGGCGATCAGCCACGCCAGTGCACGCCGGCCGTTGATAACCAGCACGAAGCGGAAGGTGCCGAGCGCGACGTCGGCCATGCGAGCGACCATGATGAGCAGAGCTGTGAGGATCAGCTCGGCGGTCGGGATGGGCGCGCTGTCGGCGAGAAAAACCATGCCACCGTACTACGAAGCTTCGACGGTTTTTGCGAGACCTTCCAACCGCGCGGCGAAAGGTTCTGTCTTTTCGCCGACGATCACAACGTAGAGGTTTTCGAGGGGCTCGCCGTGCGTCGGAAAGCCGAAGTGTACGGCGTCGCGCACGGATTCTTCGAGGTTGTCTTCGTCCTCGCCCGTGGTCATGCAGGGTTCATCGGGCTTTTGCTCAAGTTCGTAATCAACGATCGCTTTATCGAAGATTTCGTGCAGCTTGTGTGTCCCCTTGCCCGCGTGGATCGTGACCCAGACGCACCCGCACTCGATCAGGGACTTGGCCAGGTGTTTGGCTTCCTTCAGCTCTTTTTTGTCCGGCATGACGACCAACAACGCCCCAAACGGTGCGGCTGGGACGTTTTTCAACGCCTCGGCGAACGTCTTTTGCTCGACGATGACGGCGTTGCGGCTGTTTTTTGTCTTCGCACTGCGCATGGCGCCATTCTATCCGTCAAAGCCCGCTTGCGGGTAGCGCTTGGTCAGATAGTCGAGGTCGTAGTACTTCTGCTCTTGCTCGGGCGTGAGGATCTTGTGCTCGGCGATCAACTGCTTGGGCGTTTTGCCGGTCGTCAGCGTTTCTTTGGCGATCTTGGCCGACGCCGCATAACCGATCACGGGGTTGAGCACGGTCACGAGCGCCTGGCTGGTCTCGAAGTACTGCTTGCAGCGTTCGGCCTGCACCGTGCAGCCGCTGACGCTGTCCTCGGCAAAGCGCGGCAGGAAGTTCGCCAGCCAGTTCATGGACCAGAGCGTCGTGCAGCACATGGTCGGCATCATCACGTTGAGGTCAAGCTGGCCCGCCATCGCGCATAACATGACGGTGTGGTCGTTGCCCAGCACCTGGTAAAGCAATTGGTTCATGCACTCGGGGTTACTGGGGTTGATCTTGCCCGGCATGATGCTGGAGCCCGGCTGCACCGCCTTGAGACGGAACTCGTCGAGCCCCGTGGTCGGCCCGCACGACAGCAGGCGGATGTCGTTGGTGATGCGCGTGAGTTCCACGGCCATTGTGCGAATGGCGGCGCTGAAGTTGTTGAAGGCCCAGCGCGAGTTGACCGCTTCGAACGGATCCTCAGGCTCACGCACCTTGAGGCCTGTGAGCTTGCGCAGATGCTCGTAGACCTTGGGACGGTAGCCATCGGCGGTATTTAACCCTGATCCGATGGCACTTCCCCCCAAGGCCAATTCCAAAAGTTTGTCGGCGGCGTCTATTAAATTCTGGCGCAGGTGGCGCACACAGTTGCGCCAGCTCATGAATTCCTGGCCCAGTGTGATCGGTACCGCGTCCTGCAGGTGCGTGCGGCCGGACTTAATCACGCCCTTCCATTCTTTGCCCTTCTTTTCGCAAGCGTCCTGCACGGCTTTTAAACCCGCATCCAGGCGTGGGAACGCGATCAAAGCGCTCAAGTGCAGCACGGTGGGGAAGGTGTCGTTGGTGCTCTGGCCGTAGTTCACGTGGTCGTTGGGATTGATTTTGACAGCGGGGTCGTACTGCATCGCGCGCGTGGCCAGCACTTCATTGGCGTTCATGTTGATGCTGGTGCCCGCGCCGGCCTGGAAGACATCGACGACGAATTCCTTGTTGTGCTTGCCCGCGACCATTTCGTCGGCGGCCTTGCAGATCGCGTCGGCGATTTTGCCATCGAGCGCCTTGACGTCGCGATTGGCCAGCGCGCAGGCTTTTTTCAGGTATCCGTAGGCTTTAATAAGGTCGGGCAAAGTACTGCCCGCCTGGCCCGAGACGGGGAAGTTTTCAACTGCGCGGGCGGTCGATGCTCCCCACAGGGCGTCTTTGGGCACTTGCATCTCGCCCATGGAGTCTTTTTCGATGCGGTATTCGGTCATGGCTGTGGCCTCGTGTTGGACACCCTCGATTTAGCTACTCGCCGCGCCAAAAACCAGCAATTGCTTTCTTGGAATAGACAGAGTGTCGCCGCATGTTGTATTAGTTTCATGTAGATCAAAACTTAGGCTGGACGAGGGTCTGGCCGGGACACTTTTAACCGACAGGGGAGACTGCAATGAAGCGAAGCATGTTGCTTTTGCTGGTGAGCGGTGCGTTGTTGATCGGCTTTGGGATGCCGGTGCTTTCGGAGGATTCGGGCAAGATCGACTTCAAGAAGGTGATGGAGGATTACATGAAGCTCCATCAGCCCGGCGAGGAGCACAAGCAATTGATGTTCGCAGTCGGCGACTATGACGTTCAAGGCAAGATGTGGATGGAGCCGGGCAAGGACCCCATGCCGATGCGCGGTACTTCGACGATTCGCGCCATTGGCGCGACGTTCCTGCATGAGAAGATCATGCTGATCATGCCGGGCAACAAGAAGATGGACGTTGAAGGGTTCATCGGCTACGACAACGAAAGCAAGCAGTACCAAGCCACGTTTGTCAGCGGCGGCTGCACCACCACCCGCACGATGAACGGCACCTACGACGCCAAGACCAAGACGGTGACCTACCAGTGCGCGTTCAAGTGCCCGGTGACCGGCAAGAATTACAGCGAAAAGATGATCGCCAAGCACGAGGGCAACGGCACCATGACCCTTACCGCCAGCGGCACCTACGAGGGCATGCCCGAGTTCAAGATGTGGGAAGCGACCTACACCAAGCTGGAATAGTCTCAGCTTCTTGCGTAATTCGCAGGGCGGGCCGCCACGGCCCGCCCTGTTTATTTCCGTGTGCTCAAAAGTGCGGCGATGACGTCAGGATCGCGGCGCGAATCCGTGGCGAGGACCACGACGACTGCGGCCTGGTCGACGCGATAAAACACCGCGGCACCCGTGCGAGGAAACGTGAGTCTCCGGACGGCACGGTGAACCAGCGGTGCGGATTGCGGGAAAGTCGTGATGCGCGTCAGGGCGCTGGCGATTTCGGATTCAAACTTCGCGAGCGAGGCCTCTCCAAAGCCAAGAGCGTTGGCTCTGAGTTCGTCGAGTTCAAGGAGTGCGTCTGACAAGAACTCTAGACGCAGCGTCATCCGGCAGCCTTGCGAGCCGTGGTCGTTTTCTTGCGCTGAGTTCGCTCTTTGGCCCACTTACGTTTGATTTCGTCCCAGGAAACGCGGTCTTCAGGGTGCGCGTCGGCATAAGCGACACGGCGATCGAGCTCCGCTTTCAACTCATCCATGGTTCTGCCGCGCGGTCTGGCGACCATTTCCTGTAATACCGAGATCAGGGCGAGCAGGGCACCCTGATCCAATTTCCTGGCTTGCTCAACAATGGTTTTCTGGGTTTTGGTCATGGTTTCACCAACCACAGGATAACAATGGCCACGGCGGTGAGCAGGACGATCACGCCAAGCCGGACCGCGAGCCGAATGACGCCGGAGGGCTTTTCCGCCGAAGCGGGGATTTCGTGGCAAAACTGGAACGCCGGGCCGTTGAAATTCAAGCCGCAACGTTCGCACTTGCTGGCAAACCAATCAACCAGACCCTTGCAGCGTGTACAGATAACTTGGCCGAACGCCTGCGCCCGCTCACGAAACTTCTCCAGGTCGTGAATGGGCGCGTCAGCCATTAGGTCGGGATTTCGGCGATGGCTTCGATCTCTACCAGCATGCTCGGGATCGCCAGGCCCGCGACGGCGACGGTGCTGCGCGTGGGCATCGGCTGCTTGAAGAACTGCTTGTAGACCTCGTTCATCGTCGCGTAGTGGCGCATGTCGGTGAGAAAGATCGTCACCTTGACCACGCGTTCCATGTTCGTGCCCGCGGCCTCGCACACCGAGCGAACGTTGGTCAGCGTCTGCTTCATCTGGTCGCGAAAATCGCCCGCGATGATGTCGCGCGTGCCGGGTTTCATCGCCACCTGGCCCGAAATGAACAGCAGGTTGCCCACCACCCGCCCCTGGCTCAGGATGGTCGGAAAGTTCGGCGCTTCGGCTGAGTCGATGACGCGCGATTCCATAGTTGCCCCCTTTTTCCGTGTCCAATGGCAATTTAGCAGCGCCCGCCGCCGCGTCCACGGGTTGACAGGGCCCCACCGTCGCGTTACTTGTATCGGCTCAAATTGCGGTGGTTGAGGAGATTCAATGATCAAGGCAACTGAACTTCGCGTCGGCAAGGTGATCGTGCTCGAGGGCAAGCTCATCCGCATCACCAATTTCGAACACATCACGCCCGGAAACTGGCGCGGCATCGTCCAGATCAAGTTCAAGGACGTGATGACCGGCGTCGGCTCGCAGAAGCGCATCAACCCCGACGACAAGTTCGAGGAAGCCTACCTCGAGACCAAGCCCATGCAGTTCCTCTACAAGCAGGGCGAAAACTTCGTGTTCATGGACAACGAAACCTTCGAGCAGCCGGAACTTGCGGCCGACGTCGTGGGTGAAGCCGCCAAGTACCTCAAGGAGAACGACGAGGTCAAGATCTGCTTCTTCGAGGGCAAAGTGGTTTCGTTGGAACTTCCCGCCGCCGTGGTGTTGACGATCAAATACACCGAACCCGGTGCGCGCGGCAACACCGTCAGCAACGTGTTCAAGGACGCCGAGCTTGAGACCGGCATGAAGATCAAGGTGCCCAACCACATCAACATCGGCGACAAGGTGAAGGTCGACACCCGCACCGGCGAGTTCCAGGAACGAGTAAACAGTTAGCCGCCGTTTGTGGCTGCGATTTCCTGATCGCAGCTTTGCCCTTGTTTGCCCAGTCAAGTGACACGCGTGGCGAGCCCTATGGCTCGCCACTGCTGCGGTTGGAAACCGCAGCCACGTTCGGGCGGGGCTGTATTTTTGCCCGCCTGGACCTAATCTACACCGGCCTTACTTAGTGACGGCGCTCACGCGCCAAACCAATGCAGACGCCAGGACTTTTGCCGCCGCAACCCGTAGCTTCCAGTGACCGACTAAGAATCGTTACTGACGAAGCGCCGCCGAAAAAGCGGCCGAGTGGTGTGCTGGGCGCCGGAACGCGGCCGCTGAGCGAGGCGATCGAGCGCCGCACGCTGCGCTTTGCGCTGGCGGGTTCGATCTGCGAGGGCTTGTTCAATGGCCTGTGCAGCATGAGCGCCTACGTGGCCATCACGGCCATGGGCGACTGGAAGAAATCCGAAGGCCTGATCACCTCGCTGATGGGCATGATCCCGTCGGTTCTGATGGTGCTGGCTGTCGTCTATGGCAGCTCCGGGCGCATGCGCAAGGGCACGCGGCTGTTCATGGCAACTGCGTTTTTGGGCCGCATGATCATCGGCGCAGTAGCACTGGTGGCCAACCCGTACATTTTCGTTGCGGTGGTTACGATCCAGGCGCTGGTGGGCGCCGGCCTGTCGCCGGCCTTCAACCAGATTTGGGGCGCGAATTATTCGACCAGGACGCGCACCAAGTTTTTCGCGATCAACAGTGTGGTGGGCTGGTGCTGCACGATGTTCGGCGCGCTTGCGGCGGGCCTGATTCTCGACGCCAACGACGGCGCCAATTACGTCTACCTGTACCCCGCGGCAGGTGTGATCGGCTGCCTGGGCATGGTGTTTTTCTCGCGCATTCGCGTGCGCTACGTGACATCAGGGGGAAACTCGCGCCAGAAAGCGCCGCCGTTCTGGTCGCGCTTCTCGCTGGCGATCACGCAAACGCGTGCGCTGCTCAAACGCGACCCGGATTTCCGTCTCTACGAGACCGGGTTTTTCCTCTATGGCGTGGCGTTCATGATGATGCAACCGGTGATCCCGTTGCTTTACAAACACGACCTTGCCGCCAAGTACAACGAGTTTGGCATCGCCAACGTGCTCATCGTGCACCTGGTGCTGATGCTGACGGCGCCGATTGTGACACGCGCTCTGGCGGGCAAACGCGTGACGGTCGTGACGCGCATGGCCTTTCTCATCCTGACGACGTGGCCGGGGTTGTTGATGCTGGCGGGGTGGCTCCACAGCATCGAAATCGCGTACCTTGCCTGCGTGGTGCACGGCGCGGGCATGACGTTCATCCACTTCGTCTGGAATCTGGGCCCGGTGCAGTTCGCCAAGGGCCAGAGCCCGATGCCGTATACCTCGACGCACGCGGCGCTGGTGGGCGCGCGCGCCAGCATTGGCTATCCCATCAGTTTCCTGCTCATCATGTTGTTTCCCGACCAGTGGCTGCCGATCTGCGCCCTGGGCACTTGCTGCCTGGTTGCGGCGATTGTGCTGATGACGGTGCTGGACCGCCGCCTGCGCAACCGCATGCCGCCGCCACCCGTGGAACGCGACGTCACGATGACGATGTCGCCGATTCAACGGCGTGCGGCGTAGTCGTTTATCAGTTGCCAGTTCTCGGTAGCCAGCAGTCGGCAAAAAACAACCCGCGTTCCAGGTGGGGCTTTTGCTGACAACCGACAACTGAACACTGATAACTGGCTACTTCTTTTCTTTGTTGTACTTGTCCAGGCGCTCGAGGTAGATCGCGCCCCACGGATCGTCGTCGCCGATTTCGAACTCGCTCCAGTCCTTATGCGCGGCGTCGAGTTTGCGCTGGTCGGCGGGCGACAGCACGCGTGAAATTGCTTCACGGTTCTGCTTCTTGAGGTCTTCCACGGCCTTGACGTAACTGCGGCCCTGCGGGTCGCCGGGCACTTTCTCGCTCGAGAGCTCCAACAGCAGCTTGCCGAAGCGTTCGTCGGCGCCCTGTTCCTTGGCGCCGATGCGAATCAGCGTATCGATGACTTCCTCGGCGGGAACGCGGCCGTTGTGCATCGGGATTTCCAGCAATTCGAGCATGTCTTTCTTGGTCTTCTTGACCTCGTCGCGGATCGCCGCCTTTTCGGCGTTGCTGATGTTCAGCCGCTCCATTGCGTCGGCAAAATTCTTGGTCGGTGTGGCGGATTCCTGCTGTTCGGCGAGCTTCTTGTCCACAATCGCGGAGATTGTCTTTTCATCGACGGCCGCGGGTTTCATCTCGGCCTTCGTCGCGGTTTCCTCCTTGATGCGCTCGACGCGGGTTTCGACCTCGGCGAGGCGCTTTTCCAGCCCCGCTTCGACCGGTTTGCCGGTTGCGCGCAGTTCGACGACATCTTTGCGCAGCGCCGCAATGTCTGCGCCGCTGTATCCACGCTCGAGTGCATCGAGCTTGTCTTCCAGCGCCTTAAGGCGTTGGGCGGCGTAGCCCTGCTGGCGCTCGGCGTCCGCGCGGGCGTCCTCAAGGGCGCCGCGCGTTGACGCGAGGTCGTCCTGCAGCGCGCGGATATCGGCGCCATGGTCTTTGCAGCCTGACAGCGCCAGCAACGCAACGGCGGCTAACGCAAGCATGATTCGCATAGGGTCTCCCTCAGAGCATTTTCGGACTTGCTGTAGCGGATTCTGCTTGCAGCGGGCGTCGCATCTCGGCGTCGGCCTCGCTGAGCGTGGCCCATAGAGCATTTTCAAGATTACCATGCCGGTTTCTGCTTGCGGCGAGGCGACGTTCGGAGCGTGCCGGAAAAGCGCCAGTGGCGCTTTTCCGGTGGGCATCTCTGCGTCGCGCTCGCTCAGCGTGGCTTCCAGCCACGCCGTCGCTCGCGCTTCTTGATCTGCTCGCTCGGCGCAGCGCATAAACTCGGCACACTAACCTTGAAAAA
>JADLAK010000019.1 GCA_020848275.1 Planctomycetota bacterium
CAGCGCCTATTCGAGTCCCAACATGCACCGGAGCCACGGCTCCATAACGAGAGTGCGGATGGAAGCCAGGACACCGCTTCTTCCTTGACCCGAAGGCCCCACTCATGGAAGCCCGCTGCGTTAGCGGCGGGTGTTTTTGATGTTCAATGCAAAACCAAAACACCCATCGCTTAGCAATGGGCTCCGGTTCCGAGTTACGGAGGTTTGCCCATGAAAGCAGTCATCGTCAAAGAACACGGCGGCGTCGACAAACTCAAGTTCGAGGACGCGCCGAAACCAAAAATCAAAGCCGACGAAATCCTCCTCGACGTCAAGGCCGTCGGCATCAACCACCTCGACATCTGGGTGCGCGCGGGCGTGCCCGGCCACAAGTTCCCGCTGCCGATGATCCCGGGCACCGACATCGCCGGCGTCGTGGCCGAAGTCGGCAATCTGGTCACCAACGCCAAGGTCGGCGACCGCGTCGCGGTCATGCCCGGCTTTGCCGACCCGCTATCCGACGCCGCGCTTTCGGGCAACGACCAGCTCGCGCGTGACTACGGCATCTTCGGCGAGACGCGCAACGGCGGCTGCGCGGAATTTCTCGACGTTCCTGCGCGTAACCTGCTGCCGATGCCCGCGAGCATGAGCTTCACCGACGCCGCAGCCTGCCCGCTGGTTTTTCTCACGGCCTGGACGATGCTGAAAAAAGCCGGCGTGAAGGCCGGCGAGACGGTGCTGATGCATGCGGCGGGTTCAGGCGTGACCAGCGCGGGGATACAGTTGGCGAAATTGATCGGCGCGACGGTGATTGCCACCGCAAGTACGGAAGCGAAGCTGAACAAGGCGCGCGCGCTGGGCGCAGACGCGCTGATCAACTACAGCAAGGCGACCTGGGCCGACGACGTCAAAGGTTTAACGGGAAAGCAGGGCGTGGACGTCGTGTTCGACCACGTGGGTCCCGCGACCTTCGAAGGCGACATGAAGGCAATCAAATGGGGCGGACGCTACGTCACCTGCGGCAGCACCACGGGCGCCGAAGTTTCGCTGAATCTGCGCGCGCTGTTTTTCAAACGCATCAGCCTGATCGGGACGACCATGGGGCCCAAGGCCGACCAGCTCGAGGTCTGGAAGCTGATTTGTAATGGAAAGGTCAAACCCGTGGTCGACCGCGTGTTTGCGATGCGCGAAATTGCGAAGGCCCACGCGCATGTGGAGTCGCGCGAAGCGTTTGGCAAAGTCATACTCGACGCGACGCAGTGGTAGTGTGGTGCGGCCGCCCCGGCCGCATCAAAACGCTGGCGAGGCGCCCGCGCCACACGGAGACCCGCATGTATTCCCAGATCATCAAGGTGCAGGTTGCGCCGGGCCAGGAGCGCGAGGCCGAACTCTCGCTCAAGAAATATCTCAAGGCGGCGCGGCTGAACCCCGGTTACATACATGGCAGTTATTTCATGCCTGACGCGCACCCGGGCGGCGACGTTCCGCCGGGCTTTGAGATCGAAAACCGTGAGACGACGTTTTTCGTCTACCTTGCGTTCCGCTCGCCCAAGGACATGCTGAAACACGTCGAAATGTACCACGGCGACGATTTGAACCTGTTGCCGACGCCGCACGATTACGTGCTGGGCAAGTACGTCGAAGACGACAGCGTGGACGTGGAAAATCGCTATGAGTCGTGAGCCCGTCAGCGCAATCAACCACGTGCAGGTCGCGGCGCCGCCCGAGCTGGAGGCCGCCGCCGTCGCGTTTTATCGCGATGTACTGGGACTTAGACCTATTCCGAAAACCGAGGGCGCCGACTCGCCGCGCGGCGGGTGGTTCTCGGCGGGCAATATCGAACTGCATGTGGGAATCCAGGAGAAAGGGTTTTCGCCCGCCGCCAAAGCCCACGTGGCATTCATGGTGCCCGATCTCGAGGCGCTCAAGAGCAGGCTTGAGAAAGCGGGGAGACCGATTAGACCGGGCGGTGAAATGCCGGCCTACCGCCGGTTCTTCAGTGAAGATCCTTGCGGCAACAGGCTCGAGTTCATGCAAAAGAAATAGCCCATGACCTACAAACTCATCGACCTTGAACGTGACAAAGAAGAGCCTCGCCTTGCGGTCGTGACCCTCAAACGGCCGGAGGTCAAGAACGCCATCAACAAGGCGATGGTCGCCGAACTCACGCAGGCCTTTGACGAACTCAAAGACGTCGGCTGCGTGATCATCACCGGCGACGGCGGCGATTTCGCCGCGGGCGCTGACATCGCCGAACTTCGCGAGCGCAAGGCGCTCGAAAGCCTCGCCGCGATTAACAGCGCGCTGTTCGCCAAAATCGAGGCGTTTGCGGCGCCCGTGATCGCCGCCGTACGCGGCTTTGCACTTGGCGGCGGCTGCGAGCTCTCGCTGGCCTGCGACATCCGCGTGGCGGCCGACAACGCGCAGTTCGGCCAGCCGGAAGTGAATCTCGGCATCATCCCCGCAGCGGGCGGCACGCAGCGGCTGCCGCGCATCGTGGGCCTGGGCCGCGCCAAGGAACTCGTGCTGACCGGCGCGATCATCGACGCGCAAGAGGCTTATCGCATCGGCTTGGTGAACAAGATCGTGCCGGATGCCGACCTTAACGCGACCGCACGCAAAATGGCGCTGGGCATTCTCAAGAAGGGCCCGATGGCGATCCGCATGGCCAAGGCCGCGCTGAACCAGAGCGCGCGCATGCCACTGGATAGCGGTCTCGCTTTTGAAAGCACGGCGCAGGCGCTGCTGTTCGAGAGCGAAGACAAGATGAAACGAATGACCGACTTCCTCGAAAAAAAGAAGAAGTAGCCGTGGCTGGGGCCTCCGTGCCCCAGCACATTAAACATTGTCTAAGATAGTTCGTGCTGGGGCAGGGACGCCCCAGCCACTTTCCTTTGAACTATTGGCCAGCGCGGGTTCTTCGACGGGCGCGA
Source organism: Planctomycetota bacterium (assembly GCA_020848275.1). GTDB lineage: Bacteria > Planctomycetota > UBA8742 > UBA2392 > UBA2392 > JADLAK01. The sequence continues at coordinate 2,913 of JADLAK010000019.1, forward strand.
ATTTGCCGTACGCATCCCCTTTTTTGCGTTAGATCAAGAGCCCGGACGGCGTCATACGAAGGGGACAACTGTCGAAAGAACCGCATGCGACCTTATTGGGTGACCAAAATCCTTTTGTGCGCGTTGGGGCTGGTGTTGGCCGGTTGCCAAGACAACTCCGAACTTAAAAGAACCCTCGCCGAAACTGGCGACAAAGTGGCTTTGCTGGAACATGAGGTAGACAAGCTCAGCACCGACAACACGCAGCTGAAACGCGCGGTTTCCGACGCGAGCGAAGAAGCCCGCACCGCACGCGCCGACGCGCGTGACGCCAAGAACCGGCTTGCAACACTCGAAGCGCAGCCTGGCACCGGCGGTCCCGTGCGGCCGTCCGAGAGCACACCGGGCAAGGCTCTCACTGCAGATGAAATCAGCGCGCTGGTTCAGGCTGAACTCAACAAACGAGCATCCGACAAGGCCGCCGATGACCAGGCCCGCCACGAAGCAACGGCTGCCGAGCAGACAAAAAAGATGGAGGCCATTGCGGCCAAGGCCAAGGAGTATGGCCTGGAATTCGATCCCAAGGATCCGCAGGGCAGCTTCAAGAGGATCATGTCAGACCCACAGACCCGACGTAAGGCGATGGACGCCGCCCGAACCGAAGCGCGCAATCAGCGATTTGCTCAACTTGGCCTTGATGAACGCCAAAGTGAACAGCTCACGCAAATTGAGAACGACACGAGAAAGCAGATCGACGACCTGTTTCGCCAGGGCCTCCAGAACGGGCAATCATTCGAGGACACACAGCGGCAGGTCGAACAGGCGTTCAGCGACGCAAACACTCGCGCGAAAAACGTACTTACGGCCGATCAATTCAAAACCTACACCGATTTAGGCGGCGCTCAGGCCGCGGGCCTTCCCGGCCCCGGCGGCGGCGGCGATCTTTCCAAACTCTTCCCCGGTATCGCACCTGAACAGCCATTTGGCGGACTCCCCCCTGGCCCTCCCGGGGGTGGTTAACGAACCAAGGGCGACCCGCAAGCCGCCCTTCGTGCTCCGCGCCTTCTATCGCGCCAGCGCGGGTTCTTCGACGGGCGCGAATTTGCCGGGTTCAGTGCCGGTCATGCACTTTTTCTCGCGTACATGAAATTCGAACTCTTTAAAATATGCCTTCATGTAGCTGTCCACGGGCATGGTCAGCGAATCCGCCAGCAGGCAGATCGTGCGCTTGGCCACCATGCCGCTGACTTCTTTTATTAAATTCAAATCGTCGGGCTTGGCGTGGCCGAACTCCAGCCGATGCAGCAGCTTCTCGAGCCAGCCCAGGCCCTCGCGGCAGGGCGTACACTGGCCGCAACTCTCGTGATGGTAAAAGCGCGCGAGATTTAATAGCGCGTTGACCATGCAGGTGGTCGTGTTCATCACGATCACGCCCGCCGACCCGAGAAAGCTGCCCTTGGCCCGAACGGTATCGAAATCCATCGGCGTATCGAGCAGATCCGGCGTGAAGATCGGCATGCTCGAGCCGCCGGGAATCACGCCTTTGATTTCGCCGATCGGGCCGCCCGCGTAATCGTAAATCAACGAGCGCAGCGACGTGCCCAGCGGAGCCTCGTACACACCCGGCTTCTTCACGTGGCCCGACAGGCAATACAGCTTCGGGCCGGGGCCCGTCGCGGGGCCGAGGCCCATGTACCATTCCTTGCCGCGGCCGATCAGGTGTGGCAGGTTGCAGATCGTTTCCACGTTATTGATGACCGTCGGCAACCGGAAATAACCTTCGACCGCGGGAAACGGTGGTTTAATTTTCGGGTACGCGCGCTTGCCTTCGGCGGCGCTGAGCAAGCCGGTTTCCTCGCCGCAGATGTAGGCGCCCGCGCCGCGGATAATCGTGATATCCAATTTAAAATTCTTGCCGGTCTTGAGCACGTCGGCGCCGAGAATTCCCGCCGCATAGCAATCGTCGATCGCCTGCTGGAGCCGCACGGCCTCGCGCGCGAACTCGCCGCGGATGAAGATGAAGGCGCTGTTACTCTGCACCGCCCAGCACGCGATGATGATGCCCTCGATCAGCATATGCGGATCGTAGGCCATGAGCTGGCGGTCTTTGAACGTGCCGGGCTCGGACTCGTCGGCATTTACGGCCAAGTAACGGGGCTTGCCGTTCTTCGGCAGGAACGTCCATTTCAGGCCAGTCGAGAAGCCCGCGCCGCCGCGGCCACGAAGGTTGGACTCTTTCACATATTGAGTCAGCTTATCGGGCTCGAACTCGGTCAGCGCCTTCTTGGCCGCGCTGTAGCCGCCGTATTGGCCGCGCGCCATGTAGTGCTCAAGGGTGTGGCCGTCCTTGACATAGAAATACCTAGAGAGCACGGGTTCAAAGGGCATTGCGGCGGTCCTGTGGGTACGCGCGACACGTTAACGGCGCGGCATGAAAGGCGCAACGGTGGTTGAAGGGGCGGTTGTGAGTCAGCTTCGTGGCGCGGCTGGCGACCGCGGGGAGCGGGCTGAAAACGCACTGGGTTTTGCAGGAAGTCCGCCCGACCGACGTAGCCGGGTCGAATTGTGGCTCGCAAGCTCGCCACCGCGGAACTGCCGCCCGAACATTCCAGCGTGGCTGCCAGGTCGCCATGCCTGCTGGCGGTCGAATGTGGATAAACCCGACGCTCAAACCCCAAAAAGGCAGGCCGTCGCCGGCCTCAAGCTATCGAAATTACCCGACTTTCACCGGCACTAACTTACACCAACGGCGCAAAATCATGTAAATAAAGAGGTTACAATTCAATGTAACCAATTGACCAATAACGTTGCTGACACTATTCCGCGTGGTACAATCCCGCCGTCCTGCGGCAGACCTGTGGGAACACAGGTCGGAGGTAGAGCAAGTCTCGGCCCCCGCAGTTTATATACGTCGGACCATTCGCTTTTCTCAGCAACACCCGGGTGAAGTAGGGTGTTGCGCGCCAGACGAACAGGTTAGTCCCAAATGCATCTCGCGGCTTGTCCCAAGCAGGTCATGTGGTCTTGTCCCAACCTTGACGACGATCTCGTCACGGGTGGCGGCATTTTCGTAACTGCTTGCAGGACAGAACCTTAATCGTCTCGTAAAGCGAAATCCGACGTCCTGATTTGTCCGGCTTAGGCCGGTTATCCCCGTTTTGCGGGGAGGAGGACGTGATGCTTCTTCAGGCAGCAGGCCCCGATCCACTCTTCATTATCCTTACAGTGCTGTTTCTTGTCATTGCCGGCGTTTGCGTGGCCATGTTGATGATGACCCGCCAGAAGCTGGCCGCCGCACAGGCGCAGGCAATCAGTGCAAATGCCACCGCTGCGGCGGGCGGCGTTGACGCCCAGCGCGCCATCGAAGAAGCCAAGTTCAAGGCCAAGGAACTCATTTCGCGCGCCGAGGCGGAAGCCCGCAACCAGGCGCTGGCGCTGCGCGAAAAGGTCGAGGCCGAACTCGACGGCGAGCGCAAAGAAATCAAAGAACTCGAAAAGCGCGTTGCCAAACGCGAGGAATCGATCGAGCAGAAGTTCGAGTTGCTCGACAAGAAGGCCGACCAGCTTGAAAAGAAGCACAAGGAAATCGACGAGGGCAAGGCGCGCATCGCGCAGCTTGAGGCCGAGGCCCAGAAAGTGCTGGGCGACCAGCGCGGCAAGCTGACGGAAATCGCCAAGCTCAGCCAGGAAGAAGCCAAGCGCGAACTGCTTGAGGTCTTCGACGCCGAACTCGTCAACGACAAAGCCACACGCCTGACCAAGATGCTGAAGGAACTTGACGAAACCTCGAGCGAAAAAGCCAAGTGGACCATCAGCCAGGCGATCTGCCGCCTCGCCAGTGAATACACCGGCGAAACCACGACCAGCACCGTCGAAATTCCCAATGACGAGGTCAAGGGCCGCATCATCGGCCGCGAAGGCCGTAACATCCGCCACTTCCAGCAGGTGACGGGCGTTGACGTGATCGTCGATGATACGCCGGGCGTCGTGGTGGTGTCGTGCTTTGACAGCGTGCGCCGCGAGACCGCGGCCCGCACGCTGCGCCGCCTGATCCAGGATGGCCGTGTCCATCCCGCGCGCATCGAGGAAATCTTCGAGGTCTGCGGCAAGGAAATCGAGAAAGAAATCCTCGAGGCCGGCAAGCAGATCCAGTTCGACAGCGAAGTCCATAACATCCACCCGAAGGCGCAATATCTGCTCGGCCGCTTGAAATTCCGTTCGAGCTACGGCCAGAACGTCTACAAGCACACCGTCGAGGTCGCGCACCTGATGGGCATGATGTGCAGCGAACTCGGCCTGGACCCCAAGCTTGGTCGCCGTTGCGGCCTGATGCACGATATCGGCAAAGCCATCGACCACGAAAAGGAAGGCGGCCACCCGTTTGTCGGCAAGGAATTCCTCATCGGCATCAAGGAGAGGCCGGAAGTCATCGAAGCCGCGGGCGGCCACCACGACCAGCCCCTGACGCACAAGTATCCCTACGTCAGCCTCGCGGCAGCTGCGGACGCGATTTCGGCGTCTCGTCCCGGCGCGCGCCGCGAAAGCATGGAGCGTTACGTGCAGCGTCTCACGGCGCTGGAGGGCGTGGCCAAGAGCTTCAACGGCGTGCAGGAAGCGTTCGCCGTTCAGGCGGGCCGCGAACTTCGCGTGCTGGTCAACGCCAAGGCCGTGACCGACGAACAGGCGCTGGTGATTGCGCGCGACATGGCGCGCAAGATCGAGGACGAACTGACTTATCCGGGCGAAATCAAAGTGACGCTGATGCGCGAAACCCGCGTCACTGAATTCGCCCGGTAAACTGCTTTAGCCACGGAGGACACGGAGAACGGCAACTGCGGCCCACAGATGACGCAGATTGCCGCAGATATAGGACTTGCCCGGCATTGGCGGGAAATCCGCGTTCATCTGCGAAATCTGTGGGTTGCTTTTAGGCAGTTTCTCCGTGTAACTCCGTGTTCTCCGTGGCTAATCTTTTCCCATGCCTTCGATCTTCAGCAAAATCATTGCCGGGCAGATTCCCTGCCACAAGGTCGCCGAGGACGACAAGCACTTCGCGTTCCTCGACATCAATCCCATCACCGACGGCCACACGCTGGTCGTGCCAAAACGAGAGGTTGATTATCTCTTTGACCTCAAGGCGGAAGAACACGCCGCGCTCTGGACCTTCGCCCACAAGGTTGCCGCGTTGCTCAAGGCAAAGCTGCAATGCAGGCGTGTGTGCGTCGCCGTGGTGGGCTACGAGGTTCCCCACGCGCACATCCACTTGATTCCGACCAACGCCATAAGCGAGTTCCCCACCCCACCCAAGCTCGCGAGCAACTCCAAACCGGCACTCGAAGCCGTCTTGAAGAAGATTACGGGGTAAGAAATAGGGCTGGCTCCGCGCTGTTGCGGTGCCTGACCCCATTTCGCGGCTCCGACTAAGTGCTAATCTGCGTACATGGACATCGCCATCATCATCGGCCTAGTGATCGTCGCCGTCGCGATCTGCGCCACGCCGTTCCTGCGCAAGCGGCGCATCTGGTTCGTCGGCGATGTCGAAAGCGAACTGGCCATTGTCACGCGCCAGCGTGAGGAAGCCCTGCGCGCGCTCAAAGACCTCGAAGAAGAACGCCTGGCCCGCAAGCTTTCCGAGGCCGACTTCACAAAGCTGCGCCCCGAATATCTTGCGCGCGCCAAGGAACTGACTGTTAAACTCGACGCCGTGCAAGCCAAACTGGCCGACGCCCGCAGGCGCCTGGAAGCCGACCTTGCCAAATAATTCGCTTCCCTCAACGAAACGGCAGCCGCAAAAACGCTAAACCGCAAAACCTGCCGTCCCGACAAGAGCTTCGCAGCCGGACGCTTTACTTTTGCGTTTTGGCGCTATTGCGGCCAAAGTCGTTGCAGTTCCTTGCGTCTTTGCGCTCTTTGCGCCTTGGCGTGAAACGAAGTTTTCTGTCCAATTGCCTTTGATGCCACGAGCCATACTTTTGTTGATCGTTTTCCTGGTCGCCGCGCCGCTGCATGCGCAGATGGGACCGGCTGCGCCGCAACCGGGCAGCGTGTTCGGCCGCCTTAAAGACCGTGTCGGCACCACTATCGACTTCGAACCCGGCACCGTGGTCTGCGCGCTGGCGCTTCCGCCGGAATCGCCGCCGTTTTGTGAAATCGTCTCGGCCGCGTGGCAGGACGCCTTCAATGCGGTGGTCGCAGGCCGCGATCCGCACTCGAAATTCGGCGGGCTGCAGGGCGGCGTGCTCGCGCGCGAGGGTTACCACGTCAAGGCAGGGCCGCGCGGCGATTACGAAATCGCCAACCTGCCGCTGCGCAAGCGCCTGGCGCTTGCGGCCAAAGTCCAGGGCCTGTGGCGGCCCTTCCGCGAAGAAATCTGGCTTACCGACGACCAGCCGCGCGTCGAGCGTGACATCCCGTTCTATACCTTGGGCGCCGATCCCAGGGCATGCCGCGTCGCCGAGCACAGCCTTCAACTCAAATCGATCATCAAGGACACGCTGGTCTACGCCGTCGTCGAGGTCACCGAAACCATCGTGATCGAAAATCTCGACCCGTCGCGCGCCGCGTTGCCAGCCGAATCCGCCGCCACGGGCGCGCCCTGGTTCCAGCTTGGCCTGCTGACCGCGCCGGGCATGGACCCCGCGTTTCTCGCGGGCATGTACGGAACCGAATTGCTTTTCCTGCAGGGCACAAACGCGAGTTCGCCGGGCCCCGTGCCGCTGGACGCGCGCGCACAGCGGCCCTGGACGTTTGGCGGCATGGACAACATGCACGGCCGGCCCGTCGAGTACGGCCCCGGCCCGCAGGTCAGCCTCGACCCCTGGCATCCGCTGAACCTCGACGGCGCGCTCGACTTCATCGGCGAGGGCGAAACCTTTTTCAAGCTCGACCCCGACGACAGCGGCGGCCGCAAGGCCTCGCTGGTGTTCAATCGCCCCGTGCCGCCCGCTGTCGGCGGCAAACCCGGCCGCCTGGTGCTCAAACTCATGCATCGCGGCGGCATCCCGCTGGCCCAGCCGGAGAGCAGCGTGCGCGTGATGCGCAGTTTGCCGCTGGCGCTGCGCGACCTCCGCATCGCGACGGACCCGACGCTTGAAGTCGGCGGCGTGCGCGCCGACGGCCACGCAAAATTGCTCGAAGCGCCCGAGCAAGGGGCAGACGGGCTGGTGCGTTATCGCGCCGCGGCCGGCGCGCTCGACGTCGTGGGCGCCGGCGACCGCTACATCATCGCGATTGCGCTCAGCGCCAGGGCGCGCGAAGTGCTCGCCGATGTCGCCAGGCGCATCCAACCGCCGTCGAAAACCGAAACGCCCGCGCCCGCCGCAACGGGCATCAACATGCAGGGCGTTTTCATCATGCTCGCGGTCGTGTTTGCCGTCGGCTTCCTGGTCGCGATGGTGATTTCGCTGCGCAGTTCGCGCGAGATGCAGCGCAAGCGCCTGAACGAAGTTGACGCTTCGCGCGATGAAATCATCGCCGCCATGAAGCAGCTTGAGGCCGACTACAAGGCCCGCAAACTTTCGGCCACGGCCTACCTCGACCAGCGCAAACGCCTGATGGCGCGCGCGCTGGAGATCAGCGTGAAGGGAGAGCGCGCGTGAGCCGCCTCGCCATCAGCGGCTTGGTCAAAGGCTTCGGCTTCGCGCCGGTGCTCAAGGGCATCGACCTTGTCGCTAACGAGGGCGAGCGCATCGCATTGGTCGGCGAAAACGGCTCGGGCAAATCGACGCTGCTACGCGTCTTGGCGTTGTTGCAGCGGCCCGAGGCCGGCGCGTACACACTCGAGGGCCGCGACGCGTTGAAGGATTCTGTCGGCGCACGCGCGCTGATCGGCTACCTCGGCCACGAAAGCGGTCTCGACCGCGCGCAAACCGTGCGTGAAAATTTAACGCTGTTCGCGAAACTCTACGGCGTGCGCGACGCCACGCAGCGCGTCGATGAACTTCTCGAACGCTTCGGCCTCAATCGTCTGGCGCTGTCGCCCGTGGCCGAACTTTCCCGCGGCCAGGAACAAGCCGCGGGCCTCGCACGCGCCTGCGTCCACCAGCCGCTGCTGCTTTTGCTCGACGAGCCCGCCAACGCGCTTGACGACGCCGCGCGTGCGCGCCTCTGGGGCGCGCTGCGCGAAGAATCCGTCCGCGGCGCCACCGTCATCTTCAGCACCCACGACGCAGCATCCGCCCAACAGGCCACGTGCACCGTGCGGCTGTCGGGAGGCAAACTGGCGTGACGACTCGCAACATCCTGATCGTTCCCATAGGCAGCGCCGGCGACGTGCATCCTTTCGTCGGCATCGGCGCGGCGCTCAAGGCGCGCGGCCATCGCGTCACGATCCTGACCAGCGGCTACTTCCGCGGACTTGTCGAGAAAATGGCCCTGGACTTCGTCGAGATCGGCACCAAGGAAGAGTTCGAAGCGTACCTGAAACACCCCGATGCCTGGCATCCCACGCGCGCGCTGCGCTTTGTCATGGACGCGACCATCAACAAGGTGCTGCCCGCCACCGTCGAGGCGCTGAAGCAACGCAACGAGCCCGGCAACACCATTGTCGTGGGCTCGACGCTGGCTTTTGGCACGCGTGTCGCACAGGAAGCGTTCAACCTTCCGACCGTCACCTGCCACCTCTCACCCAGCGTTTTCCGCACTGTCTACGACATGCCCTGTCTGCCGGGCCTGACCTTTGTGCGGCTGCTGCCGAAGTTCATGCGCCGCCTGATGTGGAAATTCGCCGACGCGACGATGATCGACAATCTGTTCGCGCCGCCGATCAACGCCTATCGCGCGACTCTCGGCCTGCCGCCCGTCCGCGGGATCATGGACCAGTGGTGGCATTCGCCGCAGCGTGTGATCGGCCTGTTTCCGGACTGGTTTGGGCCCATGCAGCCGGATTGGCCCAGGCAAACCGTGCTGACAAGCTTTCCGCTGTTCGACGAAAGAGAAATCCAGCCGCTGCGGCCCGACGTTGAAGAGTTCCTGGCCGCGAGCGACAAGCCGCTGGTGTTCACGCCCGGCAGCGCGATGGTGCAGGGCGAAGATTTTTTCGCCGCCGCCGCGGGCGCATGCAAGCTGCTTGGCTGCCGCGGCATCCTGCTGACGCGCTTTCCTGACCAGTTGCCCCGCTCTCTGCCCGACAATGTGCGCCACTTCGACTTCATCCCGCTCAGCACGCTTCTGCCACGCGCCGCCTGCATGGTTTACCACGGCGGCGTCGGCACTTGCGGCCAGGCACTGGCCGCGGGCACGCCGCAACTGATCATGCCCATGGCCCACGACCAGCCGGACAACGCCGCGCGCGTAAAAAAACTCGGCGTCGGCGCGGACCTGCCGCCGAAAAAGTTCACGGCGGCGAGGCTGGCAAAAAAACTCGACACATTGCTCAAGGACCCTGCACTGCCGGTCCGCTGCACCGCAATCGCAACAAAAATGAAAGCGGACAACCCGATCCCCCGGACCTGCGAGCTGATTGAGGCGGCTATCTAACGCGGATGTCGAGGGTGATGCGGGCGCTGATTGGCTTGCCCATTTCGTCGCTGAGTGTGAGTTCGACGGTGTAATTGCCTGCGGCGAGATCGCGCGGCAGCCGCTGATTCAACACGAACTCAAACCACGCAAAACGGTGCGCGGGATAATCCAGCATGCCCTTGTACGTGTGCGCCGGCGGGTTGAAGTCCGCGACCGCGCTGCCGTCTTCCTTCAGCAGTCGTGCGGCAACCCTGAAGGCGTAATCAAAGCGGTCGTCGTGCTCCTTCAGGCCAAAATAGCGCGCCTCGAACGCGACGCTGACGTAGCCGTCGGGGCGATAACTTATGCTCTCGCGTTTGGAAAACGCGCCGTCTTTGCTTTCGCCGTCAGTCGCGTGAATGCCGCGCGCCTCCAGCGGCAAATCGCGCAGGGCCGCGAGCCACGCCTCGCGCGCCGCGCCCTCGAGGTCCGCCAGTTCGCCGCCGGCGTCGGCAATCGACGCGCGTTGCAGCCGCAACCATTGCGCGCTGATGCCCTTGACGCCCGCAAGCGCGCGCAGGCGCGTGTCCGCTTCAACCAGGTCTTCACTGCTGCCGCGTGCGATCAGCACCGCGACAATCGCTTTGCGCGCGGCGACTGTCGCGTCTTTGACGTCCGCGGCGCGGCGCAACTCCCCCACTGCGTCGATAGGCGCCGGCTGGGGTTCCACTTGCGGCGTTGCCTCCGGCTCGGGCGGGGCGGCGGTTTCGGTCGCCGGTGTTTTGGCAACCGTCTCGCCGGACGCGGCAGCCTTCACCGACACTGCACGCACAGGCGGACTTTTCGGCTCGGCCGATCGGGATTGCGGGGCCGACGCGGTAATTGTTGGCGAAGCTTCAGGCGCCGTCGAAGCGGGCTGCGGCGCCGCCTCGGCGGACGAAGCCGCAAGCGGGTTAGCCGCCGGTTGCGGCTGAAACGGCATGACGGCGCAACCTGCGAGCATTACTAAAGGAAGGAGGAGTCCTCGGCGCATAACCAATAAATATATAATATGCAAAATACATAAATAGTGTATTTCCGCCGCAATTTGCAAGCCTCGCCGCTAGACTCCGCGCGCGATGCGCAAGACGCTGATCTACATTGATGCCTGCTGCTTTGGCGTGTTCGTCGAGAAGCGCATCGACGTCGAGGCGCAAGCCGAAATGCGTTTCCTGTTGGCGGCCATCGAGTACGGGCGTTTGCGGTTTCTGCATTCGAGCTGGCTGCGCACCGAATTGTCCGAAACAAGGCCCGTTTCAAAAGCACGCAAATTGCTGTCGTATGTCCCGCAACAGGCCGGGTTCGTCGGCCTTTCGGCCGAGGTCAAACAGGAAGCGCAGCGACTTGCGCGATGGACCGGGCTCGAAAGTGATCCCAGCGGGCTGTACGACTGCCGTCATCTGGCGTCAGCGTTACACGGCGGCGCAAATTTTCTGGTAACCTTCGACAGCAACTTCCACGAAAAATGCAGGCAACATGTTAAGCTGTTTGCCGCTTGGCGGCCTTTCCGTGTTGTCTGGCTGCCGGGTTGGGAACAAGAGGTGTATGGTGAAATCGAACCAGAAAAACAAGAGTAAGCCTCAGCGCTATATCGACGCGGCGAACTTTCGTGAGTCGCGCAAGACGTGGCAGCCCGACCTCGAAGAGCTCGACCGTATCGCCGCACGCATTGACCGCCAGATGGCCCGCAAAACCTCCAAACGCAAAGTCCGCAAGCCAGCCTGATTCCGCAACGCGGCGCCAGCTCACGAATGACTTGCGGCCGCCTGCATGACGACCGACCCGAGAAATACTCCTTAGATGCGTAGATCAGACATCCGCAACATTGCAGTCGTCGCTCACGTTGACCACGGCAAAACTACTCTCGTCGACGGGTTCCTAGAGGCCGCGAACTTCTTTGGGCGCAAGACCGAGCACGAGGAAGCGTTCCTCGATTCCAACCCGCTCGAGCGCGAACGCGGCATCACCATCCTCGCCAAGAACGTTTCCTTCGTCTGGCGCGGCGTGAAGATCAATTTAATAGACACCCCGGGGCACGCTGACTTTGCAGGCGAGGTTGAAAGAACTCTCGGCATGGCCGACGGCTGCTTCCTGCTCGTCGACGCCGCCGAAGGCCCGCTGCCGCAGACAAAATTCGTGCTGCGCAAGGCCCTGGCGCGCAACCTCAAGCCGCTGGTCGTCATCAACAAAATCGACCGCAACGACGCACGCCCGCACGAAGTGCTCGACCAAGTCTTCCAGCTTTTCATGGACCTGCACGCGACCGACGCGCAGCTCGACTTCCCGGTGATCTTCGCCTCCGGCCGCAACCGCATCGCCACCAAGGACCTGAAAATCGCGGGCACATCGCTTCAGCCGCTGCTCGACGCGATGGTCGACGTGCTGCCCGGCCCCGAGGTCGAGCCCGAAAAGCCGTTGCAAGTACAGATCACCAACGTGCTCTACGACCAGTTCGTCGGTCGTCTGGGCGTCGGCCGCCTGATGCGCGGCACGATCAAGGCCAAGCAACAAGTCACGGCGATTAAACGCGACGGCAGCACGAAAAATTACCAGGCCAAACAGATCCAGGTGTTCGAGGGACTGCGCCGCATCGATGTGGCGGAAGCCGCCGCCGGCGAGATCGTCGCGATTGTCGGCCTTGAAAACGTCGACATCGGCGACACGATTGCCGACCCTGACCATCCTGAAGCCCTGCCCGCCGTGCCCGTCGACGAGCCGACGATCGGCATGGAATTCAACGTCAACGACAGCCCGCTTGCGGGCCTCGAAGGCCAGTACCCGACAAGCCGCCAGATCCGCGACCGCCTGTTACGCGCCGCGGAGGCCGACGTCGCGCTCAAGGTCGATGTCGGCGACGGCGCCGACCACTTCCACGTCAAGGGCCGCGGCACGCTGCACCTCGGCATTCTGGTCGAGAACATGCGCCGCGAGGGCTACGAGTTCAGCGTCGGCGCGCCCGAGGTTATCTATCACGAAGAAAATGGGCAAAAGCTCGAGCCTTGGGAAGAAGCCGTCGCCGACGTGCCCGACAACATGTCCGGCCGCGTGATCGAACTTCTGGGCGGGCGCGGCGGGCTGCTCGTTCACATGGAAACGCACAAGGGTCGCACGGTGCTGCAATTCGACGTGCCCTCGCGCGGCTTAATAGGCATGCGCACGAAGGTGCTGACCGCGACGCAGGGCGAGGCGATCTTCACGCACCGCTTCACGGGCTACAAGCCCGTCGCGGGCGAAATTCCCCGCCGCAACCGCGGCGCGATGTGCGCGACCGACCAGGGCCGCGTGACCGAATACGCGCTGTTAAACCTGTTCGACCGCGGCGAGTTTTTCGTCGAGCCCGGCGACAACGTCTACGCGGGGCAGGTTGTCGGCGAGCATTGCAAGGAAGGCGACATCGGCGTCAACGCCGCGAAAGCCAAGGAACTCACCAACGTGCGCAGCAGCAACAAGGAAGCGACGGTGCGCATCAAGGCCAAGCGCGACATGAGCCTCGAGGACGCGCTGGAGTGGATCGAGCCCGACGAACTGGTCGAGATCACGCCCAAGAGTTTCCGCATCCGCAAGCGCGAGCTCAACGAGACCGTCCGAAAGCGCACCCGCAAAGCCACCGCGGTTATCGACAAGGGTTAACGAAACAGAGCGCCGTTAGGCGCCCCGCTCGTGCTTCTATGACGGGACGTGGCGTGGGCCTCTGGCCCGCGGTCGCCGCCATAGGCGGCGACAAATGGCAGGCAAGATGCCCGCCCCACGTTATACGGCCACCAGTTCTCCATCGGACTCACGGGCCTTGTTGTCGGCCGCATCCAGCCGCGACGAATCCGCATCGGCCTTGCTCAGGTCCATGGTATCGACGCCGTCGGCGGCAAGCGCACACGCCAGCGTGTTGATGGTCTTGCGCAGGCTCGCGCGCGCGAGCACGGGCTCCGGTTCGATCAGAGCGCCCGCCGGGATCGCGGGTTCTGCCTCGGCCTGCGGCTGCGCAGCGGCGACCGCCGGCGCTTCCTCGTGCAGGCCGAGTTTCACCAGTTCGATACGGCCATCGGCGTGTTCAACCAGCGCCGAGCAATTCTCGACCCAGTCGCCGCAATTGGCGTAGAGCACCTCGCCGACCTGCTTTACCTCGGGGCGATGGATGTGGCCGGAAATAATCACGTCAGCCTTGTGCTGCTTTGCGTAGCGCACCAGGCTGTCCTCGTAGCTGCTGACAAAGGTGATCATCATCTTCACCTTCTGCTTGATGTAGGCCGCCAGCGACCAGTAACCAAAACCGAGCCAGCGCCGCACGCGGTTGAAGCCGATGTTCGCCCACAGCAGCAGGTCGTAGAGCCAGTCGCCGATGTGCGTGATCAGCGTGTAGTTCTTGACAATGGCGTCAAAGGCGTCGCCGTGCACGATCAGCACGCGTTTGCCGTCGGCGGTCGTGTGGACCGCTTCGTTGATGATCTCGACGCCGCCGAAGTGCAGGCCGGCGTAGTCGCGGAATGCTTCGTCGTGGTTGCCGGGCACAAACGTGACGCGCGTGCCTTTGATATCGCGCTTGAGGATGCGGCGGATCACATCGCTGTGTGCGGCGGGCCAGTGCCACTTACGCTTGAGCGCCCAGATGTCGATGATGTCGCCGACGAGATAGAGATGGTCGCAGCGGGTGCTTTGCAGGAATTCGATCAGGCGTTCAGCGCGACACGCCTTGGTTCCGAGGTGGACGTCGGAAATCCAGATGCTGCGGTAGTGCGTCTTGTCGGCCTTGTTAGCCATGTTCTCCCAATGGCTTGGAGCGTTATCCACACGCCCGGTATGTCGGAAACTCTACCGCACATGTGTAATTGACGCGTCAACGGGTCGTGAATGTTGGAACAAGCTGCATGTTCGGTAGCGCGCTTGCGAAATCCGCAGTCCGCAGTCTGCAATCGAGAAAAAGACAAGGGACAACCTTTCGGTCGTCCCTCGCTTGATCGTGAGTCAAGTACTGCGGTCTAGAAAATCCACTGCAGTTGGATACGGAGCTGCCAGATGTTCTTCCAGTCCGAAGTCTCGTTGGCGAGGCTGGTCAGGCTGCGGCTTTCCAGCGCATCACCGTTAGGCGAAGAACCCAGCGAGGTGCCCGTCGGCAGCGAACCGCCGGCGACGAAGAACGCCAACTGGTGGCTGATGTAGGTGAAGTCCATCTGGATCTTCAGGTTCTGGCCGGCGAGATAATAACCGACCACGAGCCCGAGTTCGCTGCTGTCAGGACGCAGGGCCGTAGCCTTGGTGGTGCTGCCGTTGACCCAGAACTCATCGGCGTTCACATCCGCCCAGCGAAGACCCACGTCTAGCTGCTTGGGCAGGATGAAGTAGCCGACTTCGAACACGATGCCGGTGTCGTCCATGTCGCCGGGGCGGTTGCGGCCGCGAGTGATGTTGTTGCCCTCGAGGTTGCCGGTGTTGTGGAAGTTGGTGTGGCGCCAGCACCACTCGATGTTGACGCTCAGGCCGTGCCAGCGGAAGTGGCCGTCGAGGCAAAGGGCGAGGGTGTCAAACGCGGTGCGGAAGCGGCCCGAGCCCGCGGCCGGCGCGGCGTTGCCGTTGGAGTAAATGTTGGCGTTGTTGAAACGGCCCTGCAGCCAGTTCAGGGCGAGGCCGACGGAGAACAGCACCTTGTCGAACTCGTCAGCGCTTCGCATGTCGACCATGCCGCCGGCGACTTCACCGAGAGGATGGGTTTCGACGCGCAGGGCGGGGAACAGGTCGGCGTCCACCGAGTTGCCGAAAGTCTGGGAGATGATGTTGACGTCGCTGTTGCGGAAATCGCCCGCTGAGCTGGCGACGACGCCGTTGAAGATGCCGAACCAGTACTTCACCCACGGCACGGTCTCGCCGATGGTGCCGGTCAGCCACACGCCTTTGCCCCAACCCTGGTTGAACACGTCGCTGACGATGGAGCGGTCAACGAACTGCATTGCGCCGGAGCTGTTGATGAAGCTGTGGTTGTAGGGAACCTTGATCTGGCCCGCGCTGATATTCAGGAACGGGAACTTGGCCCAGGTGAAAACGACGTCTTCGATCATGTTGTTGGCCGAGCCCTTGTTCAGCACCACGGTGAAGAGGTACTTGAACTCTTTCTCGAAGATGTTGCCGCTGGCAAACCACTTGAACCGGCGGATGTTGAAGTGCGTGTAGTCCTTGCCGTTGGTTGCGCCCGCCGTCGGGTCTTCAACGTCGTCGCCGCGCTCGTCGTTGTAGGTCAGGCGAACCTGCACGCGGAAACCCATCGTAAAGCTGAACTTGCCGTCCTCCGTCGCCCAGGCGAACATGCTCTTCTTGAGCTGCGCCTTGACCGCCTGGTCGCTGCTCGTCAGGCCCTGCCCTTCACGCTCGATGCTCTTGAGGCCGGCAACTTCGGAGCGAAGCGTTGCGACCTCGCGCTCGAGTTCCTCGACCTTGTTGGACTGCGCCGCTGCGGGCGCCGCCCAGAACCCGGCGCCGATCAACAGCGCCAATGCCAACGACCAAAGTTTTGCCATGCCCCGCTCTCCTTTAGATGTCCTGGAAAAAATTCGATTCTCCATGCGCTGCCGAATGCCTCTTTCCGTTGAGGTCGGGCAGAAACATAGCGGCGACGTGTTATGGACGCGTCAATGGTTGATTAAGATTGCAAAAAGTCGCGCCGCTTCGCTGTTGCCAGGTTGTGCATATCTATTGGCGGCAGCACTGCTTCCCTCGACCGCACAACGCGCAACTGCGGCGTTGGAAGCTCATGCGAACCCCCGCGGGCGGGCCCTGGCGGATGTGGGAAACTATTTGCGGGCTTGTCGTGTTTTTTTGTAGCAACTATGTTCTGGGGCGGGCGAAGCGTAGCGCCCAATTACGCGCAGCGAAGCCCGCCCCAGAACATAGTTGCTACAGCACCGTGGTTATTCGCTCTTGCCGCCTTTGCCGGCGGAGAACAGCCCAATCACCAGCCCGGCGGCGACAAACGCGATGCCGAAGGGAACGATGCGGCCTTGCCAATCCGCGACATTCCACCAGGGCTTGTCGCTCAGCGACCGCATCGGCGGCGCAAAGCCTAAATCCGGCGGCGCAGGGAAAATGCGATGGCCGACGGCGTTGAACGCGTCGACGAATCCGTTTTCACTTTGGTGCACGTTGGGATTGCCCGTGAGCGCGCCCAGCACCGGCGGAATGATGAAAATGAAAATCGCCGCAAGCACCAGCCCGTAGGCCAGCCCGAGCACAAAACCGGGGAACTTCTTCGATTTGTCGTTTTTCATCAGCACGCGGCCGTAAAACCACGTCAGCAAAAACATCAGGCCGGCCGCGAGCGCGATGCCGCCGACGTAGGGCGAACCCTGCGTCAGGTAGACGCCTATCCACGGCAGAAAGCTCACGTTCATGCACCACAGCAACGCGACGCAGGTGGCCAGCGCGCCGACGCTCACATACAGGGCGTGTAAGGGTTTCATGGCGGGTATATTAACCAGAGCCCGTTGCTTGCAAAGGCATGGTTTGCTGCGCAATGACTCGCTTCGCTCGTCATAGGCGACGGGTGTTTCCAAAACACCCATCGCTAACGCGATCGGCTCCGGTTCTCTATATTGCGCCCATGGCCGACAATCCCGATCAACCCTACGCGGGTGAAAAACCCGCGCCCGCCCGCGCCGCAAGCCACGTGGCGGCCGAGGGCGGAACGTCGCTGGTCGAAAACGCGTTCGTGCAACGGCCGCGGCGCGAAGGCGGCCAGGAAGAAGACATCTTCGACCCGGCCAACTTCGCCAAGATCAAGAGCCGCTGGCTGCTCGACCAGTTCATGCCCGGCGGCGTTGTCCCTTATTTCGTCACGTCCTTCCTTATATGCACCGCGGCCTGGGCCGCGGGCCTGGCGCTTCGCATCATCGAAATCGGCGGCGACTGGGTGCTTGCCGCCGACGGCTACCTGCGCTCGCGCGAGTGGCAGTTGCAGCCGCTGCTGCTGTTCGTGCACCTGGTTTGCCTGCGCCTGTTCAAGAGCATCTACAGCCGGCACTTCGAACTCGCGTTCAAGCACATGGACGTCCCGCGCGCGGAACTCGACAAGGCCTCGCGTTGGTTCTTCGGCTTTCGCGTCAACCTCGCGGCGCTGGCGATCGCCGCGCCGTTCATCGCATACCGCGCGATTGTCTATTTTCCCAGCGACCGGCTGCTCGTCGATTACGGGCTGGCCTCGCGCGGCCCCGAGGCTTACCTGTTGCTCGGGCTGTGGTCGGTCGAGTGGTTGATGTTCGGCTACTACGCGTGGCTGATTGTTACCGGCGCGATTTTGATGCAGCGCATTTTGCGCAGGTACGACTTCCGCGATTCCGTCGACCTCGTGCTCGCGGACAGGCACTATCGGCCGCTGTTTGCGGTAACGACGCGCAGCACGACGCTGGTCGTTTTCTTCGGTTTGATTCAGACGGCGTACATCGCATACACCGCGGCGACTTGGGGCGAGTACGCCGGCTTGATTGCGCTCGCGGTCGCGGTCGTGTTCTCGTTCTCGATGACCTGGGGCGCGGTGCGCGGCGAACTTGGCGGGCTGGTGCGCGGCGCGGTGCAATCGCTGGAGCAGAGTTATCGCGCCTCGCGCGAAAAGCTCGGCGGCATGGCCGATGTGGCTGGAATTGAAGATGATATTAAACGCGTGCAGGTGCAATTGAAGATGCAGCTCGCGCTGCAACAGCTCGATTATCTCGTGACGAAGTATGAAAGCGTGGGGCGGCGCGAGCTGATGGGGTTGGTGTTCCGCGCGCTTTCGCCCGTGGGCTCGGTGCTGGCGCGCGTGATCCGCTGGGGCAGCCTGCTTGCGGCGGTCGGGCTTTCGGGCTTTGCGGCGCTGCAGGGCGAACCGCCGAAGAACACGCGCGCGCAACGCTGGGAGAACCGCGCGCAGGAGCGCCCCGCGCCGCCGGAGAACAACCGAAGATGAGCGGGCATGCCTGGTACCTGGGCCTCCGCCCCCTTGATTGGCGCGCCCTTTGGCGATACCTTTCCCCGCCGCGCAGCAGGTGATGTAAGGCTGCTGCGCGACCCGAAATATCAGGCCCATGGCTGGGTAGCTCAGCTGGTTAGAGCGAGGGTTTCATAAGCCCTAGGACACCGGTTCGAGTCCGGTCCCAGCTACCAACTTCAAACGCAGGCGGGGATAGGCTTTGCGGCTTCTCCCCGCTTTGCATTTTTCTTTGAAAAATTTTGCGCGGCACCCTGTACGGCACCTCAAAACGAGGCAAAAACGGCACCGCGACGAGAGGGGGGCAACGAGTCGCGAAGCTTGCCGTTCCATCAATCGTGGTTGTGCCCGAAAGTCTTCGGTGACAGCTCGCCAATATTTTCCATATCAGAACCGCACTTAACAACTTGGATGCCGGGACGGCTCGGCCGTGCCGCGCCAATTGACGCGAGGTAATCGCGGGCAAAATCGCACAATCGCTGCATAAAGCCGGGAAAGAGCTACGAGGCGTGGCTGTTTGGCGGCGCGCGCAATCATCGCCGCCTCGGCACGAGTGCCTTTGGCGGCTCGGGTCACGAAAGGCGTCGCGCGCTCGCGGGGGCGGCCTTCGCCGCCTCGCAGAGCTTCGGCGGCTCGACCACCCAATCCGCTCGCCCGCTCGCATTCCGCACGCCCAATCGCTTCGCGCGCTCACGGCCACCGTCGCCGTCTCGGCTCGCGTCGCTCGCCTTCGACTGCTCGGGTGTCCTCGCTCGCCGCTGACGCGGCGAGCCATCGCGCGCTCGCAATCCAGCCTCGCCGCCTCGGCTATCGCCATCGGCGGCTCGCTTTGGTCTGACCCGACCCGCGCGCCGCACCGCATCGGCCACGAATCACTTTGACGCTGTCTTCCACGCCTCGACCACTTCCAGAGCAACTTTGCGTAGCTCCTCATCGCTTGAACCGCATAGTTGGTGAATAAGTTCATTCGCGTTGGTGTCTCGAGTTCTTGCCAGCAAAGCAACGGCGCGGACTCGTTCGGTTTTTTCACCATCGGTCTTAGAAGCAATCTCGAGGACTTTGGCTTTGGCGCGTGGGTCTTCGGTGAACGCCAGAGCATCAACGGCGAGGAAGCGATGCGCGGCTTTGCCGGCCGCAATTTCGATCAGGTCTGGCACAAGTTCAGGGCTTGGGTGCTTGCGCGCTTCGCGCAAGGCCTGCTGCTGGACTCTATCCTTTGGCGCTGACAACGCGCCGCGGATGGTCTCGACCAGAATGCCAAGTCCTTCATTCTCGGCGAGTTTGATGCTCTGGGCCAGGGCTTCAAGCTGGACATCCTCGTTAGCGTCGGCCACCAGCGCTTTACGTAGTAGCGGCATACTGGACTTTGCGCCGGGTAAGTCCGCTGCCTTGCGGATGATCTCGATGCGATCTTCCGGCTTTTCTGCGCTTAAGTAATCAGCCTCGGCTATTTCTTCGGGCGTCTTTTTCTCTGGAGCTGGCTTCACAGGCTGGTTTACAGACAGTCCGCAATTATTTTCAGAATTATTTCCCGCACCCCCGGCTTTTGTGTCGCGAGGCAGGATAAGCATATAGGCGCCAAGCACGCAGCCCAACGCGAGCAAGGCAACCAGAGCAAGAAGAATGGGTCGAGACATGGATTTTTCCGCCGCAAGTGTATCCAAATTTTCCAAGGGGTAGCGGAGCGATGAACAAGTACCCCGCCAAGCACCTGAGAGCAAGGAGAATCTACACCACGAAGCGACATCAAGAAGTGATCGAAACAAGATCAAGAATTGTTCGACGGAAAACAGACCCGTCGCAGCAAGTTAGGACCAACTAGCGACATTCATGCTACAGGAAAAAGGACTGTCGGAAATCAACGGTAGCCGTGGAATGAAGTCTGGAAGCCGGTTTCAAG
>JADLAK010000020.1 GCA_020848275.1 Planctomycetota bacterium
GACAGGGATCAAGTGAAGCAAATCGATCGTCAAGGGCGCTGCGCGTGTTGGCGACGGAATCGAAGGTGATCTCGTCATCATCGAGAATCGCCAGTGTGCTCACGCGGTCGCTGATATCCATGCCTACAATCAAGTTTTTCCGATTCGTCGCCACAGCGAATTTGTGCTTAGTAAACTTCTTCACGGGTCGGTCTCCTTTGGGCTTAAAGCCCGTTGCGCTTCGAGCGCGTTCCTTGGGAGCACAATAGTGCATCCCGTCGGGAGACCGGCCCACTCATCCCATCTCTGGTTTACATCGTCTGCAACGCCGCACGTACCAGCGCATCGGTCGCCGCAGCGGCCCCGAGTTTCTCGGCGGCCTTGGTAACGGCTTCTGCACTCTTGGTCGAAGGATAACCTAGCGCCAGCAACGCCAGCACGGCGTCCTGTTGTGCGGCGCCGCTCGCGGCGCCCGCGGGCTTAATCGGCGATTTGGGGCCGGCGAACGCCTGCAGCCGGTCCTTCAGTTCGATCACGAGGCGTTCGGCGCGTTTGGGGCCGATGCCTTTAAGGCGTTTCAGCGTGGCGACGTCGCCGGACGCGATCGCGTTAATTAAATCGTCGGGGCTGCCCGCGCACATCATCTGCAAGGCGGTGCTGGGGCCGATACCCTGGACGATCAGCAGCGCGAGGAAAAGTTCGCGCTCGCGGTCGGTCGCGAAGCCAAACAGGCGTTCTTCGCCTTGCTCGGCGTTGATGGTGTGGTGGAGCAAAAGGCGCGTATCGGCGCCGACAATCAGCATGTCGCTGGTCGATAGGGGGACCTGCACGCGATAGCCGATGCCGCCGGCCTCGATGATGGCCAGGCCGGGGATGCTGCGGTGTACCTTGCCTTGCAGGAATTCATACATGCGCGCAATCTATTGTGCGCGTCGCATACCAGCAATATGTGTGGCTTGAACCGAAGTGATTGAAGAGTGGTGAGTCGGCTGGGACTCGAACCCAGAACCCGCGGCTTAAAAGGCCGCTACTCTACCATTGAGCTACCGACCCACTTTTCTGCGCGGCGAGAAGATCGCCGGGTGGGGAATGGTAGCAACCGGCGCAAATCCCGCAATTCCGCGCCTGCAAAAGCACTCGGGGAGAGGCGGTTGCCCCTCCCCGGCGTATTGCATGGCCAGTGCTTACTTCAGCTTCAGTTCGTAGCCGGCCTTGTTGCCGCCGATCTCGACCCAGGCCCAGGCCTCCGCGGGCTTGTTCTTGGGCACTTCGCAGTGGCCGTCGAAGTCGTTGTGGTCTTTGGCGTAGTCGGCGGTCTTCTTGGGGCTTAGTTCCTTGCCGTCCTTGTCGCCGATCCACACGGTGACCTTCAGGTCCTTGTTCTTGTCGCCGGCCAGCCCGGTGTTTACCTCGAACACCGCCTCGTTGGGCTCCTTGGCGTTGTGGATGTAGACCACGGCCACATCCATGTCGCCGATCTTCTTCTTGCCCAGCTCGAAGCGGTCGCCTTCGTGTTCATGGTGATCCTTGTGGCCGGCGTCTTTATCCTTGGGCGCCGCGTTGTTGGAGGGCGCGTTGGCGCCGCCGCATGCCGCCAGCGTGATCACGGAAACCAGCACCAGCAGCAACAGAATCAGGTTTTTCATAGCGATCCTTTCGGGAAGCATTAAGGGCCGGGATTATCCCCGACCCTTATACCAAGCCCGTTTGCGGCGGCGAAAAAAGACCGGCACTACTTCACGACCACGTCCCAGGATTCCTTCTTGTCGCCGATTTCGACGAAGAGCTTCGCCTTGCCTGCCTTGGCCTTGGCGAGTTCGACGTGGCAATCCCACAGCTTTTCGTCTCCGTTCCATTCGCCTGTTTTCTTGGGCGAAATTTCCTTACCGTCCTGTTCGGCCCAGAACTTGACGTCGATTTTGTCGCCGCTGACCTTGACCTCGGCGACGCCTTCCTTTCCAACCTTCCACTCGTCGACCCCGACTTCAACGTCGCGATCACCAACCTTCTTCTTGCCAAGGTCGGTCATTTTGCCGTGTTCGTCGCCGTGGCCGTGATCTTTGTGCCCGCCATCAGTCTTGGGCGCGTTATTCACCGGCGTGTTGTTGGCGCCGCCGCAAGCCGCAAGCGTGATCACGGAAACCAGCACCAGCAGCAACAGTGTCAACTTTTTCATGCGCGTTTCTCCTTGGTTAGGGATTAGAGGCCGGACTTCTCTGTTTTGCTTTCGATGATTTCTTTGGGTCCAAACAGCGAAAAAGCGGCGGGCACCACCACCAGGTTGAGGAAGGTTGAGGTCACAAGGCCGCCAAGCACCACGACAGCCAGCGGCGCGAGCAGTTCGCTGCCGGGCTCGCCCGCGGCCAGCGCCAGCGGAATGAGGCCGAGCACGGCGGCCAGCGCGGTCATCAAGATGGGCACAAGGCGTTCCTTGGAGCCCTGCAGGATGGCTTGGCGGCGGTCCATGCCGTCGCGCATCAGGTGCTGGTAGTGGGCGACGAGCAGAATGCCGTTGCGCACCGCGATGCCGAACAGCGTCACGAAGCCCACCATGCTCGCGATGCTGATGACCGGCGCGATGTAACGCCCGCCGACGCCCAAGAGCGCCAGCGTGTTGCCGAGGACGTCGCGCGTGGCCGTCAGGTAGACCGCGACCACGCCGCCGATCAGCGCCAGCGGGAGGTTGAGCATGACCAGCGCCGCCGAACGCCAGTTGCCCAGCGCCATGTAGAGGAGGAAGAAGATCGCCAGGATTGCGCCCGCGCCCATGACCAGGATCGTCTGGCTTGCCGACTGCTGGGCCTCAAACTGCCCGCCATAATGCACGCTGTAGCCGTATTTATTGACGATGGGGTCCACTTTTTCGCGCACCTGGCGCACGAGGTCGCCGAGGTTGTAGCCCTCGGCCACGTTGCACGAGATCGCCGCTTTGCGGCGCGCGTTGTCGCGCGCGATCAGGTTGCTGGCGCTCTCGACGCCGATGTCGGCGACTTCCCACAGCCGCGCGCGCGTGCCGCCCTTGCCGACCAGCACGAGGTCGCGGATTTGCGCGGGCGTCGCGCGTTCTTCAGGCGCCAGGCGCACGAACATGGCAAAACGCCGCGCACCCTGGTTGATCTCGGCGGCGTGGATGCCGGAGATCGCGGCCTCGACCTGCTCGGCGGCGGTCACGGGGGTAAGGCCGAAGCGCGCGAGATCGGCGTGGCGGTAGCTGATGGGCACCGTGTCGATCATGATTTCGCGGTTGGCGGTGATGTCGCGCGCGCCGGGCACGGCCTGTATCGCCGCTTCGACTTCCTTGGCGATCTTGCGTAGGGTCGGCAGGTCGTCGCCGTAGACGTTGATGGCCAGCGCGGCGGGCGTGCCCGACAGGATGTGGCTCAGGCGGTGCTCAATGGGCTGGCCGACCATGGTGGTGATGCCGGGGATGCTCGCCAGCACTTTGTCGATTTCGCGGCGGACGTCCTCCTTGTGAAAACCGGGTTTGACGCCGACCTCGATTTCGGTGCTGCTGGCGGGTTCGGCGTGTTCGTCGCGTTCAGCGCGGCCGGTGCGGCCGACCACGCCGTTTACGCCGGGGATTTCCGCCAGTTGCAGCTCGACGCCGCGTGCGAGGCGCACGCTTTCGTCCAGCGACGTTCCCGGCGGCGCCATCAGAAAGACCGTGAACGTGCCCTCGTTAAAGTCAGGCAAAAACCGCGTGCCGAACGTGCCGGCGAACCACAGGCTTGCCGCCGACGCGATCAGCGCCGCCGTCGGCAGCGCCCACTTGAGCTTCAGCGCCAGCCGCAGCGTCGGGTCGTACAGGCGCTTGAGCAAACGCACCAGCGGGCCCTCGTGCTCGTGGCCGCCCTTGGCGCGGCGCAAAAGCAGCTTGCACAGCGCGGGCGTGACCGTCAGCGCGACCGCAAGCGAGGCCATGATCGAGAGGATGTACGCCAGCCCCAGCGGCCGGAAGAAGCGGCCCTCGAGCCCGCCCAAGAACAGCAACGGCACGAACACGATGCAGATGATGATCGTGGCGAACACCACGCTCGAGCGGATTTCGTTGCTGGCGTCAAACACCACCCGGATGTGGGGTTTGCGCTGCTCGTCGGGCAACGCGCGGTTTTCTCGCAATCTTCGGAAGACGTTTTCGACGTCGATGATCGCGTCGTCGACCAGCTCGCCGATGGCGACCGCGAGCCCGCCCAGCGTCATCACGTTGATGTTGAGGCCCATCGCCCAGAGCAGCAGCAACGCGACCGCCAGCGACAGCGGCAACGCCGTGAGGGTGATGAGCGTGGTGCGCACGTTCATCAGGAAAAGCACCAGCAGCACCGCGACGAAGATCGCGGCCTCGACAAGCACGTGCGTCAGGCGTTCCAGCGACAGGTTGATGAAATCCGCCTGGCGCATGACATGGCGGTTGATGCGCAGGCCGTTTGGCGCAGCCTTCTCGGCGTCGTCGAGCGCGAGGTCGACGCGCTGCGTGAGTTCGAGGGTGTTGGTGCCCGGGTTTTTCTGGATGCCGACCACGACCGCGGGAAAGCCGGCTTCGGTGCCCGCGCCGCGTTTGGGCGCGCCCGCAAGCACGACATCGGCCACGTCGCCGATGGTCACGGTCGCGCCCTCATGTTTGCGGATCATGGTGCGTTTGATGTCGTCGACGCTTTGCACACGGCCGGTCTGGCGCAGGGGCAGCTCGAGCCCGTCGACATTGGGCAGGTAACCCGCGCCCATGGTGGCGTGCGCGCGCCGGGCGGCGTCGGCGACGTCGCCGACTGTGAGGCCGTAGAGCGCGAGGCGATCCTGCTTGACGTTGACCTGGTACTCGGGGAGTTCGCCGCCGATGGCCACGACGTTGGCGATGCCCGGGACGCTGAGCAGGCGGTTGCGCAGGTCGAATTCGGCATAGGCGCGCAGTTCAAGGTCGCTGACCCGCGGCGTGCCCTGTGCATCCATGGCCGAGGAAATCGAGATCAGCATGATCTCGCCGGTAATGGAGGTCACGGGCGCGATCTCGGCGTGGATTTCCTCGGGCAGGCTTTCGCGCACGGCGGAAAGTTTTTCCGAGACAAGCTGGCGCGCGCGGTAAATGTCCTCGCCGAAGTCGAACTCGACCCAGACGATCGACAGCGAAATCGCGCTGGCGCTGCGCACGCGACGCACGCCCGGCAGGCCGTTGACCGAAGTTTCAATCGGGAACGTCACGTTGCTTTCAACTTCGTCGGCGGCCAGCCCCCCGGCCTCGGTCAATATCACGACCGTGGGAGCGTTGAGTTCAGGGAACACGTCGACGGGAATGCGCGGCAGCGCGTAGCCCGCAAAGACGAGCAATACCCCCGCCAGGACCACCACGATGGCCGAGCGTTGGAGCGAAAATGCGATGATGCGTTGGAACATGTCTCGTGCCTCGTGTCGCGTGTCTCGTGTCGAATCCCTGAGGCGGGACTCGTGACACGGGACGCGCGACGGCCGTTAATCGTGCGTGGCTCCCGCGTGCCAGGTGCCGTCGGCGTGGAAGTGCCCGATGCCCGTGGGTTTGCCCGTGCCCGTCAATTTCAGTTCGTACACGCCGGCCAGGACGACCTCGTCGCCCTCGGAAACTTCCGTTTCGACGACAATCCAGCGGCCGTCGCTCATGCCGAATTCCGGCGTGATGCGGATAACCTTGTCAGGGTTGAATGGGTCTCGGCGGAACACAACTCGCTGGAGTTCGTCACGCACAACACTCGCCACCGGCACCGCGTTTTTGGCTTCGTCCGTCGTTTTCAGCGTGACCTCAACCTCGACAGCAATGCCCGGGCGCGCCCAGGCCGGCGTCGACGCCGGGCGCACAATCACGTCCATCACGCGTTCGTCGGGGTCGGCCTCCAGCGCAAGCGCAATTTTGCCCGCCATCGCACCGGCTCCGAGTTCGCCGCCCGGCACCAGCACGCGGGCGTCAAGCCCGTCGGCCAGGCGCGAGATGTCGGCCTGCAAGGCCTTGGCGCGCACTTGCAGCCGTGAGGGGTCGAACAGCGTCAGCACCGCCTCGCCCTCGGCCGCCAGCACTGTGGACGCCAGGTTCACCGTGCGGACGATGCCCGCAAAAGGCGCGCGGATTTCCAGCGACGTGAGATTGCGCCAGTGCGGCACGCCCGCGGATTCCTTCTTCAAATCGTCGATATCAAGGCCGCTCAGCGCCGCGGCGCGGCCCAGCGCGAGGTCAAACGCGCGCGTTGCGGCGTCGCTTTCGGCGTGCGCCTGCTTGAGGTCGAGTTCGGCGGTCGCGAGCGCGCCTGTCGCCTGTTCGGCCTCGATGCCGACGTCGGCGCGGTCGCGTGCAATCTGGGCGCGCGTCTGGCGCTGTTCGGCGACGGTTGCGCGCGTCTCCGCCAGCCTGGTGCGTGCGTCGAATACTTCCGAGGCGCGGGCCGCACCCTGTTCGCGCAACTTTTCGAGGTCCGCCACGCGGGTTTCCCAAAGCACTTGTAGCGCCACGAGGTCCGCCTCACGCGCCTGCGCCGCCGCATCCTGGGAGGCGGCGGCTTCCAGCCGCGTCTTGGAGAGTTCGACGTTGCGCGAGGCGAGGTCGCGCGCGGTGGTTTTTGACGTAACGTTCAAAATCGCGGCGCTGCGTTCGACATCGGCTTGGGCGATCGCCTGTTGCTCGGCAAGCCAGGCAGGGGAGTCGAGCTTGAACAACAGCGCGCCGTCGGCCACGCGCTGGTATTGCTGCACGCGCAGGCCCACGCGGCCCGAAAGCGGCGCACGCACTTCAAGCGTCGCTTCCGCGCTTGCTTCAAGGCGGCCCGGCAGGCGCAAGGTCTGTGCGACGTGGCGCCGCTCGACCTTGGCAAAGGTGATGCCGAGGTTCTGTCGCACCTTGGCCGGGATGTCTATGCGGTTGGTGATCACTGGCGCGCCGCCGTGATCGTCGAGAGGGGGCGCAACGGCAGGTTGCGGGCAGGCGGTGAGCACGAACGCCAGCATCGCGAGGGGGTAAAGTCTTCGCATGTTTGCTCCTCCAGTGTTTAGCGGGCTGGAAGCCCGCCCCACTTATTTCTCCTTGGGTGCTTCAGTCTTGAAGTTTGGTCCCGCCAACGCGGCGAGCGCGTCGGTTGCCTCGGCCTCCGCGAGAGCCGCGTCGAGGATGCGCTGTTTGGCCTCGAGGTGGCTCTTGAGCGCCTCGAGCATCAGCAGCGCGTCGAATTCGCCCAGCTCCGCGCGCCGGTTGGTTTCTTCCATCTGCTTGTCGACCAGCGGCGCGAGGTTCGTTTCGAGGTCGCCGCGCAACGTGCGTGCGCGCGACAACTGCACCCGCGCAAGGTCGAGGTCGGCGTACAGGCGCAAACACGCGGCGTCGAAGTGCGCGCGTGCGGCGCGGCGTGCGGCGATGCCCGCGGCGATGCCCTGTTGGTTCTGGTTGAGCAGCGGGATGGGGATGCCGAGCCCGAGGAAAATCGCCGACTGGCCGTCGTCGAGTTCGAAACTCGGGCCCAGCCGCAAGTCGGGGTATTGCTTCTGCACTTCGAGGCGCAGGGAATGCTCGGCGACCTCGTACTCTTCGCGCTTGATTGCGACGGCGGGCGAGTTTTCGCGGGCGAGGTCGTCGCGCTCGGCGGTCGGCGTCGGCGCAGCATTCAGCGACGGCCTGAACTCAAGTTGCGCGCTGGGCGCAAGGCCAAGCCACGCCTTGATCTCGCGCCGTTGCTGGTCGACCAGGCGGTTGGTGTCGGCAAGATCGGCGCGCGTGAGGACCTGTTCGATCGTCAGCAGGCGGCCGTCAGTCGTGTGAAGTTCACCGGCTTTGACCAGTTTGTCCGCGCGGTCAAGCGCCGCATTCACCGCGCGCAGGTGGTCTTCGATCAAAGCCGCACGACGCAACGTCGCGGCATGGCTGCGCCACAGGGCGCGCAGTGTGATCAGCGTTTCCCACTCGGCGTTGAGCACCTCGCGCCATTGCACGCGGTGCTGCGCAAAGGCCAAGTCACGTTCGATGCCCGGCCGGCCGGAAAGCGGGATAGTGAAGCTGATGCCCGCGGCGAGTTTCCACGGCTCGGCGACGCTTTCGAGCACGCGGCCGATCGAGACATCGAACTCGGGATTGTCCCATCGGCCGGCTTCGCGCGCACTGGCAAGCTGCACTTCGGCGTCGAGGCGTTTGGCGCGAAGTTCCGGGTTGAAAAACAGGCAGATGACCTCGGCTTCCGCGAGGTCGACGCCGTCGGCGGGGTTGTAGACGCGCGGCGCGGCCTCGCGTTTGGCGAGATCCGCGGCGAACGCGACGACGTCGGGCGCAAACACGTCGCGCTCGCGCCACTCGCGGCGCGCGCCTTCGGGGTCGAGGTCCCAACGCTGGTAGCCCTGGCAGCCCGCCAGCAGCAGCAATGAAAGAATGAGTGTGCGTCGCATCGGTTTCTCGTTCGTTGACCGCGCCAAATGGCGCATGCCCTCGCGCGGCGCGCGAGGTCACTGAACGAGAAAACTAGATGCGGAAGCTTGAGAGCTGAATCAGCCGCATTCGGCCCGGCGGCGGACGGAAGGGTACTGCCGCGGCGGGCGTTTGGTCAGGCGCGACAACGGCAGGCGCCGAGAAACCGACGACGGGAAGCTGTGTGCTGACCACGGCCAGGCCGGCCAGAGCAAGAGAGCCGATGCCGACGCCCGCCTTGGCGACATCCAGGCAGGCGCCGCTGTGGCGATGTTCTTTTTCGTCGTGGTGCTGGTCGCCGTGGTGCTTGTGGCCGCAGCCGTGCCGCACGCGCGCAACCGCGACCTCGAGACCGTCACCCGTGCATATCAAGTCGTGGCGCACGCTCGCCGGCATGCAGAGCAAGGCGACGGCAAGGATGCTGACGATCACGGCGCGAACCATATGGCTTATATAACGTCGTAGCACGGTACGAGTTCCATCAAATTCCGCGAAGTTGGGACGCAAAGACCGATAATGACAGGGACGTGACGCACCGAAAATCTCGCTGGACGTGGAATAACTATATAGCTATATGGTTATATATGCAGCCACGGACAGGAGATCGCCATGCACGCAACAGCCACCAAGCCCTGGATCAAACAGATGAAAATGCCCGGCGAGGGCTGCCTGGGCTACATCGTCGCCGACGAGCACAAAAAGGAAGCCCTGGTAATTGACCCGCGGCACGACCAAGTCGACGAATATGTCGCCGAGATCAAGAAGCGCGGCTTCACCCTCAAGTTCATCGTCGATACCCACACCCACGCCGACCACCTTTCAGGCGCGGCGCTGCTCAAGCAAAAGACCGGGGCCTCCTACGGCATGCTCGCCGGCACGCTGGTGGAGCCCGCCGACACGGCGCTGCACGACGGGCAGGTGCTGCACATCGGCGACCTCGAACTGCGGGTGTTGGAGACGCCCGGCCACACGCCGGATTCACTGACGCTGAGCGCGCCGGGCCATCTGTTTACCGGCGACACCATGCTGATCGGCGGCGCCGGCCGCACTGATTTCATGGGCGGCGATCCCGGCGCCCTCTACGACAGCTTCCAGAAATTTTCGGCGTTGCCCGACGACACGACCGTCTGGCCCGGCCACGACTACGAGGGCCGCTCGAATTCCGACCTGGGCGCCGAACGCCGGCAAAACCTGGTGTTTGCCGCCGCATCGCGCCAAGCCGTGATCGACAAACTTTCGCTTCGCGGGCCGCTGCCGGCCAACATGGCGGAAATCCTGACCTTCAACCGCAAGGGAAGCGCGCCCGGCGTGCACGTCGATTGCGGCACGCTGGCGGACATGCTGGCCCACGATGAACACCCGCAGCTTGTCGATGTGCGCAGCCCGCTTGAGTTCGGCGGCGAATGGATCGAGGGAAGCTGGAACATCCCGATGCCCGAACTTGATCCCCGCGTGCGCGAACTTGAAAAAGCGCGCAAGCCCGTGATCCTGGTCTGCCGCAGCGGCAACCGCGCGCTGATGGCCGCGCAAGTGCTTGAGCGCCGCGGCTTCAAGGACTATCGCATTCTCGAAGGCGGCGTGGTGGCCTGGCGCAGGGCGGGGCGGCAGCTTGCGGGCGGTCGCAAACGCCTTTCGATCGAGCGGCAGGTGCAGATCGGCGCGGGCACGCTGATGCTGACGGGCCTGGCGCTGGGTACTTTCGTCAACCCGCTTTTCTACCTCATCAGCGCCTTTGTCGGCGCGGGGCTCACTTTTGCCGGGTTGTCCGGCTTTTGCGGCATGGCGCGGGTGCTTATGCGCATGCCCTGGAACACAATCAGCCCCAGCACCGGCGGCGGCACTGCCGGCAGTTGCGCCAGCGGCGGGGCTTCATCGCCCTGCGCGGTTTCAGGCGGCGGCTGCGGCGCGGGCGGCAACTAACTTTGGAGAGAGTCATGAATACGCATCAACATGTGGCGATGGTCGAGGGCGCGAACCTGCGGTCTGAAATGGTGCAGGGACGCCCGGTGGTGATGGTCGACGTGCGTTCGGAGCGCGAGTTCAACGAAGTGCACATCCCCGGCGCGGTCAACGTGCCGCTGCAGCAATTCGCACAGGTCGCGGCCGAGCTTGCACGCCTGACACAGGGACGCGACCTCGTGCTGGTGTGCCGCACGGATCGGCGGGCGCAGCAGGCGCGGCAATTGCTTGCCGATCAAGGGCGCGCCGACGCGCGCATCCTGCAGGGCGGCATGGTGCATTGGATCGACGAGGACGGGCCGACACAGTGGGCGCAGCGGCCGAGGGGTTGCTGAGGCTGGTAATCGCGCGGTCGCGCGATTACCCCACGAAGTCCAGATCCTGCTTGAGCTTGCGGGAGACGCTTGAGCACATCAGGTCGCACAGTGCGTAGAGCGACTCGTCGGCGATGGCGTAAAATGTGTACGCCCCTTCCTTGCGGCGCGAGAGAAACCCGATCTGGACAAGCTGCGCCAGGTGTTTGCTGACGTTGGCCTGCGTCAGGCCCGTGCGTTCCACCAAATCGTTGACCGAGAGTTCCCCCTGCATCAGGGTGTTGATCAACCGCAGGCGCGCCGGTTCGCCCAGCGCCTTGAAGCGTTGGGCCACGAGCGCAATGGCTTGAGGACTCAGCAGTTTTCGTGAAGGAGACGTCCGTGCGGCTTTCATGCCCGCGATGATACGTTAACCCGTCGCCTCGCGCACCTTGACGTGGGGCTTGAGCGCGCGACACTGCGTGCATGAAGTCGGCCAACAAACGCGTGGCTGTGATCGGCGCCGGGATTTCCGGCCTGACCGCGGCTTTGCGTCTGCAACAGCGCGGCGCGGATGTCACGCTTTATGAAGGAAGCAACCATGCCGGCGGCGTGATTCGCAGCGAGCAGCGTGACGGGTTCCTGCTTGAACACGGGCCCGATTGCTTCGTCTCCAACAAGCCCGCGGGCCTCGCCCTGTGCGCCGAGCTTGGCATCGAGCCCGAGCTCATCAGCACAAACGACGCCCACCGCCGCAGTTTCATCCTCTATAAAGGAAAGCTCGAGCCCCTGCCGCAGGGTTTTTTCCTGCTTGCGCCCACCACCATCGAAGCCCTGCGCGGCGCGAGCATCCTGTCGCTGGCGGGCAAAATTCGGCTGGCGCGCGAGTTATTCATACCGCCGCGCAAGGAAAGCGGCGATGAGTCGCTCGCGTCGTTTGTCGAGCGGCGGCTCGGGCGTGAGGCGCTGGACCGCATCGCGCAGCCCATTGTCGCCGGCATTTACACCGCCGACCCGGCCAGGCTCAGCGTGCAGGCGACGTTTCCGCAGTTTCTGGAGATGGAGCGCAAGCACGGCAGCATCCTGCGCGCCTTGCGCCACAACGCCAAACAACGCGGCGAAGAGAGCAAAGCCGCGGGCCCGCGTTACGGCATCTTCGTCAGTTTCAAACGCGGCATGCAGACGCTGATCGACGCGCTGCGGGCGAAGCTGACGGGCGTGGATCTTCAGTTGAATACGAGGGTCACGGGCCTGCACTTGAAGGGCGAACGCTGGCAGCTTGACTCCAGCGCGGAGCGCGGAGCACGGAGTGCGGAGTCGCCCAAGACCCCTGACCCCGGACCCCGGACCCCGGACTTTGATGCGGTCGTGCTTGCGCTGCCTGCCCACGCCGCCGCTAAGCTGCTCTCGCCGGTTGCCGCCGAGCTCGCCACCGAGCTTGCGGCGATTCCCTACGCCAATTCCGCGGTGGTGAATTTCGCGTTCAAGCGTGAGCAAATCAAACATGCCCTCGACGGCATGGGTTTTGTCGTGCCCGCCATCGAAAACCGCAACATCGTCGGCTGTTCCTTCAGCAGCGTGAAATTCGCCGGCCGCGCGCCCGAGGGCTTTGCGCTGATGCGCGTCTTCATGGGCGGCGCGCTGCAGCCCGAAATCGCGCAGTGGGACGATAATCGTGTGCGCGATGCGGCGCTGGCCGAGTTGCGCGAAGTTGTCGGCGCGCGCGGCGAGCCGGTGTTTGCCACGATTTCGCGCCACCGCGGCAGCATGGCGCAATACGAAGTCGGCCACCTTGAGCGCGTCGCGCGCATCGAGAGTCTTACGGGCAAACTCCCGGGCCTCGCGCTTGCGGGCAACGGGTTCACGGGCATCGGCATCCCCGATTGCATCCGCGTCGCGACCGACGCCGCAAAGGCGCTACGCGCGTAGCTGCACCTTTCAGGCGCAGCACTGCGGCCGAAAGCCGCAGCTACGAGTCTCTACTCACCCTTGGCAACTTCTGGCACAATTTTGCGCCTACCTGACCGAGGAAAATCATGCCCAAGACCGCCGCGTTGACGTTCCTTTCCGCCATGTTGCTGCTGCTCGCCATCACTGCGCCGATCAGCGCCGACGCGCTCGAGGGCGAGGAAATCGTCGCCGACAAAACCTACGCCGCGGGCGTCAGGGTGAAATGCGCCGCCGTCGGCATCAGCTTCAAGGTGCCCGAGGGGACCAGCGCCAAGCCGCTGGGCAATTACGGCTTCTATCAACTGTCGCCCTCGGGCGGCTCGCGCGGCGGCCTGCTGATCGTGCGCACGGGCCTGACCGAGGAAGACATCAAACTGACGCTGCCCGACGAGCTCGACCTGACGTTCATCCACGCAGACGCGTATTTCCAGGTCGCCGACAAGCCGACGACCAAAGACGGCAAGACCACGGCGCGTTACATCACCGGCGACACGATGAGCGCCAACGCCGTCGGCGCCTCCAGCTACTTGCTGGTCATTTTCGACGAATCGGCCAAGAAGGCCGAAGAAGCGGTCAAAGCCTTCGAAAAAGACGTCGTGACCGTCGCCCCCGCCGACGCCGAGGCCAGGAAAAAGTGGCGCACAGAGATCGAGAGCAAAGTGCTGACGGTTTCCGGCGGCGAGCAGACCGTTGAGTGCAAGTTCACCAAGGACGGCAAGTACGCCCTGAAAATTTCTGACGCGACCAACAGCCAAAGCCAGACCGGCAAATGGATCATCGACGTTTCGCCCTTTGGCGGCGTCCTGACGCTGGTGGCCGACAACGGTACGCGCAACTACTACACCATGACGCTCAACGGCAGCGACTTCGCGCTCAATGGCATGGTTTACGCGCGCAAGGCCCTCGAAGACGGCGGCAGCGCCGCAACGCCTGAGGGCGAGAAGCTCGCGCGTCCCGCGGAGGCCGAGGAAAAAGGCAAGGCCCGCAAGGTTGCGGCGGACCCGAGCTGGAAGACCGACCAGGTCAACGTCGACAAGCTCGAGGGCGATGAGATCGCGATCGGCACTCCGGTGCTGGCCGAAAAACGCGTGAAGACGGACTTCCTCGGCGTTTCCTTCAAACACCCCGCGGGCATGGCGGGCGGCGTGGACGCCCGCGCACCCTTCTACATCCTCAAGCCGACCGACGGCAAAGGCCTGGGCTTGGTTTACATGCAGACGGGTGTTACCAGCGCCGCGCACCTCGCGGCGTTCATGCACGAGGACATGGATCTGGACTCGCTTGAAAAGGGCCTTTTGCTCAAGCCTGACGGCGAGGCGAAAATCGAGGGCGGCAAGGTTACGCAGGACTACAAGCACGAACTTGTCACGGCGCGCGCGATTGCGCTGATCGGCCCTTCGGGCAACGGCGTGATCGTGTGTTTCATCGGCGCCATCGCCGACAAGGACAAGATGCACGGCTATGCCAAGACGATCATCGACACGGTGCAGTTCGCCAAGCCGCAGGCGGAGGAAAAGCGCAGCGAGCTCGTCAAGCAGCTCCACGGAAAGTACCTGATGATCTACCGCTATAAATCGAGCAGCGGCGCGTCGGGCAACAGCTCAAGCTGGGAAACCAAGATCCACTACCACTTTGGCAGCGACGGCACCTACTACTACCGCTACAAGTTCGTCGGCGACCATTACGTCAAGGGCACGAACCCCGGCGGCGACACCAAGTACATCGCCGGTGCGGCGAGCGAAAACGACCGCGAGGACAAGGGCACCTGGCGCGTGGAGTTCAACATCACGGGCGCGATTGTGTACATGACGGCGGAAAACGGCGTCGAACGCGAACACCAGATCCGCGTCGCCAACGGCAAGGTCTTCTTCGACGAGGAAGAAGTCTCCATCGGCCAAAGCGACGTGAAGAAATAGCGATCATCCCAACAGGGATTCAAAAATGCGCCGATTTGTCCTCATCGTCCTGACTCTCTGCGCGATTTTCGCAACGAGGCAATCCTCCGGGGCGCAACCAGCCGGGCCCGCGAGCACATCCAAGGCCAATGACTGGCAGTTCGAACCCGTGCCGACGCCCAAGGAAGGCGACGAAACGGCGGTGCTCTACGGCTTCATCACCCACGGCAAGAGCGCGCTGGTTGAGGGTTCAATTGGCGACGCTTTCTCGCTGTGGCAGACAGAGGGTCTCAAGCTCAAGCGCGTTTGCTGGCCTGATGGCAAACCCCTGGTGGCGCAAACGCTGACCGTGGTTTCAGCCGGTGACCCGGCCTACTACCTGTTTCGCGCCTCCAAGGAGCCCGAGACGCCCTTTGAATTGGTGGAAATCCGCGACGGCGTCGCCGCGCTTCTCAAGAACGAAACCGGGCTCGTGCTCGGCGAGGGAGAGGGTTACGACTTCGGCTTCGCGGATCGTTCGCTGCTGGCGCTTGCCCTCGCCGAAAAAGACAAACGCGCCGCTGTGAGGGTGTCGCAGGGGTCGTTCAAGGCCTTGACGCTGCCGGGCGGAAAACCCGTTGTCGCACGGCGGCCGCGCATCGAGCAAAACCCGGACGGCACGCTGTTTGTCGACCCGCAGGACGGCACGCCCAGGCTGCTCCTGAAGGACGGAAAACTTGATCCGATTGCCGATTTGCCCGAGCCGGAAGGTGCGGCGACGAAATGGACTCGCCCCGCGCTGTATCTGCCGGGTTGTGTGCTTGAAGTCGGGGGCGACGACAAAGAGGTGAACAGGGCCTGGATTATTCGCAATAGCAAGGCCGAGTGGATCAAGGATGAAAAGGGCCGTGTTTTCGAAGGCGCAGAGCTTTACGCAAAGTGGGTCGCTGGGCAGCCCTTGCTTCACCGGATCGAGGATGATCCCAAGGACCGCGACAAGTCGGTGCACAGCTTTTACCGCGTGGATGGCACGGTAGCCAAACTCTTGCCTTGGTTAGCGCCCGAACCCGCCCAGAATGTCGACTTCATTGACGACCCCGACCTCGGGTTGCTTTGCAGCTACGCGGACAAGGTAGTCAAGGGCCCCGACGGCGACGAAGAAGTAAGGGAGTCGTTGCTATGCCGTGTGACGGAAAAGGGCATCGTCCCGGTGGCCTACCCCGGCGGCGAGCGCGTTGACACGTTGGGCGAAACGTTCCCGCAGCGGTTGGGCAGCAGGATTCTTATCTGCTGCTACCGCGGCGAAGTCACCAATCGCAAGCCCGTATGGTGTGAACTGAAGGGTGAGGTCGCGCATCTGCTTCAAATGCCGGCGGCGGTGGATGGAGAGTCCCCGACATTCAAGGGCGCCGATGCGGCGGGGGCCGTTCTTTTTTCGCTGCGCGCTGACTCGAGCCCAGATCGCGACAAAGGCATCAAATGTGACCCTTCAATCGCCTACGCTGACGACCAGGTCGTGAAATGGTTCAAGGACCAGGATGGCGAGATGTTTTCTGACGTCGTGCCGGCGGACCAGTATGTCTACCTTCTTACCGGAGCCGGAGACTCTCCGCAAACTATCCGCCGCGCCCACCGCAAGTAGGGCTATTCCACCTTCACGTGTTTGGGGAGGCCTTTTAGATCGCCGGGGCCGTTCACCAATTCACACCAGCAGTTGCCGTAGCGCGGGCCCCAGTCGATGCGCAACATGCGCCGCTCATCGTCGACCCAGAATTTTTCGTCTTCCGCGTCATTGGGCGCGCCGTAATGGCGCCAGGCAAAGCACCAGGCGGCGACATCCTTGCCGAGATGTTTTGTCTTTCTGCGGCCAAGGCACTCGATACGTGCGCGCTCTTTGGCAAATCCGACCCCATCCGCTGAACTCAAGAAGAGTACCGACGCGCCCTTTTGCAGCGGCATAGTCAGGGGTAACAGCGTCGTCGTGTAGCCCGTGAGCATCCCCGTCGCGGGCGCCTTGAACTCGGCCTTTTTTTCGCCTTGCGGCGTGCCGTGAACGCCCGTCCACCTGCCGCCGTCGATCTTTACGTCGCCTTTGAGTTTTTCCTCGCCGGGCGTGCCCTCCCAGAAAGCCGTGCTTACGATGCTGAGATGCTTGTCGAGTTTGTGGCGCGAGCGCCCGCGCGTGCGATAGTCCCACGTCTGGCCGGCCTCGCCGCCGCCGAGGCGAAACAGAGTTTCCACCTCGACGTGGCCGCCGTCAGGTTTGATCCGCAGCAATTCAAAGCCCGCAAGCTCGTTGCCCAGGCTGTTGCGCAACCAGATTTCGCCGGCCTTGAGCGCGCTGAAGTCGGGCTTGTATTCTGTGTCCGGTCGCGGGTCCCAGCCGCGCACGCCCTTTTTGACGAAACAGAGATCGAAGCCCAGTGCGCGGCCCGATGGAATCTCGCGTTCGATAGTCTTGCCTGCGCGCATTACCGTGAGGCCGCGCATTTTGTCGTCTTTGTCTTTGGGCTGCAGAAGCTCGTAAAAGACTTTCTCGGTCTTTACCGGTTTGCCGCCGATGTGCGTGATGATGTCCCCGGCCTTTAGCGCCCTGGCGACCTGCGGCGACGCCGATGGCGCGATGTAGGTGACAAAAATGCCCGTGGCGTTGGGCTTGATAAGTTGTTTTTCGACTTTGGCAAAAGGATTGACTGGCATGGTTTTCCCCGGCTTTCCGCACTTGAGTACGGTTTTTATACTTGGTATATTCACACGTCAACATGGAAATCGTTTCCCCCGACCTGCTCACCCTTGCGCGCCTGCGCGGCAACATCCCCGTCATGGCCGCGCTCGACGGCAGTCCGCGGGGGTTCTCGCAGCTCGCCGATGCGCTGGATCTTTCGCGCGACACCCTCAGCCGCAGCCTCAAGGCCCTGCAGCCAAAATGGGTGCGCCATGCCGGCGACTATCGCCTGACGGCGGCGGGAACAAAAATCGCGCCCGTTTGCGGCGGCATCCTGGAGCTCGCCGTGCGCATCAGGCAGAAAGAAGTTCTGCTGCGCCGCTGGACGCTGCCGGTGGCGGCGGCTCTGCGCCACTGGAGCCTGCACTTTGGCGAACTGCGGGCGATGCTGCCGGGGATTACGCCGCGCGCATTGACGCTGGCGTTGAAGGAAATGGCCGAAGCGGGGCTGGTGGCGCGCGAGATCGAGATGAGCTTTCCGCCCTCGGCGATCTATCGCCTTACGGGCGCGGCGGAGCGCCTGTTGCCGCTGATCGGCCGCATTTAGGAAACCGTCAATCGGCGGGGCGGGCTCGTTTCTTCGGCAAACGGACGTTTTTGCTATTGGAAGACCCAGGCGTTGCAGGCATGGACCAGTTGAACCTGTCCACGATCGCTAGCATGAACTCCTTTGCTTCTCCTGTCGGCGTTTGGCCGGTTGTTATCAGTTGG
The DNA here is from genome assembly GCA_020848275.1 of Planctomycetota bacterium. Lineage (GTDB taxonomy): Bacteria > Planctomycetota > UBA8742 > UBA2392 > UBA2392 > JADLAK01. The sequence continues at coordinate 17,890 of JADLAK010000020.1, forward strand.
TGGCACAATCCGATTACTGCCGGGCCAAGTTTTGACGCGCTAGAGGATCTAATCAACGAACTAAAGGCAACTACGAGCCCCTTCCACTTGCGTTTGTCGTCCTGAATTGAAATCGACAACTCGTGTATTCGTTCTCGAGCAACCTTCCTTTCCATTAGGTCGAAGATTTGGTCTTCGAGCCTCCTCCACTCCATTGGTGTGCCGTACTCCATCGCCCGGCCCGCGGATAGCAAAGTACGGACAATAGCTTCCACAGCCTGACGCAGGTTCGCCGGAAGGATCGGCTTCCCGTCACCTATCCACGACCGCAACACAGCATCATCGTCATCACCCGACAGTTCCGCACCGAGCCATTTGGCGGCGCTATACCCATTGTCAAAAAAGCCCTTGGCAAATCCAAAAGCGTCAAGCAGGCCAGACATAGAGATCTCCGAACGTGAGAGGACCGGGGCACTGAACTGGAGCCACAGTCTACAAGGGTTGCCGAGCGAGGTTATTTGGACTAGGCTGGTCCGGTTGCTCAGGCGGGTTTTTCGTACTGGAAAGTGATGCCGACAGTCCTTGCTCGTTATTCTTCGCTGAAATTGCACGACCATTTCCGCGTCTCCGATGACCTCCCGCTCAAGGTCAACGACATCGTCGTGTTGCGCACCAAGCGCGGCGTCGAAAGCGGCCAAATTAAGGCGCTTGATTCCGCCGCAAAGATGAAGCCCGAAGAAGGCATCGCGGGCGAAGTCATGCGCAAATCGACCATCGAGGACGCCGCCAAGCTGCGCGAATTGCGCGCCAACGACACCAAGCCCATCGTGCGCCTGGCGCGCGAACTCGCGCGCAAATACAAACTGCCGATGCACGTCGAGACCGTCGAGCGCATCCTCAGCGGCGACAAGGTCATCATCTACTTCCAGAGCGAAGAACGCCTCGACTTCCGCGAGATGGTCAAAGATTTAACAACCCAGCTCAATACCCGCATTGAAATGAGACAAGTCGGGGCAAGAGATGCGGCTCGCCTGACGGGCGACGTCTCAACCTGCGGGCAGGAGCTGTGCTGCATCAGCTATATCGTCGACTTCGTGCCCGTCAGCATGAAGATGGCCAAGAACCAGCGTACGAGCCTCGACCCGGGCAAGATTTCGGGCATGTGCGGCCGGCTCAAATGTTGCCTGAAGTATGAGGACGACCTGTACAGCGAGCTTCGAAAGGGCATGCCGCTCGACGGCCAGCCCTGCAAGTGCGACGGCCACGACTGCCGCGTTTGCGGCGTCGACATCCTCGGCCAGAAGGTCACCGTCGATTTCGGCGAGGGCGAGCGCGAAGTGCGCGACGTCAAGGAAATCACGTTCGACCCGAACCTGACCGAAAAAGACGTGCGCCAGTTTGAGCGCGAACGCCGCGCGGAAATCGACCGCAAGCGCGCCGAGCGCATCGCCCGCGGCGAGCGTCGCGCGCAGGAACGCGGCGGCGGCGACCGCCGCCAGACGCAGAACGTCCCGAGCCCCGAGCGCCGCACCGCCGATTCAACGGCGACCATAAGCGGCGAGACCACGATTATCACCGGCCCGACGACGGTGCCAAGCCTCGGTGTGACGGGACAGCAGCCGACGGGGCTGGTGCCGGATGACACGCGCACGCTGCAGAAGCCCGCGTCGGAAGCGGATTCGGGCAAGCGCATCATTCCCGAGTCTCGCGCCGCAAAGCCCGACACAGCGCAGCAGCGCGACACGCGCCGCGTTGAAATCGGCGACGACACGGGCAAACTTTCGCCCGAAGCGCGCAAGATGGTTGAAGAAGCGCATTCGCTGCCTGCATCGGAAACCGCCGTCAACGAAGTGGCCGACGAAGAGGGCGAAGAAGACGACGCCGAGGACGTGGAGGCTACCGATAGTTCCAAGGCGATCATCCCCGGAATGCCGCAGCAGCCGCGCCTGGGCCCCGACGGCGAGCCGCTGCGCCGCCGGCGTCGCCGCCGCGGCCGAGGCCGCAACACGCGCCGAATGAATCCCGGCGGGCCGAACCAGGGCAGCAACCCGGGACCGCAAGCCGGTCCACCGCCAAGCCCGCCGGCGGCGACCTGAACTGAAACCGTGGCGCGGACATTGCTGTCCGCGCGGTCGGCGCAGCCGACCGAATCGTGCCGCCGCGCGGCGCCGCGGGCAGGAGTGCCCGCGCCACATGCGATGACTAATTATCGCCGCTTGTTATGGTATCGACATGGATTTGACTCAGCCCATCTACATCACGACGCCGCTGTACTACGTGAACGACGAGCTTCACCTCGGGCACTCGACGACGACGATTTACGCCGACACGCTGGCGCGTTTCTGGCGTGCGCTGGGCCGTCCCGTGCTGTTTTTGACCGGCAGCGACGAACACGGCCAGAAAATCTTCGATACCGCCAAGGCCGCGGGCACCGACCCGAAAACCTTCGCCGACCGCATCGTGGTTAAATTCTTCGAGCTTTGGGAAGCGCTCGATATCAGCTACGACGTGTTCATCCGCACCACTGACAAATTCCACGAAGACGCCGTGCAGGTCTTCTTCAAGCGCCTGAAGGACAAGGGCCTGGTCTTCAAGGACATGTACCGCGCGCTTTACTGCGTGGGCTGCGAGACCAATTACACCGCCAAGGACCTCGTGGACGGCAAGTGCCCCGTGCACAAGACCGTTCCGCAGAAGATCGAGGAAGAAAACTACTTCTTCAAGCTCTCGGCGTTCGCGCAGCCGCTGCTGGATCACATCGCGGCGCATCCCGATTGCATCGTGCCCGAGGGCCGGCGCAACGAAATAGTCGGCAAGCTCAAGGAAGGTTTGATCGACGCCAGCGTTAGCCGCACCAAGTTCGATTGGGGCGTGCGCATGCCCGGCGACGAAGCCCATGTGTTGTGGGTCTGGTTTGACGCGCTGCTGAACTACGTGACGGCGCTGGGCTGGCCCGACAGCGGGAACTTGCCGACCGGCGCGATCGCGGGCCGCGCGCGTCACGCCGCACCGGCGGCCAAAGGCAAACCGTTTGTCTACTGGTGGCCGCAGGCCGTGCACCTCGTCGGAAAGGACATTCTCTGGCACCACAGCGTCGTGTGGTGGTCGATGCTGATGGGCGCGGACATCGCGCCGCCGCGGCAGGTGCTGGCGCACGGCTGGTGGCAGGTCGAAGGCGACAAGATGGGCAAGTCGCTGGGCAACGTCATCAAGCCGCTGGAGGTCGCCAACAAGTACAGCCGCGATGCCCTGCGCTATTTTATTTTGCGCGAGGGCCCCTTGCGCGGCGACGCGGACTGGCGCCAGTTGAATTTCGTCAACCGCTACAACGCCGACCTGGCCAACGGCCTTGGCAACCTGGTGAACCGTTCGCTGAACATGCTCCTTAAATATTTTGGCGGCGCGGCGCCCGCCGAGATGCCCTTTGCCGACGGCAAACTCGAAACCGCGCGCGGCGAGCTGAAATCGCTGGTCGCGGGCCTGCGCGAAGAACTGATCGCGCGCATGAACGCCTTTGAAATGGACAACGCGCTCGAGGCGATCTGGAAGCTCGTGCGGCGCGCCAATCTGTTCGTCGATGAAACCAAGCCGTTTTCGCTGGCCAAGGATCCCGCGCGCAAACAGGATTTGGCAGCGGCCATGCACGCCCTGACAGAAGTTAGCCGTGTTTTGGGAGCGGCCGTCACGCCGTTTTTACCGGACACAGCCGTGAAGATCGCCGAACAATTAGCCTGCAAGCCGGGATCACTGGCCGACGAGTTGGCCTGGGGCAAGTTGCCCGCGGGCCACAAGATCGGGACGCCCGCGGCGCTATTTGCGCGCATTGAGACGACGTAATGCCGGACGATCCCATTAAACCCGCCGATGAAACGCCGCTGGATGTCGAGGCGGCGTTGCTCGCGTTGCGGCGGCGTGACCCGCGCTACACCATCGACGCATATCGGTTTGCGTTTGAGGGCCTCGAATACACCGTGCGCGAGTACCTGAAATTGAAGGAGCCGCGCCACGTCAGCGGCAAAGAGTTGTGCGAGGGCATGCGCCGGCTGGCGCTCGAACAGTTCGGCTTCATGGCCCACGAGGTCTGGTCGCGGTGGGGCATTCGCGAGACGCGCGACTGGGGCAACATCATCTTCAACCTGGTCGACGCCAAGCTGCTGCGCAAGACCGACGAAGATTGTGTCGAGGATTTCGCGAACATCTACGACGTGCGCAAAGCACTCGCCGACGATTTCAAGTTCTGAATTTGTGGCTTGGGCCTCCGTGCCCAAGTACGAGTGGCGATTGACAATGTTTGCAGGCTTGGGCACCTCCCAAAACGCCATGCGTTTTGGGTTCGCTCCCTACGGTCGCCCCAAGCCACGACTTACAACACCCTTCTTAAATGCGCGATGATCGCTTCGCTGATCTGCACGAGTTCCGGCGGGCGGCGTTTCAACGGGTGCTGCGCGCCAAAGGCGTGGCCCGTGTTGTCGATGGACAGCAGCCTGGCGTTCTCGCCGCCGACCGCGTTGCCGCCGGCGGCCTCAAGCAGTTCTCGCGCCTCGTCAAACGGCACACTTTCGTCGTCCACGCCGTGTACCAGCAGCCAGGGCTGCGTCAACGAGCGCGCCGCGGCGAGGATGTCAAACGCCTGCGGGTGCGCCGCGATTTCCTCGAAGAACTGTGTCCCTACCCGCATTTCCTGGCCCGTGCGGCCGTTGAGAATCGTCATCGCGCCGCTGGCGCGCAGGTGAGGTTCGTATTCGTCGGGCGACCAGCGGTTGGGCCGCGAAATCCCCGCCAGCGTGACCAGCGCCTTCACGCGCCGGTCTTTGGCGGCCTCAAGCACGCACAGGCCGCCGCCCGCGGAATGCCCGACCAAAGCAAGCCTTGACCCGTCAAGATCACGCTTGTTCGTCAGCAGACCCAGCGCCGACGCGGTCACGGCCTGCTGCAGGTCGTGAAGGCGCTTGCCCCATGTGTCGCGCTCAAAGAGATCGAGGCGATTGAAAACGTCGGTCGATCCAGTCAGCCCGCAATGCGAAAGGCTGATACTCGCGGCGGCGAAGCCCGCGTCGGCCAGCGTGCGGCCGAGAAACGGGAAGAATCCCCAGTGCTTGAAACCCTTGAACCCGTGGACGAGGATGACGACGGGCGCGTGGCCCTCGTGTGCGGGCAGGTAGAGGTCGCCGGGAATCTCTTCGCCGTCAGCGCCGCGCAGGATGAAGGTGTCGTCGGGGGTGTACATGCGGGTCTCGGGTCTCGTGTCACGTGTCTCGGGACCGTAGCACGAAGCACGTGGCACGAAGCACGATTATTCTTCTGGCGTCTTGGCTTCCGATTGCTCTACAGCGGCATCGCCGGCGTTTGCGCTGTCCGGCACGCTCAGGTCGCCTTCGCGCGGAAGTTCGCCCAGCGCTTTCAGGCCAAAGGCGCGCAGGAATTCGGCCGTCGTGCCGTAAAGCGCCGCCGCGCCGGGTTTGTTTGAACGTTCAGTCACCGCGACCAGCCCGCGATCGAGCAGCGCGCGCATCAGGTGATCGCTGCCGGCGCCGCGAATGCTTTCGATGTCGACGCGCGACAAAGGCTGCTTGTAGGCGATGATCGCCAGCACCTCGAGCGCCGCGGGGCTGAGCTTCTGGGCCTCGCGCTCGCGCACAAGCTGGGCCAGCAGGTCGTTGTGCTCGGGCCGCGTGGTGAGCTGGTAGCCCGCGGCAAGTTCCTGGATGCTCATGGCGCTGCCGGTGCTGTCGTAGCGCGCGGCCAGCGCCGCAAGCGATTGCTTGACGGGAATGACGCTGCCGACGCCGAGCAAGTCGGCGATGCGCCGGGCGGAAATGGGTTTGGCGTGGACGAACAGCAGCGCCTCGATACGCGTCATCATCGCCTCTTGCGGCATGCTTGAGGCGCTGAGCACATCGCCGATGGTGGTGTCATCGTCGCGAACGACGGGGTCAGGGGGCACTGGATTGGTCGGGTCGGGCATGGGGTCGGAGCTTAGTCAGAGCCGCGCGCGCCAGCAAGCGGCCCCGTTGTGGACAATTTCAGGCCGTAGGCCGCCATACAGTGGCCCTTGGGGCTAAGCGCTTGACCTTTACCGCTGTTTGCAGGAGGCGCGCCAGGCCTTAAAGCGTTACTTGTTCGGTTCGACGTCGAGGCCGGGCAGGCGGCGTTCGCTTGCGTAAGCGCCGTTAGCCGCGACGCAACGCGCCCACTTTTCAAACGTCCAATCCGGTAAAGGAATCTGCGTAGCGGGGTTCCCGTCTGACAAGTGAGGGCGTTTGCGCCATTGCAGAAAGCGAGCCTTTTCATCAATTGCAGGAAGTCCCTCGAATTCGAAGTAATAAGGCACTACGAACGACTTGAGCAGCACGATCCGGACGCGTTTTTCGATGTACCTCCTGAAACTTGCTTCGTTCATTCCTTGCTGAGCTAACCACTCTTCCCAGCTTTGGCCGCCTTCGTACTTGCTGTGTACTGATGATTTGAAGCCGCTAATCTTTGAATCGACCTCAATTTGAAGTTCCTCGGCGGAGATTACACATCCGATTCGGTCGGCCTCCAATTCCAGCAACGCAATGCCCGACAAGTATTCAAGCTGGGGCTCCAGAACGCGCGTTTCAGAGGACCGGCTTTGATCCATGTCGTAGTAGCGTGCGATCAGGTCTTCGGCGGTGATGATCCGATTGCCGACACGGGCGACTTGATTGACGGTCAATGGAAGGACAACGCGCGTTACTGGGCCCGGGAGCGGCTCGACGGGGGTTGCCGGTCCCCGCAGCGCCGGCTGCGGGGCAACCGAACAGCCCACAAACCCGCTGACGAGGGCGAGCAAGAGGGCGGCAAAGATTGTTCGTGCCGGTTTCAGAGGCAGTTCCTGAACCTGAACCTTGACCTGAACCTGTACTTACTGGTTGGCTTCGCAGTCAAGGCCCGGCAGGCGGCGCTCGGTCTTGTAATCGCCGCGCGCCAGCACGCATCGCACCCAGCGATGGAAGCCAAAGCTCTTGCCGGCCACGTCGTCGTCGGCGATGTCGGGCCGCGCCAGCAGTTCGCCGCGGCGGTCGAAGAACTTCGCCTTGTTGCCGGGCACCAGCTTGTGCCGCTTGACGATGTGCCAGCCGTAACGCGACTGCACAGGTTTGCTGTACGCTTCGTCCGACAGCGCCCAGAGCGTGTCCTCGACCTGCTTTTCCATGCCGTCGCCGCGATAATAGCGCGGCAGCCGCCCGCCCTTCTGCGCCGAGCCCGGGTCGATGCTGTGCTTGACGGCGAGATCCTCGAACTTCGCGCCGGCTTTCAGCTCGTTGTGGATGTCGCCGGCGGTCTTTTCCTTCTCGACAAGGATGTGCGAGCACTCGAGGCTGTCCTCGAAGTCGAAGTGGTAGTTCACCACCAGCCGTTTGAGCAGCACCACGCGCGTGCGGACCTCTAGGTAACGCTTGAACGTCGCCTCGGTCATGTTGTTTTCCTTCAGCCAATCCTCCCAGCTCAAGGCGCCGCCGTATTTTTCTTTCACGCCCTTTTTTGTCTGATCAATCTGCGAGGTCACGATCGAGTCGATCTCGGACGGTTTGATCTCGCAGCCGATGCGCTCGGCCTCGGCCTCGAGGAGCTGAACGTACACCAGGTAATCCAGCGCGGGCTCGAGGTTGCGGCGTTCGGGCACCATCGCCTGTTCGGAGTCAAATATGCGCGCGATCAGGTCCTCGGCGGTAATGATGCGGCTGCCGACGCGGGCGATCTGGTTGACCTTGAGCGTACGCGGCGGCGGCGTCGGTTTGGGCTCGCCCTGGCCGGCGATGAAGCCCGCAGACGCCGCGACACACGAAATCACAATCGCGCCGGCGGCGCGAACAAGCCACTTGTTCAACATGGGAAGGATCCTCTCGTGCGGCAGGGGTAAGGCCGCAACCATCCTACGTTCACATTGTGGATTTTGGATTGTGGATTTTGGATTGGCGTGCGGGGTCTTTTGCAAGCGTTGCCTTTGTTTTGAATCCGCAATCCACAATCCACAATCTGCAATCGAATAGCGGTATGACGGCCGCCGCGATAACATCGGGCGGTCAAGGAGTGATCCCAGTGTCCCCCGATCCAGGCAGCCGCAACCCCGCGGACGGCAGGCTTGCGCCTGACGGCCGTCCCGCGCCCGGGCAGCGGCGGCTCCCGGACATCCTTGACGACGAAACCACGGGCCCGCCGCCAGGCCCGATGCGCCAGCGTGAAAGTTCGCGCCTGACGTCGCAGCGGCCGTCGGTGCCGCCCATTCCCGTGCCCGGCGGCAACGATTTTGCGCCGCCGGCGCGTGAGCAAGTTGAACGCCTGCCGCGCCCCAATTCGCCGCCGCGTGTCGAGCGCGCGCCCGACGTCGAGCTTGCGCCGGCGTCGGAGGCCGAGATCACGACGGGCGAGCGCCCGATGAACCGCCGGCTCACTCCTACGCCCAGCGAATTCGCCGATACCGACCCGCCGGCGCCGATGCTGCCGCGCGACGACACCTCGGCGTCGGTGCAGGTCAAGGACTCGCCGCCGGGCGACACCGACGAAAACGCGCCGGCCGCCGAGCCCAAGGTCGAGGTTGTCAACGACGAAGACGAGGAAATCCCGCCCAGCCCGGAAATCGCCAAGCGTTTTGACGTGGTGCTGCAACTGGGACGCGGCGGCATGGCTGTGGTCTATTTGTGCCGCGACCCGCAGCAGAAGGGCAAGATCGTCGCGGTCAAAGACATCCGCACCGAGATGAAGCCCGGCCTGCGCATGATGGAGCGCGTCGAGCACGAGGTGATGCTGCTTAAAACCCTCGACCACCCGGGCATCGTGAAAGTGTACGACCTGCTGAAATTCCCGCGCGGCAGCGCGATCGTCATGGAGTACATCGACGGCCTGCCGCTCGACCACGAGCTTGGCCGCGGTCGCCGTTTAACATGGGACTTCGGCGTGCGCGTCTTGCGCGAAATCGGCGCGGCGCTTGGTTACGCCCACTCGAAAGGCGTCATCCATCGCGATTTAAAACCGGACAACATTCTTTATTCCGAGCGCCACAACGTGATGAAGCTCGTCGACTTCGGCCTGGCGCGCCTGTATGGCGACGAAGTCGACATCAGCATGACGCGCACGGGCATGGTGGTCGGCACGCCGCACTACATGAGCCCCGAGCAAGTCAGCGGCAAGCAGCTCGACCAGCGCAGCGACGTATACTCGTTCGGCGCGACGCTGTATTACCTGATCACGGGCAAGCGCCACATCGAGGCGACCAACGTGATGGACATCCTCGAGCAGCAGCGCAGCAGCACGATATTGCCGCCCACGCACATCAACCGGCACATCCCGGCGTGGTTTGCCTACATCCTGGGCAAGATGATGGAGCTGGACCCCGCCCAGCGTTACCCGACGATGGCCGCGGTGCTGGACGACCTGAAGCTCGCCGAAAGGGACCCGGACAACTTTGTCCTGAACAACCCGCGCGGCCCGGTCAAGCGCTTTGGCATTCACCCGCTGGTGCCCATCCCACCCGAGCCTGTGCCGACGGTGACGGCCACCGACCAGCCCGCGCCGCCGGCGGGCATGGCCACGGCCACGGATAACGCGCGCCATTCCACAGAGCCCGAACTTCCCGCCGCCGGCGCGCCTGCATCGCAGCCCTCGGCCACACGGGAATTCCTTCCCGTGGCGGCAGCGCCGCGCCCGGCATCCGGCGACACGGCCATCGAAATCGGCCGTCAGCAGGAAAGCGCCAAGTTGTCGGAACTTGCGGGCTTGGTGCGCGAAATGAGCGGGCGGCTCGAGAAAGCCGAAAAAGACCGCGTTTCGGCCCTGACGATGTTTTTGATTGTGTTACTGAGCGCGCTGATTGCATGCGGCACGCTGGTAGGGGTGCTCGTATGGGCCTACCAGAGCGGAAAGATTCCGGCCCTGCTAAAATGACAGGTTGTGTCACAGGGACAACTGGGAGAGGTTAATGCGCCTGTCATGTAAGGATTATGTGTAAGCGGTCGGAACCTGAGCGTACTAATATTCGTTATCTACAGGTATGAGCGAACCAAGGAGAGACACGTGAATCGCAAACTCTTGACCGCCGCGAGTTTCGTAGTCGCGCTCGGTTACAGCGTACTGTCGCCGTTTGATGCCTTTGCCTGAGCGTCGTGAGGACCCGGCGCCAGTCCCGGCGGGACTGCAAAGACGTGAGGGCAGAAGGTTCGTAGCCAGGTGGCTACCGTTTCATGGACCGATGCCAGCAGCACCGTGTTTGACGAGGCCAAGACCGGCGCCAAGGCCATCGTCCTGTATTTCGAAGACAAGACCAAAGGCGCCAAGTGGCCCGAAGACGCCGACCTCGTCGATCTCCAGACGAAAAATCTGGTCGCCTGCGTTCGCGTCTGCAAGACCTACAACGGCAAGAAGAACGATCCGCCGCCGTCGAAGGTAATCCGCACCAACAAACTCGCGGCTAACGACCTGTGGGAGGCGTTTGGCAATCCCGCGGCTGGCACGTTCATCATCTGCGACGAAAACGGCAACGAATTCTTCCGCGGCACCGACAAGAAGCTGCAGAAGAACGTCGTCGCGCTGAAGAAGTCGGTCAAGGAGCGCCGCACCAAGGCTGACGGGCTTATCAAGAAGGCCCAGAAGCTGATCGACGACAAGAACGACGAAGGCGCGATGAAGGATCTGCTTACCGCGCTCAAGCTTGAACTCGATGGCTGGGACGAAGCGGCCAAGGCGGTCGAGCTTTACAACGGCGTGATGACGCGCGTCAAAGAGAAGATCGAGGCCGCTGCGGGCGACCAGGCTAAGCTCAAGGCGCTGCAGAAGTCGTTCAAGGGCACCGACGCCGAGGTTGATATCGACGACGCCCTGAAGGCCGCAACCGTTTCGAAGTAGAAACATTTACAACCGTCGCGGCGTCTGGCAGGAGTACTGCCGGGCGCCGTGTCGCGTTTGTGGGGAGAAGCTATGGCGGGTCGAAGGGTGTTTGCTGTCGCTGTTGTCGCGGGTATTGCGGCGGTGTTGTGTGGGGCAATGGGGTTTGCCGGCGCTTGGACGGGCCGCTTCGTGTTGCAGCCGCAACCTGAGCCGCAGCCGCCCAAGCCGACAGGGCCCAGCCCGTTCTGGGACGACCAGGGCGACATGCTTTGGCTCTACCGCAACCAGTACAAGACGACGATGCGCATGATGTGGATCGATTGCGCCAAGGTTGTCACCAACGGCCGCGGCGACGCCGAACCAGTGTGGGATCTGGTCGAGGCCTACGCCAAGGACATCAGCAGGCGCGCTGAGCGCATCGGCGCGCGCTGGGAGCAGCAGGTGAAGACCTGCAACGATTTTCTATCGGCCGTCGCGGACGCGGACTGGTTGCTGGCCAGCGTCGAGGGTGCTGCTTTCAGCAAAGCCTGCGACGATTGCCACCTCGAGACCTGGTCGCCGGTGTACCAGCACGCGACGAAGAAAATCGTGGAGGGCTGGGTGGATAACAAGTTCCCCCACGCCCACGACCTGGAACTCGACGAGGGCGCGCCGCCGCCCGCCACGAAGATGCGTGAGAAAATGCAGGCGCTGCTCAAGTACCATGACGCGGCGGAAGCGGCGGCGACGGCCAAAGACGCCAAGGCCGTGACGGCCAACCTGAAACTAGTGCTGGAAGTGGCCGAGGACCAGGCGCGGCGCTGGAACAATCTCAAGGTCGGCGCTGACGCCTTGGCGACCGCCGCCGCCGAGCATGAGCGCAAGGAACTGCGCGGCAAGTACCGCGACATGGCCAGCCACTGCAACCAGTGCCACTATGAAGTCGCCGATTTCGTCGACCCGGCCACGCCGCCGCGGCGCATCTGGATGCCGATTGCGTGGGATTAGGGTCGCGCCGGCGGCGTTGATGCGGCATCCTTAAGGCATGCTGCGATTCCAGTTCGACCCCCCGGCGCAAGAACCGTTTGCCTTCGATCATTACTCGATCGAGGGCAACAACTCGCGCGGCTTTGCGTTGCTGGGCTGGAACAACCTCGAACCCGGCGAAGACCCGGAAGGCAAGCCGATGTTGCAGCAGTGGTTCGAGACGCTGGGCGACGCCATGCGTTTTGCGCAGGACAAGCTCGGGATATCCAAGGGCCGCTGGGAAGCGCCGATCGGCAAATCCGGCAGCGGACGCGTCGCCCCGCCTGTACCCCCGCGCCTGAAAGACACCGACCCGGACGAATAGCACGCCGGCAAGAATTCCTACTGCTTCGAAAAACAAAAGCTAAAAGCAATCCGCAGATGTCGCAGATTTACGCAGACAAGGTTTTTGGTTGGCTTTTATCTGCGGCCATCTGCGTAATCTGCGGAAAGCAGTTGGCGTTTTTTGTCGCGGAGTGACGCATGCTCTGGATCAAATCGTTTCACCTGATTTCGCTGTTCATCTGGGTCGGCGGGCTGCTTGGCCTGTCGCGCATGCTCGGCTACCACGTCAAGGAAAACGAAGAGACGCGCGCCGCGCTGTCACGCATCGAAAAGCGCATGTACTACTTCGTCACGGTGCCGGGCGGCGTGCTGGCGCTGATCACCGGCCTGATGCTGCTGTTTGGCGTGGGACGCGAGGGTGTGACGCCGATGGAAACCGCGCTGTCCTACCTTGCCCCGCGTGACGCCGGCGGCCACGAGACGCCCTGGTACATCACCTTCCACGTGAAGCTCGCTCTGGTTGTCGCGCTTCTGGGCTGCGATTTCTACCTGGGGTCGCAGATCCGCATGCTGGCCAGGGGCGGCACGCCACCGGGTAAGGCGCGTTACTCGGCGCTGCACGGCATTATCTCGGTGATTCTGATGGCCATTGTAATCCTGATGATCGCCGGGCCCCTGCGGCGCGGGTAGAATGTGGATCCCGTGCGAGGCCGGCGTGATCCACGAATTCATCGAAGAGTGGCTGCGCGAGAAATTCACCGCCGAGCGGCGTGAGGCCGCCCGCGGCATCTTCGTCTATCTGTTCCTGGCCTTATGCACCGGCGCCTTTGCGATGTTCGTGGTGATGGGCCTGATGGTGATGTTCGCGGTGCCAATTATGGCCCTCAGGATTCCTGCGCCGCTGCCCCTGATGGTCGCCGCGGTCGCCATGCTGCTGATGTTCGTGATTTATCCATTCATCAGACCGCGGCCACAGGCCACTTTGGTTGCCCTTGGCGACGAAGACGACGCGCCTGTCGTTTCGCTCGTCACCGAAGGCGTGGGTTTTTCGACCTTCCGCACGGCCTTCAACGATGGCGCGCATTTCACTTATCGGCGGCTGGCCGTTGCAATCCTGTTTGCGCCGCCGATGTTGGCCTGGTTCGCGCTTGAGGAACGCCGCCGCGGTCGGCGCGCGCGGCAAGTCGACATCAGCGGCTGTGCGGCGATCATCGAGGTCCTTCTGGCGCGGGAAGGCCGCGTCCCGCTTGAGCAATTGATGCTGCTAGTCGGGCGAGGCGACCTGCGCCGCACCCTGCCCGATGTCGTGACGCTCAAGGAAGTGCATCTGCTGACGGCGGTGCGGCCGCCGGGAATCGCGCTGACGCCGGCTGGCCGCGCCGAGATCGCCGACTACATCGAAAAACACGACGGCGTGGTGCCCGACTTGATTGCTGAGGTCAAAGAAGCGGTCGTCGCGAAGGTTGTCAAACCCGTCGAGATGGTCGATGTGCCGCCGGAAATCGCCGACGGCAGCCGCGAGTTGCCGCCGCAACCGCTGCCGCCCGGCGCCGAAGGCGTGATGGCGGCGCCCGTGGGCCGCGAGCCGGAGCATGTTGAGGCGACAGGCAGCTATAACCCCTTTGCGCTGCTCGTCGACGGTGACGCGGGCAGACTCGAGCCGACGGTCCAGCCCGAGATGACGCCGTCCGCGCCGGACGACGCCAAGCCGCTTGAACTCGCCTAGATTCTTACGTTTTTTGCAGGGGCGACGCGTGCCTCGCCCCTACACGTCAATACTCGCGCCGGAAGGTGAGCACGGCGCGGCCGACGCCGAGGGATTCCGCTTCGCTGAAACCGTAGTCGAGCAAGTCCAGCGCGCCGCGCAGGTTTTCTTCGCGCCAGTATGAGCGCAACAGTTGCCCGTGTTCGCTGTTTTCCTTCGCCTCGCCGTCGCCAATCGAAATCCGCGCCGACAACAGGCCGCCCGGCCGCAATACCCGCCGCAATTCCAACGCGACGGCCTCAAATTCAGTCCGCGGAATTCGCGAAAGCAGGCTGTCGGTCCACAAGCCGTCAAAGGAGCTGAGCGTGAATGGCAGCGTACGGACGTCGGCGCAGACCGTGTTGATTTCCGAGAACTGCCGCCGGTGCAGCTTCAGCGCCGCCGCGCTGAAATCGACGCAGGTGCTGACGCTGCCGTGCTCCGCCGCAACTTTTGCGAATAAGCCCGCGCGGCTGCCGCAGACCATCAGCCGCGGCGTCGCGCGTCCCGAGAGGCGGATGAAGGCCAGCATGCGTGCGGCGTCTTCGGGAGCGAGCGCGGACGTGAACCCCTTGGCGAGCCACTGGCGCGCGCGGCGGTCGTAGATGTCGCGGTTGGCGTCGGGCATGGCGTCTTTGCGTTGTTGACCGTTGGCGATAGTATCGCTGAGAGAAGCAAGTTGAAGGTTCAGGTTCAGGTCCAGGTTCAGAAAAGGCGTCTTTCTGGCCTTGTACCTGCATCTGAACCCCGAATAAATGGGATCATTCGACTGTTAGGACAATCGCGCGAATAAGGATTATCGCCATGCCCAACCCGACCGCCGTTATCTGTGAAGCCCTCCGCACGCCCATGGGCAAGTTCCAGGGCTCGCTTGCGGCTATCGAAGCGCCCAAGCTCGGCGCGCACGTGATCAAGGCGCTTTTGGCCCGCTCGGGTGTTGACCCTGGTCGTATTGATGAGGTCATCATGGGCAACGTGCTGCAGGCCGGCCTAGGCCAGAACCCCGCGCGCCAGGCCGCCATTTTCGGCGGTGTGCCCGCCAAGGTCGGCGCGATGACGATCAACAAGGTTTGTGGCAGCGGCCTCAAAGCCGTGGCGCTGGCGGCGCAGGCGATTCGCGCGGGCGACGCCGAGTGCGTCATCGCCGGCGGCTTTGAGAGCATGACCAACGCGCCGTACCTGCTTCAGGGCGCGCGCAACGGCCTGCGGCTGGGCCACGCGCAGGCCACCGATTCGATGATCAATGACGGCCTGTGGGACAAATACAACGACTACCACATGGGCATGACCGGCGAACTCGTCGCCGAGGAACACAAGGTCACGCGCGAAGACCAGGACAAGTTCGCGGTCGAGAGCCACCGCCGCGCGGTTGCGGCGATCGAAAGCGGCGCGTTCAAGGCGGAAATTGCGCCGATCGAAGTCAAAGTCGGTAAGGAAACCAAGTTGTATGAAGTGGATGAGACGCCGCGCAAGGACACGACGCTGGAGGCTTTGGCCAAGTTGAAGCCGGCGTTTAAACCGGCGGGCGGCACGGTGACGGCGGGCAATGCGCCGGGCGTGAATGACGGCGCCGCGGCGCTGCTGGTCTGCGCTGAGGACCAGGTCGGCAAGCTGGGTGTGAAGCCTCTGGCGCGGATTACGGGCTACGCGACCGGCGGCCTTGAGCCGAAGTGGGTGATGATGGCGCCGCGCGAGGCCGTGAAGAATTTAATGGTCAAAACCGGGGTAAACATCTCGCATTTTGATCTCATTGAATTGAATGAGGCGTTCAGTGTTGCGGCGGTCGCCCTGCAACGCGAACTCAAGATTGATCCGGCGAAGTTGAACGTCAACGGCGGCGCGGTCGCACTCGGCCACCCCATCGGCGCTTCCGGCGCGCGCATTCTGGTGACGCTGATTCACGCACTGAAGTCGCGCAAGCTCAAGAAGGGTCTTGCAGGCCTTTGCCTCGGCGGCGGCAACGCCGTGGCGCTCAGCATCGAGATGCTTTAGTTTTAGCCACGAATTACACGAATAGACACGAATTGAATTCGTGCAGATTCGTGTTCATTCGTGGCCAAATTGCTTTTCTCAGTGGCTTCCGTGTTCTCCGTGGAAAAAACTGTTTTGTCCACGGAAGACACGGAGAGCACGGAAACAGTCCCGCCTTCATCTGCGGCCATCCATACTTCGCCGAGGCTACGTCCGGCAAGCTGCGTAATCTGTGGATAGCTGTTGCAGTTTGTTGTGTCGTTACGGCTATTCGCGCCAGAGGCAGTAGCGCGACCATTTCACGGTCAGGTACGCGACGCCGAGCGCGGGCAGCGCAAACAGCAAAATCAGCACGCCACCCCTGCGACGGCGCAGGCCTCCTCCCCAAGCGAGCATGGCCTGCACGGTAATTCCGGTGACGGGCGTAAGCAGATGGAAAATCAGCACGAACAGGCACGTGATCAGCACAGTTAGCATTGCGACGGCAAACATTTCTGCCGCGGTCAGATCGTCGTGCCACCAGGCCCAGCGGCGACGTTTCTCGCGTTTCCTCGGGGAGTTCGGGAAGCTTGTGCCTGCGGATGACTTTGTAGCGGCTGCTCATGGGCTATTCGCTCGTGTCTTGCAGCCGATACTGCAAGTACTTGGCGATCAGACTGGAAATGATTGCCGCCGGTACGATGAAAGCCAAGCCAACCACACAACACGTGTAAAAGTTCATCAGCATCCATTGCGGTATCGGCCAACCCAGAGCGGGACCAGCCTGGATGTAGATAAGAAACAGTAACAGCGAGATCAATACCGTGCCGACGGCAACCACGGACCAACCCCACCACGTTAGTGGTTCCGATGTCCACTCCCAACGGAGAGGTTTGCGTTCGCGAGGTTCGGGGGTTTCGGGAATGCTCATGGGCACAGTGTGCGGCACAGCCCGTCGCGCGGCCATTCCAAAACGACCCCAGCTTT
The DNA here is from genome assembly GCA_020848275.1 of Planctomycetota bacterium. Taxonomy (GTDB): domain Bacteria; phylum Planctomycetota; class UBA8742; order UBA2392; family UBA2392; genus JADLAK01. Next base: position 34,685 of record JADLAK010000020.1, read on the forward strand.
TTAGCCACGAATGGACACGAATTCTCACGAATCGGATTCGTGTTTACTCGTGTGTATTCGTGGCTGATGTCCGGTGTTAAAAGCTTTGCATGACGCCGGAAGAACTTATCCAGAAACAACTCGACGCTTACAACACCTGCGACATCGACGGTTTCTGCGCGACCTGCGCCAAGGACATTCTGGTCCGCGACGGCGACGGCAAAGTCATCTGCAAGGGCGTCAAAGAAGTGCGCGAGCGTTACGGCCCGCTGTTTAAAGACAACCCGCACCAGATGGCGATCATCGAGCAACGCCTGAGCGGCGGCATTTACGTCGTCGATGAAGAAGTCGTCACCGGCCGCGCCGACGGCGTGCAGCGCCGGGCGTTGATCCTGTACAAGGTCGTGAATGACCTGTGCACGGAAATGACGATCGTTAAAAAGTAAGTGGCTGGGGCCTCCCGGCCCCAGCGCAATAATCCCAATCAACGGTTTTCGTGCTGGGGCACGGAGGCCCCAGCCACAACGGCACTATTTCGGCGGTTCGGGCGGCGGGGGAGCGGCGGGTTTGCCCTCTTCCTTGGGCGGCTCGGCGCCGCCGGGACGGCGGCCCGGGCGGCCTTCGCGTGGCTTGCGGTCCTTCATCTTCTCCGCCATCTTCGCGCGGAACGCCTTGTACTCATCCAGGCTCAGCGCGCCGTCGCCGTCCGTGTCGGCCTTGGCGTTCTCCATCGCTTTTTTCAGGCGCTCGTTGATCTCGTCGCCCGCGAGTTTGCCGTCGCTGTTCTTGTCCATCTCCTTGAACTGGTCCTCGGGCGTCTTGTTCATGTTCTCGCGCACTTTGCCCGCGTCCTTGGCCCTGGCGGTCTTGGCGGCGGCGCTTGCGGCGGTGTATTCCGCGAGGTCGAGCGATTTGTCGGCGTTCTTGTCGCCCTCCATCAGGCCCTTGCGGTCGCCAAGTTCATCCTCCGTGAGTTTCTTGTCGTCGTTCTTGTCCAGCGCCTTGAACTCCTCCTCGGCAGCGGCCTTGGCGCGCGCCTTTATCTCTTCGCCGATCTTGTCGACGTGTTTGCCCGCCTCGGCCAGCGTTACAAAGCCATCCTTGTCGTCGTCGAGTTCGCCAAACAGCTTGTCGTTGCCGACTTCTTCCTTTGAAAGTTTGCCGTCAGCGTCCTTGTCTTTTTCCTTGAAGAACATCAGCACCGGACGGTTGGCGTCGCCGCGGCGTTCGCGCTTGGGCTCAACCTTTTTGGGGGGTTCAACCTTCGGGGGTTCGGCGGGCGTGGCCGGCGGAGTATCCGGCAGCGGCGGTGTTTCAACCGGCGGCGCGCTCGGCGCGGGCACCGCGGGCGCAGGCGGCTCAGCGGGCGGCGGTGTCGCGGGAACCGGCGGCGGTTCAAGGGGCGGCGGCGCGGGATTATCCTGTGCGCCCAGGTTGAACGCGAACAACGCAAGAATTGCGGCGACGGCGATGATACGTTTCATGCTTGCTCCGGTTGGCTCGACCTTTACGCGGCGTACATTGCTTGAGATAGTAAACACGTTGGCCAGGCGAAGGTTGCGGAATTTCGGGCATTCATGCGGCAGCTCAAATACATCCTGCTTGCGGTCGTGATGCTGAGCATCGCCGTAAGCGTCATCCTGGCAGCGCCGCTGCTGCAGCAGTGCTGCGAATATTTCGGCCTGGTTGCGCCCGAGGGCGTATCGGAAGTGCCTGGTGTCAAACATGTTGCGGTAGTTCCCGCGCGCCCGGACGGGACCATCCCCGAGGAAGTCCCGGGCCTGAAGTTGCGCCAGAAGGTCGAGAATTTCAGCCTGCCCGACCTCAACGGCAAGAAGCACCAAGTCGATTTCAGCGCCAAGACCCTGACGGTCGTCGTCTGGGTTTCGAGCGTTTGCCCGACCAGCAAAATTTACGAGGACCGCCTGAATAAACTCCAGGCCGAGTTCGGCGACGTCGCTTTCTGGGCCGTCAACAGCAGCGCGATGGAGGGCGTGGCCGAGTTGCGCGAGCACTACCTGAAACCCACGCGCCCCGACCGCCTTCGCATCACCGTGCTCAAGGACGACCGCAACATCATCGCCGACCGTTTCGGCGCGCAGAAGTGCCCGGATATCTTCGTGTTCGACCGCGATGGCAAGCTGCAATACCGCGGCGGTGTCGACGACAGCCGCAAGCCGATGGATGTGAAGAAGCAATATCTGCGCGAAGTGTTGAAGGACCTGTTGAAGGGTGAGACGCCGCAATGGCGCTACACTCCCGCCAACGGCTGCTGCCCGATTGACCGTATAGAGGAAGAAGCGCCGTCCACCAAATAGCGGAGGGCAGATGCGCATCAATCACATAGAGTTGCCGGTCAGCGATTCGCAGGCGAGCAAACGTTTCTACATCGAGAAACTGGGCTTCAAGCTTGAGGGCGACAACGACGGCAAGTACATCTGGCTCTCGCTTGGCGACGTCACGGTGTTGCTGCGGCCGGGCAAGCCCCAGCGGCTGCCCTTTGAACAGACGCACAACATCGTGCTTTGCACCGACGACCTGGGCGGCACGCACAAGAAACTCGCGGCGCGCGGCGTGGCGATGAAAAAGGGCGGCAACGTGTATTACATCCAGGATCCGGACGGGCATTGGTTCCAGCTTGTCGACCCGAAGCAGGATCACTCGCGCGACGACGACATCACCGGCAAATCACCGCGGTCCATCAAGTAATTACTTGGCGGCGACGCCCGTCGGCTGGCACTCGACGCGCACGCCGCAGAACAGCAGCGGAATCCAGTCGCGTTTGAAGCGCGGGTGATTGTATTCGGCGTGGATGAAGCGGATGTTCTCGCCGTCGGCACGCATTTCGACTTTGGCGAAATACTGCTCGTAAATGTGGTTGAACTTCTTGAGAACGTCGGCGTCGGTCAGGTCGGTCACTGCTGCTCCGCAAAGTCGACCGTCAACAGTTGACGGTCAACGGTAACTGCAAATCTCACAATCGAAGATGAGTCATAACTGTTGACTATCAACCGTCAACCGTTGACTCGTCCTACTGCCCGATCATCCTGAAGACTTCCGCGCGCAGGTGTTCGTCGTTCTTGAAGGCGCCCTTGACCGTGCGCGTGACGGTCGTGCTGCCGACCTTCTGCACGCCGCGCATCATCATGCACATGTGCGTGGCTTCGCAGATGATCGCCACGCCCTTGGGTTTGATCACGCTCTCGATGGCGTCGGCGATCTGTTGCGTCATGTTTTCCTGGATCTGCAGGCGGCGCGCGAAAATTTCGGCGATGCGCGGCAGCTTGGAAATCCCCAGGACTTTGCCCGCAGGCAAATACGCGATGTGAAGCTTGCCGAAGAACGGCAGCATGTGGTGTTCGCACAGCGAGCAGAAGTCGATGTCCTTCACCAGCACGATGCCGTCGCTTGTGGTCTTGAAAATCGCGTCGTTGACGATGTCGTCGAGATTTTCGTTGTAGCCCTTGGTGAGATATTTGATCGCGGCGTCGACGCGATAGGGCGTCTTCTGCAAGCCCTCGCGCTCGGGGTTTTCGCCGATCGAACGCAGCATGCCTTTGACGAGGCAGGAAATATTGTCGCCGGGTTTGACCGCGCCCACGTCCACTACGCCTTCGACGTCTGCGCGCGTGTCAATGCAATCGTCGTCGATCAGCGGTTCATCTTCGTAGCGGTTCATGGTTGTCTTTCTACGTTTGATCTGCGGCGAGCCGCAGAGTGTCACGAAAGAGAGTTTGCTGTCGGCGTTTGTCCGAAGACAAGGCCTTTGCTCCGTTTTGGGTCGCTTGCGCGACCATACAGTCTCAACGTAACAGGCCGTTTCGGACAATGGTAGTCCAAAACCCTTGTACACACTTCGCTGAATGTCGCTAAAACAGCGGCCATGGCGCAGGCATTCCAATTTCCGGAAGTTTCGATCCAGGGCGATCGTGCGCGGCTGTTAAAACCGTACCAGCACGCCTGCCACTCGCTGAACTCGCTGATTTACACCGCGGGCAGCGGCAACGGCCTCAAGGCCGACGCGCTGGTCGGCGACGCCAAGGGCCGCATCGATGCGTGGGACGCCGCCTTTGCGACGTTGGGCCTGCGCTGGGCGCGCAGCGGGCAAACCAGCGCGACCGACGCGTTTTTAGCCGCGTTCGACGACGACGGTTTCATCCCCGCGCGGCTGGCGCTTGACGGGAAATCGCCGGGCGAGGGCTTGCAGCGCGTGGCCGCGCCGCTTACGGCCTTTGCCGAATGGGAACTCTTCAAGCTGCGCGGCGACGCCAAACGTTTGGCCGAGGCGCTGAATCTGCTGGAGGTCGATTTCGATTTCCGTGAGGGCAAGCTGCGCCGCAAGTCGGGGCTGTTCGGCGGCAGCGAGCTTGCCTATCCGCTAGGCTGCTTCACGCGTTTTTCGGTGGGTGGCAAGGCGGTGCCGAGCCTGATTACGGGCGCGGATTGGGTCGACGCGACGGCGCTGCACGTCCTGAACGCGCGCTGCCTGGCCGAGATGGCGCGTGCGCTCGAGCGCAAGGAACTCGCCGGCCGCTTCGAGTATGCGTCGATCGACATCGCCGCCAAGATGAACGCGCGCATGTGGGATGAAAAAGAGGGCTGGTATTTCGACGTCAACGAACACGGCGAGTATTTACCCGTCAAGAGCCTGGCGTCGTTCTGGGCCGTGGTTTCGGGCGTCGCGCCGCTGGCCAGAGCCGAGCGCCAATCCACGGCGCTCAGCGACGTCACGCGTTTTGAACGCATGCACCCGTACTGCACGCTGGCGGCGAGCGAAAAGGGCTATCGCGGCGAGGGCGACCGCCCCGTGGGCGTCACGCGCAGCGATTTCAACATCGTCTGCTATGAAACACTTTATGCGCTTGGCCGCGCGGCGCAGGCCGACCTTGGCGCGGAAGACCACCTCGCGCGCGTTGCACGCATCCTCAGCGACAGCGGCGAACTTTACACGGCCTACGACCCGGATGCGGACATTCCGGCGCCTTTGGCCGATGGCGGCTCGGGCGCGAATTCATCGCTGACCGCCGCGCTCGCCATCAACATCACGCTCAGCTACCTGTTTGGCCTGCGGCCGCACGCCGCGCGCAAGGAACTCGAGGTCAACTTGCGGCTGAAGGATCGCCACAGCGTCGAGGGCGTCCCGTTTTGCGGCGGCAGCGTGAGCATCGATGCCGGCGCGCAGCCCATGAAGGGCCGGCGCACAGTCGAGGTGATGTGCGACATGCCGTTTAGGCTGAAGGCGCGCTCAGGCGAACGCATGCAAACGTTTGACCTCACCCCCGGCAGCCACACGGTTACGGTGTAGGTGTTCATATGCCCGAGATCGCCCGCTTCTACGGCATCATTATCAAGATGTACTACCGCGACCACGCGCCGCCGCATTTTCACGCTGAATACGGCGAACACGAATTGCTGATTACGATCTCGCCGATTGGCGTTTTTGAGGGACACGCACCCCCTCGGGTTCGTTCAATGGTGCTAGAATGGTGCGCGCTGCATCAGGCCGAATTGGCCGACAACTGGACGCGCTGCCGAACCGGAAATAAGCCTGTGGTTGTCGCGCCCTTGGAGTAAGGGAAATGTTGTACCGCATCAGCAAAGTTGAAGTCTTGCCGAAGACTTGTTTGCGTCTCGTCTATGACGACGGCGTAGCGGTTGTGGTTGATTTCAAGCCCATCATCGCGGAAGGCGGCGAGTTCAAGAAACTTGCGGATTCAAAGTTCTTCAAGCAGGTCAAGGTCGATGAGCGGGGCCGCTCGTTGGTGTGGCCCGACGAGCTCGACTTCTGCGCTGACTCGCTGCGCCTGTCCGGCAAAGTCGAAACGCCCGCACCCGCCGCCAGACGGGCTTCTTAGATCAAGCCCCATCGGTGCGACAGAATCACTTCCCCGGTGCTGTTTTCGCACGCTTCATTGCGCGTCGGATGATGTCGTTCACGCGCTCGCCCTTCAGGAAACCAAGCAGGCACCCCGGCGGCCAAATCGGGAACGTCTTCTCCGCTCCATCTGCTTTGTACGTGATCAGCAAGGACGATGGCCGTGAAAATTCGTAGGCGACATTCGTGATCTGTTCCGCTCGGATGTGCGTCGTCCCGTAACGAATAGGGACATCGCCGTGACTGATCAGAACGAACGGTGTTTGGCTTACCGACCTGCGCAACAGCGTCAGGACAAACAGGGGAGCGAACGACAGTATGAAGAAAATCCCGTTTATTAAAACTGCCGCAACAGACATTTGATTTGAAAGGTCGAGCTTCAGCAGGTTTTGAATCAGCGCAACGAAAAGCCCGGTGGGAAGAAGCACCGCTGGAACGGTGAAAAACATCGCATACGCGAGAAGGCCGCCGGTTGCGTGATCACGCAGTTTGATCATGGCCAGATGCTAACGCGAAGTGGCCCGGGTTGAAAACCCGGGCCACGTGAAGCCATTTGACGATGTGCCTTTACGAGCCGCGAACGCCAGTGAGCGGTCTGAAGGACCAAGAATCCCCGGACCGCGTGCTTGCGCGCGCGGCTCGTAACGACCTACTTCAAACGTTTGACGATGTGCCAGCCGTAGGGGCTCTTCACCTTGTCGAAGGGCGCGACGCCGATTTCGCCGACCGCGAGCCTCCAGCCCGTGTCGCCGAACGCCGCAACCATGCCTTTGCGTGCGTACAGGTTCTTGCGGTCGTCGCCGGGGCCGTTGAGCACCATGCCGTAGATACCCGGAGGCGAATCGTTGGTGTGCGCCTTGACGAGCGCGCCGAAGTCGCCGCCCGCAATGGCCTTGCCCCACACTTCCTCGGCGAGCTTCTCGGCTTCGGCCAAGCTGCGCGAAACGCCGGGAATTCCCGCGTCCTTGTGCGCAATCAGGATGTGCTGGACTTCGACCGTCGGCGCGGTGTGTTCCTTCTTGGCCTGCAGGGCCGTGATTGCTTCTTTCATCGTTGCCATATTGTCCTCTCAGGGTTTGTTGTTTGTGGGTTCGGGCTTGGGAGTCAGGCTGCCAATCCAGCCTTTGCGTGCAAAGAAGTAAAGCTGCACTCCGGCTACCAGCGCCATGAAGCCCAGCGCCATCGCATATCCAAAGGGCCAGTTGAGTTCAGGCATGTTGCCCGGCTTGTCCGGGTTGAAATTCATGCCGTAAACGCCCGCGACGAAGCTCAGCGGCATGAAGACCGTCGCCATCATCGTCAGCACCTTCATTACTTCGTTCATGCGGTTGCTCAGGCTCGACAGGTAGATATCAAGCAGCCCCGACGCGACTTCGCGGTAGGTCTCGAGCAAGTCGACGATCTGGATGGTGTGGTCGTAACAGTCGCGCAGGTGCAGGCGCGATTCGTCGCTGACCAGCACCGTCGGGTCGCGGTACAATGCCTGCACGACCTCGCGCAGCGGCCAGATTGCGCGGCGCAGCACCAGCATGTCGCGTTTGACGTCGTGGATGTGGACAATCAGCTTGCGTTCAGGCTTCTCGACAACGGCGTCCTCGAGGGTCTCCAGCGTCTCGCCGTATTTTTCGAGCACCGGGAAATAATTGTCGATGACCGCATCAAGCAGCGCGTAGGCCAGGTAGTCCGGGCCGTGGCTGCGCACCTGCCCGCGGCCCGTGCGCACGTGGTCGCGCAGGCCGTCGAAGCAGTCGCCGGCGCGCTCCTGGAAGGTGACGACAAAGTTGCGCCCCAGAAACAGGCTTAGCTGGTCTGTGTCGAGCCGGTGGTCGAGCTGCTCGATCATGCGCGCCACGACATAAAGGTGGTCGGGGTATTGCTCAACCTTCGCGCGCTGGTGCGTGTTCAATACGTCCTCGAGCGCGAGCTTGTGCAGGCCAAACATCTCGCCGATGGCCGCCACGATCGCCGCATCGCCCAGGCCGTCCACGTTCACCCACACCACCGGCCATTTGCCAAGCAGTTGGGACAACTCCTGGGGGTCGATGACAACGCGTTCTTCCGCGCCCTCGGGACCGTAGGCCATCACGTGGATCGAGGGCTTGGGCGCTTGCGGGTCGGCCACCAGCGTGCCCGGCGCGGCGCCGGGCTCGGTGCGGCGGTGAAAGGTCGTTTCGCGGGGGCGCTTGCGTCTGTTCATGGAACCCCGCTTTTACCACGGTTGTCGCGGAGTCGTCAGGCCTTGGGCGTCAGCGCCTCGGCGGGCTGGGGTTCGGCCTTGGGCAGAGGCGCTGCGTGAGGCTTTACCGCTACATCCAGCACCACCGGCGCTTCGAACTGCTTCTCGGCCTGGGTGGCAACCGCGTGTTCCCTGGCGCGAAGCATCTCGGCGACTTGGCGGGCCTTTTCCGGGTGCGCGGCAGCTTCGGCGGCGACCATTTGCAGGAAGCGGGGGTTGGAGGGGCGGCCCGCGGGAACGAGGTGGACTTCCGGGTGCCAGTCGAGCCCGATGCGCCAGTCAACAAACGCCAGGCCCAGCAATATTGCGCAGGGGACGGCGACCGACCAATACCCGGCTTGGAGGAAGACCAGTGGGCCGATCACGGCGCCGGCAAGAAACGAAACGAATATCGTCGTCAACAAAACTAACCGCTTCAACTCTGCGTCACCCCAGGTGTTCTTGAGACGCGTCCACTGCTGGCCCATGCTCTTGCCCTTGAGGTCCTGGCGCAGCAGGTAATAGATGCGGGCGCTTTCCACGCCAAGGTCCGTGATGACCCCGGTCATGTGGGTCGTGCGCACGACCGCGCCCGAAATGCGCGTTACCAGCGCGTTCTGCAGGCCCATCGCCGCTGAAAGAATCGCCGCCAGCGCGAAGTTGCCGACGTGTGCTTCCTGCGGCGTCGCGGCGCAGATGACGGCAAAAAGGGAGATGAAGATAGCCTCGGCAATGAGCGCAATGACGTAGCGGGCGTGGCCCCGGCGTCGCGCAATTTCGGTCAGCACGGCGGCAAAAAACGCGCCGCCGAAGAACGCCGCAATCAGCGCAAGGGGCTGCCACGCGGCAAACCAGTGGCCGAGGGCGACCTCGTCGCCACTGCGGGCGGCCATCCCTGTGACGTGGGAGGTGTAGGTGCCGATGACAAGGAATCCCGCGGCGTTTACGGCGCCGGCGACGGCGGGCAGGGCTACGCCCAGAACAAGGCTCTCGACCAGACGCTGGCGGCGTTCGTAAAGATTTTCAATGAGACCCATGGCGTGCCCGTGCCTTCTGTCCGGGCCCCACAAGGTTCGGCGGAGAGAAAAGCGCACCCATTATATCAGCGTTGCAGCGTTAAACCTTGAGCGACAGTGTAACTAATGCCACGGATAGCACTTGTGTACGGGGATTTCGCTTGTGCATGGGCCTGAATATTGGACGGCGTAAGTCTGAAATTCAGGGAAACTGGCAGCTTGTCTGAACCTACTCGTCGCCGAAGGTCAGGTCGACATCCGCATCTTTGGTGATTTCGCGGACGAGCACCGTCGCGTAGCAACCCTTGGGCAACGCAAAGCGCAGTGTCAACGTGCCATCGACGCGGTCGAACACCATCGACAGGTCGCCGACGGGGAAACGATAGGGTCGCCGGTCGCCCTTTTGCGTCAGGCCGTGGCCGATGTCGAAGCTTTCACCGTTCAGCCCGGCTTCGGCGAGCACTTCCGCTTCCATCGCCGCGGTTTCGCCGCCCGGAGCCAGCATCTTGGTCCCGAAAATCGGGCCCGTGGGGCTGATCTCGAAAGTTGGCACGCGCGGCTGCTCGGCGGCGGCATCCTCAACGATGAAACACGCGCCGTTTTGTTTCTGGCAGATGTCTCCCTTGAACACCTGGTCGTAGCGCGAAAGCCGGCGCTCAAGGCATCGATTGAAGAGAAGGCTTTGGGCGGCGCTGACGTGCAGCAGCTTCAGCTTGTGCTGCACCGAGCGCAGGGCGCGTTCACCCGCGCCCTCGGCCATGACGGCCTTGAGCGCCATGCGCTCGACGTTGGCGTTACCCGGCCATTGCTTCAGCGCATCCTCGAACTTGCCGTCCTCGTAGGCCTTGCGCGCCGCGGCGGTGCGGGGCTCGAGCTTGGCGTCGGGCTCGCCCAGCAGGATGTCGAAGTAGCCCTTCCAGTCACGCTTGACCAGCGCCAGGCCCAGCCGCGCGCTGTCGAGGCGGCGGCCAAAGCGCTGGCTGTCGTACCAGTTCGGCACGCCGCGGCGCTTGAGGATGTCGAGGGTGCGTGCGGCGTTTTGGCAGTCGGCCTCGGCTACGCCGCGCAGCACCACCTCGAAGCGGTTGCCCTTGAGGTGGCCGCGCTTGAGCTTGTTGGCGTGGCGCGTGGTCTGAAGTACGCGAAGTTTTGGGACTTCGAGGTTGGCGAATTTTTCCGGCGCGACGTGCTCGAAGCTCAGCCATTGGCGCGTGATGCCGCGCGCGTCTTTGAGGCCGGCGAGGCCCACGTCGCGTTCGGGGTACATGACCGCGCCGGAAAGACGCTTGATCGCCTCGAAAGTCGAGATGCCGGACTTTTCGATCTGCACCAGCGTGTGGTCACCGCTGCCGGCAAAGGCGTAGAGCGGGATTTCCTCGACGCGGAAATCCTCGTTGATGGATTTCATCGCGCCCGGACAGGGCGGAACCTCGGCGGTGATGAATTTCATGGGCTGTGTCTTAACCGAACGCGCCGCGTAAGCAAGCGCCACTGAAGGCGCTCGCTGACGCTTCGCCTCCTGTTAATCTTCAAGTTTCCCGGCGATAGGGCCGATGAACGATCCGGAGGGTCACCTATGGATCGCGGCGTGAAAATCGCAATTTTTGTGGCCAGTGTGCTGAGTCTCGGCCTTGGCCTGGTATGGGACCAGGTGCTGAGCAGCGCCCGCAACGCCATTGCCGAGGAGCGCCCCGACGTGCTGGGCCCCGAGCGCGTCGAAGCCCGCGTCGGTGCGCCCGACATCCCGCGTGCGCTGCCGAAGTCCGCGCAGCCGCAAGCCCAGCCCCAGCCCGTCAAGGCGCCGACGCCCGAGGTCAAAACGCCCGCGGTCGAAGTCAAACCTGCGGCGGGCAATGACACCGAATACACGCTGGTTTCCGGCGACAATCCCTGGAAGCTTGCCCACGAGCGCTTCAAGGACCGCAAGCTCGAAACCGACGATATCAAGAACGCCAACCCCAACGCGAAATGGCGCCCGGGCGAGAAGATCAAGATTCCCGCCAAGAAGTAATGTGGCTGGGGCGTCCACGCCCTGGCAGGAATAACGCAAATCAATGGTATCTGTGCTGGGGCCGGGAGGCCCACGCCACTGTTTAACGTGTTGCGAAGAGCGTTAAACCCGCGGGGATGATCTCGGCCGAGTACGGCAGGTGGCCGGCGAAGTCGCCGTCGACCTGGATCGGCACCGGGGCGCCGCCGGGCTCGTGCGCGTTTACGCTGACCCTCGCGCCCCGGAAAAACCCCGACGCGCGCGAATCCTTCACGCGGCGCAGCAGGCCACGCACCATCATCTTGAACACGCTCCACCAACTGATCGCTTCGTGCGTGGCCATCAGGTCAAGCTTCCCGTCGTCGGGGCACGCGTCGCTGGCAAGCTCGATCGGCCCGCCGTAACGCGGCGTGATGCTGGTCAGCGCGTAACTGGCGTGGTCGAAAACCTTGCGGCCGTCCATCTCGACATCGAGGGTGGTAAAGCGCGCATTGTTGAGCGCTTCGAGGATGATCGGGCCGTACTGGACGATGTTGATTGCGCCGTGGCGGCGTTCTTTCAGCAGGCGCGTGCATTCACCGTCAAAGCCCGCGCCGACGAAACAGGTGAACAGCCGGCCGTCGTTGAGGCGGCCAAGGTCGCGCTCAAACGTCTTCCATTGCATCAGTGGTTTGAGGTAGCGCATGGGGTCGCTGGGCGCGCCGATTTCCTTGGCAAGCACGTTGCCCGTGCCCTTGGCGATCACCATCAGCGGCAGGCCGTTGGCGCCAAGGCCGTTGACGACTTCGTTGATGGTCCCGTCGCCGCCCACAGCGATCACGCCGGAAAAGCCATCGGCTGCGGCGCGCGAGGCGAGGTTGCGGCCGTCGCCCGCCGATTGCGTCAGGCGCAGGTCGATCTCGACGCCGGTTTGCTTGGCCAGTTGCGCCAGCCGCGGTGCGACCTTTACGGCGAGGCCGCGTCCCGAAATAGGGTTGGCGATGGCGAGTAATCGGCGAGACTGGGGCATCTGCAAGGTTTCTTCAGCCCGTGGTCAATGTTACGTAAATATAGGTAAGCACAGGCGCGGCCCCAAGCCAAGCCGCAAAAGCGAGCAGCTTCACGCTAAAGGCAGATTGCGCATCTGCGCCATCTGCGGATAGCAGTTGCTTTTCTCTGCGCCTTTGCGCCTTCGCGCGGGATGCAACTAAATCACGTTTGCGGGGTCGGTGAGCACGCCCTTGAACGCTTCCATCATGCGCGCGGTCACGGGCCCCGGCGCGGCCTTCACGCGCTTTTTGCCGATCAGGCCGATGGGCATGATGTCGCGCGTGGTGCTTGACAAGAACACTTCGTCGGCGGCGAGCAATTCCTTGCCCAGCACCGCGCGTTCCTGCACCTTGATCTTCAGCTTGCGCGCCAGCTTCAGGATGTAGCCGCGCGTCACGCCCTCGAGCAAACCCTCGCCGAGATCCGGCGTGATCAAGACGCCGCGTTTGACCATGAACACGTTGCTGGTCGTCGCCTCGGTCACGTGGCCCGTTACGCCGAGCATGATCGCCTCCAGCGCGTTGGCGCGTTTGGCCTCCATGATCGCCAGCACGTTGTTGAGGTAATTGCCCGATTTGATCGCCGGGTCCGTCGCTTCCTTGGGGTTGCGCCGCACGTGGGCCAGCACGACCTTGCAGCCCTTGGTGTAGGCCTCGGCGGGCCAGTTCGGGATCGCCTTGGCGATGCCGATCACGCGCGCGGCCTTGCAACTTCCGGGGTGCAGGTCGAGTTCGCCCTCGCCGCGCGTGACGATGATGCGGATCGAACTTTCGCCGCCGCCGCGAGCATTGTGGATGCGCCGCATCAGGTCAATGAACTGCGCGTCGCTCCAGGGCAGCGTAAGCGCCAGCGCCTTGGCCGAATGGTGCAGGCGCTTGAGGTGCGGCGCCACGCCAAACAGCTTGCCGCCGACGGTTCGCACGACTTCGTAGATGGAATCGCCGAACAAAAAGCCGTGGTCGAGCACGGGCACGACGGCTTGCTCGCGGTCGACAATCGTTCCATCCAGCGCAAACACGTAGTCGGACATTACGGCTCTCCGGTGAGCAATTTCAGGTACATATCGACCAGCAGCGAAAGTTCCTTCGCAAAAAGCATCGATCCCAGCGCGCCGACCACGAGGCTTGGGCCAAAGGGCAGGCCGATCTGCTTGCGCGTCAGGCGCAGCGCCAGGCCGAACGACGCGCCGATGAACACCGCGATGAAAAAGCCGACCACGAGTTTTGGCCAGCCCAGCGTCACGCCCAGCAGCATCATCAGCTTCACGTCGCCAAACCCCATTGCCTCGCCGCCCATTTCGGCGGCGCGTTTGGCGAAGATCACGTTGGCGACTTTGCCCATGAGCCACAAAAACAGCGACGCCGCGAGGCCTGTCGCGACCGCGCTCAGCATGCTGTTGAGCCACAGCGGCCAGCCCATTGAAGTGAACATCAGCGGGTTGAGCTTCGTCGACAGGCCGAATTGCATCGCGCCGGGATTGGCCGCGAGCGGGATGAAAAGAATGAGCGAGCCGAGCGACAGTTCGTCCGGGATCACCGTCAGGTCGGCGTCGATCAGGGCGATCGGAACCAGCACCAGGATCATCAGCAAGATCGCCGCGCAGGTGAGCCACGCCATCGGCTCGTGTAGCGTGTGGCTTTCAAGCAGCGTCCGCCAAACGGTTAGGCCGAACAGCGCGCCCGTCGTCGCCTCGACCAGCGGGTAACGCACCGAGATCGGCAGCTTGCAGTAGCGGCATTTCGCGCGCAGCCAGACCCAGCTCAGCACCGGGATGTTATCGATCGCGGCGAGCTGGTGTTTGCAGTTGGGGCAGAAGCTGCGCCTGGGATTGTTGATGCTGAGGCAGCGGCGCGGCAGGCGATAAACGACGACGTTCAAAAAACTGCCGAAAAACATGCCCAGCAGCACGGCGTAAACGATCAGGATCGCGGGTTGCTTGTCCAGGAAACTAAGAAAACCGTCTTGTTCGGCTTGCTGTGCGAGAAATGTCAGGACGAACGACATGCGCACTCTCGAAAAACTTGTTAGCCACGAATCCACACGAATAAACACGAATCATTCGCGGGCATTCGTGTCCATTCGCGGCTTAAACCGCCTTTGACTGTGCCAGTGAGCGGGCGATTTCGCCAGCCAGCACGCTCGCCGGGCGCGCGCCGGTTTCAATTACCGCATGCGCCGCGCGCTGGTACATCGGTTTGCGCCGCGCCAGCACCGCATCGAGTTCGGTCGCGACATTGGCGCCCGTCAGCGCAGGCCGCGCGCCGCCCGCCGCAACGCGCTTGCGCAGTTCGTCAGCCGGCACATCGAGCCACAGTACGCGGCCGGAATTTCGCATGGTCTCGATCAGCCGCGGGTTCTCGACCACGCCGCCGCCGGTCGCGACTACGCCGTCCTGCTCGCGCGCCGCAAGCAGCGAAAGCTCGGCGTCTTCAAGCACGCGGAAGTGCGGCTCTCCCTTGCGCGCAAAGATGTCCGCGACGGGCTGGCCCTGTCGCAGTTCGATCAGCGCGTCAAGATCGAAGGCCGGCACGCCAAGTTCGCGCGCAAGCGCCGGCGCCAGCGTGCTCTTCCCCGCGCCCCGCATCCCCACCAGCCAGATCAGTCGGCCGCGCGGGCGTTGCGGCGGCTCGAACATCGAATTCTGCGGCAGGTAGCCGAACATCGCCGCCTGCGCCTCGCCCTGCCGCAGCAGCATCGAGAGCCCGTTGGCGGTCTTGAAACCTTCGGCCTGCGCGCGCGCCGTCAGCGGCGTCAACGCCGGCTCGTAAACGACGTCGTAAAATACCGCGCGCGGGTGCAGCGCCGGTCGCAGGTCTTCAAACGCGATCGGCGTGCTGTCGTATCCTGCGCCGCCGCGCTGGCCGCATGGCGTGCAGTTGATGACGCATTCCCACTGGATCGCGGGGCTGGGCGACGCGATCGATTCCGCGCCCAGCGCCTTGCACAGCGCGCGGCCGTGGTCGGCGCGCCGCGCCCAGACGCCGACATAAGCGCCGGCGCTGCGCAACGCATGAACGACAGCGCGCGCCGAGCCGCCCGCGCCCAGCACGAGGAAGCGGCAGCCGGGTTCGATCTTGCCGAACTCGCCCTCGAGCGCGGCCTTGAAACCCGCGGCGTCGGTGTTGTAACCGCGCAGGCTGCCGTGTTCGTCGAGTTTGACCGTGTTGACGGCGCCGCTGGCCCGCGCGGCTTCGTCAAGGGATACGCAGTGACGCGCGATTTCTTCCTTGAACGGGATCGTCACGCTCGCGCCCGGCACCGGCAGCGTGCGGGCGAAGCGTAGAAAGTCGGTCGTGTCGCGCGCCGCCAGCGGCAGGTAAACCGCGCCGATGCCTGAGCGCCGCAACGCCGCGTTGTGAAGTTGCGGGCTCAGCGAATGGCCCAGCCGCGCGCCCGTGACGCCGTAGACGGGCGTCGCGGCGGTCAGGTTGTGCGCGCCGTAGGTCAGCAACATATCGCGCAGGCTGAGCATGCCGGGCGCGAGTGCGGCGGGGCCCATCGCGGCGTAGCTCAGCGCGCTGCCCCAGGCTTCGCCCAGCACGCGGGAGGGGATGCCGTATTCGCCGATGCACATGGCGGCGAGGTCGCGGCCTTCCTTCTTTATCAGGTCGCGGATGCGCAGGTTGTCGCAGAGCGCCTCGGCGCGCACGGCCAGTTTAATATAGCGGCCGCCGGCGGTGCGAAGACCCCGGATGATTGGGTCGAGGTCGCGCGGCATTTGCTCGAGGTTGTGGTAGCTGCGGATGACTTTGTCGCGCGGAAGGTTGAGCGTTTCGTCGAGTTCAAGGTCGACGAAGTCGGCAAAGGGCTCGGCGGCCTTGAGCACCGCGCGGCGCTGGTCGTCGCTGGCGGTGAACGCGCCGCCGTCGTCGCGCCGGCGGCAGGTGGCGATGAGATTGCGGCCGGGAGCGCGCAACGGCTCGAGCGCGGCTTTGGCGTCGGCGAGCACATCGAGCCACGCGTCTTCGAGGTCGAGGCGCACCTCGAACCAGACGCCATGCTTGTGGGCAATGTGCTGGGGATTGGCCAGTGCGGCGCGCATGTCTCGGAGGCTGGCAACAGCGACGATCATGTGCAGAGGCTAAAAGCTGAAGGCTAAAAGCTAAAGGAGCAGGTTTGCAGCGTGGCGGCGCAAGTCGTGTAGCTAAGCCGTCCCGGCTTGGCAATGTTTCTAAACCAAGTCGCAGGCCAACGCCGCTAGGGCGAGGACGCCTTAGCTACATGAACACACCGCGTCGCAACCGGGCGGAACCAGGGGTGACTCTCGGAACCTGCCGCGACCCCACTTCGCCCTGCGGGCTTCGTAGGGCGAGTAACTGTAGGGGCGAGGCGTGCCTCGCCCCCGAACGAGGGCGACGCATGCGTCACCCCTACACCACCACGCGCGTTTGAAGCCGGCGACGGGTCGGTGAGGCATTTAAAACAGCAAGGGCGGCATGACGCCGCCCCGCCGTCCCACGAGTTTCCCCTGGACGCTGATTCAAAACCCTCTCGCGGGCTCTTTTCGACGGCGAGCGTCGTATCTCTGCGTCGCGCTCGCAGAGCGTGGCCTCCAGCCCGCCGCCGCTCGCGCTTCTTGAGCTGCTCGCTCGGCGCTCGAAAATCGCCTCGCTCAGGGTTCTGAAACAGCATCTTACTTGCCGCCCTGCAGTTTTTCGTAGCGGTACCACACCTGCAACGTCAGGCAATTGATCGCCGTCGCGTACACGCGGCCGCCGGACGTGCTCCAGGCGTCGACGGCGTCCCAGCTTCCGTGTTCGTCGAGGCTATCCTTGCTGCTGCCTTTGTCCTCGGGGCGATAGCCGCGCTGGTTGTCCATCAGCGTCTTGAGCATCGGCTTGGCCCAGCGGTCCCATTTGGTTCCGCCAACCTGGAACATCGCCAGGCTCGCGTAGTACCAGTAGTAGTAATCCAGCTTGTTGTGCTGCCACACCGGCGGATCGTCGGCGCACACGCCCGCCTGCGACTGGATCGTGCGGTTCTTGGCGTCCCAGCCCTCTTCGGCCATGAACATGCGCGTCATCATGTTGATGGCGTCCAGCGAGGCGTTGGAGTCGTAGATCTTGCTGGCGGCGCCGAGGCGGCCGTTTTCACTGCCTGGCTCGGCATATCCCGTACGCGGATAGCCCTTGTAGTCCACAGTTACGATGTCGAGCCACTTCGAGGCGCCGGCATAAGCCGCCTTGACGTCGAAGTCGATGCCCGCGGTGTGCGCCGTCTTCAGCGCCAGCACCATCCAGCCCGTCACCGACGAATCGTTTTCGCCGGTCTTCTCGCCGTAGCGCCAGCCCATGCCGGGATTCTGCATTTGCAGGATGTACTTCACGGCGCGTTCGCACAGCGGGCGGAACATCTGGTCCTGCGACAGTGCGAACACTTCGCACAGCGCCATCGTGGATATCGCGTGGTTGTAGACGTACTCGTGGTCCTGCTTGCCGCCGAAGCAGCCGTCCATCGATTGCACGCGGCGCAGGAAGCTGATGGCCTTGCGCAGGGTTTCCTTGTACGAGCCGGTTTTGTGGT
Source organism: Planctomycetota bacterium (assembly GCA_020848275.1). Classification (GTDB taxonomy): domain Bacteria; phylum Planctomycetota; class UBA8742; order UBA2392; family UBA2392; genus JADLAK01. The sequence goes on from JADLAK010000020.1 coordinate 52,312, forward strand.
CGTGGCCCGAGGCGGTAAAGGCCAGCATCGACAGGCCCGTCAGGCCGATGTCCACGCTTTCGCCCCAGCCCTTGTCGCCGGCGCTGTCGCCGGGCTTCACGAACTCAAGGTTGTAGGTGCGGCGCGCGTTGGTGCGGCGGCTGTCTTCGCTGAACTGTTTGCTGCTCCAGTGGCCATAGACGTTCTGGTGATCCTTGAGCCAATCAAGCGCGGCGGGCACGCGGTCGCGGTCACCGTTGGGGCCGCCCCTCGGCCCACGGCGATAATCGAGCCCGCCGTTGCCGCCGCCGGGACGACCGCCGCCGGGGCCGCCGCCGAGGCCGACGCCGGTGTTGCTGTTGGGGTTGGGGTGCGGCGAGTCGCTGGTCAGTTCGTTGGTCTCGGCCTCGGCCAAGCTTTGGGTAGGCTTGTCGGTCGGGTCCTCGTTGATCAGGTCCGTGGGCGTCTCGACCAGTTGCATCTGCGGTCGATCGGTTTCGACGACCTCTTCCTTCAAGTTATCGAACTCCTGCGGCGGCTCGCGTTCCGGTTCCGGCGGCATGGCCGGCACTTCAACCGAGGACTTAATGACCTCGATTTTCTGCGCCGCAACCTGCATCGGCAGAATGAACCAGGCCACGACGACAAGCAGCACGTGGGCGGCAAAGGCGATGCCCACCCACGGCACGGTACGGATAGACGACAGGTCATTCGGTTTTTCACCCGCCAACGCGGCGGGCTGGACTTCCTGTGTTTCAGACATGGTCGAATCCTCCGCCTCGGAACTCCCCGGCCCGAGATAGAAGGACAAACGCGCCACGACGGGCGAAGTTCGCCCGATGCGCTTACAACCTGCAATCACGGAAGTTTCGAACCTCGGCGGCGCGAGGTCGTTGCGAAGATTAATCGAACCGGATCGGCGCACGCCCGTTGTGCGGTGCACGAAAAACAGCCCCGGCCGGAAGGCCGGGGGATTAATCAAGGACGTACGTCTTTCTGCTTCCCCCGCCCTTCCGGGGCTGTCAATAACTCAATAACACCCAGCGGCGCCACTCGGCGTCGAGTTCCTCGGGGGTCTTGCCAAGCGCCTCGCAGCACTGCTCAAGTTCTGCGGCCTTGCTCACGGCTTTTTTGGCCAGCCACTTCAGCGTCGCGTCGCGGTGCACATCGAAGAAAAACTCGAACAGGCTCAACGACTTCGCGGCGTGGCCGACCTTCATGTCGTTGAGTTCCGTGGACGCCAGCACGCGCAGGGGGATGTCCTTGCCCAGCCGCACGGCGCCAAGCACATGCGCGCGCTGGCCCTCGGGCGTGCGGGTGTCGAACTTGATGGTGGGCGACGACGCCTTCCTGGCTTGCGTGACGGCTTCTTCCTCAAGGCGATAACGCACGCACAGCGTGGTGCCCAGCAGCCGCGCCGTCACAAGGTAGCTGAAGCCGGTCTCGATCCACGGGTCGTTGCGCGGGCCAAAGGCGCGGAAGCGCTGCAGCACCACCAGCGACGTCGTGTTGGCGAGCATGTCCTCGGCGGTCTCGGCGTAGACTTCCTTCACGAAGTAGCCCCACGGGCTCTTCTGGCCCTCACCCATCAGCTTGAGCGCCAGGGCTTTTTCCTCGCCCTTGAGGTCGGTGTACTTCTCGACCATCGCCGTGTACTGCTCGGGCTTTTGCAGCGTCGTCAGGGTATAGGGATCGCGCTCGCTGATCAGCGGCAGTTCGGCGCCCAGCAGTTCATGGGCCAGTGCGCTTGCCCCGGCCCCAACCTTGTGGATGCGCGCGGCGCGCTTGGCGCTTTCGGTTGCGCGCGCGATGATCGCACCGCCGCTGTGCACATACAGCTTGGCCCCAAGGCCCTCGCCCTGCGGGTCGAGCGCGCCTTCGACGCCTTCGCTCGCCTCGCTCAACACCTTCCGGCCGTGCTCGCGCCCCGCGTTGATGAACGGCGCTGCAAAGCCGCCCTTGCCGTCGGGTTTGCGTCCAAGTTTACCCAGCGCCGTCGCATCGTTGGCGACGTAGTAGAGGACCTCCGACCACGTCAGGTTCGCCTCGGTGAAAAGCCCCGCACCCTCGGCGTTTTCGGCGAGTTTGCGCAGGCGTTCGGCGGCCTTGCCGTAGAACTTGTCGCGGGCCTTGTCGATTTTGTCGGCGTCGGCGGCCTTGGCCCCGGCGGCGTCATCCTTGGGCAGGGGCTTGTCACTGACCCAGCGGCCGTCGACCTTCTTGTTGCCCAGGCCCTTCATGGCGTCGGCGTGCTCGGGCACGAGGCTCAGCGCGCGCTCAAACTGCGCCCGCGCCGAAACGTTGAGGCCCGCCTTGGCGTAGTCCTTGCCGACGTCGGCGTGTTCGCCGGCAAGCCAGGTGTTGGCCTTGGCGCGCTCGGCGGCGAAGTCGAAGTCGCCGGCCAGCACCGCGGCCGTTAATAGAAGAAGGAAGAGTGCTGTCGTGAGAGTTCGCATGGCTTTTGAGTGATGTCCAGGGGCGTTCGTTACGACTAATCCAGCAGCGTGTTCGCCAGTTGCGCGGCGCGGGTCAACAGGCGTTCCTTCTCGGCGAAGCTGGGCAGGCCGCCCGCCGCCAGTTTGTTGCGTGCGGCGCGAAGCTCCTCGATCGCGGCCTGAAGGTCCGCGCGCCGGCCCGCGCGCGAGTAGTTCTGGCCGCCGCACTCAAGCCAGTACTGTTCGCCCTGGGCGTGTTCGATGACGCGGTCAAGCGCCCAGAGCCAGAAGCGTTGCTGATTCCATTCGTTCTGCGCGGATTCGCCGTGGTTGGGGCCGAGCCGAGCCGATATCTCGTCGCGGTAGGCGCGCGATGCGGCGAAAGCGGCACGGTATAGGGACTGCTTGTCCACAAGGATGATTGTGGATTGCCGGTTGTGGATTGTGGATTCGAATCCGGGGAAATTGCGCCCACAATCCCCAATCCAAAATCCACAATCAACGGCCCTGAGCCGCAAGTGCGGGAGAAAACCGGCGCGCGTTAATCTTTAACCGTCCTTGGCAAGTCCTTTTTGAAAAAAGTCGTGCGTTTCGAAGACTATTGACATGTCAAGGTTGCCGCTTTGGCCGCATTCTTGTCCCGCCGCAAAGCCGCTTGGCAGGCCGGTCTGCGAACAATCGCGCGGGCGACGCGGCAAACGTTTGACGCGGCTTAAGCGCAGTGCTACTTTCGCGCCTCTCGCCCGGGGGATTTAAATATCGGCATGATGTCAGAACCGCGCCATTCATCATCGGATGGCCGGGGTGCCGAATCGACTCACCGGGTGGATGCTGGGGGCGGCCGTGACGGAAACACTGGTCAAAGAAAGCTGGGGCAAGGTCCTGACCGACCTTCAACAGCATGTCGGCGACGAAGTTTTCAACCTGTGGCTGCGCAACACGCTTGTGGTCAAGCTCGACCCCGAGTTCGTCGAGGTCGGCGTGCCCAACCTCGTCGTCTCCGACTGGCTCAAGGCCCAATTCAGCAACCAGATATTGGGCAGCATCCAGCGCGTGGTGGGTTATCGCCCGGCGCAGATCCGTTATTCCGTCAACGGGCATTTGTTCCGCGAACTGCGCAAGCAGGAAGAACACGCCCGCAAGGGCTCGACAACCTCGCGCGTGCGCGAAGCCGCGCCCGCCAGGCAGGTCTTCCAGTTCAACGAACGTTACACGCTCGACCGCATGATCCTGGGCCCGGGCAACCAGCTTGCCTTCAACTGCGCGCTTGAAGTCGTGCGCAAGCCCGGCGAATCGTTCAACCCGCTGTTCATCTTCGGCCGCTCGGGCATGGGCAAGTCGCACCTGCTGCAGGGCATCGCGCGCGACTTGATCGACCGCGCGCCCGGCAAAGAAGTGCTGTATTTCGGCGCCGAGTATTTCGTCAACCAGTTCGTGGGCGCGCTCAAGAAGCAAAGCGTCGAGGCCTTCCGCAAGCGCTTCCGCTCGCTCGATGTGTTGATCATGGACGACGTGCAGTTCTTCGCCGGCAAGGACGCCAGCCAGGACGAACTGCTGCACACCCTCAACGCCCTTGAACACGCCGGCAAGCAGGTGGTGCTCGCCGCCGACACGCACCCGCGCAACATGGAGGGCGTGATCGAGCAGCTCACGACGCGCTTCATGCAGGGCATGGTCGCCGAACTTGAACTGCCGAGTTACCAGACGCGCCTTGCGATCATCAAAAGCAAGCTTGAGGGCCACCGGCATTTGTTCCCCGAGGAAGTCATCAATTTCCTCGCTCAGAAGCTCGAGTGCAACGTGCGCGAGATCGAGGGCTACGTGACGCGGCTGATCGCGCCCGCGGGCCTCTACGGCCAGAAGGTCACGCTGCAACTCGCGCAGCAGGCGCTGCAGGATTTCCTGCCCAACCGCTCGCGCATGGTCGAGATGACCGACATCGAAAACGTTGTCATCAGCCATTACGGCGTCAGCAGCCAGAACCTGCACTCGCGGCTGCGCAAACGCCCGGTCGCGCTGGCGCGCCAGGTGTGCATGTATCTCGCGCGCAAGCTGACCAGCTACAGCCTCAAGGAAATCGGCCGCTTCTTTGGCAACAAGAACCACACGACGGTCGTGTTTGCGGTGCAGACCGTCGAGGAGAAGTTGAAGAAGGTCCGCAACCTCAGCGACGAAATCGAACACCTCAAACGCACGCTGATGGGCCCCCAAGCCGCCAAAATTCCCGCGGCCAAGATCTAAGAGCATGTTTAAGAAGCCGCTCGCCGGAAACTGCTTGCGGCGAGCTTTCGCTGGACGGCGTTCGCCTCGGCGCACGTGGCCTCCAGCCACGCTGGCGGCTCGGCCGCCTTGTCCAGCTTGCTCGGCGCGGCGGGGGCAATTCCCGTGCACGCGTACGTGCTGTCGAACAACGCAGCGGCGCAGCAGTCGAATTTGCCTTGAAAAAATGCCGCACATCGCCGGCGCGCGGTCGCGCCGGGCGAAGAGACGTTCAAGCCCACTGCGTCAGCGGTGGGATTAACTCGTGTGCACCGGCTTTGATCCCACCGCTTATGCAGTGGGCTTGCCGTTCGGTTTTCGCGGGTTGGCCGGGGTTCACGCCTAGTTCCGCCCGGTTGCGACGCGTGTGGTTCGTAATCAACCCCGGCCGCAAGGCCGGGCAATGCCATGGATGTCCGACTGTGATCGCTCCCACGCTCTTGCGGGCGGGGCTGTATCGCTACTTCGGCGGGGCGTGGGAATCGGGTTTGAGCTGCTGGGCGAAGTAC
>JADLAK010000021.1 GCA_020848275.1 Planctomycetota bacterium
AATGCCTTTCGTAGCGCGGGCGTCTCGCCCGCAGTCGCGGGCCAAAGGCCTGCGACGATTGCGGCCAAGATGGCCGCGCTACCCGCAGGCTGGAAGCCTGCATCAATCAAACTGACCCACTACCGGACTGTCCCAGCGAACCTGAGCTTGTCGAAGGTGAGCGTGTGGACTGTCCCCGAAGTCACCAGCGTCGTAAGCTTGGGCTAACACAGGAGTTCCCATGCCCGCGACAAAGCCTATGCCCAAAAAAATCACGACCGCGATCAAACCAAAATCAGCCACGCCGATTTCCGCTGCCCGTTATCCCAAAGTCCCGGACCTCAAAATGCCGCTGCCGGGCCCCAAGGCGCGCGCGGTCGTGGCGCTTGACGACAAATTCGTCTCGCCCAGCTACACCCGCAGCTACCCGATGGTGATCGAACGCGGCCTTGGGCTCGCCGCTGAAGACGTCGACGGCAACGTGTTTCTCGACATGACCGCGGGCATCGCCGTTAACGCCACGGGTTTTGCGCACCCTGATGTTGTCGCCGCAATCCAGGACGCCGCGGCGCAGTTCGCGCACATGTCGGGCACCGATTTCTATTACGCCGCCGAGGCAGAACTCGCCCGCGTGCTGGCTGAGCACACTTACGGCGGCGTCGAGCGCCGGGTGTTTTTCTCCAACAGCGGCACGGAGTCCATCGAGTGCGCGATCAAACTTGCGCGCTGGTATACGAAACGCCCGTACATCCTGAGTTTTCGCGGGGCTTTCCACGGCCGCACGTATGGCAGCATGAGCGTGGGTTGCAGCAAGGCGATTCATCGCAACCACTTCGCGCCGCTGGTATCCAGCGTCGTGCACGGCAATTACCCGTACCTTTATCGCGCCGACCCGCACCTGAAGACCGAAGAAGCCGTGGTGAACGATTGCCTGAGTTATCTCGAGAATGTGGTGTTCGCCAAGGAAGTGCAGCCCGAGGAAGTTGCGGCGATCCTCGTCGAACCCGTGCAGGGCGAGGGCGGCTACGTGGTCCCGCACGCGAGCTGGCTGCCGGGCCTGCGCAAGCTGTGCGACAAGCACGGGATTTTGCTCGTGTTCGATGAAGTGCAGAGCGGCATGGGCCGCACCGGCAAGTTCTTTGCGCACGAACATTTCAACACGGTGGGGGACATCATCTGCACGGCCAAGGGCATTGCGTCGGGCCTGCCGTTAGGCGCCGTGATCGCAAAGAAGGAAATCATGAGCTGGCCGCCGGGTAGCCACGCAAGCACGTTTGGCGGCAACCCGATCGCGTGCCGTGCGGCGCTGGCGACGATCAAATTGCTCGACGAAAGCTTGATCGAGAACACGCGCGAAGTCGGGGCGTATTTCAAACAGCGGCTGGAAGAGTTCGCGAAAACGAGTGACGTGATCGGCGACGTGCGCGGCCTGGGGCTGATGCTGGCGGCGGAGTTCGTGAAATCGAAATCGAGCAAGGAGCGCAACCCGGAACTACGCAACCGCGTCGAGGAAACCGCGTTTCACCGCGGGCTTTTGCTGATAGGTTGCGGCGCCAACACCATTCGCTTCTGCCCGCCGCTCGTCATCACGAAATCCGAAGTCGACACCGCCATGGATTTGTTCAAATTGGCCCTGAAGGATGCACAGGCCTAAGGCGTAAGAGCCGCGCGCGCAAGCGAGCCGCGGGTTAGGGGACTTCATGAGATTTTGTCCCGCAGTGGTATTAATCGCTGTAGCGCTTACCGCGTGCGGCAGCCCGCCAAGGCATCAAGAACCGCCGGAAGTCCCAGGAGACTTTTTGAACTATTCTGATGACAACATCGCCTATCCGCTCGTCTACGCAGCTGGGCGAAAGGTAATGGCCGATGGGATTGACTTGTTGGAAGGAGATGCGTCCGTTACAGATAAACAGGATCGCGTTTTGATCACGGGGCATTTTGCGGACAACGTACGTGACGGCGAATGGCATTACTTCGACGAAAGAGGTGCTGTTCGGGGTACTGAATTGTGGAGCAAAGGTCGTTTGATTACTGCTTCGGGAGAACCCATAACTGATTACTCCGGATTTGGTTATTCCGGTGGTTCGAGGGGTTGTGGGGTCAGGTGGGTTGGACATAGGAGCATAGCTGTCAAAGTGGTAATCGGGCCGTACCGAGGTGAAGACAAGGGTGAGGAGGTTTTCAAATTCTTCCAGACGTCAGAAGGTGAGCTTTGGGATTCGGTTTTCTATCCCGAATTGGGAAGAGACGACCGTGATACGGTGGAGAGTCGGATTCGAGACGTCCTAAACTCTTCCTTCGGCGATGTTGTAGCTCGCGTAGTTGTTTCGGAAATTAAGTAGGCTCGGCCAACGTGGTTGTCGCACTCAGCCCGAAGGGCGAAATACAGTAGCCCAGCGCGTAAGCGGTCTTGTGGGCCGGGCTCAGTTTTTTCCGGATTAATCCGCGGCAAGTGTATCCAAATATTCCTATGGGTAGATGGACACGCACATCGACCAATCGAAGCAAGACCCCAGCGCCTTCCAGAGCCACCTGCAAGTCGAGCTGCGCCTGTTCGCGCGCCTTGAGGCCGCCGCAGTGCTGTTGCGCGGCCTGACCGAACTCGGCAGCGAATACGTCAACCACGTCCGCGCCGAACAAGCGGAAGCCAGAGCCCACAGCGACGTGGCTGGGCCGTCCCCGGCCCAGCACGAAGAACCAACCCGCAACGTACTGGTGCAGAATGCCCCAGCCACAAACGACACGCCGCCGCGCGAAAAAAACCGCGTTGCGAAACACGTCCCGCGCCTGAACGCCGCGCCGATTGCGATTCTCGCCTTCCGTGCGGCGACGTTGCTCGTCGAAGTCGCGCCGATGCTGACGGAGATCGCGCATCGTCTGATCGCCAACGGCGTCGACGTCGAGCGCGAAGTTTATCGCCGCCGCCTGCAGGACTACATCAATGAAGAACTCGCGCGATTGGGCGTGAACCTGCGCGACCTGAGCGCCGCGGACGGCGACGCGCTGAATCGGGCGCTGTTGCGCATCGACGACATCGTGAACGCGGCGATTAAATACATGCGCGATTTTCCCGGCCGCAGCGAACACACCCGCCGGCGCACGATCGAAAAGGCCCAGCCCCAAGGCCCGTAAGACGCGTAGGGGCGACGCATGCGTCGCCCTGACGGGTTCGCGGGCGACGCATGCGTCGCCCCTGCAAAAGCAGGACAGACCCCACGGATCGAGATATCGGCCTCCCGCCGCAGGTGGGGATGTCGCTCGTTAATTGGACTCGAGGCGCCTGGCGCGATGGGGCCTGATTCTTCCACTTGCCGTTTCCGCACTCTCCCAGCACAATGCCGCCCCAACGCGCAACCGAGACCATCCATGAAAATCCACGAATACCAGGCCAAGGAAGTCCTCAAGAAATACGGCGTCGCCTTGCTTCAAGGCAAAGTCGCCTACAGCACGCAGGAAGCCATGCAAAACGCCCGCGAAATCGGCGGCAGCGTCTGGGTCGTCAAAGCCCAGATCCACGCAGGCGGCCGCGGCAAGGGCGGCGGCGTCAAACTCGCCAAGAGCAACGACGAATTGCGCAAGCACGCTGAGACGATCCTCGGCATGCAGCTCGTGACGCCGCAGACAGGCCCCGAGGGCAAAAAGGTCAACCAGGTTCTGATCGAGGAAGGCTGCGCGATCGACCACGAGTATTACCTGGCCGCGGTGCTGGACCGCGACAGCGGCCGCATCGCGGTGATGGGCAGCGCCGCGGGCGGCATGGATATCGAAGAAGTCGCCGCACGCACGCCGGAAAAAATCGTGCGTGAATTCTTTGACGCCGACGAGGGCCTGCAAGGCTTCCAGGCGCGCCGCCTGGCCCAGGCCATGGGCGTTCCCAGCGCGCTGATGACCAAGGCCGCGGCGCTGATCCAGGGCGTGGCGAAGTGCTTTGTTGAAACCGACGCGTCGCTGGTCGAGATCAACCCGATGGTCACGACCAAAGACGGCAAGGTGATTGCGCTCGACGCCAAGATGACCTTTGACGACAACGCGAGCTACCGTCACAAGGACATCGAAGCCTACCGCGACCTTACCGAGGAAGTGCCCGACGAAATCGAGGCCAAGAAGTACGACCTGTCCTACATCAAGCTCGACGGCAATATCGGCTGCATGGTCAACGGCGCCGGCCTGGCGATGGGCACCATGGACATCATCAAGCTGCACGGCGGCGAGCCCGCGAACTTCCTCGACGTCGGCGGCGGCGCAACCACCGAGCGCGTGACCGCGGCCTTCAAGCTCATCCTGCGCGACCCGCACGTCAAAGCCGTGCTGATCAACATCTTTGGCGGTATTATGAAGTGCGACGTGATCGCCAACGGCGTGATCGCCGCGGCCAAGGAGCTGAAACTGACGGTTCCGGTGGTGGTACGCCTCGAAGGCACCAACGTCGAGAAGGGCCGCGACATCCTGGCCAAGAGCGGGCTGAAACTCATCCCGGCCACGGATATGACGGATGCGGCGACGAAAGTCGTGGCGGCGGCAAAAAGTTAGTACGCGCTAAGTTGCGAGATGGGCGATATTGGCCGACGCGCCGGTTGACTAGGTTTGCAGCCGCCGCTAGGCTGTGCGCCCTGAAAACGGGTAAGGGGCAACGCGTGGACGTTTTCCAGAAATGTTACGACTTCAAACGTGACCTTGAGGTTAAGGCTGCGGGCCTGTACCCGTTTTTCAAGACGGTTGAAGGCAACTTCGGCTCGCGTGTGGTGATCGACGGCAAAGAAGTCGTGATGGCCGGGTCGAACAACTACCTGGGCCTGACGCGCCACCCGAAGGTCGTTGAGGCCGCGATCGAGGCCACGAGGAAGTTCGGAACATCTTGTTCCGGTTCGCGTTATGCCAACGGCACCTACGTGATCCACGTTGAGCTTGAGGAAAAACTCGCCGCCTACATGAAGAAGGAAAAGGCGCTCTGCTTCACCACCGGCTACATGACCAACCTCGGCGCGATTTCAACGCTCGCCGGGCGCCGCGACATCATCCTTTGCGACCGCGAGAACCATAGCTGCATCATGGACGCTACGCAGATGACCTTTGCCGAGACCAAGAAGTACAAGCACGACGATATGCAGGACCTTGAGCGCGTGCTCGAAGGCTCCGACCCCGAGGCCGGCAAGCTTATCGTGTCGGACGGCGTTTTCTCGATGAAGGGCATTATCGCCAACGTGCCCGAGATGGTGCGGCTGAAGAAGAAGTTCGGCATGCGCATCTTCATTGATGACGCGCACGGCGTGGGCGTCGTCGGCGAGCACGGTCGCGGCTCGGCCGAGCACCACGGCGTTGAAAAAGACGTCGACGTGGTGATGGGCACCTTCAGCAAATCTTTCGCGGGTCTCGGCGGCTTTATCGTCGGCGACGAACGCGTGATCAGCTACGTCAAGCATCACTCGCGCCAGCTTATTTTTGCGGCGTCGATGACGCCCGCCAGCGTCGCCGCGGTTACCTGCACGCTCGAGCTGATTCAAAGCGAGCCGCAACACCTCGCGAACCTGCGCGCGGTGGTCAAGAAGGTGCGCGGCGAGTTCCGGCGCATCGGCTACGAAATTCCGGATCGCCCGACGCCGATTGTCTACATCAAGGTGGGTGATGACGTCGCGGCCTTTAAGTTCTGGAAGGACCTGCTCGAGATGGGTGTCTACACCAACCCTGTAATCACACCCGGGGTGCCCGCGGGGCAGAGCGGCGTGCGTGCGAGTTTCATGGCCATCCACACCGACAAGGACATCGCCCAGGTCATCGAGTGCTTCGAGAAACTTGGCAAGGCCTACGGCCTTTTGAAATAACAGCCCCGCGTGTAAACGCGGGGTGCTTTTTTAACAACACCCCGCCATCACTGGCCAATGCTGCGGGATTAGGAGAAAAAAGTGAAAGGCGGATCGTTCTGTTGGCCGATTGGGTGATGTCGAGTCAGCCCAAACCAACAGAGAGGATCCGCCTTGTCCTATCCTATCGGGAATTCCCGGTCCCTGCTTGAGCGGTTTTTTCTCGATCGTGCGCTCAATTCCTTGCAGCAATTCTTCACCAAAGCCTTGGTCGAAGCATGGGCGCACCATTGCGGCCATCAATGGCGAAGCTGCCTTTTGTCGCCCCT
>JADLAK010000022.1 GCA_020848275.1 Planctomycetota bacterium
CTGGTGCGCGCCGCCGGCGAACTCCGCAAGTTGCTTGATAAACGCGAGGCCTTGCGGCTGGAAGCGATGACGCGCGTGGCCGAGGAATGGGAGATGGCGCATGCGCAGCTCTTGTCGCGTCAAGGGGTGCCTGAGGGCGAACTGTCGCCCGAGGAGGCGCTTGCCGCGTACTTCGCCCAGCAGCTCAAACCCGATTCCCACGCCCCGCCGAAGTAGCAGCTGTAGGGACACGCGGCAGCGTGTCCGTGGTTGAAGGATTATCGTGAGTTGCGGACACGCTGCCGTGTGTCCCTACAAGATGCCACGGAGCGCAGCTAAACCTTCGCGGTCAGGGTTTCCAGCGCCATGCGGTAGAAGCGCCTGAACAAATGCAGGCTGTCGTGCGGGCCGGGGCTGGCTTCGGGGTGATACTGCACGCCGAAGATCGGCAACGTCTTATGCCGGATGCCGCTGACGGTGTTGTCGTTGATGTTCATGTGCGTGACTTCAACGTCCGAAGGCAGGCTCTTGGGGTCGGTCGCAAAGCCGTGGTTCTGGCTGGTGATTTCAACTTTGCCCGTAGCATTTTCCTTCACCGGGTGGTTGGCCGCGTGGTGGCCGAACTTCAGTTTGTAGGTTTTTCCGCCCATCGCCCAGGTCAACAACTGGTGGCCGAGGCAGATGCCAAAAATCGGCAGCTTTTTGGCAATCAGCGTTTTCACCACGCTGATCTCGTGCGGCAGTGCGGCGGGGTCGCCGGGGCCATTACTAAGGAAGACGGCTTCCGGGCCCCAGGCCAGGATTTCCTCGACCTTGGCGCGCGCGGGAAACACGCGCACGTTGAAACCGCTTTGCACAAGGCCGCGCAGGATGTTCTGCTTGGCGCCGTAGTCGATGGCCGCGCATTTAATCGCACGCTCGGGGCGTTTAGCCGGCAACTCGAGCTGGTCGGAAAACGCGCTTTCGTAGCCCGCGCTGAAATCGCAGGCGCTGGCGGCGCTGACTTCCTTGACGAGGTCCTGGCCCTCCATTTTCGGGCTGGCCAGCACTTCATCGAGCAGGCGCTCGGCGTTTTCGCCGGCGTCGGCAATCACGCCGCGCATTGCGCCGTGCGTGCGCAGATGAAGCGTGAGCGCGCGGGTGTCGAGGTTGTCGATGCCGGGCACGCCGTGGGCGCGCAGGAAATCGTCAAGCGTGCGTTCGCTGCGGAAATTGCTGACGATCGCCGAAAGTTCGCGGATCACCAGGCCGGAAAGCCACGGCCTTTCGCACTCGTTGTCTTCGGTGTTGATGCCGTAGTTGCCGATCTGCGTGGCGGTCAGCGTAACGATCTGCCCGGCGTAACTGGGGTCGGTGACGACTTCCTGGTAGCCCGTCAGCGCGGTATTGAACACGACTTCGCCAAAGCGTTTTTTCTCGGCGCCAAACAGGCGGCCCTTGAACGCGCGGCCGTCCTCAAGAAGCAGAATTCCCGGTGTACGTTTCTTCATGGCGGGAAGTGTAAGGCATCGGCCCGATTGCTGCAACGTCGATTGGAGCGTTGGAGAGATGGCCAACTCTCTATCTCTCCATCTCTCGCGGGCCCGCTGCATCTCGCGGTCGGCGAACGACCACCCAAGCCGTTAAGCCCCAGACAATCAGCATCGCCAGCGTCGGCGTGCCGAGAATCAACATCCAGTAGCTCTGGTCGACCAGCGCCGCATGCGCGAGCCCGACCATCGCAATCAACGCCACGGCGAGAACACGCTTATGCCGGCCGTCGCGCGCGACCATGGCGGCCAGCGGCGCGATCAGCAACAGCGCCGCAACCAGGTGATGGAACCAGCACAACAAATGGCCCAATGACGCGGCGGCAAAGGCCAGCCCGGCGCAAGCGGCGCGGCTTAGACGGTCTTCGCGCCGCCGCCAGGCGAGCCCCAGTGCGGCCACGAACATCAGGCCGCCCAAGCCCGGCCCGAGCCAGCGAAGTATTGACCCGTCAACAGTGAACGCGAGCGGCCCTCGCGTCTCGACCAGCGAATGCAGGTGCGATTCCTCGCCGAAGTAGCGCAGGCTCACGGCCGCCAGCGAGTTGTTGGGCGCGCGCGACCCGCCGAGTTCCGGCGCGGCCTTGCTGCCCACGTTGGGCGCGACAAGTTCAGTCGCGTAGGTCGCGATCATGGCGTGGTTGCGCGCGACGCCGTCACCGACGCCCAGCGCGGGCGCCGTCCACACCAGCGGCAGGAAGTAGAACAACGCCAGCCCGATCCCGACGCCGAGCGCCGCCCTGAAGCGCCGCTGTACGACCAGCACCGCCAACAGCACGACCGGCAGGATCTTGATGTGCACCGCCAGTGCGATCAGCAGGCCGCCGCGCAGGGGCCGGCGCGATTCCACCAGCCACAGGCCCGCCGCGATCAGCCCGATCACCAGCATGTTGATCTGGCCTTCGATGATGTTGACGACAAGCGGCCCGAAGATCGCAACTAAACCGGCAAATGCCCAGTCGATCAGTTCGCCCTTGCGGCGCACGCCGCAAAGCCCGCGCAGAAGCCAGAACGCCGCGCAGGCAATCACGAGTTGCAGCGCGGCCCAAACGCCGAAGCCGGCCTCGCGCGGCAGCCACGTCAGCGGCGCAAACAGGGCGGCAAACGCGGGCGGATAGATGTAGCGGCCGACCTGGTTCATCGGGTCGGCGGCTTGTGCGTAAAGGTCGGCGCCGCCCGCGCGCATACGTTCGCCCGCTTCCCAGTAGACGATGAAGTCGGTCGGCGACTGACGCCAATACGGTTGGATAAGCACGGCAAGCGCGACGAGCACGACCAGGCCCGCGGCCAGCGCGCCCAGTTTCATGGCCCGGTTGCGCGTCAGCCAGTCAACATCAAGCTTGGCGGCGGGCGCTTCCATTAGCGGTCAGGGACTTGCGGCATCTCGGCGATCTTGCCCGACAGCCACTGCAAGGTCGCGGCGCGCAATTCCGACAGGCGCTGGCGTTCAAGCAATTGCTCGCGCGTCACGCCCGCCATCAGCGCGATGTGTTCGAAGCAAAGGTCGACGAGCCCCTCGTCGCCGGGCGACGACAACAACTGCGCGTCCGGGCCCTCGAGGTCTGTCGCGATGCGGTCGGCGACTTCGTGCAATGCAATGGCCGCGTCGCGCGCGCCCAGCGACGCCAGCGTGTTGAGCATGGCGCTGCGCACCAGGTACTGGCCTTCCATCAGGCGCCCGGCGGCGTCGCGCTCAAAGGCCAGGCGCGAGCGCAGCATGCGGATGGTTTCCTTGCGACGGGCATCGGTCAGGCCGGTGTACCTGAGCTTGCCCAGGGAAATCGCGGCCTCCATGCGCACGACGGTCTGGCTGTCGGCAAAGGCGCCCAGCAGCGCCTCGCGCAGGGCCTCGAAGTCCTCGGGGTCGCCGATTTCGCCCAGCCCTTGCGCCGCCGTCGCGCGCAGGTGCGGGTCCGGGTCCTGCCGCGTATCGGCCGAGCCCAGCAGCAGCTCGCGCAGCCGGGCCCGCGACGAGCCGGAATTGGCCGGCCGGGTGGCGTCGATGTCGCGGCGCAGCTCAGCGCGCTTCTCGACGGGATCGTTGCGGCAGCCCGCAAGTGCAAGCAGGCAAAGGGCTAAAGTGGCTGGCAGATACTTCATCGCCGGATTGTTCGCGTTCTGTCACGTCGCGTCAAGCCTGCGTTCCGCGGCCATAGAGCCCGCGGACGTGATATACTTACAGTCCTCCTTTCCCCGGCTGTCCCCTTGGGGGTATCCGTCATGAAGGTCTTTCGTCTTGCGGCCACTGCGTGGTTGGCCGCCGCGGTACTGTTGTGCGTATCAATCCGTCCCTGGGCGCAGGATGCGGAAGTAG
This sequence comes from Planctomycetota bacterium, assembly GCA_020848275.1. GTDB lineage: Bacteria > Planctomycetota > UBA8742 > UBA2392 > UBA2392 > JADLAK01. Next base: position 3,820 of record JADLAK010000022.1, read on the forward strand.
AAGAAGAGAAGACGCCCGAACCTGTCTCCAGGACCTACGACCTCTACGGCATGGTCGTCTCGGAGTACGCCGACGCGCCGCCCAACACGGGCATCGGCGATGTGCTGTCGCCAGAACGCCTGCTCCGCACCGGCGGCGATCTCGAACACGGCCTGAATGAGTGGACGCTGCGTGATTCCGGCCGCGAAGCGCGCTGCTGGGATTCGCCGGAAGCCCTGGCGCAGACCATCCTCGATCTCTGCTCCGATGGCAGCGACTGGTGGATCACCTGCGACGACCCGGACATGACGTCGTTCGATCTCAAGGCCAACGAAGAGATGCACAAGCGCGTGGCCTGGGTCATGGGCGCCTTGACCGACGTCGCCAAGGCCCGCGTCAACCTGCTGGTGTACGAAATGCCTGCGGGCATCGACGCGCCCGACGGCGTGTTGCCGCCTGACGCCGTTGACGCCGCGACCAAAAACGCGCGGCTGATCGGCACGCTGGCGGGCGGGCTGGGCGACCGCATGGTGCTGCAACGCACGGGCCAGCGCAGCTACGTCGCCGACTACGACGCGACAGTCGCCGAGGAATCGGCCATGTTAAACCCGCGCACGGCCAACCTGGTGACGGGCAACGAGTTCGTGTTCGGAGCGATCGTGCTGCCGGGCGGCCGGCTGTGGTTGCAGGGCTGGCACTCGGCGCTGGGGCTCGAGGAAATGCGGACGCTCAAGACTTCGGGCGGCGACGTCGAACTGCCGCGCTCAAGCTACAACTATTCGCCGGTCTCCACCGTGATCGAAAACGGCGGCGCCGCCGTGGTTGACGCCGGGCGCCAGGGCTCCTTCCTTGTCATCGGGAGCGCCGACCGCGACATTCCCAGCCGCAGCTACAAGCAGGGCGCCACTGAAATCAGCCTGCACAACCTGACGGGCCTGATGCACGGCACGGCGCTGGGCGGAAGCTGGGTGATGGCGCCCAACCACCAGCAACTGCTCGATGACGGCCTGATCGTCGACCAGATCTGGGTCAACCCGCCCGTCGACGGCCCCTACCGCGACGCGTCGTTGTACATGATCGAGCACGCCAACAACTTGAACCTCGGCTATACGCGGCTGGTCGGCGTCGGCCCTTACCTCGCCGTGCGCCGCGACACGCCTTCCAACGAAGATGAAGCCGCGGCATTTGCCGATGAAGGCAAACGGCTGAAGACTTTCCTGGCGCGCGGTGCGGCGGAGACGCCGACGGTCAGCCTGCGCGTGATGGCCTGGAATGTCGGCAAGGACGCCGTGCTGCCCAAGACGCTGGGCCGCGGGCGCGTGACGCAGGCCGAACTTGCCGAACTCGACAACCTCGGCGAGCGCGCGATCGACCGCAGCATGAACAGCCGCATCACCCAGCGCAGCGGCATCCTCGACCTGAGGCTGGCGGCGCACGTCTCGGGTTACTTCGCGAGCGTAGCCAAGGGCGCGGCGGCGCAGGACCCGCAGATCAGCACGTTGATGCTGGGCAGCCAGGTGCAGTGGGTGGCGCGCCCGGCGGCGGGCGACCGGCTGGTGTTTGAAGTCCGCGCGGGCATGACGCAGGGCCCGGCGGAGTTCGAGGCCATTGCCATGGCCGACGGCAAGCTGAAGATCGAGCGCTCGCGCAGCGACCTGATCCAGGCGGAGCTCAACGGCGACCTTGGCCCCGGCGAATACCTGAGCGCCGTCTGCGAGTCGGCCTCGGGCAACGGCGAACGCATGGTGCTGGTCGTCCAACGCGTGAAGTAAGCCGGTAGCTCCAGTTTGCGTTAAGGTACCGTAGGGGCGGCGCATGCGTCGCCCCTATTGCCGTTTGGCGCGCGAGGCATAATAGCGTTGTGGAAACGCAGACCCGCAAGCTCGACGAAAAACGCCCGCGCCCCACAACGGACGCGAGCCTGCGTGCGCTGGAAGCCCGCGAACTTGAACTCGGCGCGCCGCCACCGCCGGGCGCGACGAAGCTGCCCACGCAACAGATCCTCAAGCAATCGCCCGGCCGCTTCTACGGCGCTGTGATTGCCGCCGTCAGCGTGCCGCTGCTGGCGACCGCGACAGTTTACGGGCTCGTGGCCCTGCGCCTTTTGCCGCCGCTGCCCGGCCTGACGCCCGGTTTGATCGGCTGGATCATGCTGGCGGCCTGTGCGGCGTTGCTACGTTCGCGCTCGCCGCTGCTGCTGGCGATGTTGGGGCTGGTCGCGGGCGTGCCGGCGCTGGCGGCCTGCGGCGCTCTCAACTTCCAGTTGGTGCGCGTCGAGGGCCGCAGCATGCTGCCGACGCTGTCGCCGGGCGACGTCCTGATCGTCGATCTGCGCGGCAACCCGCGCGAGGGCGCGCGGCCCGGCGAGGAAATCTACGTGCTCGGCGGCGAGAAAGTCCGGCACGGCGGCGAGCCCGTGATCAAGCGGCTGATCGGCATACCCGGCGACAAGATCGAGATCGCCGACGGCGCGCTGCACATCAACGGCACGGTCGCGCGTGTGGCGACGGTGCGCCGCGCCGGCAAAATCTGGCCCGAACTGACATTGGCCGACGGCGAGTACTTCTTTGTCGGCGACAACCCCGACGAAAGCCGCGACAGCCGCGACTTCGGCGCCATCGACGCCGGCAATGTGCTTGGCCGCGCGGTCTGGAAGATCAAGGCCGCGCACCCCGGCCCCCTGCGCTGAACTTCTTGGCCACGAATTTTCACGAATAAACACGAATTGAATTTGTGCAGATTCGTGTTCATTCGTGGCTCGATTACTGTTTCTAAATCAGTGTTTATCCATGTTCATCTGTGGCTAAATGTAGGCGATGCGGTTATCGATCCCCAACATCCCCGCCACGGCGCTGGCCAAGCGCGTGATCCGTGAACTGCAAGCGCGCGGCCACGAGGCGTTTCTGGCCGGCGGCTGCGTGCGCGACCTGATCCTCAAGCGCGAGCCCAAGGATTACGACGTCGCCACCAGCGCACTGCCCGACGCCGTCGAGGCGCTGTTCCCGCGCAGCATCGCGCAAGGCAAGGCCTTTGGCGTGATCCAGGTTTTAGGCGATACGCCCGGCGTCAGCGTCGAGGTCGCGACCTTCCGCCACGACGGGCCCTACAGCGACGGTCGCCACCCGGACAACGTGCGGTTTACGACGGCCGAGGAAGACGCCGCCCGCCGCGACTTCACGATCAACGCCATGTTCCTTGACGCGTCAACAGGCGAGGTTGTGGACACCGTCGGCGGCATGGCGGACCTCGAACGTAAAGTCATCCGTGCCGTCGGCGACCCCGCTGTGCGCTTCACCGAAGACAAGTTGAGACTTCTTCGGGCCGTCAGATTCGCATCCAGTCTTAATTTCGAAATCGAAGACGCCACGTGGGAGGCCATCAAACGCATGGCCGCGCAGGTCACGGTCTGCAGCGCCGAGCGCATTCGTGACGAACTGATCAAGATGCTTACAGCACGCGGCGCCAGTCGCGGCGTGCGCCTGATGTTCGAGTGCGGCCTTTTGCAGGCCGTGCTGCCCGAGATCGCCGCGATGTACGGGGTTCAGCAGCCGCCGCAATACCACCCCGAGGGCGACGTGTTCACGCACACGCTTTTGGCGTTGGACCTGCTGCCGTCGCCGTGCAGCATCACGCTGGCGCTCGGCGTGCTGCTGCATGATGTCGGCAAGCCGCCGACCTACGAGGAAGCCGCCGACCGCATCCGCTTCCACGGCCACGATGAGCTTGGCGCGAAGATGTCCGAGAAGATCACGCGCCGGCTGAAGTTCCCAAGCGAAGTCACCGAGCGCGTGGCGTCGCTGGTGCGCGACCATTTGAAATTCATGCACGCGCGCAAAATGAAGCTTTCGACGCTGAAGCGATTCTTGCGCAAGCCGTACTTTGACGAGGACCTCGAGCTGCACCGCATTGACTGCCTCGCGGGCAAGGGCGAGATCGAGACCTGGAAGTTCTGCCGCGAAAAACTGGCCGAGTTCAAACGCGAGGGCGAGCAGCAAGCCCTGCGCCCCAAGTCGCATATTGACGGGCGCGACCTGATCGCGCTGGGCATGCAGCCGGGACCGAAGTTCAAGGAAATCCTCGAGGCGCTCGAAGACGAAGTCCTCGAAGGCCGTATTAGGGACCGCGAGCAGGCGATTGCGTTCGTCAAGGCCTACAAGCCAGGCGCGTAAGATGCAGTCACGCGCCCGGGGCCGGGGCTAAACCGCCGGCGCGCATGAGTTCCATCGCCAGCGGCTCGACGGCGTCGGCGCTGTCCACTTCGATGATCGCCGCTGAAAGTTCGCGCACGGCGTGCGCCGCCGCGCGTCGGTATGCGGTGACCTCCTCGCGGTAGGCCGCCAACAGCTTGTCATCGATGCGCAACTTCTGGTTGTCATGGCATATCGGCTGCAGGCGCGTGAAGCCGTCGAGCGTCGGGTCGAGTTCCTCCCTGGCGCTGACGGCGATCACGAACGCGCGCACGCCGTGCCTCCGCGCTTGCCGCAGCAGGTTCAACACGCCGTCGTGGCGCTGCAGATCGCTGGCGATGATCAACACCGTGTCGCGACCGCGCGTTGCCAGCGCCTCCATCAGCGGCGCGCTGGGTTGTTGCGGCGACGGTGACAACCCCAGCGCCGCGGCGGCTTCAATCAGCCGCGATTCGCTGTTGCCGCCCTCGAAAGATTGCAACTGCGGCGAGCCAAAACGCGCCAGCGCGACGCGTTCGGCGGTCGCCACGCCAATCACACCCATGGCCGCGAGCACGCGGCGCGCGGCGACGGCCTTGTTGTTTTCGCCGAAGTCGAGCGTTGGCGAGTCGTCGAGCGCCAGGATCAGACGCAACTGGCCGGGGGTTTCGAACAACTTGAGGAAGAGTTGGTCGAGGCGGCCATAGACGTTCCAGTCGACGCGGCGCAGGTCGTCGCCGTGGGTGTAGGGGCGGTGCGCACCGAACTCGAGACCCTGTCCGAGCTGGTGGCTGCGGCGCTCGCCGCGCAACGCGCCGCCGCGAACTTTCTCGGCGGCAAGGCGAAGCCTGCGGAGGCGGACTAATGTGGGTTCGTCGAGGAGTGGAGTCATAACAGCCCCGTCAGTGATGACGGGGTGCCTTTCAAAAGCTCCCCGCCATTACTGGCGGGGCTTTTCTTCGCGCATGGCTTTGAGCCGCGCGATTTCGGCCATGCGCTTGCGCGCCGACAGCGCCTGCAGCACGATGAACAGCGCGAGCACTGCCCAGACCGCGGCGTTGGACATCCACAGGTTATTGATCGAACTCGCGTAGGTGTCGCGTTCCTGCGCCAGGCGCGTCTCGAGTTCCTTGCGATATCTGGCCTCGAGTTCAGCCTCGACGGCGCTTCGGATCGCGGGCGTTTCTTTCTCGCGGAATTCAACCATCAATGCGTCGCGCTGTTCCGGCGTCACGGGCGGCGGCGGCAAATTGGCGCCACGCGTGTCCGCGAACAGCGGGGCGGCGAGCATCAACATCAGGATAATCGTCAGGGCTCTCATGCGGCGCGTTCAACCTCCAACGCATGGTTTACGTTTCGCCACATCAGGCGCACGAAAACAATCGCGACGAAAAGCGGAATGATGCCCCAGGTGGCCACGTTTTTCGTGACGGTGATTTCGGGCGCGGTAAGCAGGTAGCTGAAACTCTTGGGGTGGCTGCCGCTGCCGATCTCGACCGCCCAGTGCACCAGCGGATACAGCGGGCTGGCCAAAATGCCGTACACCGCCGTCAGGATGCCGCGTTTTTGGCCCGGCGGAAGCGCCGCGCGCAATGCGATCAGCGCCGCAAACGCGAGCCAGAGCACGAGCATCGTGGTCAGGCGCGGCTCCCAATTCCAGTACGTGCCCCATGAGTATTTCGCCCAGATCGCGCCCGTCAGCAGCGTCAGCGCGCCGGCGACCAGCCCGACTTCGGCTGCGGCTACGGTAAGATGGTCCCAGAACGGCTTGCGCATGAGCAGCCACATCACGCCGCCAAGCAGCATCAGGCCGCAACACACGGCGGTGGTGTAGGCGCTTGGCAGGTGCGTGAAGAAGATGCGGTAGCTCTCGTAGAGGTTGAAGGAGCTGACGCCGGGGTCGGGTGCTACGACAAACAGGCTGCCCGTGGAAATCTGCGTCGGGGCATAGCGGTAGGCGAGGTACATGCCGATCTGCGCGCCGATTAAACCCACGACCGCAAGCGCGAGCGCAATAATGAAGGAGCGGTTGGAGGTCGGGTTAGGTTGGGGCAAGACTATCTCACGCAAAGGCGTCTAAAAAGCCAACTACTTATCCGCAGATGGCGCAGATTTCCGCAGATAAAAACAACAACCTAAACTTCACGGGCAATCTGCGTCCAGCTGCGTAATCTGCGGATTGCAGTTGCCTTGTTTTTTTGCGCTTCTTGGTGAGGCGGTTTTCTCCTATTCGCTTAGCTTGCCGTACAGCAGAAGTCCCAACGCAAGGAACATAGCCGCGCAGCAGCCCAGCAGCAACACGTACGGCTGCGCGCCTGCAAAGCCCAGCCCCGCGCCCAGCGCATCCCACGCGCCGATCGCGCCCGCGAGCACGGGAATCGTCAGCGGGATCAGGGCGACGGCGAGTAACGCCTCGCCGCCGCGAACTTCGCTGGTCGCGGTCGCAAGCAGCACGCCGGGCGCGAGAAACCCGATGTCCGCAAGCAGGATAATCGCGGGTATCAGCGGGTCGGCCAGCGCGTTGACGTCGAGCAACAGCGCACCGAGCGCAAATATAATCACCTCGGTGACGATCAAAAAGGCCAGGGCCGAACACAGCCGCACGGTGTAGAGGACGGCCGGATCCACGGGCAGCAACCGGAAGCTGGTGTTTAATCCGCGTTCGCGCTCGGCCAGGGCACTGCGATTCAAACCCACGACCGCGGCAAACAGCACGCAGACCCAGATCGCGGACAGCGCAAAGCGCTGGAACGTTTCGTTGTGCGGCAGCGCGCGCGAACCAAGCGCGAGCGCGATCACCGACGTTGCGGCGAACAGCCCCTGCGACGCAAGCAGCGACCGCGTGCGAAATTCAGTCCGGAACTCACGCGCGAGCAGCAGCGCCAACGCGCGTACTGAGGAAGGTGTTGCGGTTGCGGGTGTGTCTGCCACAGGTCGGATTTAGCCACGAATCCCCACGAATGGACACGAATCATTCGTAAGAATTCGTGTTCATTCGTGCAGGACAACTATTCAGCCGCGTTGGGGTCGAGCAGGTTGTAAAGCTTGCGCTTTTCCCACAGGTTCTTGCGGCTGATGCCCAAAATCGCCGCAGCTTCCTCAATGCGGCCGTCGGTCACGCGCAGGATATTCTGGATGTGAGCCTTCTCGGCGGCGGACACCACATCGCGCAACGTGCGGCGGTCGTCGCCCGGCGTCTTGGCCTCAGCGCCTTCGGGCAGCGCGACGGAATAATCGCGCAGGAAATGTTCCTTGCGCAATACGCCCGATGCTCCGCCAAGGGCGAGCGCGCGTTGCACGGAATGTTCAAGTTCGCGCACGTTGCCGGGCCAGCGATAACCCGCGAGCGCAGCCATCGCTTCGGGCTCAATTTTCAGTTCGCGGCCAGGAGAGTAGCGTTTAATGAAATGCTCGACGAGCACGCCGATGTCGCCTTCGCGTTCGCGCAGCGGCGGCACGCGCAGGTCGATCACGTTGATGCGATAGAACAAGTCCTGGCGGAACTTGCCCTGGTCAACGAGCTTTTTCAGGTCCACTTTGGTCGAGGCAATAACGCGGATGTTGCATTTGATCGGCTTGTCGCCGCCGAGGCGCTCGATTTCGCGTTCTTGAAGGACGCGCAGCAGCTTGGCCTGCGTGTCGATGGGCATGTCGTCGATATCGTCGAGGTAAATGGTGCCGTTGTTGGCCTGCTCAAACCGGCCGATGCGGCGGCCGGTCGCGCCCGTGAACGCGCCGGGTTCGTGGCCGAAGAGTTCGTCCTCGAGCAGGTTGACGTTGGCGATGTGGCAGCCGACTTTGATCAGCGGCCCGGCGGCACGCGGCGACAACTGGTGAATGGTCGTGGCGATGACTTCCTTGCCAGTGCCGTTTTCGCCGACGATCAGCACGCTGAAATCGCTTTCGGAAACCGTGCGGATGTCGTCGTACAGCCGCTTCATCTGCGGGCTGCTTCCAACCATCTTGTCGAGCTTAAACTCGGTCTTGACGGCCTCGACGAGCTGGTCGTACTTACGCTCCGTGACCTGGTTCTTGCCGTAGCCGTTGCAGAGCAGCACGACTTTTTCGTTGTTGAACGGCTTTTCTATAAAATCTTTTGCGCCGAGTTTCATCGCCTCGATGGCGCGCTCGGTGGTCGCGTTGCCGGTGATCATCATGACGATGATGTCGGGGTAGCGCTCGCGGGCAAAACGCAGCAGGCTCATGCCGTCGACCTTGGGCATGACGATGTCGGTGATGAGGCAGTCGTAGCGTTCCTTGGCCAGCGCCTGCAGTGCCTTCTCGCCGTCATCGACAGCGGTGACGTGGTGGCCGGCATCCTCGAGGTCTTCGCAGAGGGTGATGCGGATGCCGCGTTCGTCGTCAGCGAGAAGGATTTTCATGATGGTGAATGGTGGCTAGTGGATGGTGTATAGTAAATAGCAATCAGGGTTGAGGATGACCCGCCGGGGCACGCTTCTAACCACTATCCACTAATCACTGCCCACTATCTGCCGCGCAGTTTCGGGTTGAAGGCTTCGCGCAGGCCTTCGCCCAGCAGGTTGAAGGAGAGCACGGTTACCAGAATCGCCAGCGCGGGAATCAGCATCAGCCAACCCGCGTCATTGATGTAGGAGCGGCCTTCGCTCAAGATCGATCCCCACGTGGGCTGATCGGCCGTAGCACCCAGGCCAAGGAACGAGAGCGTGCTTTCCAGCAGGATCGCGCTGGCAACACCCAGCGTCGCACTCACCAGCACCGGCGAAATAGCGTTGGGCACGAGGTGGCGCCAGATGATACGTATGTCGGACACGCCAAGGGCGCGCGCGGCCTGGATGAAATCCTGTTCGCGCAGCGACAAAATCTCGGCGCGAACAAAGCGCGTGGTGCCCATCCAGCCGGTTAAACCCAGCACCGCCATCACGATGTAAACGTCGCGAGAGAACAACGCCAGGATCGCGATGATCAGGATCAGCGTCGGGATAGTCATCATGACTTCGGTAAAGCGCATCACCATGTCGTCCACGGTAAGCGTGGGCACAAACACTTTGCGCAGGATGCTCTTACTTTCGCCCACGGCACGCTGGGCCGCACCGGCAAGCAACAGCACCGATACCAACATCAGCAAACCCAGCATCACCGGCGTCATGAAGTGGCGCAGCTTGGCGTAGATCGGGTAACGTTCCCAGCCGCTGAGCAGCTCGGCCTTCAGCAGGCCCTCGCGCGAATTGCGGGTCTGCGTTGAGTATGTCGTGTGGTACTCCGAACGCATGGCGGCGCGGCGCTCGAGCATCGCGTTGCTGCCCTGCAACAAGGCGACCTCGCCGCGCACGGGTTTATCCTGGGCATTGGACAGGTTCAGCCACGCATGAGACCGGAGCAAAAGGGCCGGGTCATTCTCCTCCACGGCTTTGACGAGCGCGCGGGCTTCCTCGCGCTCCTTCATCATCGGGCTCCAGTCAGCCTGCGCCTCGGCTTCGGCCAGCAGGCGCCCTAACGCGCCCGCGCGGCCCATCGCTGCCTTGATGCGGTCTTTGTCCGCGGGATCGGTCGAGCCGGCCAGCCCCTTGGCGAAGTCTTCCTCGAATTTCTTTTCAAGCTCGCGGTCGCGGCGCACAAGCATCGTCGTCCCAAGACCCGCTTGCGCAACCTTCAAGCGCGCTTCGCGCAGCGCCGCCAGGCGCGCCACCGTGTCCGTCGAAACCAGCACCCGCGCCTTTTCGAGCTCGGCAACCGCCTCGTCCATTGCCTTGTCGACCTCGGACAGGCGCTGCTTGATCTCTTCCTCCGTCGCTTCAAGCATGCGGCGGCGTTTTTCAGCTCCCGCCAGCAAGGCCGCGGCCGGCGCGTCGCGTCCCTTGGACTTCATCAGTTCGCCACGTTCTTTTTCCTCGCCGCAAAGGCGCAGGGCGACGTCGCGGTCGCTGCGGTATTTGGTGAGCTTGAACCGCTGGTGCTCGAACTCAAGGCGCGCGTAGGCGACCTCCAGCGCATAGTGGCGGGCAAGGCGCTCTGCTTCGCCAATCGCACCGGCCTCTTTGTTTTCAATCTTCTTGACCTCGGTGCCAAGATCGCGCGTCTCGATCAGGGCCTGGTAAGCCTGTTCCTCGGCGCGCGAGGATTGCACCAGCAGCCGGCCTTCGGGCGTCGAACGCTCAACAGAATCGACGTAGAACTGCACGCCGCCGGTCACGAGCAAGACGCCCAGCACAAAAACCACGGCGCGATACTCGCGTCCGATTACCGCCGCAAATAACTGCAGCACAAGGCACACCAGTGCCACGGTCACCAGCGGCACAACGAGGGCAGGCGCGTCCACAGCGCGGGCGACCAGCGCCGCAAGGCCGCAAAGGACCATCAGCAAAAACGGCAGGCCAACACGCGAGCGGCCGAAGAAGCCGGCAATGCCGCCAAGCGAAATGCCGATCAGCACCGAAATGCCCACGACCAGCAGGCCGACGGTGAGCGAAATCGTGGTGCCTGCCCAGAGGCGGGCGAATACATCGCGCCCCAGGTGGTCGGTGCCGAGCCAGTAGGCGCGCGCGCCGTCGGCGCTGAGGCCTTCCTTGCGGCGCTCGCGGATGTCGTCGTCGGACAACTTGCGGATTTCTGACTCCGGCGCGCCGCTGAGGCGCATATTTTCGGCGTAGACGCCCTGGATGAACTCGGGCTTGTCTTCCGCAAAGCCGCCGAAGATTCCGCCGGCGAGCGTCTGGAGGTAGGGACGCTCCAGCTTGTCTTTTAACTCGGTCTTGAGCGGGTCGACGATCGAGCGCGGGTTGCGCGACATGCGAACGCGGTCGCCGAGTTCCTGCGTCTGCCGGATAACTTCGGACTCTTCGGGCGTCGGCGGCTTGCCGGTGAAGATTTCACCTGCCAGCGCGATTAGCACCAGCAGCGAAATCATCACCAGTGAGACCACGGCGGGCTTGTTGCGGAAAAACAGCCGCAACGCGTCGCGTGTGGGTGAAGACCTCCGGGTATTTGTAGCCGGTTCAGCCATCTGGGGTCCGTTAAGCCAGCCGCACGCGCGGATCGGCGACAGTGTAGAGGATGTCCGAAATCAGGATGCCAAGCAGCGTGAGCGCGGAGCTGACAAACAGGGCCGTGACGACGACGTACAGGTCCTTGTTGAGGTTGGCCTCAAAAACCCAGCGTCCCAGGCCGGGCCAGTTGTAGATGGATTCAAAGATGACCGAGCCGCCAAAAATGCCCGGCAGCAAACCCGCGATCATGGTGACGAAAGGAAGCGATGCGTTGCGAAGCGCATGCTTGTAGGTGACGACTTCGGGCGAAAGTCCCTTGGCCTTGGCGGTGCGTACGTAATCCTGGCTCATGACTTCGACCATTGAGCCTTTGACGTAACGCGTCAAAATGGCGATGCCCGTGAACGCGCCGATGATGCCCGGCACGCCCATGTGCCACGCCATATCCATGAATCCCTGGGCGCCATCGAGGTCGACGCCCATGGTGCCCGGCGAGAGGATAGGGATGCCGCGTTGGGTGAAGAAGCGGATGACTTCCATGGATATCCAGAAGCCCGGCAATGCGATCAACGTGAACGACGCGACAGTGATAAGCCGGTCCTGGAAGGTATTGCGCTTGAGCGCTGTGTAGATGCCGACGGGAAAGGACATCGTCCACACGACAATGGTGGTGACGATGAACAGCGGCAACGAAACGAGCATCTTGCCCCACATCGTGGGCAGAACCGGTGCACGCGTCTTGAGGCTGGTGAGCTGCCACGTGTGGTCGGCCCTGCCGCTGATGACCGCGCCGAGGTCAATGAAAAAGCGCTTGTAGAACAGCACGTACTTGGCGGCGATCGGGTCGTCAAAACCTTCCTGGTCGCGCTGACGCTCAAGGTCGGTCGGCGTCTTCTTGGGGTCGAGTTGCGCGGCAAAAGGATCAAGCGGGCTCAGGGCGCTGATTACGAACGTGAGGATGCTTATGACGAACAACGTCAGCGCCATCTGCCCGATACGTCGAATGATGTATGCCGCCATGTTCGCTGTTCCACCGGCCGTTCCCGGGCCCTAGTTGTCGATATCGCCCGGGTTGAACTTCGGGTATTCGTCCCTGCGCAGAAGCTCGCCCAGATAATAGCGGATCGGTGCGCGGGCTTCTCGCAACGTCTTGTGGTTCACGGGGCGGTCTTCATACCAATCTTTACCGTCCTTTGTCACTGGTTTGCGCCAGACTATGTGCTTGTCGAGCACCGTCGTGGTGTAAGGCGAAAATAGGAAGACGTAGGGGAAATCCGCCGCGATGGTGTCGAAAATTTCGTGGCTCATGCGGATTTGCTCGGCCGGGTCATACACGCTGAGGATTTTTTCCATCAGCTCGTCGGCCTTCTTGTTGCTATAACCGCCGTAGTTCAGGCCCTGCGGTGGGCGCGAATTCGTCCCCCACAACTGGCGGATGTCGAAATCAAGGCCGCCCGACCAGCCAAGCACGCAGATGTCGTACTTTCCCGCCTTGACGTACTGCGTCAGGTACGTGTTCCACTCGTGCTCCTGGTATTCCACCTCAATGCCCAGCGCGTTCCAGCGTTCCTTGGCCAGCACCGCGACGTCGCGGCGCGGATTGGGACCCGTGACCGAGACAAGGAAAACCTTGAAGGGCTGGCCGCCGCGCACCAGCCGGCCGCCTTCGTCCTTGCATCCGGAATCGATCAGGATTGCGCGGGCTTCCTGCATATCGAAGGGCACGAATTTCAAGTCCTCTTCGGCCCTGTCGCCCTCGGCGAACATTTCTCCGGCCTTGGCGCGCTCGCCATTTTTGTTCTTGGTCAGCCAGCGGTGCTTAAAGGTGAAGTCCTTGTTGTAGTACGGAAGCACCGGGTAGGTGGGCCCGGCGACGCGGCTGGCCTGGCCGTAATGAATCTTGTCTATGATGGAGTCCACGTCGACGGCCATGGAAAGAGCCAGTCGCACTCGAGGGTCCTTCAGGTGCTCGACGCTGCAATTGAAGCCGATGTACTCATACTGGTTCAACTGGCGCTTGATCACGTAATAGCGGTCGTCAAGTTCCTCGTAGCGCTGGACCTGGAAGGCCCGCGCGCCGTAGGTATCGAGGCTGCCCGTCGTAAACGCGAACTCGACGGTCTCCGAGCCGTGGGCGGGCTCAAAGACGTAATAGTCGACGAACTGGTATTCGGGTTTGCGCTCCCAATAAAACTCATTGCGGCGCAGTCGAATCTGGTAGCCGAGTTTCCACATCGGCACAAGCTTGCCGTTCAGCGGCTCAAGCACCATCGGGCCCATGCTAGAGGGCTTCAGGCGGAAGTCGCGCTCCTGTGCGGCGAGGAAGCGTTTGACGTTGTAGGCTTCGGGCGCGACGCCGACGTCCTTTGGCCCGCGGCCCTTGCGAATGGCCTCGGCGAGCCAGGCTTCGTCGTTCCAAACATGATAAGGAAGCAACCCGCCGGTGAGGTCCGACAGCGCCGGAGAGTAGAGTTCGCCGTACACCACCTGGAAGCGGTAAGGATCATCGGCAAAGGTGCGCGTCTCGACGATACTTTCGTAACTTGACGCGCGCGGGCTGGCGAAATCCTTGTCGCGCAGCAGGTCAAAGGTGATCTTGCAATCCTTAGAGGTAAACTCGGGCCCCTTGATCCAGAACGGCCCGCTGTCTTCGCCAAACCAGTCACCCTTGCCGGTTGCGGGATCAAGTTTCGCAAGGCCCTCACGCTTCTTGATGTCATCGGCAAAAAACGGCCCGTCTGTCCATCGCATGCCCTTGGTGATGATGAAGTCGACGATGGGCGAATGCGCGATGGCGCTGACGCCCTGGCGCCACTTGGTGAACTCGGCCAGCAGCAACTTTTCATTTTCTTTGGTGCGTTCGGCCTCTGGCCGCAGTTTCAGGGCCTGGGCTGCCAACGCCGCGGGAGCGATCTCGGAGTAAATCTCGCGGCCAAGCCGCTTGGACATCTGCGCCTCGAACTCGGGCTGCACAGCGCTGGTGATACTGCCCTTCTTGTAAGCGGGCTTGAACGAAACGCGCACGCGCGGCATCGCGCCGACCGAAAGTGTTGTTGCGGCGCCCCGCGCCTCGATGACCGCACCGGAACTTGGGTTGAAGTGAACGGCCTTGCCGGCGTCCTCGACCCTGAAGTCGGCCACCAGGTCGCCGTACTGCTCGCGCACACGTTTTTCGAAGTCCGCAACAGGCATGTCGCCCGGCGCCAGCGTGACGATGTCCTCTGTAACCGCGACCGTGTGCGCCAGGTGGGGCTCGATCTCGTAATTCTGGTTGTAGCGCACCAGTCCTTCAAAGAAGTAGTCGCTGATGGTGCTGTCGGTGGTGGCGGTCGACTTCCACGGGTTCATGTCTTCCGGGTTGGCGGTCATGTAAAGCACCAGCCGGTTGAGCCGCGCCTCATTGTCAGAGACCGCGTTGGTGTTGGGCACCCAGAAGACGGACTGCGCCAGGAACACCAGGATCACCACTGGAATAATCACCAGCAGTCGTTTAATCCACATATCAGCCTCCGGCCGCAAATTCGCGGCGTAACGGGCCACTACCCTTACCAACACCTTGCCCCCTGTACGCGGAGCAAGGCATAAGCTGCCTTACAAAAGCGAATTCCCGCGGACCTGCACCATGGCACACGAACGACGCATCCTCAAAATGCAGAGCCGCATCAAACGCGACATCGCCGACATTTTCCAGCGCGAAGTTAAAGATCCCCGCATGAAGGGCCTGCTGACCATCACCCGCGTGAAGGTCGCGCGCGATCTCGGCCACGCCCGTATCTACTACACCATCCTTGGAACGCCCGGCCAGCGCAGCGCGGCCGAAAAATTCATCGCTTCCGCCCAGCCCTACATCCAGCGCGCCGTCGTTTCCGGCCTCAAGATCCGAATCGCGCCCAAGATCGAATTCACCTACGATGAATCAGTTGAAATGCAGGCCAGTGTGTCTAAGCTCATTGACGAGGCCATTGCATCGGACGCACGCCCTAAACCCTCTGCCGAAGGGGGTTTGAAGCGCAAGAAGGCTGCCGGCAAGAAAGCTGCCGACGCCGCAAAACCTGCGTCGCGCAAGCGCAAACGCGTGGATGAGGAAGAATAGGGCCGACCATGAGCCGCAAAGCCGACTCCAGCGTCGCTGAGAAATCCGCGCCCGGCCTTTCCGCGCGCCTGATTGACAAATTCGACGCCTTCCTTGCGACCAAGACCCTGAAACTCACCAGCCAGCGGCGCGAAATCATCGAAAAAATCCTCGCAATGCCGCGCCATTTTACCGCCGACGACCTCGTCGATTCATTCGTCGGCCAGCGCCCGCGCGTTTCCAAGGCCACGATCTACCGCACGCTGGGCCTGTTGCACGAAGCCGCGGTCCTCGAGGAACACAACTTCGGCGAGGCCCACAAACTTTACGAAATCACCGAGGGCCGCGAACACCACGACCACCTGAGCTGCACGCGCTGCCACAAAATCATCGAGTTCTTCAGCGAAGAAATGGAAGCGATGCAGGACCGCATCGCGGCCAAACTCGGCTTTCATCCCACCCACCACAGCCAGAAGATTTACGGCCTGTGCCGCGAATGCTGGCGCGAGACCCAGACCAAGGCATGACCTCACCCGACCATCCGCTTTCGCTTGCGCAGCCTGAAAGGCGCGAGTTCGTGCGCGTGGCGATGATGCTTGGCCTGGGCTGCGTTGGCATAGGCGCCGGCGTTTACACAATCGCCTCGCGGCTGCCCGCTTCGGTGCAGGCGGGCGTGTTGCCGCTGCTGCCGCTGGAAGAAGCGCTTAAACGCAAGGTCGGCTCCTGGGTAAACCTCGCGGTGACCGTGGCGCGCCGCGACGGATACAAACTCGTCACGCGCGAACAGCACCTGTACTTCAAGCGCGCCAAAGAGGGCCAGACCGAAGACTGCTTCGCGGCCCTGAGTTCCATCTGCCCCCACGCAGGTTGCGGCGTCGACCTGTTGCACGGCAAGGACGAGCCCGACCGTTTTCGTTGCGCATGCCACAACGCGAAATTCACCGGCGAGGGCGCCGTTGAAAGCGGCCCGGCGCCGCGCGCGATGGACGGGCTGAAGCTGAGCGTGGGCGACCACGAAGGCAAACGCTGGCTGATGGTGGAATGGAAGGATTTCCTCCCCGGCAGCGCGGAAAAGAAGGAACGGGGTTAGTCGTGCTACGTGTTTCGGGAACTACGCTGATCCCGTGACACGAAACACGGAGCACGTATCCCGAAAAATTATGACTGAACCGGGCGACACGAGTCCTGAAAAGATCGAACAGGAGTTGATGGAGGAAGCCCAGCGCGAGCTGGAACGTCGCAAGACGGGCAAGACCAAGATTTCCTCCCGCACTCCTGCAGCGTCGCCGCCCGCCCAGACGGTCGTCGATGACAGCTCGTCGTTTACCGTCACCAAGATCGTTTCGCCCGCCGCAACCACCGTCATTCCGCCCGTGGACGCGCCGCCGGACCGCCTCGCCATCACGTCGCTGTACCGCATCGCGCACCCGGGCTCGCCGCTTTCGGCGCTGGTCATTTCAGGCATGCTGACGGCGCTGGCAATTGTCGCAGGCAGCGGCATCGGCCTTGGGCTGTCTTACGTGCCCTCGGCGCAGGACGCGCACGCCAGCGTGGCCTGGATCCAGGACTCGCCCGTGGGCGCGTTGCTGCGCGCGGCGCACTTCCATGGCACCAATGTGCTGATTTACCTCAGCGCGATGTACCTGATTCACCTGTTGTGGTCGGGCATTTTCCGCCGGCCCGGGCAATGGGTGTGGATTCGCGCGCTGATGGTGCTGGCGCTGGTGCTGACGTTCTGCCTGACCGGGCAGTTGCTGCCCGGCGACCAGCCGGCCGTCCACGGCACCGCCATCCGCATGAGTTATCTGGCCGAAATCCCGTTGGTCGGCCCGATCCTGCGCACGCTGGTCCAGGGCGGCGAGGACCTTGGCGCGACGGCTTTTGTGCGCTTTTACGCCGCACACGTGATGGTGCTGCCCGCGCTGACGCTTTTGCTGCTGCGCTCGCTGTGGCGCGACGGCCGCCCGCGCGAACGCAGCAAGATTTCCGTCAGCGCCCACGCGCTGGTCATTCTCGTGATCACGGCGGCGATCTTCGCGCTTGCGGCGCCGTCGCCGGTTGCCCTTGGGCTGGCAGGCGACTTGAGCGAGCCCTTTAACGATGCGCGCCCGGAGTGGTTTGCGCTTCCTTTCTATCAACTGCTGAAACTCATGCCCTCGGGCATCGTGCACACGCTGGTGCTTGCAGGCGTGCCGGTGCTGCAGGGCCTGTTGTTGCTCGCGCTGCCCTGGCTTGAGCGCGTCTCGGCCGAGCCCGCGCGCCTGCGCACGCCTATGCGCATCGCACTGATCGCCGGGCTGGTGGCGCTGGTGGGCTTTGCCGCCTGGGCGCTGGCCGACGACATGCAGCGCGGCGAGGGCTATTTCGCGCGCGAAGACGTCGAGGACATCATGCAGTTGATGCGTCCGCGCAACGACGACCTGAATGCAGGCAACGAAGCCGTGCCCGCGACTGCCTATCGCCCGGCGCGCGACCTGCTGATGCTCGCGGGCAAGCTGCGCAGCACGCCGCCCAAGGACCTGCCGGAGGCCCAGCACGAACGCTGGCGCCAGTTCTCGATGGACCTCGAGGCCGCGTGCCGCGGTTTGCTCGAGGCCGACAGCGAAGCGGCCCAGCGCCGCGCGCGCACGCGCATTCGTGAGGCCTGCAAGGGCTGCCACGAGGCTTACGAGGTCAAGGCCGCGGTCGAGCCGCGCCGCGCCGCGCCTGCGGCGGCGGAAAAACCGCCGTTGCCGCAACCCGACGCCGGCAAACCATTCTTCGACGCCGAGAAGCTGAGGGGCAAAACCGTGTCGGCGGACCTGCCCAAGCCCAAAAACATCGACGACAAGGACTGGGGTTTAAAGGCGATGAACCGCATGGCGGTGCTTTGCGAGAACCTGCAGGTCCACGGCGGGCTTGCGCAGCGTGCGACAAAATACGACGCCGAACAATGCCTGGTTGACCTGACAGATTCGCTCAAGCGCCTGCCCGCCATGCGCGGCATTAAGAAATACGCCGGCGATTTCACCGAGGCCGAGTGGACGAAGAACCTGACTGCGACCGAGCAGGCGTTGAATGCCCTGCGCGATGCCAAAAAAGGCGACGACTTCAAGGCGAAGTTCGAGGCGTTGGGCAAAACCTGCGATGGCTGCCACAGCGGCTTTCCCGAGACAGACTGGAAATGGGTCGACCTGGGGAAAGGCTGATGCCGGGACGTCTGGTCATCGAAGCTGTCGAAAACCCGCGCAAGCACCGGGATTTCGTCGAGCTTGCCTGGCAGATCAACGGCCGCGACCCGGACTGGGTGCCGCCCCTGCGCATGGAACTGGCCAAACTTCTCGACACCAAAAATTATCCCTTCTTCAACCACGGCAGCGCGGCGTTTTTCATCGCGCGCCGTTACGGCGAGCCCGTGGGCCGCATCGCCGCCATCGAAAACCGCCTGCACCTCGAACACTACAAGGACAAGACCGGCTTCTTTGGCCTGTTTGAGTGCGAAGACGACCAACAGGCCGCCAAGGCGCTTTTCCATGAAGCCGCGGGCTGGCTGAAAACGCGCGGGCTTGAGCACGTGCGCGGGCCCTTCAACTACAGCATCAACGACGAAAACCCCGGCGTGCTCGTCGACGGCTGGAACGGCCCGCCGCAGATGTTGATGTCCTACAACCCGCCCTATTACGGGCGGCTGGTCGAAAGTTGCGGCTTTGGCAAGTGCAAGGACATGTACGCCTACCTGGTTTCGCCCGCGATCGTCAAGGGCGAACGTTTTGCGCGCGTGATGAACGCTGTAGCCCGACGAGCGCCCAAACTTGAGCACCGCCAGATCCGCATGGACGGCAAGGGTTTTAAGCAGGACGTCAACACCATGCTGGACCTGTTTAACCAGGCGTGGGCCGGCAACTGGGGCTTTTTGCCCGTGACCAAGGGCGAAGTCGACGCGATCGTGAAATCGTTGTCGCCGATTGTGAACCCGGGCCTGACGAACATCGTGATGGTCGACGGCAAGCCCGTGGCGTTTATGATCTGCGTGCCGAACCTCAACGAGGTCGTGATCAAAATTCGCAACGGCAAATTGTTTCCCACGGGCATCTTCAAGCTGCTTGCGGGCATGCGCAAAATCCGTGGCTTCCGCACCATGTTGATGGGCGTGATTCCTGAGTACCGCAACCGCGGTATCGACGCGGTGATGATCGGGCGCATCATCGAAAACGGCACGCGCATGCATCAGCAGTACTGCGAGCTAAGCTGGGTGCTTGAGGACAACGAGCCGATGAATTCACTGGCCGAAAAAGTCGGCAGCATCCGTTACCGCACCTACCGTATCTACGAGGCGAAAGTTGACGACCTTCTCAAGAGTTAGCCTGCTGGCGCTGATCGTTGTCGCCGCGCTGAATGTCAGCGCCACCGCCGAGGGCGAATCGGCGTCGCTCGCGGATTCCATCAGCGCGCGGCTCAAACAGGCCGAGGGCAAACGCGGCACGGCGGGCTGCCTGGTCGTCGACCTCGACAGCGGCAAAACGGTCGCGAGCTACAACCAAACGACGCTGCTTGCGCCCGCCAGCAACATGAAAGTTCTCACCAGCGCGGCGGCGCTGTGCACACTCGGCAAAGACTTCGAGTTCGTGACGCGCGTGTTTTCGCGCGGCGACGTCAAAGAAGGAACCCTCAGCGGCGATCTCTGCATCGTTGGCGGCGGCGACCCGAACATCTCCGGGCGCTTTTACGAGGGGGACTGCCTGAAGCTTTTCAAAGATTGGGCCGCAAAGTTGAAGCAAGCAGGCATTATTAAAGTCGGCGGCGATTTGCTGTACGACAGCACGCTGTTTGGCGGCCCCGCGTTCTGCGAGGGCTGGCCCAAAGACGACCAGTACGTGAACTGGTACTGCGCCGAAGTCAGCGCGCTGGCCTTCAACGACAATTGCGTCGGCATCAAGGTATTGCCCGGCAAGGAAGGCGAGACGGGCAAGATCGAACTGTCGCCCGCCACGAGTTACGTAAAGGTCGTCAACCAGACCAAAACCATCGCGGGCAAGGGCGCCGTCGCCGTCGGCATCATGCGGCCGCGCGATGCCAACACATTCACGGTAAAGGGAACTGTCCCGGAGAAGTCGACCTGGGGCTACACTGACGATTCGACCGTGACCGACCCCGCGCTTTACGCGGCGACGGTCTTCAAGGAAACGCTGGAAGCTTGCGGTATTGCCGTTGCAGGCAAGATTTCGCCTTTCACCATGACCTCCGACGAGCTTATTAAATTTACGTCGCGCGTTGAACACCGCGCGAAATTCACGGACGCGCTAAAACCCGTCAACACCAACAGCCAGAACCTGCACGCGGAAATGCTTTTCCGCCATGTCGGCCTCGCTTACGCGGGCAAGGGCAGCTTTAAAACCGGCGAAGCGGGCGTAATGGACTTCCTGTCGAAGCAGGAAATCGACCACGAGGGCGTCGTGATTCTCGACGGCAGCGGCCTGTCCGCGGGCAACCGCGTCACGGCCAGGTTGATGACGGAAGTGCTCAAGTTGATGGCGCGGCGCGAGGACCGCGAAGTGTTTAAAAGCAGCCTCGCCGTTGGCGGCGAGACCGGCACGCTCGACAAACGCATGAAGGATAAGCTGCTCAAGGGCCGTGTGTTCGCCAAGACCGGCTACATCGACGGCGTGCACGCGCTTTCGGGCTATCTTGACGCCGGCACGCGCCACTACGCGTTTTCGATGCTGATGACCGATTGCGGCGACGCCAAGGACGCTATGGACGACATCCTGCTCATGCTCGCCAAGGCCGCGGGCTAAAGCATTTTCAAGATTACCGTGCCGGTTTCTGCTTGCGGCGAGCATCGCATAAACTCGGCACACTAACCTTGAAAAAGCTCTAAAAACGATCGCGCCAAACGCGTTTATCGCGTGCAGAATGTACGACGGAATAGATGACGACTTCGTCATCTTTCACCCGGTAAACAATGATGTAAGGAAACCCGGGTACGGCGACGAACCGTGCCTTAAGTTTGCGAACACGGACGTGATGGCGCAGAGGATGATCGTGCCCTTTCCGGTTTGTTTGGATTCGTACCAGCCTTCGGTCTCGATCAGGTCAGTGTCCACTTCGTCCCGGACGACTAGACGATATGTCACTTGCCGAGCCTGCGCTTCAGCCGCTGGTCAAACTCTTCCCACGGAATCGCCGATTTGGGATCGCGTTCGTGGTCGGCGATGCGTTTTTCGATCATCCGTTTCTGCGCATCCGTCAGCGGATCATCGCCGTCTATCCATTCTTCGCCTGACAGTTCGTCAATCTTTGCGCGGACCTTCTTGAGATCCCTGGGCGAAAGCTTGGAAAGCGCTTTGATGATTTCGGTCGTGCTCATGGCCTCGATTTTACCCGGACGCATCCCGCCAACAAGCAGCTCAATAGGCCAATTCGCGAGGATGCTTTGCGTTATGCGGCGCCAGCGCGTTAGATGCCTAGCATGGGGGTCCTTCGGCGATTTCTGCGCTCCGGTCATCCGCTGATCGGCGGGGCGATGATATTGCTCGCCGTCGGCGCGACAGCCCTTTTGTTCATCGAGGGCGCGGGGCCCGGCGTCGCGGCGCTGCCCGTCGTGCCGAAACAAGCGCCGGGCAGCGACAAGTTCTGGCACTTTCTCGCGCACTTCTGCGTGACGTTGCTGCTGTTTTGCGGCGGCTTGTTGTGGCGGCGGCGTCCGAGACATTCGCGCCGCTGGCCGCTAGCCACGCTGGCGTTCGCCGTCGATTTTGCCGGCGGCCTGACCGTCGAACTCGTGCAGATGTTCGCAGGCGCCGCACACGGCCGCCGCTTTGAATACGGCGATCTCGCCGCAAACGCGTCGGGCGCACTCGCCGCCGTCGCGATTGGCGTGGCGTTGTGGACGATCATCGTCCCGCCGCGGTCACGCCGTGGCTGACGCAGCGGCCGTTGGCACAGTTGCGGCGATCATAGCTGCCGGCACGGGGATCACGGGCTGGCCCGTGAACTCGACCTTGCCGCGCGAGCGCAGCACGTGGCGCACGGCGTCTGCCAACTGCGTGTGTTTAAACACGTAGCCCGCTTCCGTCAGCCGCGCCGGCAGCACGTTCTGGTCGCTCAGGAACATCTCCGTCCCCATGCCGCCCGGCAGCGCCAAAAACAGCGGCCCCGGCACGCAGAACAGCGTCGGACGCATCAGCACTCGGCCCATCGTCTTGGTGAAAACCTTGTTCGTGACCGGGTTAGGCGCGGTCACGTTGATCGGGCCCGAGAGCTTGTCGTTCATCAGCGCGAAGTACGTCGCACCCACGACGTCGTCGATGCTCACCCACGGGAAGTGCTGGCGACCGTTGCCGAATTTGCCGCCCAGGCCGAGCTTGAAGGGCAGCAGCATGCTCTTGAACGCACCGCCGCGCGGGCTGAGCACAAGGCCAAAGCGCAGGTTGACGACCCTGATACCCGCGATGGTTGCGGGCAGCGTCGCCTGCTCCCACGAGCGCACGACGTTGGCGAGAAAGCCAAGGCCCGGCGAACTCGCCTCGGTCAACACTTCGCCCGGGCGCGAGCCGAAATAACCGACGGCCGATGCGCACAGCATCACTTTGGGCGGGTTCTTCAGCTTGGCCAGCGCGCGGCAAAGCAGTTCCGTCGCGTGCGAACGGCTCTCGAGGATGCGGCGCTTGGCCTCGGGCGTCCAGATCTGCGCCACGCTTTCGCCCGCAAGGTGAATCACCGCGTCGAAGCCCTCGAGTTTCTCGGTGTCGATGCGCCCTTCGCCCGGTCGCCACAACACGTCGCCGCCCTTCAGCTTCGAAGGGCTGCGGACCATGCGCGTGACGGTGTGGCCGCCCGCGGTCAAAAACGGAATCAGCGCTTGGCCGATCAGGCCCGACGCGCCCGACACGAGAATTTTCATGGACCGACCTTTCGTTCCCAGCGCGTCAGGTTATGCCCGCAATCGAACGCGCGCTCAAGCGTTGGGTCGGGTTCAGGTGCGGGGTCAGGAAGAAGAACTCTTGCGCGTCACTGATTCTGAACCTGAACCTAGACCTGAACCTGTTTTTTGGCAAACTCCGCCCCGGAAACCCACTACCCGGAGACGCCGCATGAAACGCCTTGCCCTGCTGTCCCTGATCGCCCTCGTCACCATCATCGCCACCGGTTGCGGCGGCATGCCCAAGCCGAAGATCGACGAAGTTCCCAACGCCGCGGGCACGACCAATGTGCGCATCGCGATCGTCGCCAGCAACTACGACAGCAGTTGGGATAACGAAAAGGTCAAGCTGATCGTCAACCAGGAATGGCTGAACAACGACGGCGCGCCGGTACAGTCGGAAGTCGTGGGCGAGAAGGCCTATAACGGCCCGCAGGCGAACTCGCGCGGCAAGCTGCAACTCAAGGATATCCGCGGCAACCAGACCCGCGACGTGAACCTGGGCATTGAGCTAAAGAGCGGCACCGATCCCCTCAACCAGAACGTCAGCTCCTCGAGCCGTTTCCGCTGGGGCATGGGCAGCATGGCCGAGACCGACCTGCTGATCCTCGCCGCTGTCAGCCGCACCGGCAACAACAGCTACAACATCGACGCCTGCTACGCCGTCGACTTGAGCAACGGACGCATGGAACAACTGCTGCCGCGCAACAAGTAAAGTGATGTAGGCATCCTGCCTGCATGTGGTGCGGCCGTCTTCGGCCGCACTGCGTTTTAATGCGGGCCGGAGGCCCGCAACACGCGCGGGCGGGACGTCCACGTCACAGTTGACGCCGGGAGCGGCCTTAGCGACCATGGCGGGGCGAGTTCGGGCTGACCACACAACTTATGGGCAAACAATCCACACCTACCAAGACCGCCTTGCCTGAGCGCTATCTCGGCCACGAGCGCGCCTGGCGCACGCTTTATCTCGGCCGCCTGATCGACAACGAGGCGCCGAACTTCCTGCGCAAGGCCATTGGCTGGAGCTACCACGCGCCCAACGCCGGCCACGACGCCATCCAGCTCGCGCTCGGCAGCACATTCCGCCCCGGCCAGGACCACCTGTTTCCTTATTACCGCGACCTGACCACGGCGCTCGCCGGCGGCATCACCGCCAAGGAAATCCTGCTCAACGGCCTCTCGCGCGACGAGGATGTCGCCAGCGGCGGCAGGCATATGTCCAACCACTTCGCCAAGCCGTCGATCAACATCCACAACGTTTCTTCGTGCGTCTCGAACCATATTCAACACGCGGCGGGCCTTGGCCGCGCGATCAAACACTACGGCGCCGATAGCGTGGTCTATTGCAGCTTCGGTGAAAGCAGCACCAGCGAGGGCTATGTCTTCGAGGCGCTCAACGGCATCAGCCACGAAAAATTGCCCGTGGTGACGGTGATGCAGGACAACGGCTACGGCATCTCGGTGCCCAAGCGCGATCAGACCACCAACGAGGCCAGCGCCGACAATTTCGCGGGGCTCGCCGACACGCGTATCTGGAAGGTCGACGGTCGCGATGTGATCGCCTGTTTCAAGGCGATGGAAGAGGCCACGCGCTTTGCGCGCGAGGGCAAGGGCTGCGCGATTGTCTACGCGTTTTGCGTGCGCATTGGCAGCCACTCCAACAGCGACAACCACATTCTTTACCGCGACGAAAAAGAACTCGCCGAGGCGCGTGCCCACGATCCGCTGCCGATTTTCCGCAAGTGGCTGCTCGAACAGGACGTGACCGAGAATTTCCTGCGTGCGGCGGAGTCCGACGCCCAGCGCGAATTCGACGAAGCCCGCGAATACGCCGAAAAAGCGCCGCTGCCCGACAGCCGCACCGCGCAAGATTTTGCGATAGCCCCGGCGTTCGAGCCCCAGGATTATCCCGGCGGCGTGCCGACAGTGACCGACGCGACCAAGCTTGTCGTCCACTTCGAGGACAAGCAGGGCCGCGGTTTGACGCTGCGCCAGGGCATCAACGCCGCGCTGCGCCGCGAGTTCCGCGACAACCCCGATACCTTCCTCTGGGGCCAGGACATCGCCAACAAGGAAAAGGAAGGCATCTTCCTTGTCACCAAGGGCATGCAGGCGGAGTTCGGCAGCGACCGCGTTTTCAATGCGCCGATTGCCGAAAATTTCATCGTCGGCACGGCCAACGGTTTCTCACGCTACAGTCCCAAGATCCGCGTCGTGGTCGAGGGCGCGGAGTTCGCCGACTACTTCTGGCCCGCCATGGACCAGTACATCGAGTGCTCGCACGAATACTACCGCACGCGCGGCCAGTTCACGCCCAACGTCGTGATGCGGCTGGCGTCGGGCGGCTACATCGGTGGCGGCCTGTACCACAGTCAGACCATCGAGGGCTCGCTGGCGAACATCCCGGGCGTGCGGATTGTCTACCCGGCGTTTGCGGACGACGCCTATGGCCTGATGCGCACGGCGATGAAGTCGCGCGGCCCGACGATGTTCATGGAACCCAAGGGCCTCTACAACGACCCGCGCACGCGCGCCAAAATCCCCGAAGACTTCCACGTCCCGTTCGGCAAGGCGCGCCTGCGCCGCGACGGCACGGATGTCTGCGTGATTTCCTACGGCAACGCCATCCACATGGCGCTGAAAGCGGCGGAAGAGCTTTCTGGTTCAGGTGCAGGTTCAGGTGCAGGTTCAGGTGCACGTTCAGGTGCAGGTTCAGGTTCAGGTTCAGGTTCAGGTTCAGAAAAACCAACCAACCGGAATTCTGAACCTGGACCTGAACCTGTTTCAGTTGCCGTTCTCGACTTGCGTTCCCTCGTCCCGCTCGACGAAGAAGCCATCCTCGCGCTGGTCAAGAAGTGCGGCCGCGTCGTGATCGCCCACGAGGGCCCGGAGTTCGGCGGTTACGGCGGCGAAGTTGCGGCGCTGATTGCCAAGAAAGCGTTTGAACACCTCGACGCGCCGATTGAACGCGTCGGCGCCAAGTTCACGCCTGTGCCCTTCAGCCCCATCCTCGAAAAATCCATCCTGCCCCAACCCGCCGACATCACCGCCGCCATCCTCCGCGCATCTCAGTATTGATGACCTACGACCTGTCGAAATTTTTGGATAAGCCGGGACAGCCGGGATGGGCGGGCGCATTGATGGACGAATACGCGCGCGCGGCCGGGGATTTCTGCCGCGCGGTCGAGGCGTTGCCCGTTACGACATCGCAAAAGGTCAAGAAATCTGAAGACCCGGACTGCACGTCGATCCAGAACATCTGCGTGCATGTGCTGCTCGCCGCACGCGGCTACGCCAACCACCTGCTGCGCGCGCAGGACCTGTCGCTGCCCTACCAGCGCGAAATCAGCGTCGAGCAGATCAACGGTCCCAGGGCCGTGCGGCCGATGCTGGCGGAGTTCACGCGCTACACCGAACGCGTGCTGGCGGAAATCCTGAAGCTGCCGCAGGAACAACAGGAAGCGATTGTCGTGCGCGTGACCTGGGGGCTGCCGATGCAGATCGACCTGTTGATCGAGCACGCGATTGTGCACCTGTTGCGCCACCGCCGTCAGGTCGAACGGTGGTAAATGATGCATGGCATGCGCCGCCGACGCATGGGCGTTGAACACGCAATAACCAAGGGCCCGCAATTGCGGGCCCTTCACAACTACGGGCGAGGACCTGTGCCGCTAACTACGGGATCCAGCTGCAATTGTTGGCGCCGTAGGTCGAGAAGATCGTGCCCGTAAACCTGAAGCGCGTGCCCATCGTGATGCCGTTGGCGCCGTAAAGCGGAACGCAATAACCCTCGGTGTCGCCGGCGGTTTCGCCATCCGCCATGTAGATCACCGCGGCGCCGTCGCCCGGCCGCCATGCCAGCTGGTTCATGGTTGCCGCCGCGTTGGTCAGGCCCGCAGTTACGTTGGTTCGCGACGGCGACGCCGCAATGCGTCCGACCTCAACACGTTGCGTGCTCGTCACGCCATTGAATACGCGATACAGCAAGCGCCCGCCTTCCGGCGAGTAATAGAACAGGCTGCCTACGCCTTCGTTGGTCGCAACCACCGAGATGTTGATCGAGTTGCCCGAAAGTGTCACGGCTCCGCTACTGGTCGTGAACATCTGCGTGTACATGTCCTGCTGGCCGTCAACCAGCGCGTCAATCACGAACGAGACGCTGTCGCCCGTGGGGCTGATGGCCAGGCCGTTGGCGTCGGCGTTGGCGATGATGCCGGGGATGGCATCAACCTGGAGGCTCGCCGGGGCGGAGGACGTGCTGACGACGGCGATGTGCACGTGATCAATGCCCGTGCCGCTGCGAATCCATGTGACGCGCGTGCCGTCGGTTGAAACGGCCCATCCCTGCGGACTCTGCGGGACATAATCGCTCGCGCCAATGTTGTCGCACTGCAGGATACGCGTACCGCCCGAGGGTGTTGCGCCGAGCGTCACGCTGCATGCCCAAAGACGGAATTGCGTCACCGCCGGGTCGTCAACGTACATGATGATCGCGCCCGTGCCCGCCCACGCGAATTGCTCGAAGGTGGTGTCGGTGTTAACCCAACTGCCGCCTGTGCCGTCGACGCGGCCGACCGTGCCCGGCACGCCCGACGCAAACGCGCACGCCCAGATCTGGTCCATGGCCGCGCCGTTGTCCTGCACGATGAACGCCAGGCCTGCGGCATCGCTGCGCCACTTGAAGCCGTACTTGATGCGGAAACTCGAGGTCGCCGTGCCCCAGCCGCCGATTTTCGTCAGGTTCGAAACCACTGGCGTGACGCCGGAAATCTGCGCCGTGAAAATCTCGTAGCCGCTTTGCGCCGGGCTGGTCATGTCCGACCGGAACATCAGGTACTGATTGGCGCCCGTGGTCGGGGCCCAGGTCGGCTCAAAGCTGTAGCGGTCATCGGCCGTCAGCGGGTTGGGATCAACCTGCACAATTGCGCCGCCCCCAATCGGCACCACGTAAACGTGGCGGACGTACGGTGTGGTCAAGCTTTGTTGAGCCTCGAAAGCCACATAGGCACCGTTGGGCGACGCCACGGGTGCACTTTGCAGCACCATCGGCGACATGCCGCCGGTGATCAAGCGGCTACGGGTCGCACCGCTGGCGGCCATATTTGCGTACGGCTCGTAGGGAGTCGGCGGGGGCGTAGGCGCAGCCTCAAGCGCAGCGAAGAGCAGCTCGACGCCGCCGGTGCCGCTGACGGTAAACGTGAACGTCGGACCGGTCTGGCCGCCGGTGGCGTCGGTCGTCATGGAAACCACGAAGCTGAAGGCGCCCGTCGCGGCAACCGTGAAGTCGATGCGGAAGGTGTCACTCGCGCCGCCGTTGATGGTGCCGGACGACGGCTGGGTAATGGTGATAACGCCGGTCAGGTTGACCGTGGTCGACGTCGTCACGAAGTTCGGCCCGCCTGAAATCGTCAGCGGGTCGGTGCCGGTGTTGTTGATCTGGTATTCGACAAAGCCGCCGGAAACGCCGTAGGGGCGGCGGCCGAGGCTGTCGGTGCCTGCATCAGCAAGCGTGATCAGCGAACGTTTGACCTGGATGACGCGGTTGGCGACTACGCCCGTGCCCGAGATGACGACCTCGAACGTGCCGCCGGTCTGGCCGCTCGTCGCGTCGCTGCCAAAGGTGACCGTGAAGCTGAACGCGCCCGCGCCCGCGACGGTGTAATCGACATCGAACGTGACGTTGCCGCTTGCGGCAATAACCGCGCCCGAGGGCTGTGTGATGACCGGCGAGCCCGAGATGTTCACCGGCGCCGGGGCCGCTGCAACCGTCACCCAGGGCGTGCTTCCGGTAAGCGTGAGGTCGCTGTTGCCGTTGTTGGTGATGGTGTACGTCAAGGTCGGCGCAGCAACCGTGGCGTTGACGTTGCCCTGCGCGTCGGTGGCGCCGTCGGCAATGGCGCCCGTGCCGGAAACGGCGATCACGCGCGTGGGCGCAACGCCGGTGCCGCTGACGTTGATCTCGAACGTCGGGCCGGTCTGGCCGGAACTTGCGTCGGTGCCGAAGACCAGCGTGAAGCTGAAGACGCCGGTGCCGGCGACGACGTAATCGACGTCGAAAGTGATGCTGCCGCCGCCCGCGGAAACCGTCGAGCTGGCGGGCTGGGTGACAACCGGCGTGCCGGTGATGTTGACGGGCGCGGGGAGTGGCAGCACGTTGACCCAGGGGCTGGCGCCCGTCAGCGTCATCGCGCCGGTGCCGGTGTTGGTCAGCGTGTAGGTCAACGTCGGCGCGTTGCCGGTGGGAACGCTGCCGACGGCGTCGGTTCCGCCGTCGGAGATCGCGCCGGAACGCGAAACCGCGAGGATACGCGTGGAGTTATCGCCGGTGCCGTCGACGAAAATCGTGAAGGTGGGGCCGGTCTGGCCGCTGGTGGCGTCGGTGCCGAACACGATGGCGAAGCTGAACACGCCGCTGCCCGATACCGTGTAGTCGACGTCGAAGGTGACCATGCCGCTGGGCGCGACGGTGTTGCTTGGCGGTTGCGTGACAACCAGGCCGCTGACGTTGACCTGCGAACCAACCGTGACCCAGGGCGTGGAGCCGCTCAGCGTCAGCGGCTGGGTGCCGCCGTTGGTGATGGTGTACGTCAGCGTCGGCGCGGCGGACAGCGTCGAGATCGACCCCACGCTGTCGGTGCCGTCATCGGAAATGGCGGTGACGCGGGTGACCACGAGGATGCGGGTGGGATTGATGACCCCGCCGCCGCCGCCCCCGCCACCGCCATCGCAAGCAACGGTAATGAAGGCCAGCAAAATCGCGACAAGCAGAGTGGCGGTGCGTTTCATGTGTATGCCCTTTTTGTGAGGGCACTAGGGTTGCATGGGGTGTGCTGCGACGCAAGGCGAAACGGCGGCACGGAGCGTGGCCTGGGTTTCTTAACCCAAGCCGATGTGCGATGGAGCTGCGGCTTGGCTTAGAAAGCCAAGCCACGAAAAACACCCATCGCTAACGCGCTTGTCTTTACACACATCATGCCAGGAGGGTCTCGGCGGTTTCGATGCGGCCTTTGAGATCGTTGAAGCCGCGCCAGATGTTCATCCAGCCCGGGTCGCCGTCGCCCTTGCGCGCCAGAAAA
>JADLAK010000023.1 GCA_020848275.1 Planctomycetota bacterium
GCTCAGAATATATGTAGGGCCGCTTAGCTACGCGTGCTCACCAGTCCTGTTGATTATTCCGCTGTGTCGGGCGAGTCGTCTTCGCCGCTGCCGGCGTATGCGGGCTCGCTGCGGCGGCTACGGGCGGGATTTTCTTGCGCTTCTTCCGCTGCGCGCTTGACCTTCACTTCGGCTGCATGCGCAAGCGCGGCCTGTTTGACGGCCTCGTCCTGTTTGAGCGTGCCGTCGGCCAGCGCTTCCTTGGCCTTGGGCACATTGAAAGTGTTGTGGCAGTCGGGATAACCCGAACATCCCATGAACGGTCGCCCGCGGAAGAAGCGCAGGTTCATCGGCTGGCCGCAAAGGTTGCAGTGGATGCCCGCGAACTCGGCCTCGGTCTCGATCTGTTTGACCGTCTTTTCGCTCTCGAGATTGCGTGTGCCGTTGCACTTGGGGAAGGTGCTGCAGCCCAAAAACGGCCCGCGCCGGCTCATGCGCACGACAAGTTCGCCGCCGCACTTGGGGCAGATGATCTCTTCCTTGGTGACGCGGATGACCTTGCCTTCCTTATTAAGGGGGATGGTTCCCTTGCACTCAGGGAAGCGCGAACAGCCGTAGAATTTTCCGTAGCGGCTCCAGCGTTCAAGCATCGGCGCGCCGCAAAGCTGGCAGGGCACCTCGGCGCCGTGTTCGTCGTGCGCGGGGCGGCCCTTGATCTTCTCAATCTTCTGCTCGGCGTGCGTCAGCTCTTCTTTGAACATCTCGTAGAAGTTGCGCAGGACTTCAACCCAGTCGAGGTCGCCTTCCTCGATCTTGTCGAGCTGCATTTCCATCTTGCTGGTGAAATCCGTGTCGACAATGCGCTGGAAGTTCGCGACCAGGATGTCGTTGACCATCAGGCCAAGTTCGGTCGCGTAAAACGCGCGCTTGTCTACGCGCACGTAGTTGCGGTCCTGGATCGTCCCGATGATTGCGGCGTAAGTGCTGGGCCGACCGATGCCGAGCTTCTCGAGCGTCTTGACCAGGCTCGCTTCAGAAAAGCGCGGCGGCGGCTGGGTGAAGTGCTGGTCGGGGCGGATTTCGTGGCTGACCACGGGCTGGTTCTCAATCAACTCGGGCATCAGTTGTTCGGCCTCGTCGTGGCGCAGGCCGCTGACGCGCGCGTGGCCGTCGAACATCAGGCGGCGGCCCGTGGCGCGGAACAGCGCGTCGCCCGCGGTGACCTCGATGGTCGTCACGGCGTAAACCGCGGGCTCCATCTGGCAGGCGACAAAGCGCTCCCAGATCAGCGTGTAGAGTTTGAGCTGCTCGGGCTCGAGATAACCCGCGAGGCTGCGCGGCGTGCGCGCAACGCTGGTGGGGCGAATCGCTTCGTGCGCAGCCTGTGCGGCCTTGGCTGATTTGTAGAAATTCGGCGTCGCCGGCAGATACTTGTCGCCGTACTCGCGTTTAACGAGCTCTCGAGCATCGTTGACCGCGAAATCAGAAAGATGAACGCTGTCAGTGCGCATGTAGGTTATTAAACCGGTCGGGCCTTCTTCGCCGACATCGATACCTTCATACAGGCGCTGCGCGATCGACATCGTTTTGCGCGCGGGATAACCAAGGCGAATCGACGCGGCCTGCTGCATCGTGCTCGTGATGTACGGGGGCTTGGGGCGGTCTTTACGGTCCTTGGTCTCGACCTTGCTGACGCTGTACGGCGCGTCCTTGATCGCGGCCAGGATAGCGTCGACGTCGGCGCGCGAGGACAGCTTCGGGTTTTCGCCCTTCCACTTCTTGAGGTCCGCGTGGAACACGCCGTCGGGAAGGCGCGTCACCGGTTTGCGGATCACGCGCGTATCGTCCTGCTCTTCCGCCGAATCAATTTCATCGGTTTCGCCGTCGCGCGACGTGCCGAAATATTCCTTCAGAAACTGGTCGAGCGTGCGGCGGTCGGCGGCGTTGAGCTTGTCTTTGCCGAGATAAGCCGTGACCGACCAGTATTCCTCGGGGATGAACGCCTTGATTTCACGTTCGCGCTCGCAGATCAGCCGCACGGCGACCGATTGCACGCGGCCGGCGCTAAGCCCGCGGAAAACTTTCTTCCACAACAGCGGGCTGATCTTGTAGCCGACGAGGCGATCAAGGGCGCGGCGGGCCTGCTGCGCGTTGACGAGGTTGGCGTTGATCTCGCGCGGGTTATCGAACGCGTGTTTGACGGCGCTCTTGGTGATTTCGTTGAAGGTGACGCGGCGCGCGTGTTTGTCGTCGAGGTGCAGCGCTTCCTTCAAATGCCACGCGATCGCCTCGCCTTCGCGGTCCGGGTCAGGCGCGAGGTAGACCATCTTGGCCTTGGCGGCCGACGATTTTAAATCGTCGATCACGTTCTTCTTGCCGCGGATAGTCACGTAATCGGGCTTGAAGTCGTTGTCCGGGTCGATGCCGAGCTTGGATTTCGGCAGGTCGCGCACGTGGCCAATTGACGCCTTGACGACATAATTCGGGCCCAGGTAGCGGTTGATCGTCTTGGCCTTGGCGGGCGATTCGACGATGACGAGCGACTTATTTTTCGTCATCGGCGGGTACTTCGGCAGCTCGAACACTTTGTCCGGGCGCTTGCCCCAGCGGTTCTTTTTCGGCGCGGCAGGCGCAGCGGCGGGCTTGCCGTCGGCGCCGGCCTTTTCGACCTTCGCCGTCGGGCGCTTGGGAACACCGCGGCCGTCGTCGGGCTTCTCAGGCGCGGAAGTTTTCTTCTTCTTTATGGACCCGGCCGCAACCTTGGCGGTTTTCTTTTTGCGCGCCGCCTTGGCCTTGGGCCTGGCGACCTTGCCTGTCGCGGGCTTGGGCTGCGGCTGCTCGGGCGATTGTGGATCAGCCTCGTTCATGCGGGCCGAATGCAACAAACAAATCCGCCGCGTGTCAAACGCGCAGTTTTTTATTCTTCTTCGCCTGATGGCTGCAACTTGGCTTGCAGAGCGGCTTTGCGGCGCTCCACAAATGACGAAAGAATTATTTGCGCGGCCACCGCGTGGACCTTCTTGCGGCGTTGAGGCGGCTTCATGCCCGCGGTCATCAATTTTCCCTCGGCTTCCCAGCTTGAGAGGCGTTCGTCGAAGAGTTCGACCTTGCGCGGATCGGCTTTCTTGAGAGCCTCGGCGAACATCCGCGTGATCTTCGCGGCCTTGCCCTCGCTGCCGTCCATATTGAAGGGCATGCCGACTACGAAGCCGTCGGCGTCTTCTTCGCGCGCCAGCTTGATCAGCCGCGCGATGAGTTTTTCCTGAGGCTGCGCTTCAAAGGTGTCGACGGGATGGCTGAACATGCCGTATTCGTCGCAGATCGCGACACCGACGTGTTTGCTGCCGTAATCAACGCCAATCCATCGGCCGACGTGGACTTGCTTCATAAAAACTACTTAACACGAAGACACGAAGAAAACCAAAGGCAACCCACAGATGACGCAGATTTACGCAGATAAACCCATCTGCGACATCTGCGCCATCTGTGGGCCTGTTACAGGCCTCCGTGCCCTCCGTGTCTTCCGTGGAAAGATGTCTTACGCTGTTGTTTCACCGACCACGCGCGCGATTTCCTTAACCGCCTGCCCGCTTCCGCGCTTGAGGACCAGCACCTTCTTGCCCTCGATCACCACCAGCACGTCGCTCAAACCGGCGACCCCCACCAATTCACCCCCGCCGATCACCAGGTTGCCGCTGCCGCCCGCGACCGAGAACGCCGCGCGAGGCGGCACGCCGAGCTTTTCCAGCCGCGCCAAAAGCGCGTCCCAGGTGCCGATGTCATCGAATTCGGCCTCGAGCTGGATCATGCGCAGCGCCTTGGTTTTCTCGAGCACGCCGTAGTCGATGCTGACGGCTTCGAGATCCTTGTACGCGGCCTGGTCGACTTCGCCCTCGGCGGGGTGCAGGCGGCGGCTGTGCGAGGGCATGTGGCTTGCAAGTTCGCGCTCAAAGGCACTGATCGCGAATAGCAGGCAGCCCGCGTTCCAGTAATGCAGGCCGTCGCTGGCGTAACGCTGGGCGGTGGCGGCGTCGGGTTTTTCGCGAAATCCAACCACGCGGCAAAGGCCCGGCGAAAAACATTGGTCGGCTTTGATGTAGCCGTAACCGGCCTCGGCGCGCCGGGGTTTGATGCCAAAGACGTGGAGGTATTCGCCGAAATCTTTTTGTTCGCGCGCTTTGCGCACGGCCTCGGCGAGTGCGCTCACGGGTTCAATGATCTGGTCGGCAGGCAGCACCAGCACCTGCGCGTTGGGGTCGCGCGATGCCAGCACGCGACAGCTCAGGGCGATTGCCGCGGCGGTGTCGCGCCGCGCGGGCTCGATGCAAAGGTTTTCGGCCAGCAGGTCGGGAAGCGTCTCGGCGACGCGGCGCACCTGCGCGGGGTTGGTGACGACGAGGATGCGGTCGGGCGACGTGCAGGCCTTGGCGCGTTCAAACGCGTGCTCAAGTAACGTGCGCTTGCCGTCGGGTTTTAGCAGGTACTTCGGGTGCTCATCGCCCGAGAGCGGCCAGAAACGCGAACTGGCCCCGCCTGCAAGAATGACCGCGTAAAGGTTCATGGGGTGGTTTTAACAACTAACGCGAAGGAGCGAAGGAGCGAAGAACGACAAAAGCAATCTCACGCAAAGGCGCAAAGGCGCAAAGACGCCAAGAACTGCTTACAACTTTTTAACCACAGATAGACACAGATAAACACAGATGAACACGGATGAGGCAAAAGCCCACTGCGTAAGCGGTGGGATGCAATCACGGATTCTCGAACAACAAGAAACTGCAACTACATCTCACGCAAAGGCGCAGAGCCGCAAAGACACACGTCACCTGGAATGATCGTTAACTTTGTTTTGGCTGCGGATTTCGGTCTTCTTCCAGGCTGACCAGTAATTGCCGATCGCCGACAAAAAGGCCGCGAAACCAAAGCCCAGAATTCCGATTACGGCAATGCCAGTTCCCGTGTCCGAAGGAAATTTTGACGTTAGTTTGGACACCACAAGCACTGAGTAGAACCCCAACGTGAGCAACGGCCCTGCTGCGATCAGCCAACTGAGCTTGCGAGCCTGCATTGGTTGATGCTTGCGACAATGCGCCAGCGTAATGGACATGGCCGTTGCAGCCGCTGCAACCACGCAAGCACATATTGCGCCATACAGTATATATCCGATTACGGGGCCCATTTCGTTCTCTGCGCCTCTGCGTGAGATGCTTTTGCGAAATGGATGTCGGTGATTGCATCCCACCGCTGACGCAGTGGGCTTGCGTGAAATGCAGTTGCAGTTATCCGCGTTTATCTGTGTCCATCTGTGGTTAAAAACGCCGTTACAGCGCCGCAAGAATTGCGTCGGACATCGCACGGCAGCCGACGAGTTTTTCGCCGGTGCTTCCGCGCGCGATGTCGCCCGTGCGATAACCCTGCGCCAGCGTCTTGCTCACCGCATCCTCGATGCACTTGCCGATGTCCGGCCGCTTGGCCGCGTGCGTGAACATCAGCGCCGCCGAAAGAATCATCGCGCAGGGGTTGGCCTTGTCCTTACCGCTGATATCCGGCGCGCTGCCGTGCACGGGCTCAAACAGCGGCGTGCCAGTGCCCAGGCTCGCCGAGGGCAGCATGCCGAGGCTGCCCGTGAGTTCCGCGCCAATATCCGACAAAACGTCGCCGAACAGGTTTTCCGCCAGCAGCACGTCGAACTGCCTGGGCTTGGCGACGAGCTGCATCGCGCAATTGTCGACGTACATGTGCGTGAGCGTGATGTCTGTGTACTGGGTGTCGCGGATGCGCTGCACCGTCTCGCGCCAGAGCTGCATGCTTTCCAGCGCGTTGGCCTTGTCGGCGCTGCACACGCGCTTGCCGCGCAGGCGCGCGGCCTCGAACGCGGCCTTGGCGACGCGCTCGATTTCCCACACGTGGTAGCGCAGCGTATTGAAAGCGTATTTGCCCTTGGCGTCCTCGGCGTAGCCGCGCGGCTCCGCGAAATACAGGCCGCCGGTGAGTTCACGGACGACCAGAATGTCCACGCCTTCAATAAGTTCGCGTTTGAGCGGGCTCGCGTCGATCAGCGCCTTAATAGGCTGGACCGGTCTTAGATTGGCAAAGAGGTCGAATTCCTTGCGCAGAATCAGCTTGGCGCGTTCGGGCCGGTCCTTGGGCGGCGCGTTGTCCCAGCGCGGGTCGCCAAAGGGCCCGCACAAAATCGCGTTCGATTCCTTGCAGAGCTTGAACGTCGGGTCCGGCAGCGGCGGCAAACCTTTGTCCACGGCGCTTGCGGCGGCCAAGGCGCTTTCGTGGCTGATCCCGAATTTAAACTTCTTGGCCGCGGCAGCCATGACCGCCACCGCTCCCGCCGTGATTTCCGGCCCGATCCCGTCACCGGGCAACACCGCAATTTTGAAAGCCATAAGCGTCCTTTGTCGCAGACCCGCGAGCCAAAATTGAGCGGGATCCTTTGACCGAGCAGACAGCAGTTAGCAGATAGCAACGACCTCCAGCGCTATCCGCTATCTGCTATCCGCTATCTGCTTTCATATCAAGGAAGGAAATCGCGGGGCATTACGTTTACAATAACAGCCATGTTCAACATCGTCGGCATCCTGCTGGCCCTGATCATCAGCGAGACCGCGCAAAGCGCCGGCTCGCCCGCGGGCCTGCATTCACCCATTGCCGCCGCAGCGTCGGTGCTGCTTGTCGGGTTCGTCTCGTGGTGGATTGCCCACGGCGCGACCGGCCGCCTGCGTTATTTCCGCCAGCTTGAACAGGCGCTGGCCGGCGGCGCGCTGGATTCGCCCCTGATCGACCGCCAGCAGGTCACCCATCAACTGGCCTGCGACCGCGAGCGTTTCATGCGGCAGGTCGGCTGGCTGAGGCTCGCGACTTCCGCGCTCGAGATCGGGGCGTTTGCGGCGTTGTGCTGGCTTGGCGGCTGGACAACTTTCGTGACGGACGTGTGGCATGTGCCGCACGGCCTGGACGTGATCCCGTTTTTGCTGCCGTACCTGGGCATGATGGTCGCGGGCTGGGTCGGCTCGTACCGGCTGGAGGTCGAACTGCGGGGCCGCGCCTGGGGCTTCTGGTCCTACCTCGGCCACAACCTGCGCATGAATTTGATGACGCTGGCGCCGATCGCGGTCATCCAGGGCGGCTGGTGGGCGATTAAAGCCGCGTCGCCGGCCGTCGCCGACGCCATGAGTTCCTTCATCTACCTTGAGTTTGCGGCGTACATGGCCGTGGCCGTCGTCGCGTCGATTTTCCTGCCGGTGCTGGTGCGCTGGCTGCTGCCGACAGCGCGCATGGCCGACGGGCCCCTGCGCACGCGCCTGGTGAATTTCGCCAAGGCGCGCGGCGTGCGCGTCGGCAACATTTTCGTCTGGCGCACGGGCAGCCACCATTTCACGACGGCGTTCTTGATCGGGCTTATCGCGCCGTTTCGTTACGTGTTCATCACCGACGCGCTGTTGCGCCAACTGAATGAAGACGAGGTCGAGGCGGTTTTTGCCCACGAACTCGGCCATGCGCGCCATCGCCACCTCTGGGGCCTGCTCGCGTTCCTGGTCGCTTTCTCGATCGTCTGGATGGGCATCGACGCCGCGATTTCCATGGCGGGCGGCGCGGGCTGGTTCACGACCTTGGGCGAAGGCGCGGCCTGGAAGCTCCAGATGTTGTCTCTGGGCGTGGCGCTGATGTACGGCTACATCAGTTTCGGCTACATCAGCCGGCGCATGGAGCGGCAGGCCGATTTCTACGCCGCCAAACACACCAGCCCGCAACTGATTGCCTCGGCGTTGCTGCGCGTCGGGCAAATCGGCGGGCATTCGCTGCGCCGCCACGGCTGGCGGCATTTCTCGATCGAACAACGCGTCAAGGAACTCGTGCTTCTGGCCCAGCGGCCGGAAGTCGAGCCCGTATTGAACATGGAATTCCGCCGCGCGGTGCTGGGTGTGCTGCTGGCCACGGTGCTTTCGGTCGCCGCGCTCGCGCCCTCGGTGCAGAAGGACGTCGTCACGGGCCTGGCGAGCTATTCGTTCACGCAATTTGACCGTGAGCGCATCGCCCCGCAGCGCGACCCCGCGCGCCTGGAGGCCCTGCGCGTGCGCACCATCGACCGCATGCACGCCATGGCAGATTACGACCACGAGACGAAATTCTTCGCGCAATGGTACGGCGGCGTTATGGACACCCTTGCGGGCCGGCCGACGGACGCCTTTGACAAGCTTGCGCGCGAAGCCGAGGCCGACATGGCGTCGGCCCAAAGCGACACGGAACGCAAATACGCCCGGCGCATGCTGACGTTTGTCGAGCGCGGCGAACGTGCGGCCCAACTCGCGCGCGAAAACGGCACGCGTTTCACCGACGAATTCGACAAGTTCGCCAAGGACGAGCGGTAACGCAGTCCGGCCATCAGAGCTTTTTCAAGGTTAGTGTGCCGAGTTTATGCGCTGCGCCGAGCGAGCGCGACGCAGAGATGCGATGCTCGCCGCAAGCAGAAACCGGCACGGTAATCTTGAAAATGCTCTAAGCGTCCTAAATAATTTCCTTTAGGTGGCGCGGACATTCCTGTCCGCGGTGGCGAGCTTGCGAGCCACAACTCGACCGGCTACGCCGGTCGGGCGGACAAGAATGTCCGCCCCACAACTGCTCAGCAGTTATCCAGGTCCGCTTAGGCGGTTTGTGGCAGCGTGGTACGCGCCTCCGGCGCGTGGGTGCGGCTGTTGTCATGAGGCTGCGCCGCAGGACTGACACCCATGCCTTCCTGAAAACCGCTTAGCGGTTTTCAGGTTCGCTCCCTTCGGTCGCCGCGCATGCCACAGTCCGCCCCTACTCCCCAATGTACTTGGGCGGGCGCTTTTCCAAAAATGCGTTGAGACCTTCGCGCATGTCCTTGCTGCTCGAGATTACGCCGAACAAATCCGCTTCGATCGACAGGCCCTGGCCGAGGCTCGTTTCGAGGCCGCGGTTGAGCGCCTGGATGCAATAGTGCACCGACAGCGGCGCGCATTTTGCGATTTCGGCAACGGCGGCCTTGGCGACGGCCAGCAACTCCTCGACCTTCACCACTTTGTTCACGATGCCCGACTCGAGCGCCGCCGCGGCGTCAATGCGCGCGCCGGTGCACAACATCTCCAACGCCTTGCCGCGGCCGATCAAACGCGCCAGGCGCTGCGTGCCGCCATAACCGGGAATGATGCCCAGCGTCGCCTCGGTCAGGCCGATCTGCGCGTTGTCGCTGGCGTAGCGCCAGTGGCAGGCCAGTGCGAGTTCGAAGCCGCCGCCAAAGCAGAAGCCGTTGATCGCCGCAATCACTGGTTTGGCGCACTTTTCGATTTGATTCAAAACGCGCTGGCCAAGTTTCGATTTTTCGACGCCCGTGATCACCGTCTGCTTGGCCAGCTCGCCGATGTCCGCGCCCGAAATGAAGCTGTGTTTAACAGGCTTGCCGGGGACCGCCGGGATAGGGCCACCCGTGATGATGATGCCGCGCACGGCCTTGTTGGCGGCGAGTTCGCTGATGCCTGCGCCGATCTCCTTGACCGTCGCGTCATTGAGCGCGTTGAATTTGTCGGGCCGCGCGATGAACAATACGCCGGCGGGACCGTCGATCTCGATTTTGATGTTCTCGTAGCTCATGGATTTCTCGTTCGATTAGGAAGTTGAGACCCTTGTTAGGCCCCCGAATTCAAAATTCAAAATGAAAAATTCAAAATGTGGCCGTTACGGGCCATTTTGCATTTTGAATTCTGCATTTTGAATTTCGCTACGCCGCGGCATCGGCGGCGGGCTGGGCCGGGCCGATTTCGTGGATGCGCCGCCAGCTCGTCAGCAGGCTGACTTTGCCGCTGACCACTTCGGGCGTGACAACGAAGCGGCGGGGCTCCTTGATCGTCGGCAGCTCGAATTGCGGGTCGAGCATGACTTTCTCGACGATGCCGCGCAGGCCGCGTGCGCCGGTCTTGCGTTTAATCGCAAGGTCCGCGACCTCGACCAGGGACTCGGTCGTGAATTCGAGGTCGTGGTGGTGCATGCGGAAGAGCTTGCGGAACTGTTTAACAATGGCGTTGCGCGGCTCGGTCAGGCAGCGGATCAAAGCCCCGCGGTCGAGCTCGTCAAGCGTGCTGATCACCGGCAGGCGGCCGATGAATTCCGGGATCATGCCGAATTTGACAAGGTCCTCGGGCTCAACCTGATGCCTGAGCTTGTTGCGCTCAATCATGTCTTCCAGCGCGGCCGTTGAGACCGTCGGGCGCGCAATGCGTTCGCGCTCGGTCTGGATTTTCATCGTGGTCTGGCCGAGGCGGTTGCGCACGAACTCTTCGATGCCGACAAACGTGCCGCCGCAGATGAAGAGAACTTTTTCGGTATTGAACTGAATGTACGACTGCTCGGGGTGCTTGCGACCGCCTTGCGGCGGCACGTTGGCGACCGTGCCCTCCATCATCTTGAGCAGGCTTTCCTGCACGCCCTGGCCCGAGACGTCGCGGGTGATGCTGGTGTTGCTGTTGGTCGAGTGGATCTTGTCGATTTCATCGATGAAGATGATGCCCATCTGCGCGCGCTGGAGGTCGAATTCCGCGGCCTGCAGCAGCTTGAGCAAGAGGTTCTCGACGTCTTCGCCGACGTAGCCGGCCTCGGTCAGCGTCGTCGCGTCGCCAATGGCAAAGGGCACGCGCAGCAGTTGCGCCATGGTGCGCGCCAGCAGCGTCTTGCCGCTGCCCGTGGGACCCGCGAGCAGGATGTTGGACTTCTCGAGCTCGACGCCGTCGTCTTCGACCTTCTGCAACAGGCGCTTGTAGTGGTTATGGACGGCCACGCACAGCACGCGCTTGGTTTGTTCCTGGCCGATGATGTGTTCATCGAGCGCGCGCTTGAGTTCGGCGGGGCTGGGCAGCGTTTCGGCCGTCAGGCCGGCCAACGGCTGCTTGTCGCTGTTCTTTTCAGCGGTGAGGATGGAATTGCAGAGCGTGATGCACTCATTGCAGATGAACAGGCCCGGCGGGCCCTGGATTAAACTCTCGACCTGGCGGCGCGACTTGGCGCAGAAACTGCAACGCTCAACTTCACGAACACGCTGGCTGTCGGCCACGGCAAGTCCTTGCTGGGTTATCGGTACAGCCTATCACCCGCCGCGACAGGCGACTCACCAAAATCGCGCAAATGGCGATGATTCAAGGGGGTTGTGGCATCGAACTCCAGTTCGATGTGCCCTTGCAGTTCGAGAACCAGCACCCATCGACCTGGAGGTCGATGCCACAACTAGTTTTCCTTTGCCGCGGCGAGCTGCTTGGCCGTGGGCTCGATCACTTCGTCGATAATGCCGTATTCCTTGGCCTCGATAGCCGACATGAAGAAGTCCTTGTCGGTGTCCTTTTCGACGGTCTTGAGCGGCTTGCCGGTGTTTGCGGCGAGCATGTCGTTGAGGATTTTCTTAAGGCGCAGAATTTCTTTGGTCTGGATGCTGATGTCGCCCGCGGTGCCGCCTGCGCCGCCCCAGGGCTGGTGGATCATGATGCGCGAATTCGGCAGCGCGTGGCGCTTGCCCTTGGTGCCCGCGGCCAGCAACACCGCCCCCATGGACGCCGCCTGGCCGATACACACCGTGCTGATGTCGCACTGGACGTACTTCATGGTGTCGTAGATCGCCATACCCGCGTTGACGTCGCCGCCGGGGCTGTTGACGAACATCTGGATGTCCTGGTTCTTGGCTTCCTTTTGCAGGAACAGGAGCTGGGCCAAGATCGCGTTGGCCATCATGTCGTGGATGGGACCCTGGATGAAAATAATGCGGTCCTCAAGCAGGCGCGAATAAATGTCGTAGCTGCGCTCGCCGCGGCTGGTTTTCTCGATGACGAACGGGAGAGGGTAGCCGGCGCGAACGGGCTGGATTTCAGCGTTGATATTGAGTTTGCGAGGCATGGGAGGCTCATGGTATCGGGTTTTAGGTATCGGGTATTAGGTTCCACAGGCGCTGAACACCGGGTTACTGATACCTGAAACCAAAAACCCGATACCTGACGCAGCACTTTGACAATGAACAAACTTCCCGCATGCGGCATTCCAACGTTGCGGGTAACGCAACCGCTTACGCCGCCTTATATTTCGCTTTCTGGCGCAGAAGTTTCATCACTTTGCGCGTGCGCAACTCTTCACGGATGCCCGCCATCATGCCGCGCTGGTTGAACTCCTGCGCGACTTCCTCAAGCGGGCGGCCAATCTGCTGCGAAATCTCGCCCAGGTGGCGGTGCATTTCGTCTTCCGTCACAACCAGGCGTTCCTTGCGCGCGATTGCGTCCAGCACAAAGGCGACCTTGAGCTGTTCCTTCACGCGCTCCAGCCCCTCGGTCTTGGCCTTCTCGAGGAATTGCTTGATTTCGTCTTCCGGCGCGCCGTGCTGGTACATGCGGTAGGCCTGCTGCTGCAGCAACTCGGCGGCCTTGGCCTTGCTGTATTTTTCGGGCAGTTCGACCTTGGTGGCGTCGGAGAT
The DNA here is from genome assembly GCA_020848275.1 of Planctomycetota bacterium. Taxonomy (GTDB): domain Bacteria; phylum Planctomycetota; class UBA8742; order UBA2392; family UBA2392; genus JADLAK01. Next base: position 12,449 of record JADLAK010000023.1, read on the forward strand.
TTTCTTGATCAGCCGGTCCTCGACTAACTGGTCGATCTCGGCTTCTTTTTCGCGGCGCAACTCGTCCTTGGCCTCTTCCTTCCAGGCATCGAGCGTTTCGTGCCCCATTTCCTTCTGCACTTCTTCCTGCGTGGGGCCCTCAAAGCTCAGCACCTGGCCGACGTCCAGCACGATCTTGGCGTCCTTGCCGCGATATTCCTCGTTGGGGAAGTCCGCGGGCAGCTTGATCTTGATTTCGTGGTGCTCGCCGGCGCTAAGGCCGACCAGTTCCTTGTCGCCCTTGGGCAACTGCAGCCCCGCGACAAAACCCAGGCCCGTCTCCAGCAAGCCGCCATGGCGGTGGAAAATCGTCTCGTCGCCGACCACGATGTGCACGTCGGTCTTGAGGAAGTGGTCCTTGGCCGCCGCACCCTCAACGGGGCTCATCTTGCCGCGGCGGATCTGTTCGTTGCGCAGGGCCGAGGTGACTTCCTGGTCTTTCACGGCCGCTGCCGGGCGGTCGATCTCGAGGCCCTTGTATTCAGGCAGTTCGATTTCGGGGCGCACTTCGACGTGCAGCTTGAAGGTTGAGGGCGCGCCTTCCTTTAACTCGGGCAGTTCGGCGAGTTCGGGCTGGCCCAGCACCTGCAGCGCATGCTTCTCAACCGCCTGGCGCAGCACGTCGTCGGCCAGCGTCTGGCGCACGTCGTCAAATACCTCGCGGCCAAAGCGCTTCTTGAGCACATCCTTGGGTGCCTTGCCTTTGCGGAAGCCGGGCATGGTGATCTGTTTGTTGACGTCACGGAAACCCTCGCTGAGTTTTTCCGTGACGACGTCGGCGGGAATTTCCGCCACGATGACGCGCTTGCAACCGCCCGCATTTTCGACCGTGATCTGCATATTCAATGTCCCTTGCTACCCGTTTGTCCGTGGGGCGCGGATGCTATCCCCAAAAGCCCGCAAGCTAAAGGCCAAAAACTGAAGCGCGGAATTGATACCGTCGGCACTGCCGCCCCGGGACCCTCCTTGAGGCCAAACTGATACACCACCACAGCGTTGGTAGTGGGTCCGTTTGGCCGAATGCCTTTCGTAGCGCGGGCGTCTCGCCCGCAGTCGCAGGCCAAAGGCCTGCGACGATTGCGGCCAAGATGGCCGCGCTACCCGCAGGCTGGAAGCCTGCATCAATCAAACTGACCCACTACCACAGCGTTTCACGCTTTGACGCCCGCTTGGGGGGCTGATAAGGTTGTCGCGCGCCGCGCCGGGCGGCCAAGTTCAAAGCACTGGAAAATTACCGCATGGCTCGCGCGAAGATACGCATCGTTGACGGTGACGACGCCGGCGTTGAGAAAGAACTGCCCGAGTCCGGCAAGTGCGTGATTGGCCGGCGCAGCAGTTGCGACCTCGTCCTGCGCGTCGATTCCGTCTCGCGTGAACACTGCCGCATTGAGTGGAAAGACGGCGCCCAGTGGATTTACGACAACGGCAGCAGTAACGGCACGCTGCTCAACGGCTTGCGCATCGAGAAGGCCAAGCTCGTCCACGGCGACGTGATCACGCTCGACAAAGTCACTCTCGAATACATCGAAGAGAGCGACAGCCAGTTGTCCAAGGAAATGATCCGCGAGTTCGTGGTGCAGAAACGCCCGGACGCCGAAGGCACTTACAACACGCAGAACAGTTTAATAGGCAAGGTTCTCAAACATTACAAAGTCTTGTCCGTCATCGGCGAAGGCGGCATGGCGCTGGTTTACAAGGCCCGCGACGAGCGCAACGGCCAGATCGTGGCGCTGAAAGTTCTCAAGCGCGGCGAGACCGTCGACCAGGAAAACCTCCAGCGCTTCCTCAAAGAGTTCAAGACCGGCAGCAAGCTCAACCACCCGAATATCATGCAGGTCTATGAAATCGGCGAGGTCGAAGGCACGTACTTCATCTCAATGGAGTACATCAACGGCTCAAGCCTCCAGGAAATCCTGGACGAAAAAGGCCGCCTCAGCCCCGAGGGCTCGCTCAAGATCGGCATCCAGGTCGCCAAGGCGCTCGAGTTCGCGTTCAGCCAGCGCATCATCCACCGCGACATCAAGCCGGAAAACATCCTCATCAGCCGCGACGGTGAGGTTAAGATTACGGATTTGGGTTTAGCGAAAGAGTTGAAACGTTACGTCAGCGTCAACATCACCAAGACCGGCGAGGGCATCGGGACGCTTCATTATATGAGCCCCGAGCAGGTCGAGAGCACCCGCGACGTCGACCAGCGCGCCGACATCTACAGCCTCGGCGCCACCATGTACGAGTGCCTGTGCGGCCAGCCGCCCTTTGACGAAGTCGGCGTCTGGAAGTTCGTCGAAGCGATCAACGAAAAGCCGCCGCCGAATTTGAACGAGCGCGTGCCCAACCTTCACCCGGCGATCTGGCCGGTGATGCAGAAGGCATTGGCCAAGCGCCCCGAAGACCGCCAGCAGACGCCGACCGAGTTCCGCCAGGAACTCGAGCGGTTGCTGGAAGCCGTCACGCAGGCGCGCCCCGCAGCCAAGCCCGCGGCGTAAAGTTCGCCGATTTTGGCCGTGCGCCGCGTCTGCCTGCCTGTAACATAACGCTATGTAAAATGTGTCATTCGTCCGGGCAAAGGACGGGGCGTTTATCGAATTTGGGGTGCGCCATGGAACCACTTCCTCCAGCACGCAGACGTGACGCAGAGCGGACCAAGGCGGCTATCCTGTCCGCAGCAATGGCCGAGTTTTCGAAGAACGGAGCCGCCGGCACACGCGTCGATGAAATCGCCGCACGCGCAGGCGTCAACAAGAGCCTGATCTACCAGTATTTCGGCAGCAAGCAGGAGCTCTACACCGAGGTGTTGACCACGGTGTTTGCCAACGCGGCGCAGCGCGCCCGCGTCGTGGCCGAGACCTGCCTCGCCGACAACACGCTGCGCGGCATGCATGAGGTCGTCGAGCGCTTCCTCACGCTGCACTTGCGGCTGCTGGACGAAATACCGGAGTATCCCCGCCTGCTGGCGTGGGAGAACCTCGATGGCGGCAAGACGCTGCAGCGCCCGCAGGTCAAGAAGAGCTTTACGCAGCTCCAGGAATACATGTCCGCGGCCCTGCGCACGTTTGAGCAGCGCGGCGTGCTTGAGGCCAAGATTGATTCGCGCCTGGGCCTGCTTAGCACCATGGCGCTGACGCACTACTACAGCAACTACAAGGCGCTGACCCACGAATTGCTGAAGTCCGACCAGTACGACGACAACACCATCCGCTACATGTGGATCAAACACTGCGCGTCGTTCCTGAGCGCGCAAGCGGTGAACAAATAAATTTGTCGCGTGTCCCGAGTCAGGGGCACGCGATCTCATTTAATGACGCGGGACACGTGACAATCAGATGTTAAAGAACCCGCCCTGGCCCCGTTGAACGCCCCAGCTTGCCAGCATCGCGCGGCCAAGCGGGAACAGCAGCACGCTCAGGGGCGCGGTGGCACAAGCGACGGTCAGGCAGCGCATCAGCGCGCGGCCCCAGCCGATGCCGTCGCCGGAAAGCGCCAGCATCACGTGATAACCAAGGTTGACCAGGAAAACGCCCGCGAGCGAAAACACCGCGGCGTTGAGCGGATGGTCGGGGTCGAAACGCGCGCGCAGGCGCGACGCGAACTTCCAAAGCAAGCCGTAAAGCACCGCGTAGCTGCCCAGCAGCCCAAGGCTGACGCAATCACGCACCAGGCCAAGCATCAGGCAGGGCAGATAGCGGCCCTCGCGGTGGGCGTAAAGCGCGAGAAACAATGCGCCGAGCGTAAACAGGTCGGGCGTGGCGTCATCAAGCTGCAAAGTCGGCAGCGAAAATGCGTGAATCAGCGCCAGCGCACACCCGCCAACAAACACGATCCCCCACCGAATGGCGGGATTAGGGCTCTGCGAAGGTTTTAACGCGACAAGGGTGGTCATCGAAAAACCTTCTGGCCGCAAAAACGCAAAAGCGCAAAAACTACTTCTTGAATTCGCTTAGTGCGACGCGACGAATCGCGTTCTTGTCGTCCATCCGGGCGACTTGGAAATTCAACATCAGGCCAAGCGGCTCCTTCTTGTTGCGCATATACCACAACGTGCGCGCCAGGTGCACAGGAGCGATTTGCTCAACGGCTTTGAGTTCCACAACCAATCTCCCACCCAAAATCAGGTCCGTGCGCCCGGTGCCAACTACCCGGCCCTTGTAGTCCACATCGAAAACCTGTTGGCGAGTGAATGGGACACCTCGCAATTCCAGTTCGTAGCAAAGCGCATTTTCGTAGACCGATTCGATGTGCCCAGGGCCAAGCAGCTTGTGAACTTCGATGGCTGCACCGATGGCCGCCTTGGCAAGAGCTTCTATTTCGTCGTCAAAGCTGTCAGGGTACGTTGTCATCTCTGTATCCTTTTGCGCTTTGGCGTTTTTGCGGCCAATCACCGCTTTTTCTTCTCCACAAGTTTCAGCGCTTGGGCTTCGATTGCCGGGCGTTCGTGCAAAAGCACCTGGACGACCTTTAACTTTTCCACGTTCAGGTAGGCCTTGATGCGCACTTCGAGAAACCCCGACTGCGCGATCACCTCGGCGACCTCCCCCACCGCCAAACCCGCCGGCGTCTGGCCCGAGAAATCGCTGGTCGCCACCAGCATGCCCTTTTCGACGTGCGCGTCGGCCTCGACGTCCTCAAGTTCGAGCTTGGGAAAGCGCGGCGCTTGCGACCCGTCGCCGCGCAGGATTGCGCGCACGGTTTTGCCGCCCTCGGCCTTGGCGTCCAGCACGAGGCAGCTCGCCGCAAAGCCGGGGTCGGTGATCAGTTGAACAACCGCGTGTTCGTCGGCCGCAAGAAACACCCGGCCCACCAGCGTGAGGCCGCTGACGACGGGCATACCCTCGCGGATGCCCTGCTTGCGCCCGCGATTAATCACCAGTGAATGCCGCCAGCTCGAGGCGTCGCCGCGCACCACCACGCGCGCATCGACGGCCTGCGGCAGTTTCACGTTGGCGAACGCCACGACGTCGGTCGCGCTCTGGGCGCGGGCGTCGGCCAATGCGCGCGCAAGCATGTCGCGTTCCTCGGCCAGGCGCGCCACGGCTTCGCGAGCCTGCGCAAGGTCGCGCGCGGAGCGTTCTTCTTCAGTCAGGTTGGAATCAGCTTCCGGCGCGCCGGACATCTGCGCAAGGGGCCACAGCGCCATCAGCTTGATGCGTTCGCCAAAGCGAAGAAACGGCAGCAGCACCGTCAGCGCCAGCAGGATACACGTCGCCACCAGCGGGTGGCGCGCAAACCAGCGGAGGGAAAGTTTTTCGTGAGATCGCATAGCAGATAGCGGATAGCAGATGGCGGATAACAACAACAACGCGCTGCTATCTGCTATCGGCTATCTGCTATCTGCTGCCTTAGATGTCTTCCGACGATTCCAGCAGGTCGGCGTAGGTGTCGAAGTCCGCCAGCACCGCCTCGGTCCCGCGCGCCACGGCGTAAATCGGCTCGTTGCAGCGCTTGACCGGCAGGTTGACCTCACGCTCGAAATAGACGTCAAGGCCGCGCAGGGCCGCGCCGCCGCCCGCAAGCATGATGCCGCGGTCGACCAGGTCCGCCGCAATTTCCGGGGGCGTGCGCACCAGCGTTTGCTTGATGGTCGTAGCCATTTTCTCGACCACGGGCGCCATCGCCTCACGCACCTGCACGCTGGTGATGTGCGTGCGGCCGGGCAGGTTGGTGCGCAGGTCGCGCCCACGAATTTCCATCTGCATTTCTTCGGCGCCGATCAGCTCAAGCGGGACCACCGAGCCAATGGCGATCTTGATTTTTTCGGCCGTCTGCTCGCCGACGTGCAGGCCGCATTGCGACTTGATGTACTCGATGATCGCCTGCGTAAGTTCGTCGCCGGCGATGCGCAGCGTTTCGTACGTGACCACGCCTTGCAGGCTCAGCACCGCAATGTCGGTCGTCCCGCCGCCGATGTCGACAATCATGCTGCCCGAGGGGTCCGAGATCGGCAGGCCCGCGCCCAGTGCGGCGGCCTTGGGCTGTTCGATCAAGTACACACTGCGGGCGCCGGCGCGTTCGGCGCTTTCGATCACGGCGCGTTTTTCGACGGCGGTGATGCCCATGGGCACCGACACAATCAGGCGCGGGCGCATGCCCCAGGAGCGCTTGTGAACTTTGCGGATGAAATAGGCCAGCATGGCCTCGGTGATTTCGAAATCGCTTATAACGCCGCTGCGAAGCGGGCGGATGGCCTCGATGTTGCCGGGGCACTTGTCGAGCATGTCCTTGGCCGCGTTGCCAACGGCCTCGCCGCCGTTTAGCACTTCGTTGGTTCCCTTGCGCACGGCAACGACCGACGGCTCACAAAGCACGATGCCCTGGCCGCCCACGCACACGGCGGTGTTGGCCGTGCCGAGGTCGATGCCCATGTCGAGGCTGAAGACGCCGAGTAACCGTTCGAAGATGGTTGCCATGTTTTATCGCCTGATTAAGCCGCCTGCGCCCAAATAGGGCGCGCGTTATCTGCCTAATCGGCGGAATCGACGTGTGCGCTTGAGAAAATGTCCGGAGTGTCGTGCGTCGTCAGCCCGCCTGCAAGGGCGGGGGAGATTTAACAAACGCTCGCCTTCTGGTCATTCCCACGGCCTTGCGGCCGGGGCTAAAACAAACCGGGACGCCACCAAGCGTCCCGGCACTATGAACATGCAAAACAATTATTCTGTCACGCTCATCTTCTCGATCGCCATGACCAGGCCATTGATGCTCTTGACGCCGACCTTGCCCTTGGTGGCTTTGGCCTTGTCGGTGGCGTCGAGCATCAGGCCGTTGATGCTGCCGGTGATCTTGGCGCCGTCGCACGACAACATGATCTCGTCGTAATCGGCCTTGCGGTCCCAGCCGGGAATGGCCTTGTAGCCGCCGCTGGCGTCGCCGATCAACGTCGTCGATTTGCCGCCGCTGATCTCGACCACGCGATAGTAGCCGTCGGTGCGAACCTGTAACGCGAGGTAGTTGGACCCGTCACGGTAGCGGAACTGCACCTCATAGGACTTCACGCTGGCGCCGGTCGCGCGGCGGTCGTCTTCGTTCATGTCGCGCCACACCGTCAAGCGGATTTCGCTGTCGCCCACGTCGGCGACCTGGAAGGACGAGTTGGCCGACATTTCCAGCGCTCCCGTCGAACTCGGCGACGGTGCGGCGACCTTCACGCCCGCCGGCAGCCAGTTCCACTGATACACGGGCTTGCTGAAGTTTTCAGTGAAGTAGCTCTCGGCCTTGCTGCCCTTTTTGACGTCGCGAGGTTTGGGCGCGACGTACTTGGGATACACCGGCTCCTTGGGCGTCTCAACCACCGGGCGCCTCGGCTCAACAGGCGGCGGCAGCGGCGTAGGCTCCGGCAGCGGCGCGGGCTCCGGCGTGGGCGTGGGTTCCGGCATCGGGGTGGGCTCCGGCGTCGGCTCGGGCGTGGGTTCCGGCATCGGGGTGGGCTCCGGCGTCGGCTCGGGCGTGGGTTCCGGCACCGGGGTGGGCTCCGGCGTCGGCTCGGGCGTCGGTTCCGGCATCGGGGTGGGCTCCGGCGTCGGCTCCGGCGTGGGCGTGGGTTCCGGCACCGGAGTGGGCTCCGGCGTCGGCTCGGGCGTGGGTTCCGGCATCGGGGTGGGCTCCGGCGTCGGCTCGGGCGTCGGTTCCGGCGTGGGCGTGGGTTCCGGTGTGGGCGTCGGCTCAGGTGTGGGCTCCGGCGTCGGCTCCGGCATCGGCGTCGGCTCCACGATGCGCGGGTCCTTCGTCGGCAGCTCGGCCTTGTTCGACTCCTCGCCCCAGCCCGTTACGTCGGCTTGAACGCGGATGTTTCCCGCCTCGGTGCTGCGCACGGCGCCGAGGCCATCGCCGCAAAGGCCGATCATGCGCGGCTCGGCCTTGTTCTCAACGATCCAGCGCTTGACGCCGTCCTTCTCGACAATCAGGCAGTCAAAGTCGCGACCGCCGACGTGGATCGTGCTCTTTTCGTAGAGGGGTTTTTCCGGCTCGACAAACTCGGACTTTTTGACCTTCTTGACGTTATCGGCCATAGCCAGCGGGCCGATTTCGCGCGAGGCCGCAACCGGGTCGCGGCCGGTTTCAAAGCTGACAGTTTCCTCGAGAATCCAGGCGTTGTCGCCCTCGACGCGCGTAAGCGTGAGGCGGCGGACAACGAGGTCGTCCATCATGTGGCCCTTGTGGGTTTCCTCGACCATTACCCAGTCCCCGACGCTGATATTGCGCAGGTGGCTGTAGGGCGAAGGCGTCACCACATCGACCATTTCTTCCGGTGCGGGTTCGGGCGTGGGTGTGGGCTCCGGCGTGGGTGCGGGCTCGGGCGTGGGTGTGGGCTCCGGCGTGGGTGTGGGTTCCGGCGTGGGCGTGGGCTCCGGCGTCGGCTCGGGCGTGGGTTCCGGCGTCGGTGTGGGCTCCGGCGTCGGCTCGGGCGTGGGTTCCGGTGTCGGTGTGGGTTCCGGCGTGGGCGTAGGTTCCGGCGTCGGCGTAGGTTCCGGCGTCGGCTCGGGCGTGGGTTCCGGTGTCGGTGTGGGTTCGGGCGGCGGGTCGCGCGGCTTGACGACCGATCCCTTATCCTCTGGCTTTGGCTTGACGACGGAACCCTTTTCCTCCGGTTTGACAGGCGGCCGGACAGGATCTTCCGGCTGTTTGACGGGCTCTTCTGGCTGCTTGGTTCCGTCGTCGACCGGTTTACTTGCGCTTCCATCCTTGCCGCCGTCGGTCGAGGGCGGCGCAACAACGTTGGTCTTGGCAACCGTGTTGTCCGCCGGCTTGCCAAAGAACATATTGCGCACGTCGGGCACAGCGAAGATCACGATCGCATCGACAACCAGGAACATCACCAGGCCGCCAACAATCAACGGCGCCTTTGACTTCTTCTTCACTACCGTGGACGTGGGCAGGGGCAGGGGCGCCTTGCGGCCAACCGCCGGTTTGATGCCGCCCTTTGCGACCGCCGCAGTTTTCGGCGCGTCGGCCTTGGATGGCAGCTTGGTCGTGCCCTTGGGCAGCGCACCCTTGCCGGGCAGTTTAACAGACGCCGTCGGGTTCTTGACCCCCGCGCCGAGCATGCGGCCCTTGGGCAGCGCGGGTTTAACCGCGGGGGGAGGCGGCTCGGACGGCTCCGGCACTTCGTCGCTGCCCTCCTGGCGGATGGGCGCAACGGTGCGCATCTGCACTTCTTCCTCGATATCGTCATCAAGGTCCATGGGCGGCAGCGGCTCGTCCGTTGCCGTGATGCCGACATCGGGCTCAGCGCCGCCGAAATGCGCGTCGAGTTCCGGCGCGGGCATATCGGTCATGGTGTCGCCGGCCGAGCCAAAGCCGGGCATGTCAGTCAGCGTATCGCCCGCTCCCGCCGTGAAGCGGTCATTGGGGCCCGCGATGTGAACGCCGGGGCGCTGCAATGCGCCGTCGGATACCGGCTGGACGGCGGGCCGGTCGGTCTCGGTTTTGCCCGAAGCCGCCTTGGCGTCCCAGTCGGGCGAGGTCGGGGCGAGCTCGCCGCCGCCGACGCGAAATTCGTTGTTGCAGGATTTGCACTTGATGCGCCGGCCAAACAGTTTGTCGGGCAGCGTGAATTCCTTCTTACAACTGGGGCATTCGGTCTTCAGGGCCATAGGCGCTCCGTGCAGGGCCGGTCACAGGTCAAATAGTCTACTGGCCCGTGTTTGGCGGTGTAGCCGATTTAACGCAATCCGACGCCCCGGGGTTCTATCTAAACTCTCCCGGGACCTCTTTGGTGACGCGGACGTCGCGCCCGTTATCCAGCCTCTCGATAGGCTTGATCTGGCGCCCCGGGCCGTAAGTAAGTGACATTTTGTTATAGCGCTCGATCACCTTGAACACCTGGTCGCGGGAGTCATCGCGCCGGCGGTGCTCGATGTAGTAAAGCAGGCGGTCGCAGGAACGGCGCAAGTCGTCGGTCTGCGCCCCGTATTCGATATAATCCGCTTCGCTTTCGCCGGCACGCTGGGGGTCAAACTTTCCAACATCGGTCGCCAGCGTAAGGGCGCGCTCGGCGCCGCTTTGCGCCAGTGTCATCTGCCCGCCAACGACGTTCTTGTCCAATATCACCAACTGACGCCCAAGCTCGTCCATGGCGTCGCTGTAGTTGGTGGGACGGATGTAACGGGTGGTCTCACGCGTGACACCGCCGCAACCGGCGATCACCGCGCCCAGGAGCACGAACAAAAGAAACTTCTTCATGGAATGACGCCGCAAGTGCCTTGCGGGGGGAACGTTTACTTTAGTACGGCGCTGTGGCGGTGCAAGGGCGGGCAGGCGAAGGGTCAGGCACCTTATTGCCAAACAGCGGCAAAAAGGAGCCGGACCCCAACCTGCATTGACGCGATGCCTCGACCGGCTACAGTCTCATGCCGGTGCGCAGGACCAAGGAGCGGATCATGCGGGCATTCTCGGCAGGGCGGTTGCTGATGCTGGCGGCCTTGGGCCTTCTGTTGGCGGCTTCGGCAAACGCCCAGGCGCTCAATTCCGGCGCCTGGCAGGTGGTCACAAAGGAAAGCGCGCCCGAGTACACCGGCAAGGGCTGCGCGTGGGATGGCTGGACCGGCGCCGAGCGCAAGGGCGGAAAGAGCATCATCCGCTGGCTGCCCGCCGACCATGACAAAGACCGCGGCAAGCCCGTCAAGTTCATCCTGTTATTCGGCGACCCTGACGATGCCGGCGCCTGGTACAAGCGCGAAGACGCTGCGCTTGACTGGTTCAGTTGCACCGGCGATGGCCAATGGGAGTTTTACGTCGAGACCGCCGCCGACGTCGGCGAACTGGTCGACCTCAACTCCGCCGGCCACTACCGCATCTGGGTTGCCGTCGAGTACGAAGACAAATCGCGGCTGCCCTTTGACGGCCGCGGCTTCATCACCATCACCGAATACAACGACGACACGCGCAAGAGCTTGAGCCCCTGCGCCGTCCGTCTGCCGGGCGATTACACCTGGGACGAAAAGAACTCGTCGCATCCCGGCAACACCACCGATGCCCACGGCAAGGTCAGCGCCGACGGCTTCAACGTGGTGATGAAATCCGGCGCCAAGCCCTTTGGCGGCGTGCTTTCCCCCAACCCGAACTGGGCCGGCGCCCGCAAACCCACGGGAGCCGCCGTCATCAAGTTCCCCGCCGCGCTCGACGACAAAGTCGGCGGCAAGGCCGTGAAATTCCTGCTGTTCTTTGGCGGCGACAAAGCCGAATGCGGCGTCGACCACGCGTCGACGCTGGCGTGGTTTGAATGCCGGGGCGAAGGCCAGTGGGACTGGTACCTCGAGGTCGGCTCTGCGGTGCGCCAGGTCTACGACCCCAACGCCGGCAAATATCGCGTGTGGGTGGCTGTCGAGTACCAGAACGGCAAGCGCCTGCCGTTCTACAGCGGCTCCTTCCCAGTCACCGAAACTTCCGTCGACACCGCGAAACTCGACGCCAACTGCGTGAAGCTGCCTGAGGATTACGACTGGGACGCGCCGCCCGTCGTCGACAACCCGATACTCGATGCGGCGATGAAGCCATACATCGACGGCCTGGTGATGGCGGCCTACTGGGTCGATCTTCATGCCGACGCCAAGGCCGGCCAGGTCTGGGAAACGCGTTCGAAAATGTCCGGCATTGAATACACGCAGAAACGCCAGGTTGCCGCGCTGCGCAACGGCAAGGTGATTGTGGAGGAAACGTCCTCCATGGCTGGCATGGGCTACGTGCTTGCCTACGAGATCGACCCGGCCCGGAAGGCCGAAGACCACGTGAACGTGTTGCGCGCGTGGATCGGCAAACCCGGAGGTAAACCGACCGAAATCAAGGTGATGGTGTACAAGGACCCGGGAGCGGACACCACGGCGAACACCGACTGGACCATGACCACCACCAGCGAACCCTTCAAGGATCTTGAAGTCGCGGGCGCGCCTTGGTCGGGCGCCAAGACGACGACTACGGCCAAACACAAGAACGGCAAAGACTGGATGGAAACTGTCGTTTGGCTCGCGGACGACGGTTTGTTCAATCGCGCCGTTAAAATGACCACCAAGGGCAATTCTTCCGGTTATGCCTACGAAATGACCACCGACCTTGTTTCATGCTCGGCCGGCGGCAAGCCCTGGTTGAAATGGGATTAGGCTCTGTCTCGTGAATAACCCGTCGCGAGGCTGGCAAGTCGGGTCAGCCGGCGGATTTTACGGGATTGGGCGGTTCGTAGCGACACGCGGCGCCGTGCCCGCAACGGCTCCGTGGGGCGGACATTCCTGTTCGCCCCGCGAAATACTCTTCCCGGCGGAACCATCACGGACCGGCTGACAGCCCCGCGAGTAATCGCGGGCTCTGTTTTTCTTTCGCGCAGCGCGGATTAATCCGTGGCAACTGTATCCAACGGTTCCAAGGGGTAGAGGCAGGGGACTGTCCCGCGAACCTGAGCAACGCGAAGGTTCGCAAGGGACTGTCCCC
>JADLAK010000024.1 GCA_020848275.1 Planctomycetota bacterium
CCTACATATATTCTGGGCAGTTGTGGGGCGGACATTCTTGTCCGCCCGACCGGCGTAGCCGGTCGAATTGTGGCTCGCAAAGCTCGCCACCGCGGACAGGAATGTCCGCGCCACCCAAAGACAATTATCTTGGGCCGCTTAGCGTTTTTCACCGAAGAACCAGTGCCGTTTGAGTTTCGGGCCGTAGGTGAGCCCGAATTCCTTCATGGCCGCGTCGCGGATGCGATTGACCGCCTTTTCGGGGTCGTCCGTCACCAGGATGCGGTCGACGTCGGCGCGGTCGATCGTGCCGGCCTCAAGCAGCGTGTGCCGCAGGTAATCAATCAGCGGCTGCCAGAACGCAACGCCCATAAGCACGACGGGGAAATTGCGTACCTTGCCGGTCTGGATCAGCGTCGAGATCTCGAAAAGCTCGTCCATCGTGCCCAGGCCGCCGGGCATGACCACAAACGCGTACGAATACTTAACCAGCATCACCTTGCGCACGAAAAAGTGGGGGAACTCCAGCCACATGTCGAGGTAGGGATTGGGCTTCTGTTCCTTGGGCAGCACGATGTTGCAGCCAATCGACGGCGTGCCCGCTTCGCGCGCGCCGCGATTGGCGGCCTCCATGATGCCGGGGCCGCCGCCGGTCATGATCGAGAAGCCCGCGCGGCCCAGCGCCGCCGCAGTTTTGCGCGCAAGCGCGTAATGCGGGTGGTCTTCGAGGAAGCGCGCCGAGCCAAACACCGTCACGCAGGGGCCTGCGAAATGCAATTTGCGAAATCCCCGGATCAACTCGGCAAAAATGCCAAGCGCGCGCCACAACTCCGCCAGGCGCGATGACGGGCCGCGCAGGAATTTGCGCTCCGTCGTCGCTGGCGTACTTTTGCCCCAATTCGTCGGGGTGACCACTCCCGAGCCCGCGTCCGGAACCTTGCCTGGATCCATCCTTATGCCTCTCCCTGTGTAAACACGCTTTTACAGCAAATCTCCGGGCTTGCGCGTAACGAAGCAGGGGCTGTCGCGTACTCTTTATGTAGGCCTTGCCCATATCCGTCTTGCCTGGAGAAACCCATGCGCTTCAAATCGATCATCGGCGCCGGCATCTTCGCCCTCGCCGCCTGCATCACTGCCTGCACCACCACGCCGCAACCAACGGTCGAGAACACGCCCGCGCCCAAGGGCCCGGACCTCACCGGCCTGCCCGCCGACTGCAAGCTGACCAAGAGCGTGGCGGTGGATGGCGCGGTGATTTACGCCGTGGCGTCAACGACCGCCGCCAACACCACCGACTACCTGACGCTCGACGAGGCGATGACGCTCAAGGTCGCGACGGTCAAGGAAGTTGGCGCCGACGACGTGGTGAATGACGACCGGGCCAACAACGCGCAGCGCGAGATCAGCGGCAGCGTCAATACGCTGCTGGTGTGCAACGACAGCGACAAACCGTTGTTCCTGATGGCCGGCGACCTGGTGCTGGGCGGCAAGCAGGACCGCATCCTGGCCGAGAGCGTGGTGGTGGCGCCGCGCACGCGCAACCAGGAGATCCCCGTGTTCTGCGTTGAACATGGCCGCTGGACCGTACAGGCGAAGGATGCGGAAAAGGTCGAGGCCGGCGTTTTCTTCAACACCGCGTCTACCGGCCAATGCGACCTTGCCGTGAAAAAGGCGGCGCTGGAGACCAGGCAGCAGGGTGAAGTGTGGCGCAAGGTTGCGGATAACAACCGCGCGCTGAATGTGGAAGGCGAAGCGGCGAGCGGCACGTTCCGCAGCACGTTTGAGAACAAGGCCACACAGGAAAAGATCGAGGCGAACTACCTCAAGGCCAAGAAGCTCGCGACCAAGGGCGTGATCGGCTTTGCCGTGTTTGTCGAGGACAAGATGGTCGCCATGGACGTGTTCGACAGCAGCAAACTCGCCAACAAGCTGTCCGAGAAATTGCTGCGCAGCTACATCGTGACGGGCCTTTCGGGCGGCTACACGGAAAAAGCGGTGATGGACGAACGCGCCGCGATGGGACGTGCGGCCAACGACAACATGATACCGGTGCAAACCGCAACGGCGGAAGCGAACGACCCCACCGACGTCGAGCCGCAAAGTGAAACAGTCCGCGGCGTATACGCTGTGGAGCGTTTGAACGACAGCGGCGATACTGAGCGCAACGGCCTGCCGCGTCGCCAGACGCTGCGTAATACGCCCGCGCCGGCGGTTGAAGACAAGGATCGCGTCGAGACAACCGTTGTCAACGACCGCACCGAAAACTCGCGCGACTACAAGAAGGACAGCCTTGGCTACACATGCAACGACAAGACCACCGGCAAGCCCGTGCAGCGCAGCTTCATGAGACGGTAGAAATCATTAGCCCGCGACGCATGCGTCGCCCCCACGGTTTGGCACTAGGCGTGTAGCTGCGGCTTCCAGCCGCAGCTATGCTTTTAAACCCAAATCCACGACCACTTGGCCGACAGGTCGATTAGAATGTCCGCCCATGCTCCGCTACCTGCCGCTATTTGCTCTGCTGTTGCTCACAGGTTGCGCCTCGCAGCCGGTGCGGCAGGACGTTCGTGGATTGTCGCCGTGGGTGACCTTTGCTAGCCCGTCGGAGGAATCGCGTATCCGCGCCGGCGTCGCGCCGAAGTACGGCGCAGATGTATTCGAAACGCGCTATGACCCGATTCTCGAACACCGCCGCCGCATGCAGGAACTGGCGCCGGTTGAAGCTACAGGTCCGCGTTTGGATGGCCACGATCCGGGTATGGACTTGTGGCGCTGGATACCTCAGTTCAAACCGAGAGACCCCAAGGACATTCCTGCTCCGCCTGAAGAGGACGTTTGTCGTGACAGGTCACAGCCAACACCCAGACCGGTAGATGAAGTCATTGATCCCGAACGCGAAATCACGATCGACTTTGTCGGTAAAGACCGGAAGGTCCTGCTGCGCGCCTTGGAATTGTTCCTGCGTTCAAAGCCGCGTAAAGCCGTCGACTTTCCGAGATTTGGCCAAGGCAATTAATCGCAGGCGAAAACGCTCATGGCTCGCATTCTTGCCATCCTCGTTGCGTTTGGTGTCCTGATGATGCTCGGGGGTTGCGCGTCACGGACCAAAGTTCAAATCCCCGAGGAAGAGCCTACCGTGCCGTTTGCGCCTGTTGTTGTGCACGACCCCTGGCCGAAGGAGTTTGATCGGCCTGAGATGTTTTGGGAAAAGGCCGAGGCGGCGCGGAATTATGCACTCGTGCGCCTGAGTGGAAGACTCGGCTGTGCTGTCGAGAACGATCAAGGTGAATTCAATCCATTTCGGCACATGCCGAAAATCGTAGAGACCCGTAAGCTTGCGCGCCCCGCAGGATTCGGAGTGGGTGGGCAGGGGCGCTTTGCCCCTCATATCTCGGATTTAAGCGATACTTCCCCCATACGACGCCAATCGGGAGCTATGCACAGCTTTAAACGCGAAAAGTGGACGGGCTGGCAGCCACTGTCGCCGCTCGTTGTTGAGACGGACGATATGAGCTGGACTGACCACATTCTTGAGTCCTTTGATGTTGATGATGTCATCTGGGTTGGGGACCCAGACTTCAAACCGTTTCGGCACATGCCGTTGTTGGAGATCGATGAAGAGATGTACGCCGTGTACGACTGAACCGGTCACAGGTCTCTTTGGTTTTTTGGGAATCCCTGGCCGCCGCCGGAATCTCGGCGAAGGCGTTACCTGTCAGGCCGTTGACCGACATCGTTAACGCATCAATATTCAGGCGCGGAGCGCCGGCATTTCTTTAGCACCCACCGCAAGGTGGGTGATTTCGATTTGCCAAGAATCCCGAGCCGCGTAGCGGCGACACCGTGTCGGCGCGATGCGCCTCCAGTAAATCGACAAACGAAAATCCCCGGCCGGAAGGCCGGGGGAAGCATCTCAGACGTGCTTTTGTTCAGCATCCCCCGCCCTCCCGGGCGGGGCTGATATTGGCAGGCCGGAGGCCCGCCCCACGAAAAACACCGGCACACGGACCTAGAGGTCCGTGCCACTTACGCCGTTTCTGGTTTGATGATTTCCGTGACGCGCACGCAGAAGTTGTCGTTGAGCACCAGCACCTCGCCGCGCGCAACCAGCTTGTCGTTCACCAGAATATCCAGCGGCTCGCCCGCGAGTCGGTCCAGTTCCACTACCGAGCCCGCGCCAAGCTTCAAGATCTCCTCGACCGACAGCTTGGTGCGCCCCAGCAGCACCTGCACGCGCACATGGACGCCCTCAATCAGCGCGATGTCCTGCTGCGAGTCCGTCACCGTGGCTGCGGAATCGAATGCCGGTAGTGAAGGCGCGCGCGGCGATGTCATCGGCCCCGGCGCAACCGCGGCGCGCGTCGCCGCAACGGGTTCGAGCTGGCGCGGCGCAGGCTGCGATGGGCGCGGCGCGTTCGACGAGCTCGCGGCAGGCGCGTTGCCTGCGCCGGAGCCCAATCCCGCCGTAAGTTGATTGGGCGGCGCCGGGCGCTGCACAGGCCTCTGCTGTGCCGGTTGCGGGGGCCGCGGGTTCTGCGGCTGCGAGGATCCCATGCCGGCCTGCTGCAACAATTTATCGATGTCGTCTGAACCGGCCATATCAACCTCCGATTGAAAGCTTCTGCACCAGCACAGCGCGCACGTATTCATTGGCCGTGCTGCCGTACAAATCGTTGAGTTGCCGCTTCAGCGCCGCGCCAAAATCGCGCGCAAACGAACGCTCCGAGGCCTGCCGCACGGAATAGCCGCGTAAAAGTTCCTCGGCCTGGAAGCTGATGGCGTGCTTGAAATGCCCGGACTCAAGTTCCACCGCCGATTTGCCCGCGTCGCCCGCGAATTCCAGCAGCAGGTTGAAGCTTATCACGCGCGTGCTGCCGTCGTCGTCGGGAAGCGTCACGCGCACATTGTCAACCAGGCCGTAACTGCGCGCCGCACCCTTGCCCGGTTCAGCCTTGGATGCCCCGGCCGAGGGCGCACCCGCAAACAACATGACGCCGACGATTCCCAGCCCCAGCGTCACCAGCCACACCGCAATCATGATGATCAACCCCGTGGTGCTCCACAGGGGTTCGCGCGGCTTTTCGACGGGTTTAACATCCTCGGTCGCAGCTTTTGCGAGCTTCTGTTCAGTGGTTGCGGGCATCAGTTTGGCTCCAAACTCGGTCCTTCGGGCGGACTTACGCTTTCATAAGCAGTTACTGACTGTTTATGACTTCGCCGGTCACGACAATTTCGACGGTGCGCCCGGCCTCGGGCCCGCCGTAGGCAAACACGAATCCGCTGCTGCCGTCCTGCTTGGCGAAAGCATCCTCGGCCAACGGGCGTGAGGGCTCGGCGACCACCTGGCGGATGCGCGCGGGATTAATTCCCAGCGCCACCAGCATGCTCGCGACGGTTTCCGCGCGCTTGGCGGCAAGCTCCGAGCGGCTTTGGATCAACACGGTCTGCTGTTCCGCCGTCGCCGTGCCGCCCGCTGCCGCCTTGAAGCTTTCAAAGGGCACTGAAAGCACGCGCACGCCCGTGCCGTCGCGCAGTTGCACGGTCTGCAGCACCTTCTGGAATTGCTCTTCGCTTTCATCGCCGGAAAGGCGGCCGATGACATGGATGACGTTGATCGAATCCTTGAGCTTGCGCGCAAGCGCGTCGATCCGTCTTTTGCCTTCGGGGGTCAGCGTTACGCGGAAGCGCTCGAAGAAATCCTGCTCGGCAAAGCGCACGACATAATTGTCCTTGTGGCTCTGGACGCGCAGCGCCTCGCCGGCAAGCACAGGCCGCGCGCCGCCCACGGTATCGGCCCGAATGGCGCTGGCCTTGGTGATCTGCACCAGGAATTCGCCCGTGGTGGCGTCTTCCAGCGTGCCTGAAGTGCCCGCGCCCTGTATTTCCGAGATGATCGCCGCCATTTTTACGGGGTTGAAATTCGCCATCGTGATCAGCAGGACGAAGAACGTCAGCAGCAGCGAGCAAAGATCGCCCCAGGTCGTGAGCCAGGGCGGTGCGGGCGGCGGACATTCGCACTTGGCGGCCATGTCAGGTCTCCACCGTCTCGCCGCGCACCTTGGGCGAAAGGTAAATCAGCAGGCGGCTCTTGAGCGCGCGGGGGTTTTCACCCGCCTGGATGCCCAGCACTCCCTGCAGGATCACTTCCTTGTTGAGCGTTTCCTCGGCGTGGCGCAGCGAAAGCTTGTTGGCAATCGGACCGGCGAAAACAAACGCGATGACCGCGCCGTAGAACGACGTAATCAGCGCAATGGCCATGTTCGGGCCGATGGTCTTGGGGTCGGCCATATTTTTCAGCATCGCGACCAGGCCGATCAGAGTGCCCAACATGCCAAACGCCGGGCCGAAGCCAGTGAGGTTGTCGAAGAACTTCTTGCCCTCGGCGTGGCGCGTTGAAATCTGGTCGATTTCTGCCTGCATCGTGGTGTGGATCTGGTCGCGGTCCATGCCGTCGACGGCGTAACGCAGGCCGCGGCGCAAAAACGGGTCGTCGTTGGGATCGACCGCGTTTTCGAGCGACAGCAGCCCGTTGCGCCGCGCGAGGTCCGCGTAGCCGGAGATCTTTTCGACGATGTCGAGTGTGTTGTGCTTGATGTTGCGAAAGGTCTTGAAGAACACCTTGGTCGCGGTCTTAAAATCTGCCAAGGGGTGGCTAATCGCCATGGCCGCCAGCGTGCCGCCAAAGGTGATGAACACCGAAGGCGCATCCACGAACGTCAGCAGCGACGCGGGGTTGCCGCCGCCGCCGATCAGGATGGAGACCGCGATGCAGACTGCGCCGAAAACCAGGCCAAACAGCGTGGCGACGTCCATTTAGATCTCCTCCGGCATCAGGCGCAGGCTGCGGCGATAGGCGATAACGCGCGCGATTACGTCGTCGACGCCTTCCTGTACGACGAAGCGGTTGTGGTTGGCCAGGGTCACGACGGTGTCCGGCGTTTCCTCGATGCTTTCGATCAGCTCGGCGTTGAGGACGAGGGATTGGCCGCTGAGTTTGGTCACGCGTATCATGGGCACCTCCGCAGAACGCGCACAATATGCCAAAAACATAAAATAACACAATAGTCGATAATGACAAAATCGGCAGATAGCGGTTAGCGAATGGCAACGACCGTGATTGAATGCCGTAGCTATCTGCCAACCGCTATCTGCTGGAGCGCCCATGCCCGCCGAACTGCTTACCCAGGCCGAAACTCTCAAAGACTGGCTCGTCAAAACCCGCCGCGATCTGCACCGCCGCCCCGAACTCTCCTTAAAGGAGAAGAACACGGCCGCAAAGTGCGCCGACGAGTTCGAAAAGCTTGGTTTCAGGGTGCGGCGTAACCTGTGGGGCGAAGGTTTCATCGCGGATTTGGACGCGCCGAAAGGCAAAGGCCGCGTTGCGATCCGCGCCGACATGGACGCGCTGCCGATCCAGGAACTCAACGATCTCGACTATAAGAGCGAGATTCCCGGCGTCGCGCATATGTGCGGCCACGACACGCACATGACCTGCGCGCTTGGTGCGGCGAAGCTGCTGGTCGGCCAAAAAGACAAACTCACGCGCGGGGTGCGGTTCCTGTTTCAGCCAAGCGAAGAAACGCCCCCGGGCGGCGCCAAAGGGATGATCGAGAAGGGATGTCTCGACGGCGTCGATGAAGTTTACGGCCTGCACAACCATCCCAAGCTCGAAGTCGGGAAGGTTTCGACGCGCATCGGCCCCTTTAGCGCAGCCGCCGACACTTTCCGAATTACGTTGATGGGCCGCGGCGGCCACGCCTCGACGCCGCATGAGAATCTCGACCCAATTCCGGCCGCCGCTGCTCTGGTGCTGGAATTGCAGACGCTGATCAGCCGCCGTTTGAAGCCGGGAACGCCCGCGGTCCTGAGCGTCACGCAGATCACGGGCGGCACGACGCATAACGTGATGCCCGACAACGTGTTCATACAAGGCACGGTGCGGACCTTCGATGAACCGACGCGCAAGTTGCTCGAAGAAGGCATCGGGCAGATGGCGAACGCGACCGTTGCGGCGCACCGGCTCAAGACCATGAAATACGAGTTTGAGCGCGGCTACGACAGCATCGTGAACCACGCGGGCGCCGTGGAAAGCGTGCGCAGATCTGCGGCGGCGATTGTCGGAGACAGCAACGTGAGCATCGACCAGCCGGCGATGACCGGCGGCGAGGATTTCGCGTACTACCTGCAGCACAAGCCCGGCGCGTTTTTCTTTTTGGGCAGCGGCAATGCGGCCAAGGGAATCAACGAGCCCTGGCATAGTCCGCGATTTAACGTCGATGAACAGTGCCTGGTCGTGGGCTCGGCCGTCATCGCCAAACTGGTTACGGGATAGTGCAGGCGGCAGGGCCATCAGGCGACAGGCGTCAGTTTTAGAGGCGCGTAGCGCCGACATTTCTCAAGTCGAGACCAATCCTGAGCTGGCCCGGTCGGATTCGACACTGCGGCAATGGATTGCTGCGGCGAAACGGGTGGCGGTCTAGTTGCAGGTGTCGGCGCTACGCGCCTTGCGTGATCTTCCTGCTGACGAACCACCCACCTTGCGGTGGGTGCTAAACAAATACCGGCGCTATGCGCCTGAAAACGAAGCCGGTCGGGCCCTTGTTCCCTGACCGCGACCCCGCTAGACTTCTTGGCCCAATTGGGGATGACTTCACAACTACTACAAAGGCACGCGCGGCAATGGTTAAGGTCAAGGCTCGTAGCTCCGAATCTGTCGATCAGCTTCTCAAGCGGTTCAAGAAGGCCTGCGAAAAAGAAGGCCTGACGCGCGAACTCAAGCGCGTGGCGTTTTATGAGAAGCCGAGCGTGATCAACGCCCGCAAGCGCCGCCAGAGCACCAAGCGCAAGGTCCAGGCCACGTTGCTGACCAAGGGCGGCCCTGCCGCCGCGGCGCTCCAGTAACCCCGACTTTACTGCGACACGAAGACCACGAAGCACACGAAGAGAAGCAAAAAGAGTTGTAATTCTTCGTGACCTTCGTGATCTTCGTGTTGCTTTTTGGGTGCGCGCGGGGATCGAACTTGCCGGCCGTCGAACTAAACGAGCTTGTTAAAGACTTCCGTGACTTCTTTGGCCGTCGGCGCGTGCGCGCGCTTGACGGCCTCAGCATTTCGGTCAACCCCGGCGAAGTTTTCGGCCTGCTCGGTCCCAACGGCTCGGGCAAAACGACCGCGTTCAAAATCTGCGTCGGCCTGCTTCGCCCTGACAAGGGCGACGCAACCGTCAACGGCCACAAGCCGGGCACGCTCGCCGCGCGCAGGGCCACGGGCTTTCTGCCGGAAGAGTCGACGCTGCTGCCGTTTTTGAATGCGCGCGAGACCTTGCGGCTGCACGGCGCACTCGCCGGTTTAACACGCGCGGACGCTCGCAAACGCGCCGACGAGTTGATCGAACGCGTTGGTTTAACGGACGCCGCAACGCGGCGCGTCAAAGGTTTCAGCAAGGGCATGCAGCGGCGGCTGGGCATCGCGAGCGTGCTGATCGGCGACCCCGATGTCTTCATCCTCGACGAGCCGACTTCGGGCCTCGACCCGCTGGGCGCGCGCGACATGAAGGAACTGATCGCCGAGCTCCGCAAGAAGGGCAAGTCGATCCTGATTTCGAGCCATTTGCTGGGCGAACTCGAAAACGTGTGCGACCGCGTTGCTTTTCTGATGCACGGTAAATTGCTCAAGCAGGGCACGCTCGAAGAACTTCTGCGCCGCCACGATGTCCACGAGATGCATTTTAAAGGCGCCAGGCCCGACGACGTTGCGGCACTGGAAGCGCTGGCGCGCGAGCGCGGGCTCGATGTGCCCCGCAGCGCAGCGCCGCTTCGCTCGCTGGAGGCGTTCTACATCGAGACGCTTGGAAAATCAGGTTCAGGTGCAGGTTCAGGTCCAGAAAAACACAACTGATTGAATTGTAGTTCTGAACCTGAACCTGGACCCCGACCGCAAAACCATGAATCGCGTCCTCACCATTACTCGTGCAGCCCTCGCGGAGACTTTCCGTTCTCCGACCGCGCTGCTGTCCGCGCTTGGATTGCTCGCGTTGGTGCCCGTGCTGACATTTCTCGGCGGGCAGGACGAAGGCGCGCGCGTCTGGTTGTCGCGCACGCTGCTGGTCGAAGGTCTGCGGCTGGCGCTGCCGCTGGGCGCGTGTCTTGGCGGCGCGTGGCTGCTGCGCGTGACGATGAAGCGCGGCTGGGCGACGCTGCCCGCGCGCCGCGGCGAATGGTTTGCGGGTGCGGCGCTCGCAGGCATCGCCCTGATGACGCTTGCGGCGGCGTTTTTGGCGGCCGGCGCGCTTGCCGCAGCAACTTTGATCGGATCCTCGGCGCTTGCTGTGCAGACCGCGACGCCCAAGGTGCTGCGCAGTCACGGGCAGCGCCCGGTCACGGCGGGGCCGGGTCAGCGCATGTGGCTGGCGACGAAGGCGAATGAACGCCTCGTCTTCGAGTTCGCGAAGGAGTCGTCGCGCGAGGTCGAAGGCGTGATTGCGTTTGAGATGGCGCTGACCGGCGACGGCGCGCCGGGGCGCGACATCCCGTTTACGGTGCAGGTGGGCGACAGTCTCGACGACCTCGTCGATGCGCCATTGCACGCCGAAGCGCGCAAGCGCGCGAGTTTCATCGCTCGCGGCCGCGCGGGCGCAACGATGGTTGTGCTTACGCCGCGCGACCCGGCGGTGCTGGTTGGCGTCTACCCGGACAGTTGCCGGCTGGTCATACATCGCGAGCACCCGGCGCTCAGTGCGCTCTGGCTGGCGCTTCAAGGGCTTGCGGCGGGCGCGCTTTGTCTTGCGCTGGTGATGTTCGTGCGCGCGCGCAGCACCGCGCCGACGGCGGCGCTGGCGGGCCTGTTGCTTTTCAGCGCCTTGACCCTGCTGCCGGGCATGTCCGGCGCGGGCTCGACGATGTTTCGCGACAAACAGGCCGCGTTTGAACGCACGCAGGCCAAAGAAACCGGCGGAAAAAAGTTACTGGTGTCATTCATCGCGGCGCTGCCGCCGCTTTGTCCGGCCGAGGGTTTCGAGGCCTACATCGATGGCCGCACGGTCGAGGGCGGGCTGATTGACGCGCTGTGGCGCGCGCTGGCGGCGCTCGCGCTGCTGCCGCTGGGCGCGCTGATATTTGCACGCCGCCAGATTAATTAGTTGTCCACAAGTTGTGCGGTGTTGACCCGCCAGGCCTGGCGCCGCTTACTGTCACCGTTCAGCACGGAGACGCAGTGATCCCGTTTCTGCAGATCGTGCCGCTGCCATTACTCAGCAGCGGCGGGTCGCACGCCCTCATCAACGACATCGGCATCTGCCTCCTGGTCGCCGGTATCCTTTCGGTCATTTTCACCAAGCTGAAAATCCCCACGATTGCGGCGTTTTTGGTCGCGGGCGTGCTCGTCGGTCCCGTCATTTCGCAGCTCGTCACTGACCAGGACAATATCAACACCATCGCGCAACTCGGCTTGATGCTGCTGCTGTTTTTGATCGGACTGGAAATCGACATCCGCAAGCTGATGGCCAGCGGCAAACCACTGATCATTACCGGGTTGCTGCAATTCCCCCTGTGCGTGGCGTTTGGCTTTGCGGTCACGCTGGCGCTGCAGCAAACGGGCTGGGGGGCGCTGCAGGGCAAATACGTGCCGCTCTACGTCGGCTTCACGCTGGCGGCCTCGAGCACGCTGATTGCCGTCAAGTTGTTCCAGCAGCACCTGCAACTCGACACGCTGGTCGGGCGCGTCAGCCTTGGCGTGCTGATTTTCCAGGACATCTGGTCCATTGTCGTGCTCGCGGCCCAGCCCAACCTGGCCGACCCGCAACTCGGCACCGTGGCGCTGACGTTCCTCGACATAGCCCTCCTCACTGTTTTTGCCGTGGTCGTCGCGAAATACGTGCTGCCGCACGCCTTCAAATGGATCGCCAAGATTCCCGAGCTCATGCTGGTCGCCGCAACGGCCTGGTGCTTCGGCATCGGCTTCCTGGGCGCGAACATGGGCAAGCTGCTCGGCATCATCCCCGGCGTGCACCTTGAGATGTCCACGTCGATGGAAATGGGTGCGTTGATCGCGGGCGCGAGCATTGCCTCGTTGCCCTACAGCACCGAGGTGGTCACCAAGGTCAGCAACGTCCGCGATTTCTTCGTGACCTTATTTTTTGTCGGTCTTGGCATGGGCATTCCCAAACCCGACGGCGTCGAGGTGCTGTTGCTGGCGCTGGTGTTCGGCGCCTTGTGCGTCATCAGCCGCTATCTCGTATTTTTCCCGCTGATGTACTTCACCGGCATGGACCGGCGGCATTCGATGGTGGCGGCGACGCGCCTTGCGCAGATTTCCGAGTTCTGCCTCGTGATTGCGTACCTTGGCCTGAGTTTTGGCCACGTCGACAAGCCGTTTGTCAGCGCGGTCATATTCGCGTTCGTGATTACGGCGCTGGTCACGCCCCTGATGTTCAATTTCGGCGACAAGCTGCACGACAGTTTCGGCGGCCTGCTGACACGCTTTGGCTTCAAACCGCCCTCGACGGTCACCCGCATGCTGGGCAGCCGCCAGGCCGACGCTGACGTCGTGTTGCTGGGTTTCTTCCGCGTGGCCTCGGCCCTGTATTACCACATCGAGAAAAACCAGCCGGAAATGCTCAAGCACCTCAAGATCGTCGATTTCAACGTCAACATCCACGCCGAGATTCACAAGCGCGGCGCGCAGGTGGCCTATGGCGACATTTCGAACATCGAGACCCTGCACCACGCGGGGCTCGACAAAGCCCGCATCATTTTCTGCACCATCCCCGACGATGTCCTCAAGGGCACTACAAACACCAAGCTTTGCAAGGCGCTGCGGCACATAAGCCCCAAAGCCAAGATCATTACCACCGCGATCAACATGAAGGACGCCGCCGCACAGTATGAGGCCGGCGCGGATTATGTCTCGATCCCGCGACTGGACGTCGCGCGCAACCTTGCGCGTGTGCTGGAGGCCGCCATGACGGACACGCTGGAGGCCGTGCGCCTGGAGGACGCCGAACGCGGCGAGGACCCGCTTAAGCGCGACGAAGTACTGAAATAGAGTTGGCTTGTAGCTCCGCGCGCCGTCGCTATATTTCCACGCGGCCAAAGCTTCTTTGCGGAGAGGTGGCAGAGTGGCCGATTGTGCTCGCTTGGAAAGCGAGTGTACTGAAAGGTACCGAGGGTTCGAATCCCTCCCTCTCCGCCATTTCTTTCTCAAAAAACACCCTGTTTTCCACAAGCTGTCAACGCCGGAAACCCCATATTTCAAGCGGGTTTGCGTCGATTCACGTGGCCTTCGTCGCCGCCCTCTGTATACTCTCGAAAATGGCTCGCAGGCTCGTTTCAAAACGCCGCCAAACCGCTAACGCAACCGCCCAGGACCCGCTTTTGCGGCTGCGGCAGATGCGTCCGGTAGCCGTGCGTTTGCCGGTGTCTTTTGCCGAGGCCCTGACGGCGTATACGGCCGAACAGCGGCGCGATAACAGGTCTCGCCGCCACCGCGTCAACCGCGCCTGGATCGAGGCTTTGGACTCGGTGCTGGGCGCGTACGGGCGCGATTACGGCGGCAGGTCGCAGGTGCAGACCGTCGCCAACGGCCTGGTGAAGGTGGGCGTCGACAGCCCGGCGCTGGCGCATGAGCTCGGCGTGGTGAACCGCCGCGCGTTGCTTGAGCGGTTACAGGAGTTGCTAAAAGGCCTGGAAACGATAGTGGATTTGACGGTGCGCGTGGTAAGCAGTGGCATGTTGACGCCGATGCGCCCGGAACGATTTGTGGTCTCCAACAACACGCCCGAAACAGAGAGCGACGAGGATTAGATGGCTAACCCGCAACAGCCCGAACAGACGGCTCCCAGCAAAGACACCACGCGCATCTCTGATGCGCCCAAGGAACGCAAGAAGGTCGAGGCCGAGTACGAGGCCGACGACCTGATGAAAATCGAAGGCATCAAAGCCATTCGCATGCGCCCCGACATGTACATCGGCGGCCGCGACGTGAACGGCCTGCACCACCTGATTTTCGAAATCGTCGCCAACAGCGTCGATGAAGCGCTGGCGGGCCGTTGCAACAACATCATCGTGGAATTGCAGAAGGACGGATCCTGCTGGGTGACCGACGACGGCCACGGCATCCCCGTCGGCATCAACAAGCAAACCGGTCTGCCCGGCGTCGAAATGGTGCTGATGCACATGCACGCCGGCGGCAAGTTCTCGAGCAAGGCCTACAACACCGCGGGCGGCCTGCACGGCATCGGCCTCAAGGCCGTCAACGCGTGCTCGACCTGGACCAAAGTGACGGTATGGCAGGGCGGCAAAGAATACCTGATCGAGTTTGCGCGCGCCGAGGTCACCAAAAAGCTCAAGGAAGTCGGCAAGGCCGACCACACCGGCACGCGGATTGCATTCCTGCCTGATGATCAGATTTTCGACACCATCGATTTCAAGTACCCGATGATCGCCTCGCGCCTGCGCGAACTCGCGTTTTTGTGCAAGGGCATCAACATCAAGCTGATTGACCACCGCGGCGAAGAACGCAAGGAAGAACACTTCCACTTCCAGGAAGGCATCAAGGAATTCGTCGCGTGGCACAACCGCAACAAGACGAAAATCCACGACGACGTCATCTACACTCACAAGGTCGTGGGCGAAGCCACCAACGAAGAAGTCGAAGTCGAAGCCGCCTTCCAGTGGACGGAAGGCGAAGGCGAATTGCCCGTGCAGACCTACGGCAACTACATCAACAATCCCTTCGGCGGCACACATTTAACAGGCTTCCGAAAGGGCATCACTCAAGGGCTCACTCGATACATCACCCGGTACATCGAACAGAAGGGGAAGAACAAAAAGGACCCGATGCCCACGGGCGACGACTTCCGCGAGGGCCTCTACGCCGTCATCAGCGTGAAGGTCAAGCAGCCGCAATTCGAGGGCCAGACCAAGGTCCGCCTGCTTAACCGCGAAGTTGAGGGCGGCGTCAGCAGTGTCGTGGCGACCGCGCTCGAAACTTACCTTGAGGAACATCCCAAGCAGGCCGAGAAAATCTGCGAATACGCGCTGATGGCGGCGCGCGCGCGCGAAGCGGCGCGCAAGGCGCGTGAAGTCGTGCGCAAGGGCGCGCTGACGGCGGGCTTCCTCGCCGGAAAACTCGCCGACTGCCAGAGCAAAGACCGCGGCGAATGCGAGCTGTACATCGTCGAAGGTGACTCGGCCGGCGGCAGCGCCAAGCAGGGCCGTGAGCGCATGTTCCAGGCGATCCTGCCCCTGCGCGGCAAAATCCTGAACGTCGAAAAGGCGTCACTGGCCAAGATGCTTCAGCACGAAGAAATCCAGTCGCTGATCGCCGCAATCGGCACGGGCATCGCGGTGGGGGCGTCCAGCGACGGCAAGGGCGGCTACGAGGCCGAGAAGCTTCGCTACGACAAGATCATCATCATGACCGACGCCGACGTCGACGGCAGCCACAGCCGCACGCTGCTGCTGACGTTCTTCTACCGGCAACTCAAGGAACTCATCGATGGCGGGCACATCTACGTCGCCCAGCCGCCGCTGTACAAGGTCAGCCGCAAGAAACAGGTCGAATACGTGCGTTCCGACAAGGAAATGAAAGACACGCTGATGCGCATGGGCGTGGATGCGGCGATTCTGCGCGTGCCCAAGGAAATGAAGATCGGCGCGGCGGGCCGCGAATACGCGGGCGGCGCGATGCGCACGGAAATTTTCGAACGCCTGATGAAGCTTGAGGAAATGTCGGGCCGCCTCGCCAAGAAGGGCGTCAACGCGGTGCGTTATTACGCGCAGTACGACGCCGACAAACGCACGCTGCCGACCAACATCGTCGTCAGCCAGGACAAGGCGCATTACTACCACGACCACCAGGAAGAAGCGCTGAATACGTTCATCAAGGCGCGGCTGGAGGCGGGCTTTGAGGTGCTCACGCCCGCGCAATTCGGCGACCGCGAAAGCGACCTGACTCGGCCGCTGGATCGCAGCAAGGTTGAGGATTTGATCGAGGTTGACACGCTCGCGCGCGATGCGGCGGTGCTGCTGAAGGAGCTTGATTCGCGCGGCCTGCCGGTGTGGACGATCAACGGTCGTGAAAACCAGGCCGAGATGTTCATGCTCACGCTCGAGGGCATCGAGGAACCGCTGGCGAGCCTGAACGCGGTGCTGAACAAGGTGCGCGAGCACGGCCGCAAGGGCATCGACATCCAGCGTTACAAAGGCCTGGGTGAAATGAACGCGAGCGAGTTGTGGGAAACCACGATGGACCCGAAAAATCGCGTGCTGCTGAAGGTGACGAACGAGGACGGTGAAGCTGCTGACCAGATCTTCGACATCCTGATGGGCGACGCGGTCGAACCCCGCCGCGAGTTCATCGAAAAGCACGCGCTGGAAGTCAAAAACCTCGACGTGTAATTAAGAGCCGCGCGCGCGAGGCGACCACAGGAAGCGCTCGCGAAGCGAAGGGCCCCGTTTATCGCACGGATGCAAGTGGAGTGTCGTGCCATGTCCAACAACAGAAAAGCTCAGCTGAATCAGCAGACCGAGTGGCTCGATCACGCCGCCGAAGAAGAGGGCTGGTCAACGGAAGAACGCAAGGCGCTGCTCAAGAAGTTCAGCGCCGCGGTGGATGATCTAACAGGCAGGAACGCGGCGAAGATCGAGCACGTTGACATGGGCCTGAGCGATTCGCGCGCGAGTTTCAGGTTCAAGATGGTCAAGTTGAGCGACGACGTGCGGGAACTCCTCGTAGATAAATCCGACTGCAAACCGAAGAAATAGGGCCGTTCGTGGCTTGGGTTTCCTACTCAAGCCGAACCGGAGAAGTCCGATGCTGGGTGACCTCGGTGACAGCCTTGGCGAGCTGATCAATCCCTATAGCGGCACCACGCTGTTACTCGTCGGCGGGTTCGTCCTTGCGTTGGCTGCAGCCTTCACTACCAAGGTCTGGTTCGTTCATCACTTCTGGCCGAGCCATTAGCGCCGCAGGCGCGAAATAGCGTTAGCCCAGGCCGTCAGACCACCCGCAGGAAATCGCTCTAGACCTTTGCCCAACGCGGAGGATGTAATATCCAATCACAAACAAAATCACTGGCCACCGTGTCGGTGATGTACTCACCACCCATAAAGAACTTCCCGCTGCTAGTTAAGCCAATCCGAACCTTAGGTGGATTGCCGTCAGCAAATTTCGGTCGAGGTCCTTCGAACGCCACATCATCCAGTGTGTATTCGAAGTAAAAAGGCAGCAGTGTGTTATCCGCGAGGCGAAATTTTTTGCCGGTCGCATCCAAGAAGCGACATGGCCCAAAGAAAACTTGAACCGTCACCTCGCCAGCCGACCCCTTTTTGTTGAGCTTAACTTTCTGAACCAAAACGTTTTGTCTCTCGCGTTGCACGAAATCTACAAGGACTTCGGCTACGTGGTTTGGATCGGAAAGTGGAAGCAACGTATCAAGGGTAAAGGGGAGCTTAGCTCCAGACTTGATCAAACTGAGTTTGTCCGAGATTTTGCTTAGTAGGCCAATCAGTAAGCTCGCGACGATGGCGCTGCACTTTTGTGCCTGCAAAAACCGGTCGTTTTTTTCGAGGTCGTCTTTTGCTTTCGCGAGCGCGCGAACCTGCGCTGTTTCCGCAATCTGCTTTTCTAACGTCGAGTTATCGCCACCGGCAGCTTGCGACGGGAAATAGTAGGCCAATGTTTCAAGTAAAGCTGGAGCTGATTGTGGGACAAGAGAATCGTCTGATGCCATAGCCATCAATGATCGAAAGGGTATGACTGCGTTTTCCGGTAGTTTGATGAGCCGGTGATACTTGTGATGGTAAAAGCGAGCAAGTTGGGAAGTATCCTCCGATAACATCCAAACCCATAGCATCACAATGCCGATGGAATCCCACCACGGTTTGGCCTCGAAACTGAGGTCGTACATTGCCTGAGGTATTTCTACGATTACGTTCTTTACGCTTCTGCCATCGGCAGCCGTGAGCCGATCGTCTGCGTCTTCAGGCCGGAAAACCAGGCCTAGATCTATCAGGCAGGGTCGTTTATTTATCAGTATGACGTTGCCTGGCTTTATGTCCCGATGAACATAGCCCAGCTTGTGCAAATCAGTTAGGCCGTGTAGCAGTTCGCGTACAACATGCAAACTATCGGTGAATACCCCTTCGGGACTGGATTTTCGTTCTAGAAGCCACCATTGCTCAAAGCTCTCGCCCTTTGGCAACAGCAGCCATTGCACGGCAGCTTCCGGGTCTGACTTTAGTGGCTTGACTACATTCGGATGGTCGAGCTTTTGGAGGGCTTCAATCTCTCTGCTGAATCTTTTGCGTGCGGTGGCGTCGCTAGGATCATGCAGCAACTTCAAAACAAATTGTTGGGTTGGCGGAGTGCCTTTCTGACTCTTCGAAACTAAAAAAGTCTTGGCCTGTCCTCCCTCAGATAAGGAACCGATCACACTAAATTCGTCCCTTAAGGGTTCAGGTAGTAGGAACATGCGGGCCCTCCGTCGTCGAGTTACACAGGTACTTTTGTCGCCTATCTCGTCTGTCTGCGTTGGAGCCAAAACGCGCCGATTAAGGCGATGAAACTCAGGGCGATGCTGCACAGGACCAGCCGGATTGTTGCGGCGTCGCCGTCTACCGCATTCAACGCTGAATACACGGCGATCGGGATCGTGCGGGTTTCGCCTTCGATGTCGCCTGCCAGAATGATGGTCGCGCCGAACTCGCCCAGCGAACGCGCAAAGCCCAGCACCGCGCCCGCCAGTATCCCCGGCAGGCTCAGCGGCAATGTGATGCGGCCGAACGTTGACCATTTGCCGCGACCGAGCGTCCGCGAGACCTGCTCCAGACGCGCATCTACGCCCAGCACCGACAGCCGCACGGCCTCGACCAGCAACGGAAATCCCACCACGGCGGCGGCGATCACGCACGCCGCTGTCGTGTAGGCGATGCGATTGCCCGTCGCGGCCTCGAAGGCCTGGCCGACCGCGCTGCTGCGGCCGAACAGTTTCAACAAGAGATAGCCAGTGACCACCGGCGGCATCACCAGCGGCAGCATGACCAGCCCCTGCAATACCGCCCGCAGCGGCGACTTCCAGCGCGCCAGCAGCCAGCCGATCAATATTCCGGGCACGAGCGAAACCGCGACGCTGAGCGCGCCGACGCGCAGGGTAAGCAGAACGATTTCGATTTCAGCGTCGGACATGCAGGTTCAGGTCCAGGTTCAGGTCCAGAGCATAGCACCGCGCGCCTGTCTCTGAACCTGAACCTGCACCTGAACCGGTCTACTGCACGTCGCCGGGGCCAAAGCCGCGCTTCTTGAAGATTGCCTGGCCCCGCTCGCCAGAAACGAATTCCAGGAATGTCTTGGCGCGGTCAAGGGACGCGGACGCTTTGACAGGTGCGGCGAGATGCTCGACAGGCGTGTGGCTGCCCACCTCGAAGGTGAAGAGGATCCTTACGCGCGGATCGGCGATCGCGTCGGTGTCGTAGACGAAACCGGCTTCGAGTTCGTCCGTGGCGACGGCGTTCAGAGCCACCCGCACATCCTTCTGGCCGACGAAGCGCTTCTGGAGGGTGTCCAGGACCTCGTAGTGTTTGAGGGCTTCGCGCGCGTACTTGCCCGCCGGAACGTTTTCGTCGCAGATCGAGAATCGCTTGAATTCCGCACCA
Organism: Planctomycetota bacterium; assembly: GCA_020848275.1. Taxonomy (GTDB): domain Bacteria; phylum Planctomycetota; class UBA8742; order UBA2392; family UBA2392; genus JADLAK01. The sequence continues at coordinate 19,631 of JADLAK010000024.1, forward strand.
AGCAGCGCCTTGGGTCCGTCACCTTTGAGCGGACTGGTTTTGCCCACGACGCAGGCTAATCCGTTGGTCGCGACCCTGAGGGGATTGCCCTCGAATACGCCCCAACTTGCCGCCTTCTCTGTCCACTCCCGGCTGGAGGAGAAAAACACGTCCGCCGGTGCGCCGTCCCTAACCTGTCGTGCAAGGTCGCCAGTCGCGCCGAACGAAAACCGGACTCGCGTGCCGGTTTCGGCTTCATAGGCACGGCCGATCTCGGGCAATACGTCAGTCAATGCCGCCGCGGCGAACACGCTGATCGGCGCCGCACCCTTGGGCTGGTTGCCGGGCACCTGCGGCGAGTTGTTCATCCCGGGGCAGGCGGTAAGGAAGAAAGCCGCAGCGGCGACGAGTATCGCGAACATCGTCTTCATCGGGACGCCTCCTTTTGCCCGTGAGAGAGCTTGGTATTAAACAAAAACCCCGCCTGTTTGGGCGGGGAATTGGCAGGCAGGATGCCTGCCCCACAGTCAATCGCGCAGGACGTGGCAAGTGTAGCCGCCGGGATTCTTCTGCAGATAGTCCTGGTGGTAGGCCTCGGCCGAGTAGAACTCGCCCGCCTTGGTCACCTCCGTGACGATCGGCTTCTTGAAACGGCCGGACGCGTCGAACTTTTTGATCACGGCCTCGGCTGTCTTCTTCTGCGCTTCGTCGAGGTAAAAAATCGCCGAACGATACTGCGTGCCTTTGTCGTTGTGTTGGCGGTTCTTGGTGGTCGGGTCGTGCATGCGGAAGAAGTTATCGAGCAGCTTCTCGAACGTCATTTTTGTGGGGTCGAAATAGATCTCGATCGCCTCGGCGTGGCCGGTGTCGCCGCCGCACACCTGCTCGTAGGTCGGGTTTTTCGTCGCGCCGCCGGTGTAGCCGACTTCCGTGCGCAATACTCCCGGCAGGCTGCGGATGATTTCTTCCATGCCCCAGAAACAGCCGCCGGCCAGGATCGCGCGTTCTTCCTTCACGCTCGTCGCGGCGACTTTCTCCGGCGCCTTGTACACGCCCGCGTCGATGAATTGCTGGACGTAGGTCGGGTAGCCCTCGCTTGTCAGCTTCGCGACCGGGATAAATTTCAGCGACGCCGAGTTGATGCAGTAGCGCAGGCCGCCCTTGTCGCGCGGGCCGTCTTCGAACACGTGGCCCAGGTGCGCGTCGCCGGCCTTGCTGCGCACTTCGGTGCGGCGCATCCCGTGCGTGTTGTCGGACTTCTCCGTAACGCGTTTTTCCTCCACGGGCCTGGTGAAGCTCGGCCAGCCGCAACCGGAGTCGAATTTATCGAGCGACGAAAACAGCGGTTCGCCGGTGGTGATGTCGACGTAGAGGCCGTGCTCGTGGTTGTCCCAGAATTCGCCGGTAAAGGCGCGCTCGGTGCCCGCGTGCTGCGTCACTTCGTATTGCTCGGGTGTGAGCTTCTTGCGCAGTTCTTCGTCCGACGGTTTTTCGAAGGTAGTCCTGGCAGGCATGTCGGCCCCTGTGTTTGTGGTTTCGGCGGGTTGATTCGAGTTGCTTTGCAGCGGCGGGTCGGTTTGCGACGCGCAGGAAGCAATCAACAGGCAAAGAAGCGTGATAATCACAGCGGCGGTCAATCGCATGGATGCCTCCGGTACGTGAGCGTGACATTAACCCAAAGCGCCCTGCGAATCTTCCAAAGAAATCGTATCCTTCCCGCCCCATGAAGGTCAGCCAGCTCAGCGATTATTTCGACAAACTGTATCCCTACGCGCTGGCGGAGGAGTGGGACAACGTGGGGTTGGTTGTCGGCGACCCCAAGGCCGCGGTCACGGGCGTGATGATGGCCGTCGATGTCTCGCTGGACGTATTAAAGGAAGCAAAGGACGCCGGCTGCAACGTCATTGTCACGCATCACCCGCTGATCTTCCGCGCGATCAAACGTATCCACACGCGCGACGCGCAGGGCGAACTGATCGCCTTCGCGCTCAAGAACGATATCTCGGTGATTGCGCTGCACACCAACCTCGACAGCGCGCGCGGCGGCCTCAACGACACGCTGTGCGACCTGCTGACGTTGACCAAAACGCGGCCGCTGGTCGATTCCGGTCGCGAACGCCTGTACAAACTTTCGGTGACCGTGCCGGTCGACGCCGCCGAGAAAGTGCGCGCGGCCATGAACGAAGCCGGCGCCGGGCAGATCGGCAACTACGACCATTGCAGTTTCAGCGTCGAGGGCGAAGGTACCTGCCGCGGCGATGAAAGAAGTAACCCCGCGATTGGCAAACAGGGCGTGCTCGAACGGTTAAAGGAGCGTCGCATCGAGGTAATCCTGCGCCGCGAAATTTCTGGCCGCGTGATCGAGGCGATGAAGCAGGCGCATCCTTACGAGGAAGTCGCCTACGACCTTTATGTGCTGCATAACAAGGAACTCGGCACGGGGCTGGCGCGTATCGGCAGCCTCGCCAAGGCGGAATCGCTCGACGCATTCGTCACGCGCGTGCAAAAACTGGGCATCATGGTCACGCGCGTGCTGGGTGATGGCAAACGTGAAGTCAAGAAGGTCGCGCTGTGCAGCGGCGCGGGCGCGGACTTCGTCGGCAACGCATGCGCCGGCGGGGCCGACGTCTACCTGACGGCCGAAATCAAGCATCACCACGGCGCGATGGCCAGGCACGCGGACATGGCAATTGTCGAAACCGAACATTATTCCCTTGAGCGCGGGCACTGGCCCCGGCTAAAGGAGTTGCTGCAAATCGAGTTCAAAGACATCAAGGTGAAGATCAGTGAACGTGAATCCATACTCTGGCGGCGCCCAGAACGCGGCTAAAGGCGCCCTCAAGGGCACCAGCACGTTTGTGCGCGAGGACGAACTCTCGGCGCGCAAGGCCGCGCGGCCGTTTCCGCCCAAAGCGCGCAAGATGTACTGGTTCATGTTCGTGCCGCTGGTGCTGTTTGGCGCGGGGCTGCCGCTGATTCTCGAGGCCACGGGTGTGGGCGTGCATGTCGGCCCGTGGCTGGCGCTTACGATCAGCATCCCCGGAACGATTTTAGCCATGTTCGCGGTCAGCTTTTTGCGCGAAGGCTTCAAGGGTAACCTGGTATTTTCGTCGGTGATCCTGTTCGTGCTGCAGCTTGCCTATGCGCTCGAATTCGGCCCGGAGGACACCCAGCGCGCCCTGATGATGCGCGTCGCGCCGCTGGTGGTCGCGGCGATCCTGATTTTCTTCATGTGGATCGACCTGAAGAAAAATCTGCGCGAGTGGCATTACCGCATCGCCTCGGGCGAAAGCTGGCAGGACATCCTGACGCAGTACCAGCAGGCGTCGGTGATTCGCAAAGCCGGAGGCAAGCCGGCGCTTGACGCGGAAGGCAACGTCGTCGACGCCGAGGAAATGATGCCGCGCCCTGGCTTCCGCCAGAAACCCAAAAAGCGCGACCCCACCCAGAAGAAAAAGCGGCAGAAGCCGCGGCTACGGTAGAGGCACGATGAACACGCCGCCGATCGCGCCGCTGGGCATTGACCGTCGCCTTACCGGCCCCATACACCGCCTTGTGTTGGGGCCGCTCGATTATTTCTGGGCCCTTCCCGGCACCGCCTTTGGCACCTATGCCATGCCGATTACAATGGCGCTGGTCGGCCTGTGGCTTGGCTGGAAGGTGCTTGTTGTGGGCGTTGCGGCGAGCCTGGTTACCGTCAGCATCACACAGGCGCTGAAACACACCATTGGCCGCGACCGGCCCGCGCCGCTACTGGCGCGCCGCCGCGTCAAGTTGCGTTCTCTGGTGAAAAACCCGTCGTTTCCCTCGGGCGACAGCGCGCAGGCGGGCGTGGTTTCTTTCCTGGTGATGTGGCATGGGCCGTTCCAGGACGACCGCGCGTACCTGTTCTTGATCCCGCTGCCGCTGTGCATGTTTGCGCGCATCTACTTCGGTGCGCATTGGATAGGCGATACTCTGGCGGGCGCCGCCATTGGCGCGGGCGTGATGGCCGGGGTCCACTTTGCGGCGCTGCAAATCCCGGGATTTCTAGCGTGAAACCCCGGATTGTCGGGCGTAGCGAAGATTTCTATAAATAACGGCCCACAATGAAGCGCAAACCCAGTAAGCCACCCAGGAGAGCTGTAATGGCCGAGCGACTGTTGTTTACCTCTGAGTCCGTTGGTGAAGGTCACCCCGACAAACTTTGCGACCAGGTTTCCGATTCCGTCCTCGACGCGATCCTCGCCGTCGATCCAAAAGCCCGCGTGGCCTGCGAGAGCTGGACCACCACCGGCCTGATCGGCGTGATCGGCGAAATCACCAGCACTGCGCAGGAAATCCTCGCGCGCATCCCTGAAATTGCCCGCGCCGCCGCCAAGGAAATCGGCTACACCAAGGCCGAATATGGCCTCGACTGCGAAAGCTGCGGCGTGATGGTAGCCGTGCACGGCCAGTCGCCCGACATCGCCATGGGCGTTGACGAGGGCAAGGAGAAGGAACAGGGCGCCGGCGACCAGGGCATGATGTTTGGCTATGCCTGCGACGAAACGCCAGAGTTGATGCCCGCCGCAATCCAGTTTGCGCATCGGCTGACGGGCCGCCAGGCCAAGCTGCGCAAGTCAGGCGAGCTCAAGTGGTTGCGCCCCGACTGCAAGAGCCAGGTGACCGTCGAATACGACGGCAACAAAGTTGCGCGCATCCACACAGTGGTGCTAAGCACGCAGCACGACGACATCTCGCTCGACAAAATCATTCGTCCCGAGGTGATCGAAAAGATCATTAAACCCGTGTTGCCCAAGGAGTTGATCGACAGCAAGACGATTTTCCACGTCAACCCGACCGGCCGCTTCGTCATTGGCGGCCCGCACGGTGACTCCGGCCTCACCGGACGCAAAATCATCGTCGATACCTACGGTGGTGCGGCGGCGCACGGCGGCGGCGCTTTCTCGGGCAAGGACCCGAGCAAAGTTGACCGCAGCGCGGCCTACATCGCGCGTTACGCGGCCAAAAACGTCGTCAAGGCGGGACTCGCCGGCCGCTGCCAGATTCAGCTTGCGTACGCCATCGGCGTTGCGGAACCCGTGAGCGTTAACGTGCAAACGTATGGCACGAACAAGGTTCCGGAATCAAAGATTGCCGAAGCCCTGCGCAGCGTAATCAGCTTCAAGCCCAAGGCGATCATCGAGCGCCTGAACCTCTTGCGCCCGATTTACACTCCGACGGCCAAGAATGGCCACTTCGGCAACGACAGCTTCCCCTGGGAAAAGACGGACATCGCCGACAAGCTCAAGGCCGCGGCCGGTCGCGAAGCTGTTGGCGCAAAATAACGTAGCTGCGATTTCCTAATCGCAGCATGGTCAACCTGCATGACAACAAGCGGCGAGCCTCAGGGCTCGCCGCTGCTACGGTTAGGAAACCGCAGCCGCAAGCCGTTTGTGGGTATGTCTTTGACAAAAATTGACGTGTGTCAGGAAAATTGGGCGAAAAGGGCAGTCAGTTGCCAGAACCTATTGTCCAAGCGGGTTGGCGGCGGGCGTAACTTGTGCGTCACCAACGCTTGGTGAACGATACACGGCGTAAGACGTGATTTTTCATAAAAGTTGCTGGCGTCGAGCCTTGCCACCGTTATATTGCGCCCCGATTTATGGGCCGGGCGAGACCGGAAATTTCACGATTAAACTACAGATAAGGGGATTGACCCATGGCGGATGCCGCTCCTGCTAAACCCGAGGGAAAGTCGTTGGAGTCACTTGGCGTGTCCAAGGAACTTCAGGACCAGGCCAAGTTGATGCTGCTGCTTGCCGGTATTATCAGCTTCTGGAGCCCGATCATTTTCGGCTATGTGATGAAGAAGCCGGGCCAGGCCGAGAGCAAGTGGTATCAGTGGCAGGTTCGTAACGCCTGGTTTGCGGCCATCGGCTGCTACCTTTGCTGGATTCCCGGTATCTACATGGGCTACATGGGTTTCAAGCAGATCGGCGAAGGCAAGGACCCGATCATCCCGATCGCTTCGCCTGAAGGCTTCAAGGGCTAATTCAACCGATTCAAGCTCAGCGAGGCGGCATATCTGCCGCCTCGCTTTGCGTTTAAACTCATCGGGTGGTTCGTTGTTCGTGGTTCGAGCTAGACTCAGCCGCCCGAACCACGAGTCACGAACCACGAATCACGGACCCCCATGCGCCTTACCGTCGACCTTTCGATCAACGACTATGACCGCGAGCTTTTCGCCGAGCGCAAGCTAGTCTTTGAACAGCGCGAAGGCGAAGGCCTGGTCCACGTGATGCTGAAGGTCCTCGCGTTGGCGCTCTATTACGAGCCCAAGTTGCAGGTTGAGCCGACCTTTGAAGACGAATACAAACCCGACCTGCTGCTGCGCCAGGACGACTATCGCCCCGCGCTCTGGATCGAGTGCGGCGCCGTCAGCACCCGCAAACTCGACAAGATCACCTTCCGCTACTACACGGCGCGCTTTGCCGTCGTGAAACAAACCGGGCGCGAAGCCGCGGAACTTGCCGAACGCTGCAAGGGCGAAGTTCGGCGGCTGGACAAAATCGAATTTGTCGGCTTCGAGAAAGACTTCTGCCTGCGCGTGGCCGAAAGATTGTCCGGCCGCAACGACGTGATCGTCATTCGCTCGGGCAAATCCGTGCAGGTTGTGATCGGTGGCGTCACGGAAAGCTCCGAGCTGTTTCGCATCGAGGCCGGCAGTCTCGGCAAGTAAGCCGTGCTACACTGCTTCCATGAAACGGGCACTCGCCGCCGCAACTTCGCTGATCTTCCTGATCGCCTTGGCGTCCGCGCAGGACGCCATTAAACCGGCGTTTCCACTGGTCAAAGTCGGTTTTGATGACGGACGCGTCGATTTGATTCGCGAAGTCGAGGTTTCCAACCTTGACCCGGAACGCCTGGTCCAGCGCGTGTTTGAAGACTGGCACCGCGCCGATGTTGCGGCGTTTTTGGCGCGCCACACGACGCTCGACGAGCGCAAGCAACTCGACAAGGCGTTGAAGCAGGCCGATGTGCTTGCCGCGGCGGACGCCGTCGATGCGATCCAGAAAAGCAAACTCACGACGGCGCAGGTCGCCGATGCGCTTGGCAAGTTGTTGGGGCAGCGGGGTTATTCCGGCGTAAATTGCTGCGCGTGGCTGTATGCGCGCGACATAAATTGCGCGGCGCAACTGAAGTACGCGGGCAGCGAGGCGTTCCATCCCTTTCGCGTGCAACGCGAACTGCGCGAATTGGCGGACAAAGGCGAACCGGCGTCGAAGATATTTGCGCGCGGCCTGTGGGAGTTCGACGGGCGCGACGGCCTGCTGTCGCACGGCGGCCACTATGACGGCGTGCAACTTGTCGAGGGGTTGATTGCGCTGGGTTGGGGCGTGGAGGATTTCGCCCGGGCGCTGAAGAAAGACGCCAAAGCGCTGTCGCCTGAACTCAAACGGCTGATTGCCTGGGGCGATGCGCGGCTGATCGTGCCATTGCTGGACGGCAAGATCAGCGAAGCTGAGCTGGCGACATTTGCGCAGGCCGAGTTGAAGGCCGCGCCCGCCGACAAGGCCCTTGGCGTTGCACTACTGGCGGCGCAAAGCCTGACACGCTGGTTTCGGACATCCGGGGTGGGCGTCAGCGCGGTTTACAGCGGCCCGATGCCTGCGGCGGACCGGATGGCGCCCACGACCAGCGCGCTGGAAATGCCGGATGACGCGATGCTGTTTTCCGCGGGACTCGACGACGCCATGATCAAACACTTTGCGCCCGGCGGCGACTGGCTTACGCTGGTCCTTTATGAAGACGGCGGCGCGCGCGCGGTGTTGCGTTCAGCCAAAGAATTTTACGAGTACGGCCCGGATTCCCCCGTTGGCATGGGCAAACATTCGGTGCTTCTCTACGAAGGCCGGGCGGGTGCGACGGCCAAGGCGGGCGCGTTCACGCAGGTATTTGCGCCCAAGGGCGCAAGCTCGCCGCGCATTGATTTAGCGAATCTGGTTCTGCCCGCGGGTGGCGCGCTGCTCAGCGCCAGCATCGAGGAGGGTGCGGCGCTGCGGCCGATTCTCCTGCGCCGCTGCTCGCGACTTGTGATGACGGAATAGCGTGTAGCTAGGCCGTCCCGGCCTAGCGCAACAAACACTGTCCTTTGGGGATTCGTGCTGGGACACGGAGGCCCAAGCCACAACTACAGAATCCGGTTGGTGAAGAAGCGCTCGATGCGCATCCACAGGTCGCGTTCGGCGGGTTCGCGATATTCCTTGTTGCCGGGCTCATTGTCGAAAAACGCGTGGCCCACGCCGGGATAAGTGTACGCTTCGTCGACGCTGCCTGTGCGGGACAAGACTTTTTCCAACGCGCGCACGTCCTCAAGCGGCACGTCGCCGTCACGCTCGCCAAACACCGCCAGGATCGGGCACTTCGCGCGCGCCGCCATATCCAGCGGCTGCGGGATCATCACATCGTCGGCCACCGGCAGCGTGATGAACGGGCAGACCACGACGCAGGCGTCAAACCCTTTGTCGGTCGCCTGCAGCACCATCGTGCCGCCGATCCACGCGCCGATCGCCCCGACCTTCTTTTTGCCGCCCAGCGACTTGCGCAGCTCTTCCTCCGCGGCCTTCAGTTTCGTCAAGCCCGCGACGATTTCATCGCTCGTCACGTCGTCGATGCTGCGCGGCGCGCTTGAAAGTTCCAGCACGCGGCAGGCAAACCCCACATCAGCCAGCGCCCGCGCGCTGTGCAGCGCCGCCGCATCAGCCACCCAGCGTTTGGGCACGAGAATCACGCCCGCCTTGGGGCTGCCATTTTTCGGGTTCACGAGCATCTTGGCACGATAGCGGACAATCGCGCCCGCGGCCAGTATAACGCAGCGCCGCGAAAGACCTTCAAATGCCCTTTATGCATTTCCCATGACCCAGATTCTCAAGCGCGACGGAGTCGAACTGCACCTGGCGGATGCGCTTGAACTTGCGCCGAGGTTGCCCCGCGCAAGCGTCGACCTGCTTTACCTGGACCCGCCGTTTTTCACCCAGCGCGAACAGAAACGCGGGAGCAAAGGCTACGACGACCGCTGGCCCGGCGGGCTCGCCGACTACCTCGCGTTTTTGCGCCGACTTGTCGAAGCCTGCGTGCCGCTGCTGTCCGAGCGCGGCGTGATCGCTCTGCACCTTGATTGGCGCGCCGCGCATTACGGCCGTCTCGAACTCGAGCGCGCGCTGGGCGCAGATAATTTCGTGAACGAAATTATCTGGAGCTATCGAACCGGCGGCCTGAGCAAACGCTGGCTCGCGCGCAAGCACGACACCATCCACGTTTTTTCGCGCGGCCCGAAATACACCTTCAACCGCCAGACTGAAAAAAGCTACCTGTCCCACCGCTACGGTTTTTCGAACGTCGAAATCTTCCAGGACGAAAAGGGGCCCTACACCATGGCCGCCATGCGCGATGTCTGGGACGTCGCCGCGTTGCGCGGCAACCAGCCCGAAAACGCGGGCTACCCCACACAAAAGCCGCAGGCCCTGCTTGAACGCCTGATTGGTTGCTTCAGCCGCAAGGGCGATGTCGTGGCGGATTTTTGCTGTGGTAGCGGGACGACGCTGGTGGCTGCCGTGAAGGCAGGCCGTAATGCCCTGGGCTGTGACATAGGGCGGCAGGCCGTGGAAATTGCCCAAAGGCGGCTCAAAAACGTCCTGGGTGCGCGAACGTAACTCAATACCCTGCCTCTTTTTACTTGCCCCTGTGGGCGGGGTGTAACATCATCATGCTATTCGTGAGACTTGATACCTTCGGCGGACCCGCAGGCGGCTGGCGGGTGCGCGTTACCGGGCCTACTACGCGATGATTAACTTCGAATATGGACAGCAGGCTGTGGCGCGCGGATTCCTGACCCCGCAGCGTCTCCAGCAGGTTCTTGCCAAGCAGCGGACGCTTAATGACGAAGGCAAGAAAGTCAGCATCCGCATGATCCTCGAAAAGTCAAAACTGCTGACGCCGCAGCAGCTTGAGCAGGTCGACCGCGACCTGAACATCAAGGTGGTCAAGAAAAAGACCGGCGTGGTCGACCGCGCGGCGCCCCCGGGCCGCTCCGCAGGCCGGTCTGCGCCAGTATCGGCCAGCAACTTCGCCGGCGATGACAACCTGCCCGATGTCTCGGGAAGCAAGGGCGTGAACCCTGATGCAACGCTATACAGCCCGCCGCCCGCGGACATGCAGGAGCGCATCCGCCAGGAGCGCGAGAAGGCCAAGGCCGCGGTGCGCCAGAAGCAGGAGCAGCAGGCGCACGGCTTCATGGAGCCTGAGCCCTTTGCCGAACCGGAGCCCTTTGCGCAGGAAGAGGCGCCGTCGCTTGACCGTCTCGACTCCAGCCCCAAGCTCAAGAGCCTGGCGGCCGAGCAGTTCGGCTTCGCCTCGCCCGAGTCTGAAGAATTGCCGATGGTCGAAAGCGAGCCCCAGCAGATGCAGCCCATGGGCGGCGGCTTCGACCAGTACGGCCAGCAGCCGATGCAGGAACTGCCGCAGGACCCGGGCTTTGGCTTTGAGCAGCAGGACCAGTTCGGCAACCAGGGCGGCTTTGGCAACCAGGGCGGTTTCGCGCAGCCGCAAGCCGAGCCGGAACCCTTTGCCGCCGACGCCGGTTTTGGCGGCGGCCAGGATTTCGCCGCCGCCGCGCCCGAGCCGCAGGGCTTCGACGCCTGGGGCGAAGAGCAGCCGCAATCAGCGGGCTTTGACGCCGAGCCGCCCATGGGCGGCGAGCTCAATGCCACCGTGTTCAGCCCGCCGCCGCCCGCGATGCCGCGCGACATCAATGCGACGGTTTTCAGCCCGCCGCCCCCGGGGCTTCGCCCGGGAACGCGCGGCGTGCCTCCGCCGCCTCCGCCGCCCGAGCCGGAACCGCAGGGATTCGACGCGTGGGGCGAGGAAGCTCCAGCCGAGCCCGCAGGTTTCGACGCGCCCGCCTTTGAAGCGCCGGAGCCCGCGCCCGCGGCGGATATCGGCGCGACGCTATACAGCCCGCCGCCTCCGGGCATGAGACGCGGCGCCCCCGAGCCCGCGCCGATGGCCGAGCCCGAACCTGCCGAGGACATGGCTTCGCCCGAGCCCTTTGGCGCCGACGAAGGCTTTGGCGAACGCGAGCCTGAGATGGCCCCGCCAATGGAAGAAGAAGAGCCGGTTGCGGCTGCGGCGCCTATGCCCGCTCCGCCTGCGCCCAAGCGGCCCTCAGAACCGATCAGGAAGGCCGAACCGCCGGCGGCCAAAAAGCCCACGCCGGAAGACGAAGAGCTTCCGCCCTGGGAACAGGAAGAAGAGCCTGCGCCCGCCAAGGCCAAGACTTCTCCGCCACCCGCGCCTGTCGCAGGCAAGGGCAAACTGCCCGAGCCGGCCAGGGAGCCCGCGAAGGCCGGCAAGCCGCAACCCGCAGCCAAGGCGCAGCCCGCCAAGGCAGCCACCGCGGTTGCCGAGGCCGAGCCGGAAGGCGAGCAGCCAAAGAAGAAGAGGACCGCGGCGCGCGTGCTGTTGTGGTTCTCGATCTTGCTGCTGATTGTCGTCGCGCTGCTGGTGTTGCCGGTCGCGCTGCCCGAGCAGGAGCAGCTCAAGAAGCTGCGCGAAGTGAAGGAGCTGCAGCCGATTTACAAGTACGTCGAGAAGATCTTCGAGCCGATTTTGCCCAAGAAGGTCGTCCCGATGCAGGAAACGCCGCTGCCCGAGAAGGACAAAGTGAAGGACAAGTAGCAACAACCGAAGTTCAACCCGGGCCGGCGTGTTTTTTGAAAAGACACTCCGGCCCGTTTCATTTCAGTGGTTTTGACCATGGCTGACGACCTCAAACGTCTTGACGATTTACTGGCCAAATACGGCCAGCAGCATGTGCTTGCGCACTGGGGCAAGCTCAATGCCGCGCAGCAGCGTGCGCTGAAGGAGCAAATCGGCCTCGCCGATTTTTCGCGGCTGGATGAGATGCACCGCGCCATCGCTGAATTGAAAAATCCGCCGCGGCGCGACATCACGCCCGCGCCCGTGGTCGAACTGGATATCCCGAACTTTCCCTATGCACCGGGCAGGGAAGCCGCGGCTGCGGCCAAAGTCGGCGAGGACGCCCTGCTCGCCGGCGAGGTCGCCTGCCTGCTCGTGGCGGGAGGCCAAGGCACGAGGCTGGGCTTCGACGGGCCCAAGGGTTGCTACCCGGTGATGCCGCTTTCAGGCATGACGCTGTTTGAAGTGTTTGCGCGCAAGTTGCTTCGCGTCGGCAAGGTCTATGGCAAGACGCCGCCGCTTTACGTGATGGTCAGCCGCCAGAACGAACAAGCCACGCGCGCATTTTTCGAGAAGAACAAGTTCTTTGGCCTCAAGGACGCCGACGTTTCGTTTTTCGCACAAGGCGAAATGCCGGCGCTGGACACCGACGGCAAGCTCATACTTGAGGCTCCCGACCGCCTCTTCCTCGGCCCCGACGGCCACGGCGGCGTATTAAGCGCGCTGCACAAGACCGGCATGCTCGCAAACATGCGCAAGCGCGGCGTGGCGCACATCAGTTATTTCCAGGTCGATAATTTGCAAGTCCCCGTCGCCGACACCGCGTTTCTCGGCCTGCACATCACGCGGCGCGCCGACGTTTCGCTCAAGGTTGTGCGCAAAACCGACCCCGCCGAACGCGTGGGTATCTTCTGCCTCGACCACGGCAAGCCCAGCGTCGTCGAGTACACCGAGTTCAGCGACGAACAGTCGCGCCAGCGCGCCGCGGGCGGCAGGCTCGCCTTCTGGGCGGGCTCCATCGCCGTGCACGCGTTTTCGCTCGCGTTCCTTGAAAGCCTCGCCGGCCGGGGTGCAGACCTGCCCTTGCACGCCGCGTTTAAGAAAGTGCCGTTCATCGACGCGACGGGCAGGCTCGTCGAGCCCGCGTCGCCCAACGCCTACAAGTTCGAACGTTTCGTTTTCGACACGCTGCCGCTGGCCAAAACCGTTGCCGCGCTCGAGGTCGCGCGTGACGAACAGTTCCTGCCGCTCAAGAACCCGGACGGGCCCTTTGGCCCTGAAGGCGTGCGCAACAGCTACCAGCGTTACTGGCGCGCCGCCGCAAAACTCGCCTGGCGCCTCGATCCGCCCGCCATCGAGGTCGACCCGCTTTGGTGCGAAAACGCACGCGAGTTCATCGCCCTCGATCCCCCGCCGCCGCGCGACGCGAGCAAGCCGTTGCGGTTGCCCGAGTCCAACAAGTAGAGTCGCGCAATGGCCAAATCGCAGACAGTTTCGCTCAGCACCGAAGTCCCGCCCATTCCCGCGCGCAATCCCTGGATGCACAAGGGCGACGCGGGGCGTGTGCTGGTCGTCGCGGGGTCCTCGGGCATGGTTGGCGCGGCGGCGTTGTGTTCGCGCGCGTGCCTGCGCGCGGGAGCGGGGCTGGTGCGTGTGGGCATGCCCTGGCGCCTGGCGGCGCTGGTGGCGGGCCGCGACCCCGATGTGATGACGCTGGCGCTGCCTGAAACCGACGACGGCGCCATCAGCGCGATGAGCCCGCCGAAAATCATCGACGCGCTCGAGGGCGTCAACGTGCTCGCCATTGGCCCCGGGCTCGGCACAAATCCGCAGACGTCGCAAGCCGTGCGCAACCTGCTGCCCGAGGTCACGTGCCAGCTTGTGATCGACGCGGACGCGCTCAACGCCATTGCGAAAAATCCCGAGGAAACTTTCTCGAAGTTCAAGAAGGCCCCGCAGCGTCCTGTCATCACGCCCCACCCCGGCGAACTCATGCGCCTGCTTGGCTCTAAACACGAGGGCAAGGATCTTGGTCGTGACGAAGAAGCCCGCAAGATCGCGGCGCGCAATTACGCCGCAAGCAATCACCTGGTCTGCGTGCTCAAGGGCCACCGCACCGTCGTCAGCGACGGCCTGCGCACTTACGTCAACAACACGGGCAACCCCGGCATGGCCAAGGCGGGCATGGGCGACGTGTTGACGGGCGTGATCGCGGCGTTCTGCGCGCAGGGCTACCCGAGTTTCGAGGCCGCGGTGCTCGGCGTATATATTCATGGCCTTGCGGGCGACAGAGTACGTGACACGCTGGGCGAAATCGGCATGATGGCGAGCGACGTGGTCGAGCAATTGCCGCTCGCCGCCCGCGCACACCAGTTGGGGAAGAAATGAGCTACGAAGAACTCGAACAAAAGTATCTGCTGCCGACTTATGACAAGTTGCCGCTGGTGCTGGTCCGCGGTGAAGGCGTGCACGTGTACGATGACAAGGGCGCGAAATATCTCGATTTCTACGGCGGCCACGCGGTCGCCTCGACGGGCCACTGCCACAAAGATGTGGTCAAGGCTATCTCCGACCAGGCCGGCAAGCTCATCTTCTACAGCAACGTTTGCTATAACGACGCACGCGCCGAGGCCGCCGAACTCGTCGTCAAGAACGCATACGCCGGCAGCCGCAGCGTGTTTTTCTGCAACAGCGGCACCGAAGCCAATGAGGCGGCGCTCAAGATCGCGCGCCGCGCCACAGGTCGGCCGCGCATCATCGCCACCACCACGGGCTTCCACGGCCGCACAATAGGCAGCCTGTCTGTCACCGGCGGCGCGAAGTACCGCGACCCCTTTCCCGAAAACCTGGCCAACCTCACCGAGTTCGTTCCGTTTGGCGAATTCGAGGCCGTGGAGCGCGCGCTGAGTCCCGACGTCGCCGCGGTCATCATCGAGCCCGTGCAGAGCACCGGCGGCGTACGCGTCGGCAACAAGCGCTACTACGAACGTCTGCGCGAAATGTGCAGCGGCAACGGTTGCGCCCTGATTTTCGACGAAGTGCAGACCGCCTTTGGCCGCACCGGGAAGATGATGGCGGGCCAGCACTGGGGCGTTGAACCGGACATCTGCACCACCGCCAAAGCCGCGGCGGGCGGCGTGCCGATCGGCATGGTGATTTTGAACGAGGCCATTGCGGGCGCGCCCGCGCCCGGCGAACACGCCAGCACATTCGGCGGCGGTCCGCTGGCGATGGCCGCGCTCAAAGCCAACCTGGGCGTGATCTTGAAGGAAAAGCTCGCCGACAACGCGCGCGAGATGGAAATGGCGATCCGCGATTCACTGGGGGCCAATCCGCTGATTCGCGCGATCAAGGGTAAGGGCCTGCTGCTGGGCTTGGACCTCAATAAGGATGCGAAAACCGTGGTGGCCGAGCTTCTTAAACGCAAGATCATCGTGGGTTCCAGCGGCCCGGCGGACCAGATTCGTCTGCTGCCGCCGCTCACGATCCAGCCGGAGCACGTGCGTGAACTGCGCAGTGCGTTGCGCGAAATCGCCAAGTAACAGCGCCGCGCGAGCGGAGCGAGCGTTTGCGGCGCGGCATACGAAAAACGCCCCGCCATCACCGGCGGGGCTTTTTTACCGTCCCCGGTGCGAGGTGATAAACGCCAGCAGCGCGATGCCCAGGAACGCCACAATGATGATTGCGATGATCAGCAGCCAGTTCGCGCCCTTCTTGGGCGGCGGCGCGTAGCCAGGCGGCGACATGAATCCCTGCGACGGCGTCGGGAATTGCTGGTGCATTGGCAGCGGCGCCATCATCGTCGGTGCGTAGGTCGGCGGAACCGGCGTGAATCCCGGCGGATGCTGAATCGCAAAGGGCTGCTGTTGCGTTGCGTGGGGCAGACTTCCAGTCTGCCTGTCGTCCGGTGGCAGGCTGGAAGCCTGCCCCACGAGGGCCTCGAGGCTCGCAAGCTTCACGTCGGCATTGCCGGTCAGGCGACCGAGAATATCGCGCAGACGCTGGCTGACCTGCGCCGCGGTCGGCCTGCGCGCCGCATCGCGCGCCGTCATTTCGATTAGGAGATACACCGCTTCATCGGGCACGTGGCCGAAACTCTCACGCGTGTAGGGCACGTCGCTGTTGATGTGCTGCACCGCGATGCTGACCGGCGTCGTGCCCCTGTAGGGCGGCATGCCGCTGAGCAAGTGATACGCCGTCACGCCCAGGCTGTAGATGTCGCTGCGCGTGTCGAGTTCGTGGCCGCCCGCTTGCTCGGGGCTCATGTAGTGCGCCGTGCCCATCGCCGCACCGGGCATGGTGAGTTCGGTCGTCTGCTCGACGGCGCGGGCCAGGCCGAAATCGCCGAGTTTCACGCGGCCCTGCCTGGAGACGAACATGTTGTGCGGCTTGATGTCGCGGTGAATGATTCCTTGCTCGTGGGCATGGGCGAGCGCGTCAGAAACCTGCGCGATGCTGCGCAAAACGCCGATGGGGTCCAGCCGCCCGTGCTTTTTCACCAGCGCGGCCATGTCCGCGCCGTCGACGTATTCCATGACGATGAACGGCGCGCCGTCCTGCTCGTCGACCGTCATCACGCGCACGATGTTGGGATGATCGAGGCGTGCGGCGGTGCGCGCCTCACGGATGAAACGCTGGCGGCCGGTCTCGTCCTTGGCGACTTCACCGGACATCACTTTGATCGCGACATCGAGGTCGAGACCCTCGTGATGCCCGCGATAAACCTTGCCCATGCCGCCCGCACCAAGCTGTTGCGTCACCCGCACCGGCCCAAAGCGCAGGCCGCCCTGCGGGCCGACCTGGAGCACCGTGCGCGGATTTGGATCGACCGCCGCGTGCCTGTCGCTGGCGAGCGATTGGACGTCGCTCGTCTTGAGCGCGTCCGGCGTCGTCACGCCACGACTGTCCGACCCCACCTCAAGCAGCGTGTGCTCCTCGCCCTGAGGAACCGGCCTAAACTTGTCGTCGGGATTCTGCGCAGCCATGCGCCGATTGTAGCTGTATAGCGATCAGCCGATAAGGCTACGAATCGACACGCGAAGCGGCGCTAGCGACGGGTGGTGTCGCCGGCGAAGAAATTGTTGAGTCGGCGAATGTCTTGAAGATAGCAATGATATCTGAGAATGGGGTGCTTGCAGTTGCGGCCTCACGTAAATAGTGGCTCTTCAGATACCCGACATCAATCTTTGCGCGAGAGCAAAAGGTGGCCAATAGTGGTCGCCCCGGTATTTCCTTTTTCCAATCCTGGTTTCCCATGTCGAGGCTCCGTTGGAGCCTATCTACGGTTTCCCTGACGGCTTGTGTTACCGCATGGTCTGAAAGAACTGAGTCTACCCGAGTTCTTTCGGCGATAGCGCGGGCCAAGATCATCCCCGTAAGCTCTTCGGACGACTTGCCACGACAATCCTTTGGCATCACATCAATGTTGCCGGCGTATTCTCGCAGTTCAGCCGACACGACTAACGCAGCACAGTACGACACCAATGGTCGAGCTAAGTCGATCAATGTTGCTTCAACTCGCGCTGGGTCAGAAAAGGGATGGCCCGGGTCTAGGGTGATGGAGCTGATTGCCCGTGCAAGGAGGTCAGAATCCAAGAAGTAGTTTTCCAAATGGTAGCGAGGAAGAACCCTTAGCCGACCTTGACCTTTCTTTTCAACTTGGGCTGCGGGTCTGGACAAAGGGACGGCGTCACGGTCACAAAGCAGAAAGAACTCTACACCCCAAATGGTTTTGTCGAGAACGTTGCGCTGGAGTGTTTCGAAATGACGGATAGTGTCCTTGCCTCCACTGGGCACCAAGATTAGCGAGGGAAATAGATTCCTAAGAATTGACCCATACACTTGTTTATCAAGGCTGGAGTGCTGGCCTTCGATAAGCACAAGGCGCTTGCCTAGCGAGATCAAGCCTATCGTTTGACCTAACAACTTCAGCGCCTCGTGTGTCTCATCATTTTCGCGAACGTGAATTGCCTGATTGTCCCGGCCAACTTTCGGCGGGGAGACGAAAACAACCGTGTCGTCAAGCGAGGCCCCAATGATCTCGGGTGAATGAGTGCAGAAAAAGAACTGGTTACGAGCGCCAATCGTTTTCAGAGTTTGAAGGAGGCGATACGTGAGTTCAGGATGTAGGTGGAGTTCTGGTTCATCAAAAAAGACAATGCAGTCGGTTGGATTCCGTAACAGAAAATCGAACGTGATGTTTACGACCTCCCTTTCGCCTGAAGAGAGTTGCTCGAATCCAAACGGTTTCCCCTCATGAAGAAAGGATAGTGTTTGCTGCCGGATATTCGGATCAACCATTTCTTTCGGTCCGAGCAGCTGTCGAAATGCGTCCTTGAACGGCAGCATGGGGTCGGGGTAATTCAGCGGAAGAGCTGCTTCCCCGCGCTTCATGGCTGCTTGCGCTTCGCTGGCGATTTGCGTTTGCTGGTTGTAAATCTTT
Source organism: Planctomycetota bacterium (assembly GCA_020848275.1). GTDB lineage: Bacteria > Planctomycetota > UBA8742 > UBA2392 > UBA2392 > JADLAK01. The sequence continues at coordinate 37,773 of JADLAK010000024.1, forward strand.
TTGAAAAGAGACTGTCTGGTATCGTTGAAGCGGTCTTTCATGTACCCGAAGGAATAGTTCCACCCCAGTTGCTCATCCCATGGATCGGGCATATCCCAACTGAAAGGCAAAGGATCGATTCGTTGTATCGTTCGGTCGCTTTCAAATTGCAAAACGCTACTCGTCCAGTTACTACGCCGTTTGGTTTTCCTTAGGGTCTTCGAGTAGAGTGCCTGATCCTCGACAGTACCCAGATCAAGTTGGCGTTTTCCCCATTCCTGCTTCTCGGTTTCAGAAGTTGCCACCACAACGAGCTTGATGTTCGGATGTTTTGTCGGTGCTTGTAGAGCCCCCAATATCCCTTGGACTAAACGGGTTTTGCCCACTCCATTGGGTCCAGCCAAAATGACCGCATCGGAGAGATCCGAGATCGCAAATTTCTTAACTGGAACTACATCTGATGCGTCGAGAGAAACGATTTTCACAGATCAGCCTTTCCCAAATTGGACTAGCCAACAGTACGACGCGTGAGGGATGTCGCAACCAGTGGACAAGATGGGGAGTAGCTAGTTAATATGTCTGCTGCCCAGACGGGTGTGGCCGTCAGGGTGAATGCGACGGTGGGGGTTTCCACCGCGCGAACATAACCGAGGTTTCGAATCACGTCGCTGCGTGCGACATTTGCAGGCCCACACATCGTAGGGCCTGTTTCCGTTAACCGAATTTTAGATTTTAGATTGAGCAACGCGATCTCTCGTAGCTCGACCCTAATCCAAAATCGCAAATCCAAAATCGGCGATCACGGACGCACAACGCGCGCGAAATCGACCTCAAAAGGATAAATCCCATGGTCTCCGTAAAGTTGCCGGATGGTTCAAAGCGTGAGCTCAAAGACGGCGCGAATTCCGCCGATCTCGCCGCCGCGATTGGCGCGGGGCTGGCCAAGGCCGCTGTCGCCGCAAAAGTGAATGGCCAGGTCGTCGATCTCGCGTTGCCGCTGAAGGAAGGCGCCGACGTCCAGATCCTGACCAAGAAGGACAAGGAAGCCCTCGAAGTGTTGCGACATTCCGCAGCCCATTTAATGGCCGACGCGATCCTGCGTGTGTTCCCGAAGGTGCAGCTCACCATCGGCCCCGTGGTCGAGGAAGGCTTTTACTACGACCTGTTTTTGCCCGAGGGCAAAATCACCGTCGACGACTTTCCCAAGATCGAAGCCGAGATGGCCAAGATCGCCAAGGAAGGCGCGCCCTTTGTGCGTTGCGAGGCGAGTATCGACCAGGCCAACGAGCACTATCGCCGCTATCAACTCATCGACGGCGGGCACAACAAGTTCAAGCAGGAACTGGTCGCAGGCATCAAGGAGCGCGGCGACCAACTGACCTTCTACAAGCACGGCGATTTCATCGACCTGTGCCGCGGCCCGCACGTGCCCAACACCGGCTGGCTCAAGAACGTGAAGCTGACGAAGGTCAGCGGCAGCTACTGGCGTGCCGACGCCAACCGCGAGCAGCTCACCCGTGTCTACGGCACCGCGTTCTTCGGCAAAGAGGAACTCGACGAATATTTCCGCATCCAGGAAGAGGCCAAGAAGCGCGATCACCGCGTGCTTGGCGAGCAGCAGGAACTGTTCATGTTCACCGAGGATGCGCCGGGCTTCCCGTTCTATCTGCCCAAGGGTGCGTCGTTGTTCAACACTCTCGCTCAGTACGCCCGCAACAAGCTTGTCAAACGCGGCTACAAAGAGGTTAAAGGCCCGATCATTCTCTCGGAGAAGTTGTGGCACACCAGCGGCCACTACCAGAACTATCTCGAGAACATGTTCTTCACCAAGATGAAGATGAACGACGAGAAAAACCCGGGCAAGGTGATCGACGTCGATGAAGAGCGGCCGATGGCGGTCAAACCGATGAACTGCCCGGGCCACTGCATGATCTTTAAGAACAAGCTGCACTCGCATAACGAGATGCCGCTGCGCTACAGCGAACTCGGGTTAGTTCACAGACGTGAACTATCGGGCGTGCGGCACGGTTTGTTCCGCGTGCAGGCGTTCACCCAGGATGACGCGCACCACTTCGTGACCCCGGACCAGATCGTGGGCGAAGTGAAAATGCTGATCGCGTACTTCGAGGAAGTCTACAAGGATTTCAACATCCCCGAGTACCACATGGAGTTGAGCACCCGGCCTGCGAAAAGTATTGGCAGTGACGAAATGTGGAACCGCGCGGAAGCGGCGTTGAAGCAGGCGCTGGAGGATGGCGGCTACAAGTACAAGTTGAATCCCGGTGACGGTGCGTTCTACGGGCCGAAGATCGACTTCCACATCCGCGACAGTTTAAAACGCACCTGGCAGTGCGGCACCATCCAGCTCGATTTCAGCATGCCTGCTCGCTTTGAACTCGAGTACGTCGGCGCCGACGGCCAGCGGCATACTCCCGTGATGATTCACCGCGCGGGTCTTGGTTCGCTGGAGCGTTTCATGGGCGTGATCATCGAGCACTACGCGGGTGCGTTCCCGCTGTGGCTGGCGCCGGTGCAGGTGCAGGTGCTGCCGGTCAGCGAAAAGATGTCGGCCTACGCCAAACAGGTGCACGAGAAGCTGCTCGACTTCGGCCTGCGCGCCGACGTCAATCTGAAGGATGATCGCCTCGGCTACAAGATCCGCGAGGCGTCGCTCCAGAAAATCCCGTACGCACTGGTGATCGGCGAAGAAGAGATGAACAAGCAGACCGTCAACGTCCGCTCGCGCGACAAGGGCGACCTCGGCGAAATGGATCTGCCGAAGTTCTTCGCCGGTCTGGAAGACTGGAAAAAATAGCTGCGTTGTTTAGCCACGAATCCACACGAATTCTCACGAATGAATTTGTGTGGATTCGTGTTTATTCGTGGCTCAATTAAGTAGTTAGTCTTCGACCCTGAACAGGCCTTCGCGCGAGAAATCGCGCTGATAGGTCACCTGGTAGATTCCGGCAGGCATCACGAAATGCGCGTGCTCCGGGTGCGTGATTTTAAAATTCCTCTTGGCCACAATCAGAGGCCCCGTGAGTTCCGTAGAACCCGGCGTCGGTGAATACAGGGTTAAATCCTCGCCCTCGGCGCAATGCCGCGAGCCCTGCGAACTCCCCGGCGCAAGCTGCCGTGTCGCCAACGCCTTGCCGCGCTTGGCCGGCAGCTTCTTCAGGCACGTCACGTAGATGTCGCCCTGCCGCACCGCCTCGCCTTCCTTCAGCGATTTGATCTCGCGCACGGCGTGCTTTGACGTGCGTGCGGCGTCGGTGATTTTGCGTTGAGCTTCCTGTGCGGCGACTTGTTTGGGTGCCATGGCGACCTCCGGATGCACATATTCTACGACATGGGATTGGTCGCGTGGGCGACAAATGCGCTTGTTGACGGCCCCCGCGGCCTGATTTACCCTTAGACTTCCCCAACGGCCCTCTCTCAGGGCGGTTTCATGCGGTCTTTGCTCATTCTTGTGGTGCTGGGCGCGATTTTCGCGGGCGGCTGCTCCATGGCCGGGCCCGGCGTGGCTCGCGTGCAGGCGCCGCCGGGACCCAACGCGCCCGTGGCGCCCATCGCACTTTCCGGCGACCCGAGTTGGGCTAACCCGCGCACGGAGCCCGAGGTGGTCCAGTCCGCCGCCGGCGAAACCGGCTTCGGTACGGACTTTTCCAAGCGCGAACTTGGCGTGCGCTACTTCGACAAAGACCAGAAAATCGAGCCCGGCAGCAAGGGGCCGCGCTACGCCAATGGCTCCGAGAAACGTCAGGCTGAACGCCGCGAGGCCCGCCGCAAGGCCGCGGAAGAGAAGCAATCGCTGGCCAATGGCCCGGCGGCCGCGGAACCCAAGACCAAGTAGGCCAAAACGACCGCATATGCGGTCGTTTTCGTTTTAATTCGGCAAGCCTGAAGGCCCAACACCCGTTTATATAGACGTATGAATTATCGCCCGACGATCCCGCTGGGCCGCTGGTTTGGCGTCGAAATCCGCCTCGACCTGATGCTGGTCGGCCTTGGCGTTTTGTTGTTTTTCATCAGCCTGCGCGACGCAACCGCCCCGGGCGCCGCACCGGGCGAGGTCTGGTCGGCGTTTGCGCACTTGGCGCTGTTGGGCTCCATGGCGCTGTGCATGTTCCTGCACGAAATCGGCCACGCCGTTGCGGCGTATTTGCGCGGCCACCGCGCGACGATGATCTTGCTGTCGTTCATCGGCCTGACGTTTTTCGAGACCAAAAACGCCAAGCCCAGCGACGAAGTCTGGATCGCGCTGGCGGGCCCCGCGGTCAACATCGCTCTTGCGATTGTTTCAGCCCCCGCGATCCTGGTTGCGGCGGGCCAGCCCCAGCCGATGTTCAGCTTGAATTCGATCGCGACGCCCGCGGGTTTCTTTGCGGCGTTCAGCGTGCTGAATTTCCTTGTGGGCATGGGCAATCTGATGCCGGTGTGGCCCGCCGACGGCGCACGCGCGGTGCGCGGCTGGCTGGCGCGTTCGCGCGGCTTCGAGCGCGGCACGCAGCGCGCGGTCGAGATCAGCCACGGCCTGTGGCTCATTTCAGCGGGCATCGCGACATTTTTGATGACCACGGGAAGCTGGCTGGTCGGGCCGCAGACACGTGCGGCGTCGAACAGCCTGTCAATGGTACTGATGTACCAGCTTGTGGTGATGGCGATGGCGTGGATCGGCATTTATTACGGCATGGCCGAACTCAAGCGCGTGCGTAAACTGGGAGAGAGGCAGGCCGCGGTCGTCGTGGGCCCGCCGCCGGAGTTCATGCCGGCGCGCAAGCATACCGCGATCCTGGATGCGGAAGTGGTCAGCGGCGGGCGCAGCGAGGAGGAAAAGATGGGATCTCTCGACGACGCAGCCAAGAAGGCCAAGGCCGGGGCGGAAGCCGCCAAGGCCCTGTGGAAAGTGGCGAAGCTCAGCGGCAAGGGCGCGGGCTGGTTCGTGAAGCAAAGCTGGAAACTCGCCGGCGCCATGATGAAGGAAGACGAGAAGGACAAGAAGAAGTAGTAGTGAGCCACGAATGAACACGAATTCTCACGAATTGCGTCATCAGATTCGTGCTCATTCGTGTGGATTCGTGGCTCAAACGTAGTTTCTTTTGTCGTTGGCAGCTAAAAGCGTTCCCATGACATCCAAAGCACTCCGATTTCTGTTTGAAGGCGGCGCGGGGCTCGCCGTCGAGGGCATGAGCGCCCAGAGCGCCGACGCCGCCCGCGAAGCCTACGGCCGCTTCATCAAGGGCCAGGGCGAACACATGATGACACTGGTGGTGCCCGGCGATCAGGGCCAGGACGAATTCATCATCGACCTGCGCAAAGTGGTCGCGCTGCATATCGCGGTGGGGGAGCAAAATGGCCGTTGAGGCCCGCCTGACGGACAAACCTATTGACGCCAATGCACTGTTGGCGCAATGCGCTGCGCGCGAAAACGGCGCGCAGTTGTTGTTCCTGGGCGTGGTGCGCGAGCAGCACCAGGGCCGCAAAGTCACGCGCATCGACTACGAAGCCTACGAGGGCATGGCGCTCAAACAGTTGCAGAAGCTGGCGGAGGAAATCGCCGCCGAATTCCAACTCGCCGACGTGCTCGTCGTTCACCGTACAGGCCGCCACGAAATCGGCGACGCGAGCCTCGCGGTGATCGTCGGGTCGCCGCACCGCGGCGCGGCGTTTGACGCAACGCGCAAGCTGGTGGATCGGCTAAAACACGAAGTGCCGATCTGGAAGCGCGAGTATTTCGCCGACGGCAGTGTCGAATGGGTGCTCGCGGACAAACTGGTCAAGGCCGAAAAGGAATAACCATGCCCCTCAACGCCCGCGACAAAATGTCGGTCAAGACCAAGGCCCGCGCCGCGTTCACGGCCAAGTGGGGCGAATACGGCGACGGCGTAAAGTTGCTCGCGCAAGTGCTCAAGATGCAGATCAAACATGGCACCGGCGACCTGAACACCGAACTATCGAAGGCGTTCACGCGTCTCGGCCTCGACGTCATCGATTCGATCGTCGACGAATTATGATTAGAGCTCTTTCAAGGTTAGTGTGCCGAGTTTATGCGCTGCGCCGAGCGAGCAGATCAAGAAGCGCGAGCGACGGCGTGGCTGGAAGCCACGCTAAGCGAGCGCGACGCGGAGATGCGATGCTCGCCGCAAGCAGAAACCGGCACGGTAATCTTGAAAATGCTCTAACAGAGCCCGGCGCATGAGCGCCGGGGTTCCATAGACGGTTGTTCACACAAACCCTGCGGCGCGGGCATTCCTGCCCGCGCGGCCGGGCGCAGTTTCCGGCCGATTTGTCGCGGCTGTCGCCGCGACGGCGGACATGAATGTCCGCCCCACAGTTATTTCTTGCGCATCGCGTACCCCGCCAGCACGCACGCAACGCCGAATGCGGCGACGAGCCACGTCAGGTTCACGCTTCCCGTTGCCGCAGGTCGCACGACGCGCGGCTCCCAGCCCTGCAGCGACTTCAAGACACGAAAGCCTCGCGCGGCGGCGCGCGTGAAAAACTCCTCGTCGTCGCCGGTGAAACGCAATTCCGCGGGCGGGAGTTGCGGCAGCGCGAGCTTTTCAATCAATCGGCCCGTGTCGAACACTGCAAGTTCGTCGGCCTGCGGCAACTTCGCGACATGCCAGCGACCCGGTCGGGTCAGGCGTAACCGCGTGCTGTCTTCAAGTTCGAGGTCGCGCTCCGGCGCGGCGTTCAGGCCGACCCAGGTCAAATCGGCGCTGTCGTCGGCGTTCACGTTCAGCTTCAGGCTCGCGTTGGCGGCGCCCGTGAGCAGGAAATCCGTCGCCCCGCGCACCGCATCGAGGAACTTCGCGTTGCGCCAGAGTTCGCCGCCCCACGTTTCGCATGTGAGCGCCGCGCTGCGGCCCAGCATTTGCCGCGTCGCAAGCAACGGCCAGTTGCGCCGATTCTTGTTTGCGGACAGCCGCAAGTCACCGGGCTGCAGGTCAGCGCGCGGCGCGGTGCGGGCCACTGCGGGCACACTTGCGGCGACGCCCGCCACCGCAAACGGGCCCGCTTCGATCAGCGACTTATCAGCTCCTGCGGCAATCTGTTCGAGTTTTTCGACCAACTCGCCAAAGCCGCGCTCCCCGACTGTATTGACGCTTCCGCCGCCGGCCTTGATCGCGTCCGTCCAGGGTCGCGGTGTGGCTTCCGTCAACAGGACGTCGATCCTGATGCCGTTGTCTGCGGCAAACTTCGCGAGTTCCGCATAGGACGCGCCTCCCGACCCTTCGCCCTCCTGTCCGTCCGTTACAAGGAAGATGCGCGCCTCGCCATCGCCCGGCGGAAAGGCCCGCAGCGCGGCTTCCAGCGATGCCCGGATATTCGTGTTGCCCGACGCCGTCAGGTTGTCGAGCCGCGCGCGCAATTCGTTAACCGAGTCCGTGAACTCGAGTGAACCGAGCACGTGTCGATTGAAACCGACGACGCTGCCGCGATCGCGCGCGTTGAGTTTGTCCAGCACGCGGCGCGCGCCCTGCCTCATCACGTCCAGCCGTTTCGCGCCGCCCGCGCTCGCGTTCATGCTGTCGCTGCAATCCAGCAGCAGCAGCCAGCGCCGGCCCGGGTCGTCGTCGGGCCGGAATTTCAGCGGGCTGACTTCTTCGAGCGGCGTCCCGCGCCAGCCGCCGGGCCCAAACGCGCCGCCCACGCCCGCCATCAGCACTCGGCCGCCGCCGCGCACCCATGCGGCAATCGCAGGCAGGCGCGCCGCGTCGAGGCTCGCGACCGGCACGTCGTTGATCACCAGCGCCGCGATGCCGGTGAGTTCTCCCGCCGTGGGCAGGTCGCGACGCACGCGCACCTCGTTGGCGGCATCGGCGCGAATCAAAGCCAGCAACGCGTCACTCGCTTCGGCGACTTCGGCGGGCAGCGCATAGGCGACCACGCGTTTGCCCGCGGCGCCGACAGCGACTGACGCTTTGTCATTACGGGGTTCGCGGTCACCGGCGACTTCGACGGTGATCGACAGGCGCATCAGGCCGAAATCCGGCGCGCGAAACACCTGCGCGATGGCGACGCTTGCGCCAGCGGCGAGGCGCTCATGGCCGTTGCCGATTTCCTTGCCGTCGGCAAAGGCGCGCCAGCGCGCGTCCAGGTCGCGGTCGCAGGCAATTTCGGCGCGTAACACCGCCGCCGAGCCCGCGGGCAAATTGCCGGGCACGCGCAGGCTGACCACGGCGGCATCGGGTTTCTCCGGGACGGGCGCGCGTAGCAGGATCACGCGTCCGGGATCCAGAGCCGCCGTCAGTTCGTCGAGGTCGCCGCGTCCGTCGGAAATGAAGATGCATTCACCGAGGAAATCCGGTCGTGCGCTCAGCGCCGCAAGCGCGCCGTAGTTGGTTTGCCCGCCCGGAGGCGACCCCTCGTCACGCAGGGTGTCTGACAGTTGCTGCTTGAGCCAGGACTGGCCCGGTGGAAGCGGGATCGCGGTCGTTACCGCCAAACGGCGTGCGCCCTCCAGCCGCGATTCCATCGAGGCCGAGACATCCAGCACCGCCGCATGCCGCGCTTCGACCGCGCCGCCACCGGCGCTCGGGCCCGCGCCGGCCAGCGCAAACAGCGCCGCCGCAAGCGCGATCAGGCCCGAGGCGACTCCGCGCCGCCAGAAAAACGCCAGACTGCACAGCGCGATCAGCGCCGCCGTATAGGCCAAAACCGGGTGATTGAAGGTCAAACTCAAGCGCGACTGCCTCAAAGGCCGATAACAACGATAGCCGGGTATCCCGGCGGCGAAACGGAGCAACGCATGCGCGGCAAATATCTTCTCAAGACGGCGGTCATTCTCGCGTTGATGTTTCCACTGCTTGGCAGCTCCTGCCCGCAACAACACGCGCCCGATGGTGCCGACTTGCTGGTCGCATTTCCAGACTACTCCGCCGCGCCGGTGATGCGCGTAAAGCTTTCGGAGGCCAGCAAGCGTGCGACCCTGAAGGTACTAACGCGCGACGGGCTGCTGCGGCTCGATGGCGCCTCGAGGAAACTGCCGGGCCAGGTGACGATCAACCTGGCCGGCGGCTGCGTCAACGTCGGCGACCAGAGCGCCGACAGCGTGGAGATTGAGTCCGCGGTCGCGCCGGAATGTTTCGAGGTCGATGGCCGCGTATATAGAGGAAAGCTGCGCATTATCGCGAACAAAGACGGCTGGGAAGTCATCAACGTCGTCGACATGGAACAATACATCGCGGGCGTGATCGGCTGGGAGATGCTGCGCGACTGGCCCGTTGAGGCGCTGATGGCGCAGGCTGTCGCGTCGCGGACTTACGCGCTGTTCACGATGCAAGAGCGCCGCAAATCGGGCGAGCAATGGGATCTCGACGACAGCACACGCTTCCAGGTCTACGGCGGCGTCGGGCCCGCGGACAACCCGCGGCTGTGGCGCGAATCGGCGCACGTGCTCGAGGCGCGCAAGGCCACCAGCGGCAAGGTCATGGTCTACAAGGGCAAATGTTTCAAAGCGTTCTTCCACAGCACCAGCGGCGGCAAGACCACGTCGCCGGACGTCGCGTTTGGCAATCCCGGCAGCATCGAACCGCTCGGCGGCGCGAATCTGGCCGATTACTGCAAGGACAGCCCGCGTTACAACTGGACCTCGCGGCTGGGGCGCGGCGAACTCAATGCGCGCTGCATTGAGAACCGGCTGGGCATCAATGAGGCAATGAAGATTGAAACGTTGGAAGCTGCGCCCAGCGGCCACGCGATCACGCTGCGAATCTACGAGCCCAGCGGTGCCGCCAAAAATATTTCGGCGATCGAGTTCCGGCGCGTGATGGGGCTGCCAAGCACGATTTTTACCGCGGCGCGCGAAGGCGACGAATGGGTGTTTAGCGGCCACGGCTACGGCCACGGTTGCGGCATGTGTCAGTGGAGCGCGCGCGGCATGGCGCTGGCGGGCTGGGACCACATGCGGATTTTGAAGGCGATGTACCCCGGCAGCGCGGTGCAGACGCTGTATTAGGGGTTGGTTCTTAGTGGGTGGTGGTTGGTAAAGGCAACGGCCCGCAAGCGCGGGCCGTTTTTGCTGTCCACTATCAACTATCCACCAAGAACTACCTAGAACTTCAACGCGGCTAACCGTTCGGCGGCTTTTTTGACGTCGTCCATGCCGGGCACAAAGGCAAAGCGCACGTGGCCCGCGCCGGCGTTCACGCCGTCGACGGTGTCCGATAGCCATTCGCCGGGCGTCGTCACGATGTGCGCCTTTTCGATCAGGTAGGTCGCGAACTTCTCGCCGCTCCAGCCCTCGGGCGCCGCCTGCCACAGGTACAAGCCCGCGGGATTGGTGCATTTCTTGAGGCCAGCCGCACGCAGCGCCTTCACGATCAGATTGCGCTTACGTTTGATCATGTTGCGCAGCTTGACCACGTGCTTTTCGTCGGCCAGCGCCGCAATCGCGCCGTCCTGGACGAACGTGGGCGTGCCGCTGTCGATGTTGGTCTTGACCTTCTTGAAGACGTCGATGATGCGCTTGTCGCCCGCGGCCCAGCCCACGCGCCAGCCGGTCATGATGCTGCGCTTGGACAGCGAGTGGAACTGAACGATGCCGTCGAAGTTGTTGTCCTTGCCGAGTTCGAGCGCCGAATGCGGCGGCTCGTCGAACCAGAGCTCGCTGTAGGCTTCGTCGCTGGCCAGGATAATCCCGTGTTTCTGGCAGAACTCGTACGCCCGCTTCAGGAAGTCGAGCGACGCGACGTAGCCCAGCGGGCTCGAAGGAGTCGTCACCCACATGATCTTGCTGCGTGAAGCGACTTCCTGCGGGATTTTCGTGAGATCGTACTCGCACTTGTTCTTGTGGTTGACGGGCACGAAGAAGGCTTTGCCCTCGGCGAACAGCGCGCCGCGCTTGTATGGCGGATAGCCGGGCGTCGGGCAGATCACGTAGTCGCCGGGGTTTATAAAACCTTCGTGGAAGTTGAAGATGCCTTCCTTGCTGCCCGCGGTGCTGGTGATTTGCGTCTTGGCGTCGCAGTTGACGCCAAAGCGGCCCTTCAGCCAGGCGCTGACGGCTTCGCGGAATTCGGGTGCGCCGATGTAGCTCGGGTAGCCCTCGCTCGCGCGCTTGTCGATGCCCTTCTTGCCGGCGGAACGAACCAGCGACGGGGTCGGATCAGCGTAGTCGCCGACGCCGAAGTCGATGGGGGTAATGCCCTGCTTTTTCAGTTCGGCAACTTTTTCGTCAACGGCGGCAAAGGCATAAGCGCCAATCGAGCTTACTCTGCTTGAAGGTGTCACATTCATGTGTGTTTTAGGGATTAGGGACTAGGGATCAGGGATTAGGCTTCTTTTTCTTCGTTGGTAACTTTCGAGCGATCGAACGAAGGAGTCCGTTTAGCAAACGGCCAACTTCCTGCAATTGCTTCCACATCTCGCGAGCCGTTACCTTTGGGATGTACTCGCGGCGGGCGGCTAGTTCCAGATAGGTCAACGTCTCGGCCAAAGAACCTCGGGCGATATAGAGGCCCTTCAGGAATTGTTTGGGCGTATGGCCGCCCGAATGGCCTTCAGCGATGTTGGCCGGGATTGACGCGGAAGCGCGTTGCAGTTGATCAACCAGCCAATATTTGCGAAGCGACAGGATTTCGTCCGTGGTTTCGAGCATCTTGTCCGCGACATCCATCGACTTCTGCCACACCAGCAAATCGCGGAAACTCTCAATTGGCGTCGCCATGAGTGTATGCCCTGATCCCTAATCCCCAGTCCCTACCCCCCGCCTCGCCTACGCCATGCACATCGGGCAATAAAGTTGCGGCTGGGTGGTCGCGCGGACTTCGTCGAGGCGCACCACGGGCATGTTGTGCGGCGCGTTCTTGAGCAGATCCGGGTTCTCCTTGCACTCGGCGGCGATTTTCTTCATCACGTCGATGAAGAAGTCGAGCGTCTGCTTGGATTCCGTCTCCGTGGGCTCCACCATCATCGCGCCGTGGCCGCCGGTCACGTTGGCCTGGGGGAAATAAATCGTCATCGGGTGAATGCCGTAATCGATCAGGCGCTTGGCGACGTCGATGGCGTGCAGGTGCGACTCCGCGTCCTGCTTGGCGTCGGTGAACACCACTTCGTGCGCGCAGGTCTTGTCGTTCTGGATGTGGTAATGCCCGCGCAGCTTCGCACGGATGTAGTTCGCGGCAAGCACCGCGTACTCCGCGTTGCGGCGCACGCCTTCGCGGCCAAGCTGACTCATGTAGATGTATGCCATCACGAGCGCGCCGTAGTTGCCAAAGAAGCTGCGTACTTTGCCGATGGTCTTGGGCCGCTTGAACTCGAGAGTGAACGTGCCGTCGGGTTTTTTAATCGGCCGCGGCGTGGGCAGGTAGGGCTCGAGATCTTCACGCACCGCAATGGGGCCGGCGCCGGGGCCGCCCGAACCGTGCGGCACGGAGTAAGTCTTGTGCAGGTTGAAATGCATGACGTCGACGCCGTAGTCGCCGGGGCGAACCACGCCCTGGATCGCGTTCATGTTCGCGCCGTCCATGTACAGCTTGGCGCCCGCGGCGTGCAGGATTTCGGCGATCTGGAGCATGTTCGGCTCGATCAAACCCAGCGTCGTCGGGTTGGTGATCATCATCGCCGCCGTTTGCGGCCCGACCATCGCCTTTAGTGCTTCCAGGTCACATCCACCGTCCGCATTGCTCTTCAGCGTGACGGTTTTAAAACCCGCCAGCGCCGCGGTTGCGGGGTTGGTGCCGTGGGCGCTGTCGGGAATGATGACTTCGGTGCGGGTTTTGCCTTCGCCTTTGTCGCGGAAGAACGCCTGGATGACCATGATGCCGGTCATTTCGCCGTGCGCGCCGGCCGCGGGTTGCAGCGTGACCGCGGGCAGGCCCGAAATCTCGCGCAGGTAACCTTCGAGGTTGTACATCAACTCGATGTGGCCCTGGATGTCGGCCTCGGGCAGGTGCGGGTGAGCCTTGGTGAAGCCCGGCTTGCTGAGCAGCGTGACGTTGATTTTCGGGTTGTACTTCATCGTGCATGAACCCAGCGGATAGAAGTTCTTGTCGACGCTAAAGTTCTTGTCGGCCAGATTTTTGAAGTGGCGGACGACGTCGAGCTCGCTGAGTTCGGGCAGCTTCGCGGGTTGATTGCGCAGTTTCGCGCCCTTGAGCGCGGTCTTGACGTCGACCTTGGGCACATCGAGTTCCGGCAGCCGCAAACAGCGGCGGCCTTCGACGCTCATTTCGAACAGGAGTTGCTCGGCGGGATTCGTTACGGCGGTGGTTGCGTTAGTCATGGGTGTCTCTTTGGGTAGGCGTCAGGCGGCAGGCGTCAGGCAGCAGTTAACTGCGGTCTTCTTCCGGCGGCTTGCGCTTGTTTTTCTTCATTCCTCTTTCGATCGCTTCAATCAAACCACCAAGCATCGCGCCCACTTCATCAAGCTGCTTCCAAATCGCGCGAGCGTCATCCCTAGTCACGTATCCAAGCCGAACTGCCAATTCGATCTGCGTCAGCGCTTCACCCTGCGACCCGTTGGCGATAGTCAAGCACCTGATGTAATCCGCCGGATATCGCCTTCTCTTGTACCCCTCAGCAATGTTCGAAGGGATCGATTGCGTTGATCGCCTCAATTGACTGGTCAGGCCAAACGTCTCGAACTTCGGAAATCTCAGCGTATGCCGGTGAGTCAGTTCGACAGCGTCCATCGCCTTTTGCCAGACCTTCAGGTTGCGAAACCCAGCGTCGCTTGGCATTGCACGCTCCGACGGATGCTTTTAACTGTCGCCTGCCGCCTGAAGCCTGTCGCCTTACTTGCTTACCCCCACAGGCTTTCCAGCAAGTGCACCGGCCAATGCGGCGGCGTACTTATCAACATCCTCCTTCGTCGTCACTTCCGTGACCGCGACGAGGTACTGGCCCTTGCGGCCCTTGCCGTATTTGTCGAGCGAGAGGCCGCCGACGATGCCCTTCTTGATCAGCTTGCGATCAAGGCCGGACGCAGCGGCAATCACGAATTCGTTGAAAACCGGCGATTCGCCGTGCAGCACTTTCACGCCTTCGACCGCCGCGAGCTTCTTCATCGCGTACTGTGTCTTGGCAATCGTGTGCTCGGCGAGTTCCATGAAGCCGTTTTTGCCCCACGCGGCCAGGTGAATCAGGGCGCGCAGCGCGCACAGCGACTGGTTGGTGCAGATGTTGCTCGTAGCCTTCTCGCGGCGGATATGCTGCTCGCGCGTCGCAAGCGCCAGCGCATAGGCGCGCTTGCCGTTGCGGTCAACGGTTTCGCTGACGATGCGGCCGGGCATCTTGCGCAGGTGTTCTTTCTTGGCGGCAAAGAAGCCAAACGCCGGGCCGCCCAGGAACTGGTGGTTGCCCAGCGGCTGGCCTTCACCGACGGCGATGTCAACGCCGGCTTCAGCGGGCGACTGCAAGTACGCAAGGCTCAGCGGTTCCGCAATCGCCTGAATAACGAGGTTCTCGTTGACCTTCGCTGCCGCGACGACGCCTTCGACGTCTTCGATCACGCCGAGGTAATTCGGTGACTGCACCGCGACGGCGCAGACGTTGCGCGTCAGCGCGGCCTTGAGCGCGTCCGCGTCAATGCGACCACTGTCTTCCGAGGCCGGGACGATCACGAGTTTGATGCCCGCGGTTTTGGCGTAGGTCTTGCATACCGCGACGTACTCGGGGTTCACGTGGCCCGCGATCACAAACGTGCTGCGGTTTTCCTTGCGGAATTTGTCTTCGGCCACGTGCAGGCCCATCATCATGGCTTCGGCGAGCGCGCTGGCGCCGTCGTACATGCTTGCGTTGGCGACTTCGAGGCCCGTGAGCGCGCAGATTGCGCTCTGGAACTCGAAGATGAAAGTCAGCGTGCCCTGCGAACACTCGGGCTGGTAGGGCGTGTAGGCGGTGATGAATGAACCGTCATAGAGCGCGATGTGGTCCACCACCGTGCTGACGAAGTGGTTGTAGATGCCGCCGCCGCGGAAGTAGGCGTAATCGCCGGCGTTTTTTGTCTTCGCAAGCAAGCCCTCGATGTGGCGGATGACTTCGAGTTCGCCCTGGCCCTTGGGAAGCTTGAGCTTGCTGGAATCCTTCATGTCGATCCGCAGCTTCTGCGGGATGTCGTGAAAGAGTTCCTCGATCGATTTGACGCCGACAGCGGAGAGCATCTCGGCGGTTTCTTTTTGCGTATGCGGAATAAAAGGCATGGGATTTGACTGCCGTATTTGCCGCGTCGGCATTCCGGGCTCAACTTTGAGTTCCGGCGTGCCAATGCATGAAGAATTCAAAATTCAAAATTCAAAATTCAAAATGGACGGCCGTCCCATTTTGCATTCTTCATTTTGAATTTTGCATTGCTGGATTAGTGCCCTTCGCTCTTGAGCTGCTGTTCGTAGCTCTCGAGCGACTTGCCCTTGTCGAGTTCCTTGACGTCCTTGGCTTTCACCTTGAGCAGCCAGCCCTTGCCGAACGCGTCTTTCTTCATGGCCTCGAAGTCGTTGGCGTCGACACC
The DNA here is from genome assembly GCA_020848275.1 of Planctomycetota bacterium. Taxonomy (GTDB): domain Bacteria; phylum Planctomycetota; class UBA8742; order UBA2392; family UBA2392; genus JADLAK01. The sequence continues at coordinate 53,206 of JADLAK010000024.1, forward strand.
CTTGTTCACGGCGGTCACTTTACCGGTGATCGGGCTGATGAGGTCGGATACCGCCTTCACGGATTCGATTTCGCCAAACGCCTCGCCGCGCTTGACTTCGTCGCCGACTTCCGGCAGGTCGACAAAGGTCAGGTCGTTGAGCTGTTCGACGGCGAAGTCAGTGATGCCGACGATCACGGTGCCGTCTTTTTCTGCGCGGCCCCATTCGTGGGTTTCGAGGTAACGGGCGTCTTTGGGTCGGTTGGCCATTTCTGTTCTCGGTTGGGTGGTTGAGTGGTCGATAGCGTTGACGTGGTTCGTGGTTGGCAGTTCGTGGTTCGAACCACGAATCACCAACCACCATCCACGACTTATTTCTTTTTAGGCCTCGTGTAGAATGGCAGCGGGACGACCATCGCATCCAGCATCTGGTCTTCCTTCAGCTTGATCTGGAACTTGTTGCCGACGTTGGCCTGTGCGGCGGGCACGAAGCCCGTGGCGATCACCGCCTCGACCCAGGGGCCGAGCGTACCGCTGGCGATCTTGCCGACGACCTTGTTGTCCTTGACGATTTCCTGGCCTTGGCGCGGGATGCGTTTACCGGCGACGTTCAGGCCCACAAGCTTCACCTTGAGGCCGTTTTTCTTTTGCTCGTCCAGTGCGGCCTTGCCGATGAACTCGGCCTTGTCCAGCCGCACGCCCCAGTCGAGGCCGGCTTCAAGCGGCGTGATGGTTTCTTCGAGTTCGTGGCCGTAAAGCGGCATGCCGGCCTCAAGGCGCAGCGTGTCGCGGCAGCCAAGGCCCGCGGGACCGCCGCCAAGGGACGCACTTACGCCCAGGATTTCGCGCCAGAAGTGCGCGGCTTTGTCTTTGGCCATGATCAATTCGAAGCCGTCTTCGCCGGTGTAGCCGGTGCGGCTGACGATCACGTCGGTCTCGCCGAGTACCGTGCCGCGCGTGAAGCGATAATATTTGAGGGCCTTGTGGTCGACGTTGCTGATCTTTGCCAGCACCTGCACCGAGGCCGGGCCCTGCATGGCGATCATGGCGAAGTCTTCGCTCATGTCCTTGATGTCGAGGACGAAGCCCTTGCGCTCTTTCTCGAACCACTTCCAGATTTTGTCGCGGTTGCCGGCGTTGACGACGAACATTGTCCCTTCGTCGCCCGCCGAATAAACCAGCACGTCATCAAGTACGCCGCCCTGGCCGTTGCACACAAGGCTGTAGCGGATGCGGCCGGGTTCCATGTCGGCGCGGCTGTTGGTGATGACCTTGTCGACGAATTTGAGCTGATCCTTGCCGCTGACCCAGTAACGGCCCATGTGGCTGACGTCGAACAAGCCCATCTTGGTGCGGACGCGGACGTGTTCTTCTTTGATGTTGGTGTAGGTGACCGGCATGTACCAGCCGGCGAAGTCGACCATTCGGGCGCCGAGCTTTTCGTGTTCGGCCTTCAGGGGTGTTTCACGCACGGTGCTTCCTTTCAACCAACGGCCAATGGCCTATGCGGGGAGGATTCTTTTGCCTAGTTTTGGGCAGTTCGTCAACGAGTCGTGGCGTGGGCTTGCCGTAGGGACGCGGCTCAGCCGCGTCCGACGATCAACCCCCCGTGTCGTCGTCCTTACCGAGTGAATCCAACCACCGATAAAAGTCATTTTCACCGGTTCTCGATTCGTTCTCCCTGTCGCGAGACCAGTTCAACGGGTTGTCGGCGATATACCGGTCTATTCTCGCGAATTCCTCAGACGTGCGAATGACGCGGTCATAGAAGCGCGGCTGCCACAGTTTCTGCTTTGGCCTAGTAAGGCCTTGTTCGCGTGCCTTGCGCGTCACGACGGACTTGAAGACGCCGACAACTGCCGAAAGAGAACCTGTTGCCAGCGGCGCGAACTTTCGCGGCTGATCGACGTTGGTACGGTTAGCCTTTTGCCGTTCAGGCAGGCGTACAATGGCGTGAAAATGATTGGGCATCACGACATGACAGATTAAAGAGATGCCCGGGCGGTGAGTTGCCACGGCTGCCCATTCGCTGTCAACCAGCTTGCCCAGCGGCGACAGATCGTTTCGCGCCTCGGTAACGCGGCCGAACAAGCATCGCCGACCCAACACGCAAAGAGTGATGAAGTACGCGCGGGCCGCGGTGTAATCGAAGTACGGAAGTCGGGCTGATTCTCGTTCGGGATGACCTGAGGGTTGGAAGGGTTTGGGCATTTGTGCGGCGGACGCGGCAGAGCCGCGTCCCTACGTCGGTGTCATTTGATGTCCCGCAGTTCGAGGATGCGGGTTTTGCCGGTGGGGCCCTGCGGCAGCTTCGAGGCGAAGAGGATGCGCGTCGGGCGTTTGTGCTCGTTGAGGTAACGCGAGAGGTGGTCGCCCAGCGCTTTTTCCATCGCCGCACGCTGGCCGTCGTCCTTGGGAATGCGGCCGTCTTCTTTGCCCGCGTCGAAAGTTCCCTTGCGCAGGATCACCCAGGTCGTGACCGATTCATCGCGGTCAGGGCCGGGCGTGCCGACGGTAACGGCGCTTTCGACCGCGGGGTGGCGGAAGAGGGCTTCGTCGACTTCGCGCGGCGCCATGGTTTTGCCGTTGCGCGTGATCTGGTCTTCTTTGCGGCCAAGCACATAAAGGAAGCCATCGGCGTCCATGCGCCCGAAATCGCCGGTGTGGAACCAGCCGCCCGCAAACACGCGCGGGTTCTCGGCGGGGCGCTGGTGATATTCCTTCAGCACGTTTTCGCCCCAGACGCAGATTTCGCCGGTCTTGCCGAAATCAGCGGTCGGGAAAACCGTGGGGTTGGCGCGCGTGAGCGACTTCGGCGTCCAGTCACCCTCCAGCGGGCTGGGCGGCTGCGCGTCGTCCTGGATCGCGACTTTGTCGCCGCTGGGCATGCCGACCGAGCCGATCTTGCGCGTGCCGTTGACGGGGCTGAGCGCAGCAAAGCATGTCGTCTCCGCCATGCTGTAGCCCTCGATCACCGGCTTCAGGAAGGTCTTCTCGAATGCGAGCTGCGTCGCGACGGGAAGGGGCGCCGCGCCGCTGATCACACGGGTGAGGCTGCTCAGGTCGTAGCCGCGGGCGAGGCCCTGTTCGCGCGCTTCTTTGTCCGACAGCGCGCGCAGGCAGCCGACGCTTTCGCTCGGCGCGGGCCAGGGGCTTTCTTGTTCGGGCTTGGCGCCTTTGGCCTCGCGCACTTCGCGGTCGGTAAGGATGCCAAGAATCGTCGGCACCGCGGGCAGCAGCGTGACTTTGTAGCGTTCGACGCTCTTCCACAAGCGCGCGGCGCTGAAGCGGCCGGCAAGCACAACACTCGCGCCCTGCACCAGCGGCGCCAGCAGCGTAGTCACCTGCGCGTTGACGTGGAACAGCGGCAACACGCCGATGATGCGCGAGGTTTCGTTGATGCCCATCCAGATCGAGAAGTGCCGCGAATTCGTGATGAACTGCCGCTGCTGCAAGATCGCGCCGCGCAGAATGCCCGTGCTGCTGCCGGTATACGCGATCTGCGCTTCGTCCCACATGCGCGGCGGCTGCGTCTTCATCACCGCGTCTTCCGACTTGCGCATCGCCGACGTGAAGTCAATGGCGCGCGTGCGACCGTCGCCGTCGGCGCTCGCGTCGTGGATGACGCTGATGCCCGCGTCGGCGGGCGCCGGGCCGCTGACAAGAATTTCCTGCAGGCCCGCGAGCCCGCTGGCCGCCGCAAGGAACGACTTCAGGTGTTTGCCGCCGACGACGGCAATGCTGCTACCGGAATCCTCGAGCGCCGAGTGCAGTTCGTCCTTGGATGTCTCGGGGTTGATCGGCACAGCGACGAAGCCGCCCTTGAGCACGCCGAGGTAGGCAAAGACGTAGTCGGGGCTGTTGTCCATGACGAGCGCGATGCGCGCGCCGGGGTTTGCGCCCAGCGCATGGAACAGGTTTGCGGCGCGCGTGGTTTGCTCGTCGACGTCGGCAAACGAGAACTCGCGGCCGTCGTCCTCGAAGATAAGGAACGTGCGCTTGTCGTGGCGCGCGGCCTGGCCCTGGATGAGGTCGCGAGTGGTCTGAAACTCATTGGCGGCGCGCAGCGGGTCGGTGTAACGAGCGCGCACTCGGATATGGTCGGTCGGGCGGGCCGTCGGCGCATGGCCGATCATGCGCGGCGACGGCGGCAGATGTCTGGTCGGGCGCGCGGTTTCGTCGGCCGTCGGCTTGGCGGGCGCAGCTTTAGCTTCCGCCTTGGTGGAAGTCTTGGCCGCCTTGGCGGGCTTGGATGGCTTCTTGTCGCCGCGCTTCATGTCAGTTTCCGTGTGAAGGAAGGAAGCTTAATGAGCCCGGGCGCATAGACAAGGAGGAGAAAGTGTGTGTCAGTAACTTTTGGGGTGCTCCACAGAGATTGTGGGAAAGGTGTCAGTATCGCCTTCTGTGGAATACCTGCTGATAAAGGGTTTGATAACCCCTGCCAAGGTGCCTGTGGGCAAATATTGACACGTCCAGTTTTGCGCCCGCAAACCCAGTTAACAGGCAGGTTTGCGGGCATCGACCCCGAGATCAAATTGTAAAGTACGACTGGCGGAAACGAACGGTTGATGAAGAAACGTTTCTCCGCCAGCCTTGAATTTCTGTGGATAACTCAGCGGAAAACCCGACTTTCCCGGTCACGTTAGCGCGCGGTCAAGGTTATGGCCTGTTCGCTTACGCCGCCGCGGGCGACCGTCACACTTGCTTCCAACGGACGATAACCCGGCACCGTGACGATCACGCGATAGGTTCCCGCCGCAAGCGGCGTAATCGTCAGCGTCTTGGACACCGCGTCGTCGGGCAAAGTGCCCAAGGTTGATTGGCCGATCAGCGGCATACGGTGCACCGGTTTGTTGGCGCTGTTGTAGACCTCGACCGCCGCACGTTGCACTGCCACGGCATCGAGTTCCGTATTCTGAACGGAGAGGCGGATTGTCGCCGCGCGATGCAGAGTGATTGGCAGGTTCGTGACCTCACCCTCGAGGACAGTGAACTTCCCGGTCCAGGGTTCGGAAAAGAAGCTGACGATCTCAAGCGTGTACTCGCCCGGCGCGAGGCAGGCAATCCTCCGTACGCTGCCAGCGGTGATACCCATGATCCGGTTTTCGCCCGGCAGCTGGACGTTCTGGCCCTGGGCGTCGGTGAGCGAGAGCAGCGCGCAATTGGGGGGGATGCCGTCCGCAGGCGATTCCGTCGTCGCCAACATTTCACGGACGGTGACTTCGATACGCCCTGCCTTGGTCGCAAGCCGGAAGTTCGTGGTCTGTGCGCCTTGGACATCGCAAAGCTGCGTCGTGCGTGCCATGCCTGAGCCCCCGGCAGTCACGTTCCAGGCCCCGGCCGGCAGCAAACTGAACTTGAAGTTGCCGGCCTTGTCGCAAGGGGTCTGAGCCGTAACCATGAGGCCGACGACGTCCAGCCCCGCGTTGTCGTCCTGAACGCAGGCGAGCGACACCGAGACATCCGAGTAATTGAAATCCGAGGGCGCGTCGGTGATCTGGACGCTGCCCGACAGGCTGGCACTTGGGTAATCGTGCGAGAATTCCACGTCCCGGCCGGCCGTGATGCTGATTGTTTCGCGGACACGGACTGCGGCGGTGCCACGATCCATGAACCAAACGTAGTAGAGTCCCGGCTCTACGTCCGCGATCAGGTAGTCGCCGTTGGCTTTCATCTCCATGCCGCGCATGGATGCAACATCGCCGGGGTGGCCGATGATCACCTGGTTGAACAACGTTTTACCGCCCAGCGTTACGCGGCCGGAAATATTGGCCCCGGCTTCTGCGGATAAGTCGAGGTTCTTTTCAGTCTGCTGGCCCGCGATGATCTTTACTTGGCGCGACAGAAGCTGGCGCTGACCCAGCAGGGCGCTGTCCGTGTCAACGCGCAGGTAGTACGTTCCGGCTGAAACGCCTTTGATGTGGAACGCGCCTTGCGAGTCGGTCCTGGCCTGCATCGACTCCCATTCGTTGTCGTCCGTGTTTGTTTTGCCGCCCATTGCCAGCCGTACAACGCGCTCGGCGTATGGCAGGCCGTCCCGACCGATGATACACCCGCTCACGCCGCCGCCGTCCTTGATGTCAACGACGACATCGATGCTGCCGCCTGCGACGATCTCCGCGACCGTTTCGCCGGACAGGTTGCCGAGTTCGGCGTGCACTTTGTAGCGGCCGGGATGTGCCACCACGAATTGCCTGGCGCCGCGGTAATCGGCGAGGGTTGTCTGCAGGAGGCCCAATGCGCCTTTCTTGCGCTCCTTGTTATCGGGGTCGGGCTCGTCGCTGGAAAGAAAGATCATCACCTTGTCCCCCCTGCCCGTTTGCCCCAGCGCGCTCGCCGGCAAGGGCCCACCATTGAGCGTTGTACGGGCTCGAATCGTCACGCCCGGTGCGAGTTTCAGCACGGCCTCAGGCCCGCCGCCAACGGCGGCCACCGCGACCGTTTCGCCGATCAAGCCGAACTTCACCGCACGGATTTTCTTTTCGCCCGCCGTCTCGAGTTCGTGGCAAAATGTTCCGTCCTCTCGCGTCAAGCCAAGGTTGTTGTCGAGTGTGAATTCGTCTTGGACGACCATGACTCCTTCACACGGTCGGCCCTGCGGATCCAAGACCTTGCCACGAATCAGGATACGGGCCGTCAATTCAATCACGCCAAGGTCAATGTCTTCGGCGCCAGTGTTCACGGCGCGTTCTGCTTTGCCGCCGCGCAAGTTCTGCAGCAGCACCTTGCGCAGGCCCGGACGCAACCCGGCGACGCTGAACACGCCATCGGCGTCGGGGCGCAGTTTCGTTGCTGCGGAGTTTTCACTCGCGAATTCGAACTCGGCGTTCAGCTCCGCCACCGCAGGCTTGGTGCGAAAGCGAAGCGTGTGGCCGTGGTATTCCAGCCTCAGAGGCCCGGCGGTCCCGCCTTCCTGCGTGTCGCGACCGGCAATTCCCGGCGTGTCGGCACGCACTGTGACGCTGACCGGGGTGTACATGCAGTTGGGTAATGGCGTTTCGGGCTCCTGCGACGCCACCGGTTGAATTGCCGCGCCATACTTGCCTGGCTGCAGCCCGTCGAACCTGAAGGCCCCAGTTGAGTCCGAAACTGTCGTTAGCAGGACGGTCCGTCGCGCGATGCCCCACAGGTGATAGTTGTTGGTCTCGCAGGCCAGCACCACCGGGACGCCCGCCACACCCTCGTCGCCGCCGGCGCGTACCACATTGCCCACGACGCTGCTGCTGCGCCAGGCCACGATTTCCACACCTTCGGCGCTGCCGCCGCCGTCAACCCACAGGTTGTCTGAATAGCTGCGCCCAAAATCCGGCGATGCGTCCGGTCCGGGAACGGCCAGCAGGGCAAACAACACCGGCCCAGAGTCGGCGACACGGCGCGCATTCAGGTTGATCGTGAATCTACCCTGTGCGTCCGAAGTGCCGGTGCCCTGCGGGACCTTCGCGATCCAGTGGCGCGGCTGCAACTCGTGCATCGCGTTTTCGTACCACATCATGCGCGTGTCGGGCTCGACAACGCCGACCTGCATGCCGAACACAGGCCTTCCGCGGCTGTCGACGACACGTCCGCTGATCTTGGCGCGGACTTCGTTGAGTTTGTCAGCCGCGGCCTCCGGCTGCACCGGCGTCACGGGCGGCTGAACAGGCGGCGCGTCTGTTGACTTGCCCGCGTCGGTGGGGGTATTGGCCGGGGTTTTTGCGGGCGACGACTTGGTGCGGTCGCCGTCGGACGTTGCCGAGTCCGTGCGCCGGCGTTCATTACCATCATCGGGCGTCGTCTGCGACACCAGCTGGTTGGCTCGCGATTGCGGCCAGCCGAACACCATGAAGAGCCCAAACCCACCCATCATCAGCAGCAAAAAGATGATGATCGCCGTCGTTGAGAAAATCGACTTCTGCGCAATTGTCGCCATAACCGCCGTCTCCACGCTTGAGATAAAGGAAGGTGGAGCGGCCACCGGCGCCGCAAAGCCCGTGTGTTGCCCAAGCAGATCGCCCATCCCCAGAGCTGGAAGCGCCAGGGCTGTCGCCCCGAGCTTCTCGCGCAGGCTGTCCATGGCGCGCTGCAGCCGCGTCTGGACCGTGCCCTTGGGGATGTCGAGCACCGCGCCCGCCTCGGCCATCGACAGGCCCTGGCCGTGATGCAGCAGCACGACGTCGCGAAGTTCTCCGGGCAGGTTCAACGCCGCCTGCCAGGCTTCGCGCGCCATCGCCGCACGTTGTGGGTCGCTCGATGCAAGTTCGGGGCGCATGGACGCTGCCTCCCGTTCACGCTCGCCGCGCAGTGCGGCGTCACGGGCGTTATCGCGCGTCAAATTTTCGACGATGCGATAACAGTAAGCCCGCAACGTGCCCTGCTGGAGGTTGGCGCGCTGACGATAGACGCGGATGAACGCCGTCTGCACGACATCCTGCGCCCGCGTGCTGTCGCGCGTGCGCGAGGCGGCAAACGCGAACAGCGGCTCGCCCAGGGCGCGAACGAGGGAGCGGAAGGCTTCCTCGTCGCCGCGGGCGAGTTGTGGCGTCAGGTGTTCGATGGACGTGTCGGTCATTGGGACATTTAGGTTGAGAGGCGCCGGTCGCCGCTCATGTTACCCCCAGTACGCGACACGTCCGGGGTCGTATTTGGGAAAATGAAAGTAGTTAGCGGCTGGGGTCTTCAACCCCAGCATCGTGCGGCGCAGCCGCACGACCGTTGCGACCTTCCGGGCTCGCTACTGCTGCGGTCTGGAGGCCGCAGTCACTGTCCGTGGACGCTGTCGCAGGGACGGGTATCATCCCGGCGCGAGAGGGTACCTCTATGGCCAAATCCAAACCGCTGGGCATGAATACGCGCGTGATCCACGGCGCGAACAAGGCCAATGCCACAAGCGCCGCCGCACCGCCGATTTTCCAGACCAGCACTTTCCGGCTTGATTCGCCCGAAGAAGGTGCGGCGCTGGCCGCGGAATCCGCGCCCGCCGAGTTCTACAGCCGCTACGGCACGCCCAACACCAAGCAGGTCGAGGCGATGTGTGCCGAACTCGACGGCGCCGAGGCCGCGCTGGCCGTGGGGTCGGGCATGGCGGCGATCACGCTCGCGATCATGTCCAACGTGCAGAAGGGTGACCACGTCGTCGCGCAGCACACGCATTACACGTCGTCGCTGACGCTGCTCAACCACACGCTGCCGCAATTCGGCGTTGAGGTCACGCTGGTGGACCAGCGCGACCCCAGGAACTTCGCGCGCGCGATGCGGCCCAACACGCGCGTCGTCTACACCGAGTCGCCGGTCAATCCCACGCAGGTGCTGACGGATCTCGAGGCGGTGGCGGACATCGCACACGCCGGCAAGGCGCTGGCGATCACCGACAACACTTTTGCGTCCTCGTTCAACCAGCAGCCGCTGGCGCTGGGGTACGATCTGGTCGTCCACAGCGCGACGAAATACCTCGGCGGTCATTCGGACATCATCGCAGGTGTGATCACCGGCTCGCAAAAACTCATCACGCGCGCGTGGGATATGTTCATCGTCTACGGCGCGGTGCTGCATCCGTTCGAGGCGTGGCTGTTGCGACGCGGCTTGCTCACCTACGGCGTGCGCATGGCGGCGCACAACGCCAACGCGATGGCCGTCGCGAAGTTCCTCGAGAAACATCCGCGCGTCGAGCGCGTTCACTATCCGGGCCTGCGGTCGCACCCGCAGCATGACCTGGCCAAACGCCAGATGCCCGGCGGTTTCTCCGGCATGCTCACGTTCGAGCTCAAGGGCGGCTACGAGGCGGCGTACCGCATGATGGGCCGCACGAAGGTCTGTACGCTGGCGGTGAGTTTGGGTGGTGTAGAAACGCTGATTACCCACCCGGCGTCGATGATCAGCGTCCACCAGACTGAGGAAGAGCGCAAGAAATCGGGCATTACGCCCAGCCTCGTGCGGCTGTCGGTGGGCCTCGAGGACGTCGAGGACATCGTCGACGACCTCGACCGCGCGATGTCCGGCAAGTGACAGGGCGGCGTCAAACGGCCTGCATCACCTTGAATCGGTTGCCGTCGGGATCGGTCACAACGAAGAAAACCGAGCCATCGTCGCCTTTGTGGAGGTCGCTTGCCGCTTTGGTGTCAGCGGTGCGCACCCTCGCATGAAGCGCCTTGGCATCGGCGACGTTCAGGTGAAAGCCCGCTTCGCCGGCGGGCTTGCCTTCGCCTCCGCCCATTCCCACGACGTACAGGCACAGCGGCACATTGCCGGTTTTGTACTGAGCCCAGCCGTAAGCCTCGACGGCAAATTCCTCGGTCAGCCCCAGAGTCTCGCGATAGAACTTTGCCGCACGGTTGAAATTCGTCACCGGCAGTTTCACGAGTCCGATGGACACCTCGGCCGCTTCGGTCTTTCGGGTCATGATCCCTCCTTTTCGATAGTCACTGGGTGAACAGCCGAATTCCCGTTTGAACGCCCGCGAAAACGCTTCGAGGCTTTCGTACCCTGCATCCAGGGCCAAGGCCGTTACCTCTTGTGCGCCCAGGCGCAATTCCAGCGCCGCACGAACCAGGCGCAGGCTGCGCACATGTTCGCCCACGCCGCGTCCCGTCATCTGCCTGAACACGCGATGAAAGTGATGCGGCGCCAGGCACGCGGCCTCCGCAAGTTGGCTCAACGTCGCGCCACGGTCTGAGCTCTTTATTGCCAGGTTCAAGGCCCGCAATACTCCTTGGCGATGGGCCGCAAGTGTGGCCTCCTTGACCACGCGACGAACTTTAGCGCGTCTGGCGACAGCCGCTTGACCGTTTTTGCGCATTTGCGTGGCTACTTGAACAGGTCTGTGCTCAGGTATTTTAAACCGCTGTCGCAGATCACCGTGACGATGACTTCGCCCTTTTTTGCCTTGCGCGCCAGTTGCAGCGCGGCCGCGACGTTTGCTCCCGACGTGTAGCCGCAAAAGATGCCCTCGCGTTTGGCAAGATTGCGCGCGGTCTCGGTCGCTTCTTTGTCGGTCACCTGTACAAAGCCATCCACCATGGCGCGGTCCCAGAGTTGCGGGACTTCCGCATAGCCAACACCCTGCAATTTGTGGCGGCCGGGGCTTTTGACCTTGCCCGAGAGAATTGCGGCGTTTTTGGGCTCGACGGTAAAGGCGCGCAGGTTGCGGTTGCGTTCCTTGAGGTATTTAACCGCGCCGGTGAAGGTGCCCGACGAACCCGCCACGCCGACGTAAGTATCAATCTTGCCGCCGGTCTGGTCCCAGATTTCCGCGCCCGTGCCTTCGTAGTGCGACTTGACGACGCTGGGGCTGGTGAACTGGTCGGCGCGAAAGGCCTTGAGCTTGTTTTGCAGCTTGATCGTCTCGCGCTCGACCTTTTGAAGGTCTTTGCTGGTGACTTGCCCCGGTGCACCGTCGACCTGCGGCACGCGCACTACCTTGGCGCCCAGTGCCCGCAGCATGCGCACTCGCTCCATGCTGTTGCCCACGGACATCACGACCACCAGCGGATAGCCCAGCACCGCGCAGCAGATGGCGAGCCCCGTGCCCATATTGCCGCTGGTGCGCTCGATGACCGTCTGGGCCGGCTTGAGCGCGCCGGACTTGCGCGCGTCTTCGATGATGCGCAGCGCAGGGCGATCTTTGACGCTGTGGCCGGGATTGACGTACTCGAGCTTCGCCAGCACGCGGCCGGGCAGGCCCTTGGCAAGCCGATCCAGCGCCACCAGCGGCGTATTGCCCACGGCCGAAAGCACACTGTCACCAAATTTTTCAGTTCGCATGGCTAATCTCACCACAGAGAACACGGAGCTCACAAAGAACTGCAACTGCTTCCCGCAGATGACGCAGATTGGCGCAGATAAAATCAATAGAAACTATCTGCGTTCATCTGCGTAATCTGTGGGCAGGCTTTTAAGCCTTTGTTTCTGGCGCGGCGGCGACGGTTTTCCAGCGCGCGACGAATACCAGCGTGCCGATTAAAATCAGCGCCGCACCCGCGCCAAAGGGCCACTGCGGCCCGAACTTCGCATAAATCACGCCGCCCATCAGCGGCCCGACGATGCGGCCAAGGGTGCCCGCGCTCGCGGTAAATCCCATTGTGCCGCCCTGTGCCGCGCGCCGCGCGTGGGTGCTGATGATGGCGAGCGTGCTCGGGTTTGTCAGCGAGTTGAAGAATCCGATGCCGATCGAAATCACGATCACCCATAGCACCGGGTGAAGCCCCGGGTTGAGCTGCACCTGCCAGCCAAACACGATCATCGCCGCCGCCAGCCCCAACTGCCCTGCCAGCAGCACCCGCGGACTCCCGAACCTCTTGGTGAGCCGTCCGATCAAACCGCCCTGGACCAACGCCAGCGTCACGCCAACGCAGGTGAACACCCACATGTTCGTGCTCTGGGGAAGTCCAAGGTGATCCTTATTGAATTCGCTGAACATGGCTTCGAGGTTGGCAAAGCCCGCAATCGCCACGAACTGCACGACCAGCATGGGCCCGATCGCGGGCTGGCGCAACGCCGCGAAGAGTTCCGCCAGTTGGCCTAGCCGCTGCGCGGGATGCGCACGCTTCTCCGGCGGCAGCGATTCCTTCAACTTGGTGACTGCCAGCAGCAGTGCGGCAAAGCTCAGGGCGGCCGCAAACAGCGACGGCAGCAGGTGCTGCATTTGCCGGAATTCCGCCGTGCCCGGCGCGCGGCCGAACAGGGCTATCACCGGCTCGCTTACTAGCACCGCGCCAATGGCCGGTCCGAGAACGAACCCCATGCCAAACGCCATCCCGATCAAACCCATACCCTTGGCGCGTTTGTGCGGCGGGAACACGTCAGCCATGTACGCCTGCGCCGTAGACAGGTTGGCGCCAAACACGCCGGCCAGCGTGCGCGCCGCCAGCAGGAAAATCAGCGTCGGCGCAAACGCGAACAGCAGCCATGAAACCACAAAGCCTGCCATACTGACGATCAGCACCGGCTTGCGGCCGACGCGGTCCGACAGGCGGCCCCAGAGCGGCGCGAAGACGAACTGGCCCAGCGAAAACACCGTTTGCAGCAGGCCGACAAACACGGCCTCGACCTTGGTGAAGCCCAGCGTCGCCGCGCTCTCCATCACGCCCGCGGGCATCTCGAAGATATCGACGTAGTACGCGAGGCTGGGCAGGATCAGGCCAAAGCCCAGCAGGTCGAGGAAGATCACGAACCAGACCACGAACACGCCGCGCCGAGCCTCGGGCGATAGCTTGTCCTGTAGCGCAGGCGTCTCGCCTGCTGCAGTTAGTTGCGGATCACTCACGCGGCGAATGCTACGCCGCAAGGTGACGGATGCAAGTTACACGCGCCGCGCGATGGTCTCGAAGTAGTCGCTGTCCAGGATCAAAGTCCCGTCCGTTGCGCGGTTTTGCTTGGTGAAGAACGCGCTGATGTCCGCCTTCAAGTTAGCCACCGTTGCCGCGTCGGCCGTTTGCGCGATCTTGACCGCCGGGCCAAAGGCGCTGAAGAACACCTCAAGGCCGTGTGGCACTGAACGATAGTGCTGGCGGAATGCCCTGGTACGCGCGCTCGCAATCGTCACGCCGGTGCCGAACAACTCAACCAGCCCCAGCAGCGTGCCCCAGCGCGACGCAGGCTTCAGGCCCGCGGGCGGAGGCGCGTACTTCGACATCAGTTTGAAGAACTCGCCGCCAAAACCCTCGGGCATCCATGCGGCGATGCCGATCTTGCCGCCGGGTTTAATGACGCGCAGGATTTCCTGCGCGGCCTTTTCCTGGTTGGGCGCGAACATCACGCCGAAGGTCGAGAGCACGACGTCGAAGTGTTTATCCGCAAAGGGCAGCGCCTGTGCGTCGCCCTCGCGGAATTCGACCGCGACGCCGTCCGCCGCCGCGCGCTGCCTGGCACGGGCGACCAGCGACGGCACGAAGTCCAGCCCGACCACGTCGCAATGGCGGCGCGCGGATACCAGCGCGTTGTTGCCGCTGCCACAGGCGATGTCGAGCACGCGCTGGCCCGGTCGCGGGTCGGCGGCGTCAACGAGGGACTCGGCGGCCTGCATGGTCTGCATAGCCAGCATGTTGAAATCGCCGGCGCCCCAGACCTGCTGCTGGCGCTGCGTGATGGTCGCAAAATCCGGCGTTGCGTCAGGCATGGGAATCTCCGGAAAACTCACATGGATGGACAGGATAAACAGGATGAAAAACAGCTCTTACATGTCGAAGTGGCTGCTACTGGTAATCGGTCAAGGTGCGTGGATCGTCTAACGGCCCGAACTTGGGTTCCTCGTCGTCACCTTCGACGTATTCGCCGCGCTCGACTGACTTGAGACGCCACTGTTTTTCGACCTTCGCGAAAGTCATGCGTATAGCGGCGATAAGGCCTTTTAGAGGCTTCTGCTTGACTTGAGGGAAAGTGACCACGGCTGTCGCTTCGGACTCCTTGACGGTGGGTTTAAGGCTCTCCAGCCAATTCGCGTCCGCTTTGTAAATAAATTCCCACGTTGAGGCGAAAGTGCGGGCGTTATCGTCGAGGTTCTTCAGTAGTTCGGGAGATAGAATTCGTCTCATCAACGCACACAGGGCCACTGGTCTTGCGCGAAGATACAGGCGTTCGGTCATTGACGCATAGGTATAGAGAAGACGGACGCATTTCGCGGCGTGCTCGGGCGTATCGAGCGAATCGTCGGGCTTCTTGCATGTTGCCGCAGATGCGCGGCAAAAAAGGTCGTTCAGATCATAGCCTGCAGGTGCGCCATCACCGATCGGAGACCACTCGAGCTTTGTAATGGTGGACGCCCTGGCGTATGAAGGCGTCACCTGCGCTACGCGCCACGAGCCATCCTTTTGCGCCACGCACTCAAATAACCATCGTTCGCCCCAGAACGGCCTGTCATCGTCCGTCAACTTTCGAACGAGAGTTAGCGACACAGTGACTTGATTGGGACTATCCATTTCGCGGGTGAATTCGCATTCAACTTCTTCGCGAGGCGTTTTGGGTTGCGCCTGTTCCTTCGCCAATTGTTCTTTCCATTGGGCTCTACGCGCGTTGCGCTTTTTAGTTGTTGTATCGAGGTACTCTGCGGCAAACGTGATTGTTTCAAGTGGCTTTATCCAAGCATCGAATAGATCTGTCGTATCCCCCATCACATCGAGGCGAAGGATTAGATAGCAAGACTTTGCCACGGCTTCGGGCGATGAGGTTTCAATGAGTTTCTCGCCGTTTACGAGAGTTTCCTTATATTCGTCTGGTGTTTTCCCGCTGGCCTTCCAGACGACGTTGCCGGGGACGCGCGGCCACTCGGAAGCTGTCTTTGCATCATCCGAGTGCGTCGTGGAAACGCAGAACAATGCGATAAACGAGAGCGCGAATGCCGGTCGGGCCAGATTCATAATCAGCTCCAGCGGTATTTTTGTTCCTGTTCGAATTGCTCGTCAGTCAGCTTCTGCTTGCCCAGCGCGGCTTCGAACGCGGTCTTGGCAGATTTCGGCACGCTGTCGAAGAACTTCGGAATCAGCTCAAGCAGCTTCCACAGTTGTTCGGGCGTGCTTCCCGTATTCACGGCGCCCTGAACGTGGCCCTTGAGTTGCGGCAGCACGTCCAGCGGGATCAGCGCCGCCACGATGCACAGGCTGCGCACCCGCGGTTTTAACACGTCGCGACTGAGCACTCTCCCGTAGCCCTCGACCAGCGCCCAGTCGCCGAGGTCCGGGCTGCCCTGGCGCGCGATCTCGTCGATCTTGGGAGCGAGCTTGCCGTAGACCATATTGAAAAGTTTGCTGCCGCGCTGGCGGAACGCCGCCACGTCGTCGCCCTCCAGCGGCGTGTCACGAAGCTTGATCTCACTGAGCGGGTTGCTCGCGGCCTTGCAGGCGTCTGCAAAGGCGGCGAGCGCGTTGAGCGCGCGCGGATAGCCGCAAAAAAGGTGCGTCTGCAAGATCGCCTCGCGCAGGTGCTCGGCGTCCGGGCGGTCCTTTTCCTTTAACAGGAAGTCAAACACGCGGCGGGTATGCTCAACGTGGCCGTCGGATGTGAGCGCCGCGCAGATGGCGAGCATCGCCTCTTTGGGGTCAAGCGGCGCCAATCCTGTAAGCAGGAATGACAGCGTCGCGGCTTCGATTCGTTTGGCATTGGGCATAGTTACTTTTTAACAACAAAAACGACTGACGCGAAGTCGCGAAGGTCGCAAAGGAAAGCAACTGCAACGGCTTTTTGTATTTCTTCGCGTGCTTCGCGCCTTCGCGTGCGCCTTTACGAAAAACTATGCGCGGAGTTCGCCGCCGATGGCCTTGAGTGCCGCGACGACCGCGTCAACCGCCGCCTGCACTTCTTCGGTTGTCAGCGTGCGCTCGTCGTGCCGGAAGGTCAGCGAGAACGCGAGGCTCTTCTTGCCCGGCGCAATCTGCTTGCCGCGGAATTCGTCGAACAGCGTCGCTTCGCGCAAGAGCGCGCCGCCGGCTTTCTTCGCGACCACCTCGACCTCCGACCAGGTCTTGCGCGCGTCCAGCACGACCGCGAGGTCGCGCTGCGCGGCGGGGAAGCGCGCAGGCTCGACGAACTTTGGGGTTTCGACCCACGCCGCCGCGAGCACTTCAAAGTCAAGTTCAGCCAGGCCGCAGGCGCCTTCGCAGCCAAAGTCCTTCATCAATGACGCCGACGCCTCGCCAATGATGCCGAGCAGGTTGTCGCCCAGTTTCAGCTTCGCGGCGCTCCCCGGCGTGAACGCCGCATGTGTGGCCGCTTCGACCGCCAACGTGTCCTTGCTCTTGAGCACGCGCAGCAGTGATTCGACCACGCCTTTGACCTCGTGGTAGTCCGCGCCGATCAGCGCGAGCGACTCGCGCTCGCCGACGCTCGCGCCGTTGTTACTCGGCAAGTACACGTGCGCGAGCTCAAACAGGCGCGGTTGATTGGTCCCGTGGCGCTGGTTGGTCTGTAGCGCGAGCATCAGGCTTGCCAGCAAGTTGCGGCGCAGCGCGGGAAGTTCCTCGTTGATGGGCTTGCGGGCCTCAAGTCGCACGGCGGCATCGCCGAACGGGCTGTAATCGGCCAGCGCACCCTTGGCGCTGACGAAGCTGTCCGAAAGCCCCTCGTAAAAACCCATGCCGCAAAGCGTGCGGCGCAGAATGCCGCGCACGTGCTGGCGGCGCGTCATCGGCGCGCTGTTGACGCGCATCGCCAGGCGCGCGGGAATGTTGTCGAGCCCGTGTACGCGGCCGATTTCCTCCACGAGATCGACGGGTTGCTCGAGGTCGCGGCGGAAGCTCGGCACAGTCGCGCTCAGGCTCGTCGCCGCGTTGGTGGTTTGCGGCGAGCCGAACACCACGCCGACCGACGGCGTGCCCGCGCCGCCGCAGTCCAGCCCGAGCGCGGTCAGGATTTCCGCCGCACGGCGCAGGGAAATGTCCGCGCCCAACACGCGCTTTATCAGCGCGGTCGTGAGCGGGATTTCGCGTTTGACCCTCTTGGGTTTGACGCCGCCTTCGAGCATGCCCTCGAGCGCATCGCCGCCCGCGTGTTCGAGGATGAGTTCGACGGCGCGTTTGCCGGCGTGCACGACGTTGTGCGGGTCCACGCCGCGCTCAAAGCGGAAGCTGGAATCGCTGGCGAGTTCGAGCCGGCGCGAAGTCGCACGGATGCTCGCGGGCTCGAAGTACGCGCTTTCGAGCAGGATCGCGGTCGTTTTCTCGGTCACTTCGCTGTCGCCGCCGCCCATCACGCCGCCTACGGCGTGGGGCCGCTCGGCATCGCAGATCACGAGTGTTGACGCATCAAGTTCAAGCACGCCGCGATTTTTGCGGTCGGCGATCGGCTTGAAACGTTCCTTGGGCCTGGCCATGCGCACGATGATCTTGCGGCCGGAGAGTTTGTTCAGGTCAAAGGCGTGCAGCGGCTGGCCGGTTTCGAACAGCACGAAGTTGGTGACGTCGACGACGTTGTTGATCGGCTTGAGGCCGATGGCTTCAAGGCGGGCGCGCAACCACGCCGGAGATTGCCGGACCTTGATGCCCTCGATGATGTGCGCGGTGTAGTAGGGGCAGCCCGCGAGCGCGTCGGATTCGATGTGGACGCTGGAGACAGACGCGGCTTTGCCGTTGGTCGGGTAATTCGGCTGCGGGATTTTAACAGGCTTGCCCGTCACGGCTGACAACTCGCGCGCAAGGCCGATGGCGCTCAGGCAATCGGTACGGTTGGACGTGACTTCGAGGGTGTAGGCGGTGTCGTCGCCGACGACTTCGCTGACCTCGACTTCGGTGCCGCTGAGCGTGAGCGCGCTGGCCATCTGCGCGGCGTCGAGGCCCGTTTCGATGTAGCTGGACAGCCACTTGTGCGTGGTCTTCATCATAGTGGAAGGATACTAAGAACCGTGGGGCAGGCTTCCAGCCTGCCAATCAGAGCCCGCTGCGTTAGCGGCGGGGCCGGTAGATTCGAGCGTCCATGATTCCTGCCCCGTCGCTTGCAAAGCAGTGCTTTGCTGCGCGACATCTCGCTTTGCTCGACTCACGCGAACGGGCTCTGATCATCTCGCCTTTGGCACTGTCTTTGGCGCTTTCGCTTCGGGCTTGGGCGGACGTTGCGCGCCGATCTTGCCGTCGACGACGCCGTCGGCTGCGTCGATATCGTGCAGTATCTGCGCGAACTTCTTGCCGTCAAAACCCGGCGAGGTTTCGAGGTAGGTCACCAGCGCCTGGATGACCAGCGCCTGGATGACCAGCGCCTGCGCGGCGACGCGGTCCGTTAGCGCATCGATGTCTTTCTCGGTGCCGCCCTTGGGTTGCAGCGCGCGCAGCACCGTGTACTGACCTGGTGCGACATTGATCGGTCGCTGGTGCAGGCGCTTGAAAATGATGTTGCTCAGTTCAACATCGATGAGGCTCATGGGTTCTCCGTCTAGAGCGGGGAGTTCGGTTTCAGCACGCCGCCACAATACATGCAAGTTGTGGCCGCGTGATTGTTGGGCTTGCCGCAATTGCTGCAAGCTTGCGGCGCCATGCTGCGGGTAAGCTGGCCGTCGCGCTTGCCATCCTCGAGGTCGATGGCCTGCAACTTGGCCATGAACTCTTCCTTGTTGAAGATGCCCTTTTCCTGGCAGATGCGCAGCAGCGTTTGAATGACAAGCATGCTGCGCCCAAGGTCGTGTTCGAGACGTTTGATCGCCGATGTTTGCGGCGTCGTTCCGTGCGTCGGTTCGCTCATCACGGGGCCAACGGGCCCGCGGGATGAGACATAACGCGAACCGCCGCCAACGCCGCCGACCGCTGCTGCTCCAAACGCGATATCGATGATGTCATCCAAGCCGAAGAAGTCGCCCATGGTTGCTCCTAGATCGGGTTCTTGGTCGGGAATTCCGCGCCGCAATAGATGCAGGTAAGCGCCGTGGCGCGTGCGTTCTTGCCGCATTTGTCGCAGGTTTTTGGCGACTTGCTTTTCTTCTTCTTGCCGTCGCGCACGCCATCTTCGAGGTCGACTTCCTCAAGCAGCTTGAGGAACTCTGCGTCGGCGAAAAGACCCTTCTTTGCGCAGATGCGCAGCAGCGTCTGGATCACCAGCGCATGGCGCGCGAGCTCGTCTTCGAACATGCGGACCGTCGTCGCAATCTGGTAGACCTGCGTCTTGGCTTCGGCGGCGGTGGCGGCAGCTTCACCGATTCTCGTGTGGCTGCTCGATCCGTGCAGTGATAGGTGCATGTCGTCCTCCTCTATAGTGGAAGACTCTACACCATGACGCGACAGCCGCGATGAGAATTGGCCCGGTCGTTTGGAACACGCCTTACAACGGCAATCCCACGCCGAGGTCCTTGCCGCAGTACATGCAGGTCGGGATGTCGTTGCGGTTGCGCCGGCCGCAACGGGCGCACGTCTTGGGCGGCTCCTTGCGCTTGAGCTGGCCGTCGCGGCGGCCGTCGGCCATGTCCAGCGCGTCCATCTCGGCGATCAGTTCGCTGTCGCTGAACAGGCGCTTCTTCTCAACGAGGCTCAGCAGCGCCTTCATCACGAGGTTGAGGCGGCCGACGTCGGCCTTGATGTCTGTCGGCCGTTCGGGTGCTTTGGCAATGCGGTCGAACTCGCGCACGCGCTTGAGGTTCGTGACGACGGCGGGTTCGCGGCCCGATTGCGAGGGCTTGGTCTTGACGCGGCTGACGCGGCGGATGACGACGTGGCGTTGCATGGCGGCTCTCCTTCTGCCCCATGCCCGGTACGTACAGGTTACGCCGCGGCTCGCGCGCGGACAACCCCGTGTTGCCGTTCGGGGCCGGCACGTGCGAGCCGCCTCTGGCGCGCGGGGGCAACGTCCCTAAACTGCCCCGCTGCACCAGGGATACCGCGATGGGGATATTCAAAGCTTACGACGTGCGAGGCGTCGTCCCGACCGACCTTGACGCCAACACCGCGTTCAAGATCGGCTGGGGTTTCGGCAAGCTGCTGTCCGAGGACCAAAAGAAGCCCCGCGTCGCCGTCGGCATGGACGCGCGACCGCACAGCCCCTGGATCGCCGCAGGCTTCATGGACGGCCTTGCGGCGGCGGGCGCGGCGCCCGAGTTCATCGGGCCTTGCAGCACGCCGATGCTGTACTGGGCCGTTGCCGGGCGCGAGCAAAAGTGCCACGGCGGCGCGATGATCACGGCGAGTCATAACCCGGCCCGGTATAACGGTATTAAATTCTGCCGCGAGGACGCCGTGCCGGTCTCGGCTGAAACGGGCCTGCAGGACATTCACCAGGAAATGGCCGGCGCGCCGCAACCGCCGGCGTTCTTCTCGAACCTGCCGGTGGTCGCGCTGTATGATCCCGCAATCAACCCAGCCGAGCCCAGGAATCAAACGCCCTTTGGCCTGAACCCGTCGATTTTCGCGGGCTACAGCGCTCACGTGACGCGCTTTGCCAAGCGCCTGCCCGAGAACTTCACGGTCGCGGTCGACACCGCCAACGGCATGGGCGGTCTTTACCTGTCAACACTTCGCGCGCTGGGTTTGAAATTGATCGCGATCAACACGGACATGGACGGCACGTTCCCGGTGCACGAGGCCAACCCGAGCAAACTCGCGAACCTGAAGCCCCTTTGCGCGCTGGTGAAATCCGAGAAAGCGCGGCTGGGCATCGCCTTTGACGGCGACGCTGACCGCGCGGTGTTCGTCGACGAGGCCGGCACGCCCGTCGGCCAGGACATGGTCACGGCGCTGCTGGCGCGTGAGTTTTTGGCGCGCGAGAAGAACGCCGCGATCCTGTACGACCTGCGCTCCAGCCGCGCGGTGCCCGAGATCATCACGGCCGACGGCGGCCGCGCGATCCGCGAGCGCGTCGGCCACAGTTACATGAAGGCGACGATGCGCAAAGTAGGCTGCGTGTTCGGCGGCGAACTTGCGGGCCACTATTACTTCCGCGACAACTTCTATGCAGACAGCGCGATCATCACGGTGATCGAGGTCTTGAACGCACTCGGCCGCAAGAACGAGCCGTTGTCCGCCCTGATTAAGCCGCTGCGGCGCTACCAGCAAACGGGCGAGATCAACTTCCGGGTATCCGACAAAGAGGAAGTCTTCCAGCAGGCCGCCGATAAATACGGCGACGGCAAGATCGACTACGTCGACGGCGTGACGGTGCAGTTCGACGACTGGTGGTTCAACCTGCGCGCCAGCAACACCGAGCCCGTGGTGCGGCTGAACCTCGAAGCCCGCACGCGCGAACTGCTGAGCCAGAAGTTCGGCGAACTGCGCGGCCTGCTCGGCGAACCGCTGGAATAGGGCCGTATGTCGCAACACGCCCAGGAAGTTGTTTGCTTTCTCACTGCCGCAACGGTGCGGGCCAAGCCGAAGTACCGGATGGAAGACATGTTCTTCTCGCGCGAAGCTGGCCGTACCGTCGCGTTCGGATGCTATGCCGAAATTCGGGTTCGAGAAATTCAGCCGTTCGCGATGAAGATCGTGATCGAAGCTCCCACCGGTAATCAGGCGACTCTGTGGGAAGATGTAGTCCATCCAACCTCCAACTTGGTACCATTTGTCGCTGAGCGGCTTTGGCATGCACGGCTGGAGGCCGGCAACTGGGCCATTCACGTTTTCATCAATGACAGGCTCGAGTTCACACGCGTGATCGAGGTTGTACGAAGGAGCAAAGCATGAGCCGCAAATTCAAGACGAGGATGTGGATTGGACACGTCGGCCCGGACGGGGTTGTAAAGCAGGAATGCCGCATCGTGACCATCGATCCGACTCTTAGACCGGCCAAGACATTGAAGAAGGTCGCTACCGGCGCCAAGTCCCGCAAAACCCGCACCGCCGCGTGAGCATTGATGCCACTCCTCGTAGAAACCCAGTTCGATGCGCCCGCGACCTTGTTCGTTGTCGCGCTGATGTTCGCGCCGCTGCTTGTGGCCATGGGCGTCAGCCGTTATGAGAACCGCCTGAGCGTTTACTTCAGCGAGCAAGTTGGCGAGCCGATCAACCTCAAGAAAGTGCACCTGATTTTCAGCGTGATTATCAGTTCGTGTGTGCCGGTGTTCGCGATCAGCTTCGGCCTGCTCGTGATCTCCAAGCTGACAAGCAATATCTGGCCGCCCGCGCCGCCGGGCCAGCCGCCTGAACACAGTTTTGAAAAGCAGCTTGTGTTTTATCTCTTCTCGCTGGTCGTCAGCCTGGTGGGGGTGCTGGCTTTGAAGAAGCTGCTGTTCCGCAAGCACCTCCGCGACCCCGACGCCGGAGAAGCCCGCGCTTACTTCTTGCGCTGGCAGTTCAATTTAAACGTCGTCGCGACGCTCCTGAACGTGACGATCTACTGGGGGGCATTCTGGGTCGCGCTTTGGCTCGACCCTGAACTCGTCAACAAGACCCTTTCCTAGAGTTCCGTGTGCCCATCTACCATTGGAATATTTGGACACACTTGCCGCGGATTAATCGGGACCCGGCGTCAAAAAACAGCCCCGGCCGCAAGGCCGGGGGTTAAAGAACAATCATTCGGTTGATCCGCTTCCCCCGCCCTGCCGGGCGGGGCTGAAGTTACTCCGCCATCAGGTCTTCGTGCAGGCCCTCGAGCTGGCGCTTGAGGCGATAGACGATGCGGTGGTGGATCTGGCAGACGCGGCTTTCGCTGAGGTTCAGCACCAGCCCGATTTCCTTCATCGTCAGTTCCTCGAGGTAATACAGGACGACGATCAGCTTTTCCTTCTTCGACAGGCCGCGCGTCGAGAGCTCGATCAGTTCCTTCTTCTCAAGCCCGGTCATCGGCGAGGTGTTGCGCTTGTCCTCAATCGTGTCGACCTTGCGCACTTCCTTGCCGTCGTTGTCGGTCTCGGTGCTGGCGCGGTCGAGGCTGACTATGTTGGCCATGCTGATTTCGCGCAACCAGCGGTCGTAATCGTCCATCGAAATGCCAAGGCGCGCGGCGACTTCACCTTCCTTGGGCGCGGCGCCGGTTTCGGTCTCGATTTCCTTGTAGACGCGCTCGAGCTTGTGACTGTGGGTGCGCACAAGGCGCGGGGCGAAGTCCTGCTCGCGCAGGTCGTCGAGGATCGCGCCGGTGATGCGCTGCTTGCAATAAGCTTCGAACTTCACGCCGCGGCCGGGGTCGAAGCCGTCGATGGCGTCCATCAGGCCGAACACTCCGGCCTGGATGAGTTCGTCGAGGTCGACGTGGCTCGGCAGCTTGCCGTGCATGCGTTCGGCGGTCGCGCGCACCAGCGGCAGGTAGATCTCGACGAGCTGGTTGCGCAGCCGGTCGCCGCCCTTTTTCTTGTACTCGGACCAAAGAGCCACGATTTCGGCCTCGGTCATTTCATTGAGCTTGGTTGGCACGACATAGGCCTTGGGAAGCAGCGAAGAGGCCCGCGAAAAACCGTGACGAGGCATTACCGGCGAGGGTTGGACCAGTGGCATGGAGGACTCCGGGTGTCGGCCGTGCGTGTAAACACGAACCAAAGGGTGTATTTTACGAATTATAAATTACACCGCCGTTGCCCCGCCGTCAATTTTTCCGTCAAGATTTCTTCGCAGATTCCTTTCGCCGTTGGATTTGTGGCTTTAATCGTGCGGACGAGACCGCGTTCCCGCCGCCGCCGTGCGGCCATTTTCGGCGCGCGCGACGTCAAACGTAAAATCTATAAAGCTGCGCCAGCCGGTCAATTGAACTTTAGCTAAATTTGTAAATTTTATTGTTTCTGCTCTGCATGGCTTGGGTTGCAAACCCAAGCCATGAACTAAGCCGCCGCCGCCGGGGCCCTCGGCTGCGCTTGCGGCGAGACGGGTGCCGTGGCGGGAGCGGCGTCGTATTGCTCCGGCTTGGTGCCGGGCTCTGTTTTTCGCGGTTCTGCCGGCGCGCGGCGCAGGGCCTCGGCGACTTGCCCCATCGTCAGTTGCATTTCCTCCGCGACGCGCAGCAACGCCTCTTCCTTCAATTTGTCGCGTTTATCGGTCCAGCGCCGCAACTCGGCCGTGGCGCGGATGAATTCGCCGGCGGTGACCAGCGGGCGCGGACGCCGCTTGCCGTCGGCGGGCGGCGGCGCGTCGGCCTCCGCTAACAGGCAACGCTGGCCGAGCTTCAGCAGGGATTTCATGCCCTCGATGACGCCGTCGACTTCGCTGCCGCCAAGCTCGGCGTAGAGCGCGTCCTGGCGCTCCTTGACCAGTGCCTGGAGCGGGTGCGGCGTGCGCATGATCTCCCGCATCATCTCGATGTGTTCAGGCGTATACATGGCGGGGCGTTGTGGCGCGGGCCGCCGGCCCGTGGGTGTTGCATTTGCGGCGGACACGCGGCCCAACTTCGCCAAGGTTTCGTCGGGTAAACCGCGTGTCCCTACGTTGTTTGGCGCGCCACCCGATGACGCCCCGCCCGCCAATTCCTCCATCATCGACATCAGGTCTTCCGGGGAGTCCATCCCCTGCAGGAACGACTGGAATTCCGGCGGGACCTGCGGCGCGGTTTTGTCGGGTGGCACGGGCCGCCCGCCTTCGCCGAGGCTTCGGCGGACATGCTGGCCGGTGGGTGTTGTGGCAAAGGACGCTGCGGGGGTGCGATAGTGCTTGTTGGACATGACGGTCTCCAGAAAAGTAGTTCCCGGAACCGTACCACGTCGTGCGACATACCTTGGGCTTTCAGGCGCGTGGCGCCGCATTTTCGTTGACCGCGAGAGGCGTCTGCACGCACGTGGCACGGGCGTCTCGCCCGCATTGTCGCGGCCTGTGGCCGCGACAATGCGGGTCATGGGCAAGATGCCCATGCCACTGGTGTCCAATCTTCTTCGCTAGGGTCAACTAAGCCGTAGATCTCTGGGACGAACGAAAACCACGGGCTTTCACCCGTGGCTAAAGAAATGACGGCGCTCCGCGCCTGAAAACGTGGCATCGACCTCCAGGTCGATGTGCTGTTGCTTCATCGCCGTCGCTCTTTATAGGCGCGAAGCGCCGCAACTTCTTTAGCACCCACCGTCAGGTGGGTGAATTCATGCGATTGAATGATTCAAGGCGCGTAGCGCCGACACATGTGCCGCCGCTTGCGCGGCTGGCAAATTGACGGATCGCATTGGGCCCACGGGCTTTCACCCGTGGCCAAACAAACGACGGCACTCCGCGCCTGACTGGGCTAAACGGTCGACCGCGATTTTGGTTGGACACGCCGGCAGGGCTGTTATCAATGGTTATTGCGCCGGTGGCGACCAAACCTGGTGTTTAATATGGTCGTGAACAGCTTTGAGTTTGTCGTTCAGATTGGTGTCGTCAGTCTTTGCAATTGCGGCCTCAAGCTTCGGCAAATGCGCAGCCGCCAAGCCGCCTAGCTGGTAGCCCCTGAATCCCCTTACAGCGTCTATGGCGCTTGCAGCGATGTCTTTGGCGTCA
The DNA here is from genome assembly GCA_020848275.1 of Planctomycetota bacterium. Lineage (GTDB taxonomy): Bacteria > Planctomycetota > UBA8742 > UBA2392 > UBA2392 > JADLAK01. The sequence goes on from JADLAK010000024.1 coordinate 78,942, forward strand.
GTTGCACCCAATACCAAGAGCACCGCCGCAAACGCAACCTGAAGTTGAACGGTTGTTGTGGTGTGGTCGCTTCCCGGAACCGGAAGATATTGCCGCGCAATACTCTCCGCTTCGGCCCAATTGCCAAGTTGCAATTCACATTCGGCAAGTGTGATTAATAAACCGTAACTCATTGTTAGGAAGTGCTGCTTTTGGGGATCGCTTTGGCGAAGCTGCATTGCCCGTAACAGCTGTTGCCGCGCTTCCTTGAGCTTGCCCACACCCATCAACGCTTTGCCGTAATATTCAATGTAAAGCGCATCTATCGGATTCTGGGCGCCGCCCAACGCGCGTGTTATCGCATTGGGTTGGCCGGAAATTTCGACTGCCTTCCGGAGGTGTTCGACGGCAAGGTCCTTGTCGCCGGCGTCCGCGCGCGCCTGCCCTGCCATCATGTGATAAAGCGGCAAAGACATCTTGCTCGTTGGATCTAGCAAGGTGCCAATGAGCGATTCGTAGGTTTCCGCCGCGGTCCGGTGCTGCTTGGACATCTGCAGCAGCTCGGCAACCTGCGCCTGCGCCAGATGGACGGCAGGTTCCCAATTCTTGCGCTTTTCATTTTGCTCCCGCGCTTTGGAGTAAGCCGCGAGTTTTCGGGAAAATTCCTGTAACCCCTCGGCCGTTGTTGGCATGTTTCCAAAGTCGATTTCAGGTTCGTCGACCTTCGGGTGAAGCGCATCCTCTTCTGCCATCAGATGCCTATAGATATCGAGGACTTGATGCGCGATCGGTATTCCCAGATGTGGCCGGCCGGAGCCCATTCGATGATACTGGATCATCAACTTTAGATCCTCGGCGAGTTCCGCCGATCTCGGCTGATGCGCTTTGTGCGCGACAACAAGCAGTTGGGCGTAAAGTTTCTCCACACGTTCATAGAGCGGCTGGATAGCTTTGCAGATGTCGTCGCACGAGAAGCCGCGGTAACAGGCGTGGTAAAACCGCCGCTCGATAAGAACGAACAGCTCTTTCAGCGGAGCGAGAAGACGACCAGATTCTACCCCAAAGCGTTTTTCGCGACGCGCCACGATGTCGCTCAGCATTTGCTCGCGTATTGCAGAAAGGTTGCTGTGAAACGCCCGGTATTGCCGGGCTTGCTCTTCGGTGCGTTTTGCCCGAAGCTTCTCTCCGACTGCGACAAGCCAGCGGCCGCAGCGCAACCATGTCACGTCGGCTTTGGTGTACTTGGCCAACGCAACCCCAAACGCCTTGGCGGCGTCGGGGTATTGGCCCGCCGCAAACGCGCGGTGCCCCTCGGCGATCAGTTGCTTCAAGTCGTCGATGGCGCACCTCGTTATCGGCGTTCATCCGTTTTGATCGGCGGTTGAAAGCCTTATTCGCTTTCGTCGGAGTCGATGAGGCCGCGGATTTCATGCATGATGCTGCGGCGGACGGCGAGGCTGCCGAAATCTTCGAACGTCATGCCCGCCTTGGGGTCGTAATCTTTCATCGCTTCGAAGAATCCCACCACGCCGGCCTGGTAGAGGTCGTTTTCTTCAATCGCGCGCGCCAGAACCTCGCTGATGTTCTCGGCGTTGGCGCGCACCAGGTCGAAATAAAACTCTGCCAGCGCGTTGCGCGCCTCGGTGTCGCCCGTGGCCTTGTAGGTCGTCCAGAGTTCCTTGACGTTGCGGCCATGCAGGGCTTCGTCGACGGGATCGCGCTCGGCGTCGGCGGCCTTTGCGGCCAGGCGTTTTTGCTCGGCCTCGCGTGTGCCGTGCACGGGTTTTTCGGCGGCATGAGTGCGGCGGGGCAACGATGACTTCGATGGTTTGCTCACGTCCTGGTTCCCGGTTGAGTGTCCGCCCCGGTGTTAGCTGAAACGCTACTTGCCTGCCAGTCTCCGATTGCGCCCGCGACACGTCCGACCACGATGCCGCCCAGCAGCGCCGCCATCGCGCCAATGGCCGTCGCCGCAAAATCCCAGTGGCCCTGCAAGCCGGCGAAAATGACGACCGACGCGCAGATGAAGGCAAAGGCTGTCGAGAAGCGTTCGGCCATACTGGGATGGTAGCAAGGTTGGAAATCAATCGCCGCCTTGAGCGGCTAAAAATCTCACCGCGGAGGCGCATAGACGCGGAGACATTTGCGAAATTGTTTGCCTGAACGAGTTTTGTTCTGTACCAGCGATCGAATTTGGCGGCAAGCCTCAGTTATCACGGTTTCTCTGCGCCTCCGCGTCTTTGCGGTTTGCTTTTGCAGTTCAAAGCATCTTCTTGAAATCGGCTTCGGTGATGATTTTGACGCCAAGCTCGCGTGCCGGGCTGTAACGGTCCGCTGTACGACGCTAAATTCCCTTCATGGCGCAAAAGAAGATCATCATCATCGCTGGGCCCAACGGCGCCGGCAAAACGACCTTTGCCGCGCAATTTCTCGTCCGTGAAGCCGATTGCCCGGAATTCATCAACGCCGACCTGATCGCGCGCGGCATTTCACCCTTTGACGCCGAGGGCGCGGCATACGAGGCCGGGCGCATCATGTTGCGGCAGATTGCGTCGCGAATTGCGGCTGGCCGCAGCTTTGCGTTTGAGACGACCTTGAGCGGACACAGTTACGCGCGGCACATCCCGCGCTGGCGTGCGGCGGGCTATCACGTGAAGCTGGTGTTTCTAAGTTTGCCGACGCCGGAACTTGCGATTGCACGTGTAAAAGGGCGCGTCGCCCAAGGCGGCCACGGAATTCCCGAGTACGTGATCAGGCGGCGCTTTGACCGGGGGTTCCAAAATTTTGATAAGCTTTATCGTGGGCTGGTGGATAGCTGGGGGCTCTATGACAACTCCGGCCCAGTGCCTTTGCTGATCAAGCGCGGCGGTGAAGAATGAGCACCCAAACAAACTTTGCCAAGGACGCCCTCGCTGCATTAAAACGCGCCGCCAAAGCCGCGCGCAAGCTGTCAATTGAAACCGGAACGCCGTTCTGGGTGATGAAGGACGGCAAGATCGTTGACCTGAACGCCAAGCCAAAGCGCAAGCTGAAGAAGTCGGCGTAATCGATCAGTGCTGCGGTTCGGAATCCGCAGCCACAGTTACAACATGTTCTTGAAATCGGCTTCGGTGATGATTTTGACGCCAAGCTCGCGCGCTTTGTCGAGTTTGCTGCCTGCGTTGTCGCCCGCAACGACGTAGCTCGTTTTCTTGCTCACGCTGCCCGCCGCTTTGCCGCCGCGATCTTTCACCAGCGCCTCGGCTTCTTCGCGCGCCATCGAAATCGCGCCCGTGAACACAAACGTCATGCCTTCGAACTTGCCCTCGCCGGGTTTTAACTTTGGCGGCGGCTTGAGCGGCGAAACACCCGCGTCAATCAAACGCTTGATCATCTCGCGGTTGTGTTTTTCGCCGAGAAATTTAATCACGCGCTGCGCGATCACGGGCCCGATGCCGTCGACGGTGTCGAGTTTTTCGGGCGCAAGATCGAGGAATCCCTCGGCGCTGCCCGCGGCATCGGCAACCAGCGCGGCGACGGTTTCGCCGACGTTGCGGATGCCCAGCGCGTAGATAAATCGCGCCAGCGAGGGTTTCTTGCTGCCTTCGATGTTCTTCAAAAGTTTGTCGGCGGACTTTTCGCCCATGCGGTCGAGCTCGATCAGCTCGGCGCGGCGATCCTTGAGCGAATACAGGTCCGCCGGGTTTTTTACGAACCCCGCCGCAACCAGCGCGTGTACGGTTTTTTCGCCAAAGCCCTCGATGTTCATCGCCAGTCGCGAGGCAAAATGAACGATGGCGCCCTCGCCCTGCGCGGGACAGCCCAGCGTGTTCGGGCAGCGCAACACGACTTCCTCGGCGACGCGTTCGACTGGCGTGCCGCATTGCGGGCAGGCCGTCGGCATCTTGAAAGCGTGCGTGCCTTTTGGCCGCTTGTCGGCGACCACGCGCAGCACGTGCGGAATTACGTCGCCCGCGCGCTCGATCACGATGGTGTCGCCTTCGCGCACATCGAGGCGTTCGATTTCGTCGGCGTTGTGCAGGCTGGCATTGGTGACGGTCACGCCGCCGACCTTCACAGGCGTCACGTGCGCGACGGGTGTGAGTGCACCCGTGCGGCCGACGAAAATGCCGATGCGCTCGCAGATCGTCTCTTTTTCTTCGGGCGGGAACTTGCACGCGAGCATGAAGCGCGGGCTGCGCGTGCGGCTGCCCAATGCGCGTTGCAGGCCGAAGTCGGCGACCTTGGCGACCATGCCGTCGATTTCAAAAGGAAGGTCGTGGCGCTTTGCGCCGTAGGCGCGGTAGGCCGCGATCAGCGCGTCGAGCGACTTTGCCCCGAATACTTTGAGCCCGTGCTCCTTAATGAGTTCGGGACTGGATATTAAACCCATGCGTTTGAGAAGGTCGAGTGCTTCCCACTGGTCTTTGAGACCGAGGTCCTCGGCGTTGACGACGGCGTACCAGACCGCCGAAAGCGGGCGCTGCGCGCTTATTGACGCGTCAAGTTGGCGCAGCGCGCCGCTGGCGGTGTTTCGCGGGTTGACGTAGGTCTTTTCGCCTTCTTCTTCCTGGCGCGCGTTGAGCGCGGCGAACGCTTCCTTTTCGATATACACCTCGCCGCGAACCTCTAGGTAATCGGGCGCGTCTTTTGGCAGACTGCGCGGGACAGTGAGGATCGTCTTGATGTTGGGCGTGACGTCTTCGCCGATGAAACCGTCGCCACGCGTGCTTGCGACCCTAAGTTTTCCCTTTTCGTAGACGAGTTCGCAGGACAGGCCGTCGTATTTCGGCTCGCACAGGATTTCGAACTTGTCGTTGCCGAGTTCAGCGGCGGTCGAAGCGTGCCAGCGCGTGATTTCGTCTTCGTTCATCGCGTTCTGGATGCTGACCATCGGCACGCGGTGGGGGACTTTGGCGAGGTCGTCGCGCGGCTTGCCCGCGACGCGCTGCGTGGGGCTTTGCGGCGTGACGAGCGACGGGTCGTCGCGCTCGATCTGTTCGAGTTCGCGAAAAAGTTTGTCGTACTCGGCGTCGGGAATTTGGGGCGCCGATTTTTCGTAATACAGCACGTCGTGCCGCGCGATCTCGGCGGCCAGTTGCTTGTGTCGCTGCTCAGGCGTCTGCTTTTTCGCCATGGGAGGGACGTTAATCCTCCCGGCCATGAAAACCAGAGCCCATTGCGTCAGCAATGGGATTGAAGCCAGTGCACAGGCATGTATCCCACCGCTTACGCAGTGGGCTCTGATTCTCTTTTCTCTCAAGTCCGATAAGACTTTGGCCGAAAACATGGCCAGAGCGTCGCTAGGCGGCGCCCAACAGGAGATACCCATGTCGAACGTCATCATGGAACTGGAACGCAGACTCGCCGACCGCCGCGACCTCGGCCGCCGCGATCAAGACGTGAAGTTGCGGCTGCTGGAAGACAGCCTCAAAGAGCTGCCGAAGTATTTCGTCAGCTTCGTGGACCCCCAAAAGGGCGTCTACACGTTCTTCTACAACTCGGTCGATGAGGCCAAGGAGATTGTCGCGGAGCTTGAAGCTTCCGGCATCCCCAAGGACCAGATCGGGCTGTACAGCCGCAAGGCAGCGTAGTTCTGATCCAACCATTGCACCGCCGGCTAAAGCCGGCGGTGTTTTTGTTTACTGACATTTCCGCTAACGCATGGCGGCTTCAAGCGTTAGAATGCCAGACTTCCCTGAGTACCCCGTTGGTGTCGCCTTATGCGCTATGGCTGGATAGTTGTTGTGCTGCTCGCCCTCTGCACCGTGCTCGGCGAGAACCTGCAAGCTGAACCGATGCACTACCTGCCGCGCTTGCGGCAAATTCAAGATCTCGTAAAGCGCGCCACCGGAAGCCGTTACAACGACAAGCGCGGCGCGCTTGGCAATTCCGAATTTTCCGCCGGTCTCGCCCTGGGCTACACCAGCGATTACTACTGGCGCGGCTTCCAGTTGTTCGACAGCGACCTGCTGATGTACGGCGACGGTTACGTCAACATCTATGGAGTCGAGGCCAGCGTCTATGGCTTGATGGATTTCGGCAGCGAGCGGCAGCGCCCCAAGGAGATGGATTATCGCCTGCGCTACCAGTTTGAAATCGAGGGCACGATCGTTTCGGTCGGGTATTGCTTCTACGATTTCTCGGGTTCCGACGGCGGGCTGGGCAAGAAGGACCAGGGCTTTGGCAACCAGGGCAAGGAAGTTTTCCCGGACAACCGCTTCCCATCGGGCATCCAGGAAGTCCAGTTGCACATGACGTACTTCACGTCGGTGCTGCAGCAGCAGGGCGTGAACCTCCAGTTCGCCGCCAATATTTTCCAGCGCATCGATGACGAAGGCACGCGCATCGAGACCTCGGTTACGCTGTTCGTTGACAACCCGACGTTCACGATTTTCGGCGATTATTTTTCGCTGACGACCACCGACGTTTACCAGCACCGTTACCTTACCAATCGTTCGGGCTTCCAGGGCCAGACCACGCACGCGCGCATCGTCTACAACCTTGAGAAATACCGCATGGCGCCTTTGTTCATCGTGCTTGAGGCGATCTATTACGCGGGTTTCCACAAGGACCTTGTCGACGGGTTTTATTTCGGGGTAAACGTCAACCTCCGATTCTAGCGCGCAGTGGGTACACTCTCACCGCATGGCTGAAGAACGTCGAGTAGCCCAGAGCTGGTTTTCCCGCGTCCGATCCTGGATCGGCGGGCTGCTCAGTCGCATCATCCGGCGCGGATTCTTCCGTATCGTGTTTGCGCTGTTTTTGCTGCTCGTGGTTGCGCCGCTGGTCATCATCAACATCGCCGCCAACCGCGACACGTCTAACTGGATTCTCGACAGCGCGATCTCGCAGGTCTTCGACAACCAGCTTTGCGACGTGAGCTGGGACCGCGGCCGCACTGAAATCCGCGGGCCCGGCGTTGTGTTCGCGGGCTCGGTGACCTACCACGACTTCACCGTCAAGCGGCGCACGCCGCTGACGCATTCCAGCGGCAAGAAGCTCGAGTATGAATTCGTGCGCGTGCCGAAGTTCGTCGTCAACTACGACTTCAAGCGCCTGCCGCGCATGCCCGTCACCAGCGTCGAGTTGCCTGAGCGCGTGCAGTTGTACTTCAACATCGACGGCGGACGGTGGATGGACGCTGATCTCTTCAAGGCCGCGCCGGAGGGCGGCGAATCGCCGCAACTGCCCCAGATCATCGTGCGCGAGGCGATGGTGAGGCTGCGCGCCGATGGCGTGCTGGCTTCGCCCGAAGACGTGGCGTCGTTGCGCCGCGGCGGTGAGCCGAAATTGTGGTACGAGGTGCACCTGGCGGAACTTGCGATGCTTCCCAACCGCCTGAACCCGGACAATCTTGACCTGTCGGGCACCGCGCGTGCGGCGCCCTTTGGCACCTGGCAGATGGGCGGGAGTATCGTGCGTGACACCGGCGGCACGGACGTGCTGTTCGCGCAGCGCGGGCTGAAGCTGGATCGCGCGTTCGTGTCGGCGCTGGGCGCGGAAGTTCGCAGCGTCTACGACCAGTTCCAGATCCAGGGCCGCGCCGACCTGAGCTGCCGCCTCTCGATCGAGCGCAGCAAGCCGCTGCAGTTCACCTCGGAGATTTCGATCTACGAGGGCTCGATGTGTTACGTGGGCTTCCCGGCGGTCGTGTCGCCGGCGATGGGCAAACTGCGCAGCGTCAACAACAACGTGTACATCGAAGAAATTCGCGGCATGCGCGGCTCGGCCGAAGTGATCGTGGACGGCAGTGTGACGGACATCGGCGTGGTCGGGCGCGAGACCGTGAGCGTCAACGTGCGCATCGCGGATTTGCTGGTGGATGAAAACTTCCGCCTCGCGCTGCTTGAGGAGCGCCTGCAGCCCGAAAACGCCAACCCGGAAACGGGCGAGCCCTACACGGTCGAGGAATGGAAGCCTGAAATACACCGCGTGGTGCCGGGGTATCCCGAATGGCCGGGCGCCAGGAACGCCCCGGTTTATCCCAACCTGCCGGACATTCTCCCGTTCGTCTGCCGCGGCTTCACGCCCGCGGGCCTGTGTAACTTCGACCTCAGCACCGTGCAGGTCTACAAGGGAATGCTTGACGAGAAGGAACGCCGCGTTGACAAGGACATGCACTGGCGCGTGTTTGCGCGCGACGCCGCCGCCTGCTTCACGGGCCCGCCGGAATGGAAGGACGGCGGTTTCCCCGTGCCGCTTTACCGCTGTTACGGCGTGGTCGAGGGCATCCTGAAAACGGGATCCGCCGGCAAGTTCATCGTGCGCGGCTACACCGACCCGGAGCTCGCCAACGTGCCAGATGCCGAGCGCCAGGCCATGCTCGCGCGGCCGGGGCTTGTTGGCGAACGCGGTGTTGCGGGCGGCCAACTGGTGTTCGTGCGCGCGACTTACACGCAATCCCTCGAAGGCCGCCCGCCGGAACTTGTCTTGAACGTCACCACCGACGGCCTTGTCTTCGACGACGAAATCGAAAACCTGCTGCCGGCTGACGTGCGCGCCGCGGTTGAGGACTTCACGCCGCGCGGCCGCGTCGATGTCGAGCGAGCGACCGTGACTGTGCGCCCGGGCATGGACCACACCGATTACGACTTCGACATCAAGGCCAAGGACGTCGTCGCGAAGTACCAGCTTGAGGGCGCGCAGGCGCCGGTGGAAATGTCGCAGATCTCCGGCAACTTCCGCGTCGAACGCCGCAGCAGGGCCGTGCGGCTGACCAACGTGACGGGCCAGGTCAACGGCAGCCCGATTGCCATCAACCTGAGTTTCCGACGCGAGCGCGAAGCCCCGGAAATAGAGTTCGAGGTCAAATCATCGGACTTCAACCTGACCCATAACCTGCGGCAGATGCTGACGCCCACGCTTGCGGCGCTCTTTGACACTTTCCAGCCGCAGGGGCAACTCGCGCTGAAGGTCACGGGCAGCCGCGGCTTCCCCGGCAAGACCGACATCACCGAGGCCGACGTCAGCGTCAACGCCGCCAGCATCCTTTACGAACGTTTCCCCTACCCGATGAAAAACATCGCGGGCCGCGTGTTTGTTACGGTGCGCGAGGACAGCGTCGAGGTCGCCCTGCGCCGCATCACCGCCACGGGCTCTGAAAAAGACACGCAGATCGGCCTTACCGGCCACACGCTGGTCGCGCTGGACCCGCCCAACGGCGGCAGCCGCATCGAGGGCAACACCACGCGCTTTGACTTTGCGATCACCGCCACGCACGTGCGGCCCGACGCGACGCTGGTTGCGGCGTTGACGCCGATCCTTTCGCAGACCGAGACCGGCACGCCCGCGGGCGAAAAACCGGCTGCGCTGAAGTTCATGGAGAACCTGCGCATCGACGGCACCGTCGGCCTGAATGGCCGCCTGACATGTAATGCGCGCGGCGAGATCGACTGGAACTTCGAGGTGCTGCTCGAGGGTTGCGGGATCAACTTCACGGGCTTTCCCTACCCGATCAAGGACCTCAGTGGCTCGCTGATCATTGAGGGCAAGAAGGTGTCGCTGCGCAACTGCCGGGGCAAGGCCGAGGGCGGCGACGTGCTGATCAGCGAGGCGAACTACGACGAGGAAACCGGCTGGATGCTCACGTTGTCAGCCGTGAACATGCCGTTTTCGCGCCCGCTGCGCGACGCCCTGCCCGAGACGCTGAGGCGGCAGTTCGACCGCCTCCAGCCCAAGGGCACCTACGACATCCAGATCGAACTCGCGGGCAAGGACAACGCGATTTACTACGTGGTCTCCCACGACCTGAAGCAGACGGACCTCGACCTGGGCCTGCACTTCGACGACGTGACGGCGCGCGTGGACGCCGAGGGCTCGGTGATCGGCGACCGCAGCAGCGTCAACGCCGAGATCTATATCCAGGAAGCGTTCTTCAAGAAGGCGCGCTTCAACGACATCACGTCGCGCGCGCAGATGTTCGACGAGCGCCTGTCGCTGCCGAACCTGCGCGGCAAGTTTTACGGCGGCACGGTCGAAGCCAGCTTCACGCTGGTGAAAGAAACCTACAACGGCGCGATTGTGGTGCGCGGAGCGGACGTCAAGGAGCTCGGCAAGACGGCTTTCCCCGAGGCGGGCGACCTCGCGGGCGCGCTTGACGCCGAGGTCAAGTTCTACAGCAACGCTGACAAGGACGGCCAGATCGGCCGCGGGCGCATCGACGTTGGCAACAAAGCCGACGGCGCCAAGGCGCGCCTGGCGTCGGTGCCGCTGTTCAGCACGATCTTCGATACCACCGGCAACAAGCAGGAATTTGACGAGGGCCATGTGTTCTTCTGGCTCGGGCAGGACCGCATCACCATCCGCGAGATGGACTTCGTGTCCGACGCCGCGCGCGTCGAGACCTTTGGGCCCAGCGAAGAGAACTACGTCATGTACGGGACGACGGAAATGCGCCTGAAGTTGTTCTTCACGCTGGCGCCGCGCGCGCCGCTGGCCTTCCCGGTGCTGCAGCAGGTGTTTGACCTGCTGAAGCAGATCCTGTTCCCGCTCTATGTCACGGGCAGCCTGAACGCGCCGAAGGTCGAGGCTTTCAGCCTTGGCGCCGACGAGCTTGAGCGCCAGCGCGACGTTTTTCCCAAGCCGCCGCGGGAGTCCTGATGCGCCGCTCAAGCCGCGAATTCCACGAGCCGCCTCGCGCCAAACACGACGCCCACTCCGACCCGTCGGGCGTGCGCATCACCGCGGGCACGTGGCGGACGCGGCCTCTGATTGTCCCGCAAACCGGCGGCGTGCGGCCGATGTTGTCCAAGACGCGCCAGGCGCTCTTCAACGTGCTGGCTGACGACATCAAGGGTGCGGTGGTGTGGGATTGCTTTGCGGGCACGGGGCTGCTTGGCTTTGAGGCGTTGTCGCGCGGTGCAAAGACCTGCGTTTTCATCGAGGCCGACCGCCGTCACGCCGACGCCGTTGCGGAAAACATCAAGCTGCTGAAGTGCGAAACACGTGCACTGCTGATGCGCGGCGATGCCTTTCGCATCGTCACGGCGGGCGCGACGTTGAGAAACACGCCGGCGGATTTCGTCTTTCTCGACCCGCCGCACGCGATGATCGAGGACCTCGAGGCGGGGAAATTCTGGCCCTGGGTGATGAACCTGCACAAGACGCCGCTGGTCAATGACTACACGGTGCTGGTAATCGGCCACCACGCGCGGCTGGTCGTGCCGGCGGAAATCGGCGACTTCATGGTTGCGGACACGCGTACCTATGGCGCGGTGGGTTTCACGATTTTGGTGCGCACCGGCCAGCCCGACGACGAAGACGGCTGATGAACTGCAAAAGCGCCAACCACAGATGACGCAGATGGGCGCAGATTTTGTTTAATTCATCTGTGAAATCTGTGCCATCTGTGGATTGCTTTGACAGTTGTCTTTGGTGAATGCTGTTCAATGGCTGCTTCCTCGACATCAGTCAAACCATCCCTGATCGGGATGAATCCCGACGAACTCGGCAAGGCCGTGACTTCGGCGGGCGGCAAGCCCTTTGTCGCCAGGCAGCTCGCGCAGTGGCTCTATAAGAAGCGCGAAAGCGATTTTGCGGCGATGACGAATCTGCCCAAGGCGCTTCGCGAGAAGCTGGCGCAGAACTACAGTTTGATTACGTCGAGCGTCGTGACTAGCGAAGACTCCGGCGAGGGCACGATTAAACTCGGCATCCGCCTCCAGGACGGTTTGATCATCGAAGCGGTTCTGATGAGGGAAGAGGATCGGCTGACGGCGTGCATCTCGACGCAGGCGGGCTGCGCGATGGGCTGCCGCTTCTGCGCCTCGGGCCTGCTGGGGTTGAAGCGCCACCTGACGCCGGGCGAAATTCTCGAACAGTTCTTCCACATCGCGGCGATCCTCAAGAAGGAATCGCCCGACGCCTGGCTGACGAACGTTGTTGTGATGGGCATGGGTGAGCCGCTGCATAATTTCGACGGCCTGATGAACGCGCTGGCCGTGCTTAACGCCGAGTGGGGATTTCACTTCGGCGCGCGGCGCATCACCGTCAGCACCGTCGGCCTGCCGGACAAAATTCGCGACCTCGCCAACCAGGGCTTTCAGTTCAATCTTGCGGTGAGCCTGCACGCGACGACCGACGAACAACGCACGCGGCTGATCCCCACCAACATCAGCACCGGCCTGATCAACATCATCCGCGCGTCGGCCGACTACTACCACGCCACGCGCCGCGAAGTGACCTTCGAATACACGCTTGTCGGCGGCGAAAACGACACGCCCGATGACGCGATGCGCTTGGCGCGCCTGCTCGAGGATTTCCCGCGCGCCAACGTCAACTTGATACCGATGAACCCGGTCGAGGGCACGGGTTTAAGAGCCCCCACGACGGAAGCCGTAGAAGAGTTTACTGACGCGCTGACGCAGGCGGGCATCAACGTGCACGTTCGGCGCAAGCGTGGCCGCGCGGTGCAGGCGGCCTGCGGGCAACTGCGCCTGAAACTCGAAAAGGCAAACGGCTAACTACTTTTAGCCACGAATGGACACGAATTCCCACTAATGGCCCGTCTGTAATTCGTGAAAATTCGTGAGGATTCGTGGCTTACCCGTTTTGGAGCCGCTGTGGCTGAGCACGAACTGGTTTCCGACGCCTTTGACGGCGCGTTGCTCGAGGCGCTTGCGCACTTCGAGCTCAACCTGCGCACGTTGACGAGTTCGGGCGTGCGCGGCGAGCGCCGCTCGCGCCGGCGCGGCGGCGGCACGGAATACGCCGACCATCGCCAGTACGCCCACGGCGACGACCTGCGGCGGCTGGACTGGCACGCGCTCGCGCGGCTGGACCAGATGTTGATCCGCCTTTACGCCGCCGACGAAGCGCTTCCGCTCGAAGTCGTGATGGACGCATCGGCGAGTATGGATTTCGGCGCGCCTACGAAGTTCGTCACGGGCGCGCGCGTCGGCGCGTGCCTGACGCAGATGGCGCTGTCGCACAACACGCCCGCGCGCTGGCGCATTGCGCTGGGCAAGACGCACGAGCCGCTCTCGCTCAAGGGCCGCGGCGAACTGCCGAAACTCCTGCGCGCGCTCGACGAAACCGTGCCTGACGGCAAAGGCGCGATGGAACATGCTTTGCGCGACAGCGTGCTGCAGGGACCGCGCAAACGCGCGCTGATCGCGATCACCGACGGCTACGACGCGCAGCCGCTACAACACGCGCTGCGCGCGGTGCGGGGCGGCGGCGCGGAAGTAGGCCTGGTGCTCGTGCTTGCGCCCGAAGAAACCAACCCGCAGGAGCGCGGCGAATACACGCTGATTGACTCCGAAAGCGAAGCCGCATCGCGCATGACCATCGACGGCGCAGCTATCAAACGCTACCGCCGCATGTTGGCGAGCTTCCGCGAGGGCTGGACCGATTTCTGCCGTACGCACGGCCTGATGTTTGTCGAGATTTCGAGCGACACGCCGATCGATGCGGCGCTGTTCAGGACACTGGCGAGCTCGGGAATGATCGGGTAGTGGGGCGGGCCTCTGGCCTGCCGCGCTTATGGCGCCGCGAAAAACGAGGCAGGCTGGAAGCCCGCTCCACGCGCTAAACCTTTGGTTTTTGCCGGAACGCGCGGGTGGTCTGCGCGATGCGGCGCAGGTCGAGATAACCCTGGATCGAGTTGTCCGGCAGGCCGCCCGAGCGGCGGATGTTGGCGCTTTCGCGGTCGTAGATGCTGTAGGGGCTTTCGCGGCCGATCACGCGCGCGCTGCCCTTGTACAACTCGACTTTCACGCTGCCGCTCACGAATTTCTGGCTCTCGCGGAAAAACGAGTCCATGCTCTCGCGCAGCGTCGAGAACCACTGGCTGTCGTAGACGGCGCGCGCGTAACGCTGTGACGCCACCTGCTTGAAGGCGACCATCTCGTGGTCCAGCGTCAGTTGTTCCAGCGAATCATGCGCGGCGTGCAGCACCGTCGCCGCCGGCGCCTCGTAAATTTCGCGGCTTTTGAAACCAAGGATGCGGTTTTCCATGGTATCCGCGCGGCCAACGCCGTGGCGGCCCGCGATGGTCTGCAACTTTTCGACCAGCTCTTCCGGGTGCAGCTTCTGGCCGTCGACGGACACGGGCTCGCCTTGCTCGAACTCGACGGTGACAAATTCCGGCTCGTTGGGCGCGTTGCGCGGATTGACCGTGATCTGGAAGGCCGATTCCGGCGGCTCGACGTTCGGGTCGTCCAGCACGCCGCCGCCCGTGCGCGCGCCCCAGAGGTTGCGGTCGGTCGAGAAACTCAGGTCCGAAAACGGGCCGACCGACAGGCGGTTGCGCTTGGCGTATTCGATAATTTCTTCGCGCGTGTGCATTTCCCATTCGCGCAGCGGCGCAATCGTCTGCAATTGCGGGTCGAGCGCGGCGACGCTGCACTCGAAACGGAACTGGTCGTTGCCCTTGGGCGGCGCACCGTGGGCGACAAAGCGCGCGCCCTCTTCGCGCGCCAGCCGCACGAGTTCGGTTGCGATCAGCGGGCGAGAAAGCGCCGCCGAAAGCAGGTAGGCGTTTTCGTAGCGCGCGCCCGCGCGTAAGGCCTTGAAGCAGAATTGCTTGACGAAGGTGCGGCGGTTGTCGACCACATGGACGGCGTCGGCGCCGGCCTCAATGGCGCGCTGGCCGACTTCGTCGAGGTCGGCGCCCTGGCCGATGTTGAGCGCCAGCGCCGTGACCTTGAAGCCGCGCACGCGCTTGAGCCAGTGCAGCGCGGCGGTCGTGTCGAGCCCGCCGGAATATGCGAGGACTACTTTCTCCATGGGCGGGAGATTACCAAAGCCATTGCGGATTGAATGCTGAAAACCAGAGCCCGCTGCGTAAGCGGCTGGTGTTGTTGCATTCACCAAAACGCCCATCGCTCACGCGCTTGTCTTTACACACATCATGCCAGGAGGGTCTCGGCGGTTTCGATGCGGCCTTTGAGATCGTTGAAGCCGCGCCAGATGTTCATCCAGCCCGGGTCGCCGTCGCCCTTGCGCGCCAGAAAA
>JADLAK010000025.1 GCA_020848275.1 Planctomycetota bacterium
GATGCAGGCTTCCAGCCTGCGGGTAGCGCGGCCATCTTGGCCGCAATCGTCGCAGGCCTTTGGCCCGCGACTGCGGGCGAGACGCCCGCGCTACGAAAGGCATTCGGCCAAACGGACCCACTACCCGTCGCCGCGTCTCTGCGGTTTAAATGCGGTTGCAATGTAGAGTGCAGTTGTTAGCACGTTGCGCTTAAGAACAGGACCACCGCCATGCCAGCACGCAGCCTCGACCAGATCAGACGCCTCGCAAAAAATCGTGGATTCATATTTGCCGGCAGCGCGCCCTACGGCGGCCTGGGCAGCTTCTGGGATTACGGGCCGCTCGGCGTCGAGATGTTGAATCACGTCAAACGCTCGTGGTGGCAGAACGTGGTTTACAACCGCGACGACGTTGAAGGTGTGGACTGCGCGATTCTGATGAACCGGAAGGTCTGGCAGCACTCCGGCCACGAAGCCACGTTTTCTGATCCGTTGGTGGACTGCAAGAGCTGTCGTGCACGTTTTCGCGCAGATCACTTGGTAACTGACGCGATTTTGGCTAGGGAAACTGAAGGCGAGAACGTTCATCGCAAACTTCGCCCCATTATTGAGCTCTTTCCGGTATCCCTAAAGGCTGCTGGATTGCAGTTGTATGCAAAGTTGCGTGATGACGAACAGGATGCTGAGCGCGAAGCGAATAGACGCTTGCGTGAGTTTCAGGACAAGGTGTCAAATGGCGAAAAAACCAGTTTGGACGAGTTCTTTGGATCGTTAGCGAACATCCCGGGAATGCCGAACGTAAGCCAGTACGCGCAGCTGTTCTTCTTCGTCCGCAGACACCCAAATGAACTTCGGTCGGCACTGCTAAAATTGGGCAAGGTTTCGTGTCCAAAATGCCAAAAGGCAGATTGGACTGACGCGCGAAACTTCAATTTAATGTTCCAGTCTCACGTCGGTCCAGTTGAAGCGAACAAGGGCACCGAAGAAGAACTCGCATCGCGCGTGTATTTGCGGCCGGAGACGGCGCAGGGCATCTTCATGAATTTCAAGAACGTTCTGGAAAGCTCTCGCCGCAAGGTTCCGTTCGGGATCGCGCAGATCGGCAAGGCGTTCCGCAACGAGATCACGCCCGGCAATTTTACGTTCCGGACCCGTGAATTCGAGCAGATGGAACTCGAGTTCTTCATTAAACCGCCGCAATTCTTGCAGCCGGGCGAAAAGACCGACGAGCAATGGCACGAGGAATGGGTCGAGCAGCGCTACAACTGGTGGCTCGGGCTTGGTATTGACAAGTCAAGGATTCGCAAGCGCGCACAGACCAGGGAAGAACTTGCCCATTACTCCAAGGCGACGGTCGACCTCGAATACCTGTTCCCCGGCTCGCTCGGCTTTGGCGAAATCGAAGGCATCGCCAACCGCACCGATTACGATCTTTCGGCTCACAGCAAAGACGTGCCGGAGGACGCACTTAAGCGGCTCAAACTGGAAAAGAACGCCGACAGCGTCGAGAACCTCGACTACTTCGACCAGGACGCCAAGGCGCGTTATTTCCCCTGGGTGATCGAGCCCAGTTGCGGCGCCACGCGCGCGATGCTCGCGTTTTTGTGCGAGGCCTATAACGAAGAGCTGGTTAAACCGCCCGCCGAGGCCGACATTGCGGCGCTCAAAACTGAAATCGACGCCGCGATCAAAAACGCCGAGAAAAAGAAGAAAGAAGCCGAGAAAGAAAAGGACGCGGCTCAGCGCAAACACGACCCGGTCGCGATCGAGGCGTTCATCAGGGATCTGACGGAAGCGACGACGCGGCTGCCGCAATCGCTGGCCGAAATCGACGGGATGTTGAAGGATCACGCGGGCGCGCAGAATCTCGAACTCGTGAAGAAGCTATCGCCGAAGGTGAGCAAACTGGCGGAAGATCACACCCGTCTCGTTCTCAAGCTGCACCCCTCGCTGGCGCCCGTTAAACTGGCGATCTTTCCGCTCAAGAAGAACGAGCCGCGGATCGTCGACGAGGCCCGGCGTATCAAACACCAGTTCCAGCACTTGTTCCGCACGGTCTACGACGACAGCGCAGGCATCGGCAAGCTGTATCGCCGCCAGGACGAAATCGGCACGCCGCTGTGCATCACCGTCGACTTCCAGACGCTGGAGGACAACACGGTGACGCTGCGCGACCGCGATACTATGCAGCAAATCCGCGTGCCGATGGAAAAGCTCAAGCACGAGGTCTTCCACCGCCTGGGCATGCCGGTGTAGGCAGGAATTCAAAATTAGAAGTTCAAAATTCAAAATGAACAACCCGCGTGATGAGCGCGGGTTTGTTTTTGCCTTCAATTTTGCATTTTGAATTTTGCATTTGCGAGTTATTCGCTCGGCAGCGCGTAGCTGCTCACCGACGTCATAATCCGCAGTACGCCGCCCGCCGCAGGTTTGCCGATCCACGCCGCAGCCAGCGAATCATCGTCGAGCGCGATCACGGGCGCGGAATTCTGGCCCGCGGTCGTGTCAATCGCGCTGATGTTGTGAGCGCCGCCGCTGAAATTCAGGCCGCTGTCGCGGCTGGCGTAAAGCTGGATGTTGCCGCCCGCGGTGCTGCCGTCGTTGATGGCGAGCATGATGGTCAGGTTCGTGTCGCCGGCGCGCGAGCGCACGGCAATGTACGGGTCGCGGATGTTCGGCGCGTCGGCGCCGTAGATAATCGAAGGTACGCTGAACGTGGCGCCGCCGTCGACGGTCGCGCAAAATGCCAGCGCGCGGTCGCCGCTGCTGTCCTGGGCGATGAACGCCAGAAACACCTGGCCGCTGGCGCCGCCCGCAAGCCGCGGCTGGCTCATGATCACGCTGCCGCGCTGCGCCAGGCCGTCGGTGCTGACCTCGGCGAAGCTGCCGCCGGGGTTGGCGCGCAGGATGCGCAGGTTCTGGTTCACGCCGATGCTTTCAACCCACGTGACGTAGATGCGGTCCTGCGAATCGCCCGTGACGTCAGCGCTGTTGCCGATGGTCCCCGTGGCCGTGTGCGGCAGCATCACCGCCGCCTGGAAACTTGTCGTGCGGCGCCGATACCAGATGTCGCCCGCGCTTTCCCATACGATGTGGACACGGTCGCTCTTGTCGACGTACACGCGCGGGCCGGCTTCGTCTTCGCTCGCGGTCGCGGTAAGGTTCTGGCTGACGATCACGCCCGCGCTTGTGCGCGTGGCGTAATGGATTTCGCGGTTGGCCGTGCCGGTCGCTTCTTCCCACACGATGTGCAGCGTGCCCGTGGAATCGAGCGCGCAATGCGGGTTGCGGCTGTCGAGGCCGCCGGTGGCTTCAACGACCACGGGCGAACTGAACGCGCCGCCGACGGGTTGTTCGGCAAACACGATGTCGTGGCTGCCCGTGCCGTCTTCCTGCGCGTAGACGACATAGAGCTTGGCGCCGTCAAAGGCCGCGGCCGGGTCGACGGCCGGATTGGTGGGGGTAAGCGGCAGGCTGACCGGCGTCGCGATCGTAATTTCAATCGCGGGGCCGCCGGGTTCTTCTTCATCGTCCTCAGGCCCGCAGGCGGCAAGCGCGAGCGCGGCGAGCACGAAGGCTATCACGGTTATTTTGCGCATACGTGTGGGGCGGGGGTGCGTCAGGGGTGAATATCGTACGCGATCGAAAGAATCACGCCAGTAGGGGGTGCGGCATCACGCGGATCAATGGTCTTTTTCAAACACGCCTTTGTCACGGCGGCGCAGTGTGGTGAAACCGAGTTCCTTGAGGCGTGATGGCGCAAGCTTGTCGACGCCGCCGCCAAAACGCGAAAGCAGCTTGGTCACGGGCTTGCCGCAAGTCGGGCATTTGGTCAGGGTGTCGTCGGACATCTTCTGCAGGATGTCGAAGACTTCCTTGCAGGAGTCGCCGCGCTTGCCGGTGTGGCGGTATTCGTAAATGGGCATGGTCGTGTCACGAAACATTACACGGAAACAACGAACTGTGGTGGAAGGATAGCACGCGTGTCACGGCGATGCAACGATGTAAATGCTTACGTATAAGGGTCTTGCCTCAACTTTTCAGAAATGTGGCACAGGCTGTGCTTGTTCTGCGGCTGGCCCGGACGGGACGGGCCAACCTGAACGAACTTTTCAATCACTTCCCTAACGGAGACTATAAACGATGCGCAAGAGCATTCTGATTCTGATGGTTTGCTGCGTGGCTGCGTTCGCGCTGGCCTGCTCGCCGACCAACAACACTGCGACGGGTAACAACACGGCCGGCACCGATGGCGGCAAGAAGTGCGCCGGCACCGACGGCGGCAAGAAGGACGGCGGCGAAGTGGTTGACGCCATGGCGATCTACAAGAAGAAGGGCAACTGGTGGACGACCAAGACCACTGCCAAGAAGCCGATGGAAAGCGTCACGTTTATGAAGAGCGAAGTCACCGACGTGAACGACAAGGAAGCCACTTGGACCATGACGATGATGGACAAGGACGAGAAGGTCACCTTCGAGCAGAAGGACCAGAAGATGCCGCTCGTTGCGCCGAAGGTTGAGCCGGCCAAGGACGTGAAGGTTGAAGCCCCCAAGACCACCGAAGAAGAAGTTGAGTGCAAGGCGTGGGGCA
This sequence comes from Planctomycetota bacterium, assembly GCA_020848275.1. Classification (GTDB taxonomy): domain Bacteria; phylum Planctomycetota; class UBA8742; order UBA2392; family UBA2392; genus JADLAK01. The sequence goes on from JADLAK010000025.1 coordinate 4,571, forward strand.
AGGTCAAGGCCACCAAGATGGAGACTGAGGCTGGCGGTTTCAAGACCACCACCTGGATGTACAAGGGCGTTGCCGTCAAGACGAAGACGACCGGCGACAACATGGAGAGTGAGTCCGAGCTCTGGGCGACCAATCTGCCCAAGTAGTTCGATCTGAACCTGATTCACCACCCGGGCGCCAACAGGCGCCCGGTGTGTTTTTTCACACGGCACGCGGCGGAATCGTATGATCCTGCGGGGCACTTACCTTTCCAATTACCCGGAGACTCTAATGCGTTACCTGTTGTCGCTGTTCGCGCTGATGCTCGCCTTCAGCGCCGTTTGTTCGCAACCCACCGCCGTCGTCGCCCAGGACAAGGGCTCGGCCGGCTACGCCGAAGACCCGATGTGGATGTGGAAGAAAAAGGGCGGCTGGTGGACGACCAAGACTGAAATGACCAAGCCGATGGCCATGACCACGTACATGAAGTACGAGATCACCGATTTCGGCAATGACGAATGCACCTACACCCTGACGATGCTCGACAAGGACATGAAGGAAACCTTCTCGCAGAAGGATCAGAAGCTGAAGACCAAGCACGACTCCACGCCGTCCAAGGACGGCCCGAAGGTCGAGGCCCCCAAGACCAGCGAAGAAGAAGTCGAGTGCAAGGCCTGGGGCAAGGTCAAGGCCACCAAGATCGAGGCCACCTACGGCGAGAGCAAGTCCACTACCTGGATGGTCAAGGGCTGCATGGTCAAGATGACCAACACCGGCGGCGGCTCCGAGATGTCGATGGAGCTCTGGGAAACCAACTTCACCAAGGACGGCGAACTCACCAATGCCACCAGCACCTCGGGCGGCAGCAGCACCTCCAGCTCGAGCTCCAGCAGCAACGCGGCCGATGAGTGGATGACGCCCTACAAGAAAAAGGGCAACTACTGGACGACCAAGACGACCACCACCAAGCCCATGGAGATGGTCTCGTACATGAAGTTTGAGATCACCGACGTCACCGACAAAGAGGCGACCTACACCATGTACGCCTACGACAAGGACATGAAGGAGACCTACAAGATGGAAGACCAGAAGATTCCGCTGGTTTCCTACGAGGCTCCCAAGGACTCGCCCGCCGTCGAAGCGCCCAAGGGCACCGAGGAAGAAGTTGAGTGCAAGGCCTGGGGCAAGGTCAAGGCCATGCGCTACGACTACGAGTCGGGCGGCTACAAGAGCAGCAGTTGGATGGTCAAGGGTGTCTGCGTCAAGGCTTCCACCACCGGCGAAGGCGTGGAAACCGTGTCTGAGCTGTGGGAAACCAACCTGACGAAGTAGTTTTCGCTGGGTTTTATCCGAGGGGCACGCGCGCGGCGTGCCCCTCGTCGTTTTTTCGTAGGGACACGCGGGTTCCCCGACGAAGCCTTGGCGAAGTCGGGCGGCGTGCCCCGCACATAGTGCCGTTACAGCCCCGCGCGTTAGCGCATTGGTATCTACACAAGTCGAGGAAACGCATTCGGGCGTGCGGGCAGAGCGGATATAGGCGCGTAGCGCCGAAATCTTTTTAGCCCCAGCGAAGCTGGGGGGTTTGGAAGGGATAGGATTCCAAGCCGCATCGCGGCGACACCAAAATTCCCTGTGTCGGCGCTACGCGCCTTTGAACTAATGTTCCGACGGATTCCACCACCTGGCGGTGGTGGCTAAACAAATGACGGCGCTACGCGCCTGAAACCCCACACTCGGTATACTTATGTAGATGCCGATGCGTTAGCGCGGGGGTTTCCAGTTTGCGGCGAGTACCCAAACCCGGTCCTGATGGACCGGGCTGCGGGATTAGTGCGATCAGAGATGGGATGAGTGGGCCGGTCTCCCGACGGGATGCACTATTGTGCTCCCAAGGAACGCGCTCGAAGCGCAACGGGCTTTAAGCCCAAAGGAGACCGACCC
>JADLAK010000026.1 GCA_020848275.1 Planctomycetota bacterium
AATTGTTCGACGGAAAACAGACCCGTCGCAGCAAGTTAGGACCAACTAGCGACATTCATGCTACAGGAAAAAGGACTGTCGGAAATCAACGGTAGCCGTGGAATGAAGTCTGGAAGCCGGTTTCAAGTCACATTACGAAGTGATGTTTCGAATGCAGCGCACGTCAGCAATGACAAAAACATGGCTGAATAAATGTTTAGATGTTTTTTGCTCGCCCCCGATTGATGGGGTATAGGTCTTTCACCACCTGACACAACATCCGGGATGCTGCGACACTTTTCGTCGCCGGAACGGGCAGTCCAACCAAAGAGAACCGCAATGAAAAAGGCAACCACCTGCGCTGGAGAAGTTGTGTCGCGGCACCAACGGCTCAACCTGCGCCGCACCGCTGGCGACCGCCGGGCGAAGCGGCCCCGTCGCCGCATGAGATAGATTGAAACGCTGCTCAAACAACGACCACAAACGACAAAACCTTGGGATCCAATCCATGCAACGCTTCCTGCTAGTCGCACTCGCCGTTCTCTTCGCCAACTCGCTGTCCGCGCTGACTGTTTCGGGCGACATCACGACAGACACGACTTGGACGTATCTTGACTCGCCGATTACCTTGGACCCAGCGGGCGCAAGTGGCGGCACGATCAAAGTACGCGCCGGCAAGACGCTGACCATCGACAGCACAGGCGGCGCAGTCATTGTCCAATGGAATGAGGACTGCGATCTGCAAATCGGCAATGGCTCCGGGGACGATGGCAATCTGGTCATCAAGGCGGCCAGCGGTGCCATCACATTCAAAGTGCATGACACAGGAAACATTCGCATCGACCCGTACGGCAGCATTACGTTTTCAAACACCACCGCAACGACGACCTTCACCGAGCTCACGGCTTCAAACGGATGGGGCGCGCTGGTATTTGAAGCGGGTCAAACAAAACAATCGGCACTGAAGAAATGCGCGTTTACCGCCGGAGGTGGGGACAGCAAAGATGGAGCTATCGTTGTAGAGAACAGCGCCTCCTATGTTCCAACCTTGGAGAACCTCACGTTTACGGGATGCACCACATCCGCAATTCACCTGAAGGGCAATGGCATCAACGTCCTGAAGGAAGGCAATCTCATTCTGCCCTTCGACGTTAGCTCCACGACGTACGTACTTTTCCTCGACGCTGTGGCATCGACAGCAGTAACTATTCGATTCCCCGACGTCACTACTCCGGCTTCGCCAGAAGCCAGGCTCGATGGCACGTGTCAGGCCGGCGACAGCAGCAACACTTCGCACTGGCGATTCGACGATGACTGGACATTCAAATGCGCCTCGGGCTCCAAAGTTCAGGCGGTCAATGGATCCGTGTGGGGCACAACCGAGTCGCAACCGAAATTCCAGGCGATCTCCGGCTCTGGATACACGGACTGGGATGGTCTCGTAGACGACAGCACAACCAAGGCCAACCTCTTCGGCGACGTCGGGCCGTTCGCTTACCTCGAAGTCCGCAACGCAAGCATGGGCATTGATCTGAACAAGGGCACTTCCTACGTGCCAGTCACGGGCTATCAGACAACTTGGCGCTTCCCTGGCTTGATCGTCAAGAAGTGCGACACGGGCATCCGCGTCCGCACGTTTATCGATACATCTGATGAGGATGCCGGCTACACCACGACTCTGGACGGCGCCACGATCGGCGACTCAAACTCATCCGACAACTGCAGTACCGCCTGTGTAACGCTTGACTACGGGCGACTGATACTCAGCAACTGTCTGCTCAAGGGAGCGGTTACCGATTGCATTGACGTCGGAACGGAATCTTCCGCGCTCACCAGCAAGGTCACCGTTCGAGACTGTAGAATCTCTGGCTCCGCCACCACGCCCGGCAATACCGCTATCAATCTTAAATCCACACAAGGCAAAGGTGTTGCCTTGATAGAGCGCACCACTATTCAGGGCTACAACCGCGCCATCGCGTTCACCCAGAGCAGCAACTACAACCCCATTCGTACGCTGACAGCCAAGCGCAGCTTCATCACGTGCAACGTAGCCACGTCGTCTAACTCTTCCGGCACTGGAATTGACGTTCAGGTGCAGAGCAACCAGCAAACTTCGCCTTGCTCGGTATCGATCGACGACTGCACTATATTAGCCGTGCCCAAGGATGGTAGCGGAACGGCACGAGGATTGTGGTGTCAGGACCTAAGCAGCTATTCGACAATGACCGTGCGCCGCACCAACATCGATTCTTGCACAGATTACGGTGTGCATGTAATTAGCGCAGCCACCAACACGTGCCAATACACCTTTGACGAATGTTCATTCACAGCTAACGGCGGAACCGCAGCCACCAATGAAGGCGGGATTTTCGATGTTCGGACACAAAATGCAAAGATCGTTGCCAAGCACTGCACCTTCGCCGGCAACTATCCCTGGGGTGTTTCGGACGGCTACGATACAGCTGATGCAGACGCAACTTACTGTTATTGGAATGACAGCTCGGGCCCAAGCTACGCCGGACCAGGAACAGGCGAAGCCGTCACCCTCAATGTTGACTTCACTCCATTTCTAACTGCGCCTTACTTCAATTCTCTGATCGGTGGCAGCCCGGCAAGCGCATCCACATGGGACGTCAAAGAAACAAGCACAACCGATGCGGAAAATCTGCACGTCATTGCGAACCGGCCTTATTTCGTTTGGACGTTCGCGAGCGATTTCACCGGCGATACGCAGGCTTCGTATGAGATCGATGTTTCAACCAATCCCGCATTTGGTGCCGGTACTTTTAGATGGGATGGCAGCAAAACCGCCGAAACGACTAATGCGTATGCCCAATACCCGGCGACCGGCGGAAGCGTTTTGAGTCTCGACGATGGTGTGGTGTACTACGCCCGCATTCGTCTTTGGAACCAAGATGATCGCGTGGGTCCGTGGCGATATGTAACGTTCCGAATGAATACGGCACCCGGGACCGTCAGTGGTGGCTCGCCAACTGGTGGCGGCACCATTGGCGACGCAACACCCCAACTGCAATGGGACCGGGCGTTCAATACTGATCCAGAAGAGGACCCGCTTCACTATTACGTGCAGGTCGATACCACGACAAACTTCAACTCTGGAAACTTGCGAACTATCGACACCGCCGTATCCTTGGGCACCGGAGGTTCCTTCGATTATTCGACCGATGGAGGAACAACTTGGCTGACCGCACCTCTGGATGGCATTCCCGCTCCCAGTTCCGGTAATTACCGGGTCCGGTTGACACTGCCGCACACCTATCCCAATGCGTTGGGCACCCTGACCAACACAACATGGTATTGGCGCGTCAAAGCCAACGACCGTTTCGAACAATCCGCCAGTTATTCGTCCAACTACAACTTCGTTTTGACACGGAAATACAACCTTAGCGGAAGGCTGACGACGGTGGGCGGCGGGAACCCGGGGTCCGGTGAAGAAATCCTGGTTCGCATCAATGGGGCCGCAGCCACAAAGACGGGCAGCAGCGATACCAATGGCAGTGGCGATTTTACTTTCCAGATGACGAGTGACGCCAAGGTCGGAGATACGCTGGTCCTATATCTGAACAGAGCCGGCGGTTCACCCAACAAGTGTGCTCGCGTCGTCCACTTCACCGGTGCGGACATGTCGGGCCTTGATCTGCGCGAAGAACGGGCTTACGTACAACAAGGACTCAGCAGTAAATCGGTCACCAACACCGACTTTGCTGGCGACAGCGGAGACGACGCCGACATTCCGTGGACCGAGACGTCGGGAGCGGTGGCGTTCGACTTTGGAACCAGCACAGATGGCGAAATTTACGTGTTGGGTCAGTGGAATTGTTCAGGATCGGTAACCGCGACGGCGAACAACCCGCTGCTGCGCGTCGAGGCCGGTGGATCCCTCGTTACGCAGGGACAGGCCGTCTCGACATACGACCTAGAGGTGGACGGTACGCTTGAGGTCAATGGCGGCAGCCTTTTCACCGTCACAAACAGCGCCGACTGCGATGAGACGCTTAAGGTATTTGATTCAACCTTCCGGTTGCAGAAAGCCAGCACGGGCATCAATTTGACGATCAGTCGTGTATTTCAGGCCCAAAATTCAACCTTTGACGTGAACACGGGCGGCGTCTCCACACTGACCTTCAATGGCGGCTATCCAAGTGATGTTGTTTTGGTGGATTGCGTCGGGTGCGTCTTTTCCAAGGTGGGCGTAGTATTCGAAAATGACGCGCGCCTGGTGCAGTTCAACTACAACACGTTCAAAGACGGCATTTCGACCCGTCACATTTATTGGAAATGCACCGAGATCCAGAGCACAACAATCATGCGCGGCATCCAGTTCGACTACTCGTTGACTCAGGGTAGTCAGTACAACGTCGAAGCGACGACGGACAGCGGGATTAGGATATTGACGATGCTTGCGTGCGGCGGCGTGCGCGCCGGTGAGACGTACGATGGTTCCGGTGGCGGCGATGGCAACGTCGTCTGGATTACGCTGCCAGTCCTCGATGTGAAAGTTTCCACCGGATACAACTCAGCCACGTCACCTAACGGCGTCAACCGCGTTGAATGGACGCGCGATGACCAGGCGGACATCAGCACGCTCGGATATAACGTCTACCAATCCCGAATCGTTGACGGCGGAAAGTGGACCAGCGTCACCTATGACGGCGGCACGAACAAGACAACCTTCACCAACACGGGTGCAAGTTTCACGAGTTTTGTTGCGGTCAATGATCAGTTCTATCCCAGATTCACCAGTACAACCAAACTTACGGTTACGGACGTATCCTCTGACTACGTCAAAGTCAGCGGAAATCAAACTTCTGCAGGGTCTGTGGACGATCTGTACTCGTTCTTCGTACGGGTCAACGGTTCGCTTCTGTCCGGTTCGACAGTCGCGCAGAATGCCGCAAGCTTGGTGAACAACACGAAGTACTATTATTACGTCGCTATCGACGATAGCAGCGAAGACGCTCCTTCCAATCGCATACGCTCCAATCAAGTTAGCGTGACAACCCCAAATGCAGCCGCCTCGATCAGCCTGCTCGCCCCGAACAGTGGCGCGCAGAACACAACCGCCGCGGTGACAGTAGTGGGCAAAGGTACGCATTGGGACGGGTCGGCAACGCTGACCATCTCGGGAACCAACGTCACGGTCAATGACACGATCTTCCTGAGTCCAACATTGGCGCTGACCGACTTCACCATCGCGTCGGGTGCCAGCACCGGCGCGCGCACGGTCACCGTTACGCGCAATGACGTCTGGACGATTTCCACGTTCGACGAATCCGACACGGAAACCTTCACCATCAATGGCGCCGCCAACGAGGACCGTCCCACGGTCGCTTTCGTGACTACCGGCGGGGCAATTGCCGAGAACGCCAACACCGCCGGCGTATTCAAGATCCGTTGCAGCTTCACCACCAACGGCGGCGGCAACATCGACACGGCAACGTTTGAGTTTTATGCAAGTCGCACCGTGCAGGTTGACGGCTCACCCGTAACCACCGTTGATCCCGGCAACAACCTCGGCCAGGGGGCCAACAGCATCTTTGACGGCGTCAGCGACAACCTGAGTACAAGCTACGCGCTGTGCAACATCGAGCAGACCAGCAATGACGGCGAGGAGCTATTCTCAACCGGCGAATACACCGTCTATGCACGCGTTGGAAACGTCAATGGTCGTTATTCTGATTGGGTCTCACGTCGTTTCTATGTTGAAGGCGCAGGGGCAAGCGTCGCGAAGACCACCACCCTCCTTAAGCAGGGTGACACAAATGTGCAAGTTGCCATCACGAGTAGCGCTGCTTTTTCCGGAACTATCGATGGAGTAAGTTTCGGGGCAAACATCGCAACCGTCAGCTTTACAAAGAACAACGACTCATCGATTTATGCTTACGTCAGTGTTGACCAGCTTGCTGAGTGTGGTCCCAGAACTTTCACAGTAGATAGGGCTTCGGGCACAGATCCGGTAGGCATTGTCGTGGTCGAATACCCGACCAACATTCTGCCGACCACGACCAATGCGGAACCCAACCGAAATCCCGCCATCGGCGGCGTCAATGTGTTCCTCAAGAACGGCGCTTTCTTCAAGAGCGAAACCGACATCGCGACTCGTGGCCGCATGATGGGCATTTCCTGGTCGCGCTTCTACCGCAGCGACATCACGTACAATGGTCCGCTCGGGCAAAAATGGGTTGGCCACTATTACCAGCGAGTAGTCTTCGAGGAAGGCGGCGGTGGACCGGGCGGTGATCCTGATAATATTCACTGGTACACGCCCGATGGCCGGAAGGAGACATTCTCTGGCAATCAATTCGATGCCCCAGCCGGCGTATACGTAAAGGCAACACGCGATACCACCTATTCGACGATAACGTTGACCGACCGCCATGGCTTTCGGTGCGTTTTCAACGCCCAAGGTCGCTTGTGGAAGTGTATCGACCGCAACGGGAACACATCCACCTGCGCGTATAACTATGCCGGCCAGCTAACAACCATCACCGACGACCGCGCAAAGACCTACAACGTCATCTATCACACGCACGGCCGCGTGGACCGCGTCCAGGACAAGGTGTGGGACACGGGCTTGCCCCGCGAAGTTGAGTATGATTACGACAGCTACGGCGACCTGCGCGAGCAGAAGGCGCCCACCACGCCACGCTATGACGGCTCGCCGCTGCCGCGCATCACCTACGGCTATCGTTATGACTCTTCGCACCGCATGACCGCATGCATCAATCCACGCGAATTTGCCCAGAGCGGCAATCCGACAGCCTATCTGGAAAACCAGTACGAAAGCGGGAAGGTCGTCAATCAACGGTTGGGCGAACCGGACCAGTGGATCTACATCCGCTACGAGAGCGGCACATTGATTCGCATCGTTGACCGCCGTGGCTTGCGCACCGATTACACGATTGACGGAACTGGCCGCGCAACGGCAGTGAAGCGGTTCACCGACTTCTGGACGGTGGACACAGACGACCCGATTGATCATTCCGTCAAGACAGGCGCCGGAACAAAAGTTCGCGCCAGTGATCCAACGTCATTCGACACGACGTTCACGTACAACGGGGACAACGAGATCACCAGCGTCCTCTATCCGCGCGGCAACAAAGTAACTTACGCCTATCCTAACGGCACGTCGCAGACCAACGGCACGGCCACTTCGTGCAGCGCAAACGTCCTGACCAAGACCGGAGCTGGGTGGACCACCAATGCGTTCGTGGGCATGACGTTGCGAATGGGCCCGGCTTCCAACCGCATGTATTACCTGATCGTTTCGAACACCAGCACAACGATTACGGTTGATCCCGCATTCAGCCTGTCGGGCGACGGCTGGGGCGCAAGCACCTACAATGTCTTCGACCAGTCATCAGATCCACTGGCCGCGGGCAACGTCCTCACCGTCACGCGTTCCGACGAAGGCTTGGGCAGCGAATCAGACATCGTCACGACCTACACCTATGAACCCCGCTATCAGTTCGTCAAGACAGTCAAGAACCCCCGCAACTACACGACGACCTACACCTACGACTACGAAGACACCGCGCTTCAGACGGACAAGTACGCGGGCAACTTGGTCAAGGTCACGTCGCCAAACATTGACGCGGGCCAGCCCAGCACCCAGAGCATCGTCACCCGCACGACATACAACCAGTACGGTCAGCCGGTCGGCACGGTGGACGGTGAGGGCAACGTCACGCATTTCAAATATTATGATGCCGGCGCGCGCGACGGCTTCCTGTACCAAGTCGTAAATGCTTACGGTGCTCTCGACCTCACCAGCGAGTTCGACTACAACAACGTCGGCAGCATGATTGCCACGTGGCCCGCCCGCGCCTTTGAATCTGGCGCTACCAAGGATGACTTTAAGACTGTCTACGAGGTGAACGAACTCGACCAGACGTGGCACACTACCGGCCCCAAGCTGCGAATCGGAGGCAGCGACAAGCTTGACGTTTATCGTTACTTTGACGCCAACGGCAATGTGACGCACGCCTTCCGCGAATATGTCAACGATGCTGGCAGCGAACCGTCAGCACCATCCGATGTCCTCGATCCAACAAGCTTCAGCAAGTCATCTTCGCCGATGGCAGCGACTTGGGTTGAAGCCAACACCGTTTACAACCTCCTGAACTATCCAACGGAGCGCACCCTGGATGCTGTCGCGGGCAGCACCGTCACTCGCCTCACCAGCCAGACAATTTACGATGCCAACTACAACGTCGTGCAAGGCATTTCGCCGCTCGGCAATCGTTCGGCGACGGTCTATGACGAGCGCGACATGATTTTCCAGAGCATCGCGGGCGAATACTCCGACGTGCGCGCTGTGTTTGAGTCCGACTATGACCATAACGGCAACCTGAAATTCTCCCGTGACGCGCTGGATAACCAGACCGAGTACTCCTACGACGGTTTTGATCGCACCACGATCGTCAAGGACCCTGCGGGCAACGAGCGCAAAAGCTATTACGACGCAAACAGCAACGTCATCAAGTCCGAAGCTTACGCAGGCGCCGTCGGTGGCACACTGCTAGCATGCTCGGAAGGCTTCTTTGACGAGATTGACCGCGCCTACAAGTCGCGCCGCCTGTTCAATAACTACGCAGGTGTGCCCGCTGGCGACGGCTACTCGGACAGCATTACCTTGTTCGACAAGAATAGCCGTGTCAGCAAGAGCACTGGCGACAACGGAGCGTCCTTCTATCGCTTCTATGACGCGGCGAGTCGAACGCTTTATACGCGCGATGCAGTCGGTAACGAAGTCCACTTCGAATACAACGCCGGGGGAGCGGCCACGAAGTCCACATACCGCGAAATCAATTACAAGAACGGCGTTTGCGAAGTCAGCCATGAGTCCAGCTCTTACGACTACCTCAACCGCCGCCTGAAGTTCCAGGACCGACGCTATAACGCTTCCACGAAGGACACCGAAATCGACTGGAAGTACGACGGTTGGGGCCGCGTCACGCAAACCACCGACGCTGACGGCACCACGACGGACATGATCTACGACCTGTTGTCGCGCTCCGTCCGCACCACCCGCAAACCCAGCGGCACAGACTCCACCTGGATCATCACCGATAACAACTATGACGATGACAGCCGCGTCGTCATGCGCACGATTTGGGAAACCGGCGACGACACCACGCCGACCAACCCGCAAGACACCACCTATCAATACGACGAGCGTGGTCGCATGACCCTTCTGCGGCGCGCAGACGGCGACATCTGGACTTTCAGTTATGACGCCAACTCCAACCGTCTTGGCTGGACAGATCCCTTAGGCACCGCTGTCACGGACACTTACGACAACCGCAACCTGATTGCCTATCGCAACATTAGCCGGGGTTCAACCGTCAAAGGCGCGACCTACGAGTCCTACCAGTTCGACGGCCTCGGTCGTCTGCAATCATGCTCCAACTATGATGGCAGCAAGCTCATCTCGGCCTCGAGCTGGCAGTACAACACCCTCTCCCAGCCCGAACGCCTGACTCAAACCATCTGCAAGAGCGACGGCGCGGTGCTCGGCACCTACACCACCGGCTGCGAGTTCGACGGCTCCGGCTTCAACACGGCTCTGATTTACGCCTCCGGCCGCGTCATCCGCAACCAACCTGATGCGCTCAACCGGCTCATGGCCACCACCGACGACACCAACGACGAGCAGCTCGCGGCCTACGTGTACGCCGGGCCTCATCGCTTGGTCATGCGCACGTTCAACTGTGGCGACAGCAGCCACACCATGCGCACCAATTACGAATACGAATCCTCTGGCTGCGGCTGTGGCGGCTTCTCGAGCTTCTGCGAAAAAGTTGAGCACGTGCGGCTCAATGGCAGCAACACGGAAATCCTGTTCTCGACCGAGCGCCGTTACGACAAGGTCGGCAACGTCACCGCCGAGCGCGTCAACCACCAGGGCGCCGTGGGCTCGGTCTATCGCTACGATGACGCTTATCGCCTGACCACGGTGTTCACGGGCACCGACATGTACAGCGGTAATCTTGACACCTACGCGGGCGGCACTGATCCAACGGCCTTCGGTTCCAAGCGCACTTACAACCTCGACACTCGCGGCAACCGCACGGGTTCAGACGGCGTCGCCGAGGAGGACGACCAGGCCAACCCAATCAAGGACACCAACTTCACCGTCGGCGGCAGCGGCACCCAGGCCGAAATCAACGCCCGCTTGATGAACGTTTACACCAGCATCGACGGCGACAGCTTTACCTATGACGCCGCCGAGCAGATGACCCATGACCCGTCAACTGGCCTCTATCACGCTTACGACTACAAGGGCCAGTTGATACTGACCGACGACGAATCAGATTTCTCAATTCCTGAACGTCGCTACGGCTACGACAACCAGGGCCGCCGCAAAGTTGAAGAAATCTGGTACGAAGCCAGCGAGCACAACTATGCCAACGTCGTCACCACGGACTTCCCCGTCTGCGAAAGTTGCAACTGCAACTCAACAGGAACGTTCACAGCGGGCGATGCCACGCTGGACGGCTCCACCGGCACCGTGATGTCCACCATCGACACCATTCTTGGCCAGGGAGCAGCGGTTTCCAGATCGGGCAACGCGGTGCATCCCGCCACGGCGGCCACCGTCAGAGGCGGCAGCCTCGCCGGCAACAGCATTGTGATCGAGGCCTATGACACCAACACGATCAGTCCGACCTATCTCTACCGCTGCGAAACCATCAGCGGCAGCCTCGCCGGCACGCTGGATGCTACCGCACTGCGCACCCACGAATACATCTACGATGAATTCGGCAAGACGGCCAACGTGCCGATCCTGTACGACATGACCGATGACCGCATCACGGGCGTGACTAATGACGGAACCTACACCGTGATTGGAACTAGCGTTACTCTGACCGCCGACGCCCTCCTGGGCCGCGAAATCAGTGTGTGCCGTCCCGCCGCCGCGTCTAACCGCGTGGCGACAGGCCGCATCATTGACAACAACACCAGTCAGATCTTCGTCATGGACCCCTCCGCGGATGTGTATAATGCGCTCAACGCACAGGTGCAGGGGTTCGTCGTGCTCGACCTCGTGGACGCTAATGAGTATCGCGCGGCGGGAACCTGGACCCAGGCGCCGACTTACAATACGCCGACCGCGGGGCGGACGCGCTTCTACGATGAACTTGCCGCGCAACTTGATGCATCGGACATCGGCCACTGGCTGTGCGCCGACATCACTGCGGCGGGAGGCACCTATACCGGCTGGTTCCCGGTGGTCGCCATTGGCGACACGTGGGTCGAGGTTACCGGCAACAAGACCTCAGGCGTCACCACCGGCGACACCTACATGATCTGCGACCAGCCCTACCCGACCTTCAGCAGCGGCAACGACCGCTGGTCCTACAGCGGCACCTGGTCGGAGGACGCGGTCTGCACAAACGGCGTGACTGATCTTGTGGATGATCAAGCGACGTTCGTGTACTTCCAGTCGGGCTGTATCCTGATACCGGATATTACCAAGCCCGCGATGTACGCGATTACGACAAACGGTGGCGGCACGGTGAGTGTCAACGCTGACTTGAGTGCCATCATTACGGCGGGCATGCAGTACCGAATCCTGTGCGCGCCAGGCGTCTCAGGCGATACGGGTGCGCTGGCATCGCCCAGCGACCTCGGAAACAAGAGCAACAAGGACGGCGGCTCGCGCTATCTCTGGATGGGTTACCGCTACGACGCGCCGATGGTGGGCGTCTACGTGAACCCCGGAGCCGGTCTTGGCATCTATGGCGAACAACCCGGAACTAGCGAACTGGGCAGCTACTACTGCTGGAATCGAATTTACAGCCCGCACTTGGGCAGATGGACGACGCCTGACCCTGCGGCGTCACCATGGTGGAATTTGCAAGACTATTGTGATTCGGCACCGCTCCAGTCGTCTGATCCTGTCGGACTCGCGACGGACAAGCCTGAAGGTGAGTATCGTGCCGACATCAAAGAAACCCAACTTCCTAAAGGTACTCCTTCGAACGACACGCCACCTGTTGCGGGCGTAAGGGACACCGTCACTTCGATGGGAATCACCGTGTATTTTGCTCCAAAACTGCCGGAAGCACCGTGGACCTTTTTGGAAGATGGATACATTTATGGTGAAAGAACGGACACTCTTTGTGCGTCCTCGCAGAAGGTCACTTATTGGCGTAAGTATGAACGGACACGAACTGGAACATTCAATGTGTATCGATCTTACTTGATCCGGCGTTTCATTACTGGGGTCGCCGGGAAGCAGTACCACGCAAGTTGGACAGAATATGCACTCCTGTACTCGGTTGAAGGTAAATTGTATGAAATTGCTACCGACTCTTGGGAATACCTAGCATATGTCTGGATCTGCACAATCAATCCACCTGGTCGCGACGATACTAAGAAAATGGGAGAAGTTGGATCCAAGACCAAATGGGAGAAGGGTGAGAAGGCCGATAGTACAGAAGTGAACTCTTCCACTCCGATCGTTCCCCCACAAAAATGAGGAGCGCAGATGCATCTTCCAGTCTTCACGATCCGAAATGTCTCTATCCTTTTGCTAACAGGGTCTGCGGTGGCATTGTATTTACTGATCCGCCCCCTGCTGAGTGGTCAAGTGGTTGTCCAAGAATATGTGATCCGATCCGAGAATGAATCAAAACAAATACCCGAAGGCACGACTCACGTGCTATTAGGGTGCAACGTTACGTCCACGATTAGGGACAATCTTAAGAAATGCTCTACTTTAAACCAACTTACGATAACAGTGAAGTCAACTTCATCTGAATTTGAGCGAATAGTATCCCTAACCACCGTCAAGCAGCTCGAATTGTTTGGCTTAGAACCAGTCAAATCGGCCACCTTTGAACTCCTCAAAACCCGCAATCTGGAGAGCTTGGCCATTCACGATTATGCAATTCAAGCAACAGATATAGGTACACTGACTGCCATACCATCGCTGAACTCCGTGTCACTCTACCACGTTGACATTGATCTTGACGGAGTGAAAAGACTGGCCCAATGTCAAAACGTCAAGCATATCCATCTTGCGGGCCTAAAGCATTTAGACAGTACGGAGTTATCGAAAGCTGTTTTACTGCATAAGGAGATTGAAGTTTTTGCACTAACTGGATTGCCAACCACCGAAAGTGCGCTGCTGTCTATCGTTCCGGGCGAAAGTAACCTCAAAGGATTGATCATTACCAGCGGTAGTACCTCGTTGGCTAAAGCGTCGCTAGATAAACTCGTTGTCAATGCATCGAAGTTAGAGCACTTGACGGTTTGCATAAAGTCCTCGGAGGCATTATCGGCATTGGCCGAATGCAAAAATCTGCAAAGCATAGTAGTGTCTTTATCCGAAGAATGTCTTGCTTCCGAATGCTTAAAAGCATTGACGAAAGTTAAGAAATTAGAAGAGGTTACGTTGATCGGAGCTCAGCCGCCCTCCGCGAAGGACATCGAGGAGTTTGTTGAACAGTGTCCACAAATAAAGGCCGTCTTTATGTATTTTGAGAAGGACTTAGACAAAGAAGCGCAGTTCAAGCGCGTGATTACTTTTGACAGTAGTAAGGAATCAAGAAAGTCACTTAGGAAGGCCTTAGAGCTAGAAAAGTAGGGTCGACCTCGACCTATTGTGCTCCGTTTTGGATAACCCTAAACGCCGCATTATCGTGCTCCTATCCTACTCCCTTCCGGATGACAGCCACCCTTAAGCACGCCAAAGGAGACGTTCAGGTGACCAGTAGCCCCTCAGCAATACTCCGCGACGTCGCTCAGACAGCGAATGCGGGCTATTCGCAGCCAGCGGACATTTTGGTTTCACTGTCTGAAGCATCACTCAATGCATTTCTTCGCAAACATTATGACAAGAATTCTGATTTCTACGATCGAAGCAGGAGCAAGCAACCGGACCAGCCGGTTTATGCCTTGGAGTTCGACGATCATGGAATCAAACGCCGCATTCGCTTCTGGGCCAAAGTGGCGCACGCACAAGGCCGAGAGCCAATTGCGATTGACCTCAAGCAAGTTGCCGCTTCCAACACGCGCTTCAGGGCTTGGTGGAAAGCCACCAAAGGCAACTCTCCCAAGGCAACAAGCAAAATGCCGCCAAATGTTCGAATCGACATTCCAAGCATCGTGCTGCAGGTGAACTTTCCGAAGCTGGACAATCCTGGCAATACTTCCCCTGCCCCTGAGCATCAGATTGACTTTGATTACAGCATTTCCGCCCAGTGTTTTGTCATGGTGAAGAGGAATGTTGCCGGCGAGGACGAGCTTACGCTGCACGACTGGGAAATCACGATTACCCCGAACAATGATCCCTTCACACCGGATGCCGCAAACCCGGTATGGGGAAGACCCAATCAAACCTGTGAAGCGGACCTGAAAAAGCTTCGCGTGCTCGTACGTGATGCTTTCACGATGGGAGCCAACGTCGCCCTTACGGACTTGGCAAAGAAATTAGCACTCAAGCTTAGACTTCCGCCCCTGAATGTGATTTCCGGGATCAAGATCGCGCCGCGCGAACTGATTGTCACGGATGATGCGATTGCCCTTTCTGCGAACGTGCATCCGACGCAACTTGCCGCCAAAGCCATCGAAATCTATCGGACGGAGATGAGGTCCGTATTCGAGGGATTGTCTGAGCGGCAAGTCAGCGAAATCCTCTCGAACGCGCCGAAAGAAGACAAAAAGCGCGTCGAATACTTCCGGCAGAAACTTCCGGGCGTTGCCCGACTCAACGACAAGTTCACGGCCCTCAGCACCGGCAGGGCTGGCACGAGGAAGCCCGACCCGTTAGCAGCGACAGCGGATCTCGCGGTTGGCATCAGCGGCAATGTCTTTGATGTTCTGGCGAAGGAATGGCTCAAGGTTGATGTTAGCGAGTGTTCACCGTGGGATGGAGTCGACATCGGCGTTGGCTATGCACGCGGTCGAGGCTGTTATTGGTTCAGCCTCAGAAACGCCAATGGCGGACTCAATGGCACGACACCTTTTATGGGATGTGACGTTGCGGCGGGTGGGCAATTGAATCTGGAGGCATGCTTACGCGACCCTTGCGGCGACTCCCACTGTGCGACTTGGAATCCAGGGATTGGGCTGCGGGGTCCGCTGAAGGTCGAACTCAAGGTCTCCACTAGCTCGTGGGACGACAATCGGTGCCTCAAGCTTTCATTGCACGTAGACAGATTTCCAGGACTTGAGGTCTATGGTCTTCCTGAAATGGTCGAGGATCTTGTGAATGCAATTCTAAACTTCATATCAGAAATCGCGTTCAAGGCGTGGGTCAATGCACTCTTGACGATGTTTCAGGTCTACATCGTCGAAGTACCCTTGCGGGTGCCAGGAACTAATGTGGACGTCAAGCTGTCGAGATTTACAGTCGGCTCTAGTGCCGGCATGCTTATCGTTACAGGCACGATCACTTACTCGTAGGGAAGGACGGGGAGTCAGTCGTGACTGGATAGCGTGCGGTGTTTTGTGCAGATTTCGTCCGCATGAGTTGTTTGGTCGTTGTCGAAAGACATTTTCGACATCACGTTGGACTCATTACGCTACTGCAGCATTTCCGCCGCCAGTTAGGTTGACTGTCGGCGCTCTGGCCAATTCCCGCGCAAGTCCATCTCTGCCAGCCACACTGGATGCTCCGGGTGTACTGCGGTTGCTCGACAAGACCACGCCGAGGGTGAACGCGCAGACAAAAGTCGTCACGTGAATCGAGACGAAGGCGAGTGCCGCAACGCTTTGGGCAATGTTTTGGGCTTGCTCAAGTATGCTGCCAACGCTTCGGCGGTAGCCTGCGGACCTTCCGACATCAGATAATCATGAATCTGCCGTGCGATTTCGATAGCACCGTCGTCGCGATTGCGTACATCCTTGAGCACCTTCGAAAACCGGACGTATTCGATGCCCTCGGCCACAGCCAATTGTTCTGCCCCGGCGTCGTCAGCTTCTTCAATTTCACGCGCACGTTTGCCCCATGCCTTGCACATCTGCTGTAAGTGGCGGCCTTTGAACACACGCCAAAGTTCAACAAGCTCGTCTGCGGAGAACTTCTTCAAATCGGCAACTTTGAACGGGTAGCCGATTGCCTCCATGATGCCCTTGCCTGTGTCCTTAAGGCCGCGGACATCCACCCCGTTGCGCGTGGCGCGGCGGCCACAGGCTCGCCGGACGATTTCGATCCAATGGTCCTTTAGGTCCTCCTTTGGCCAGTACAAGCCGTCCACGATAAAATGTGCGTGAACATGGTAACCGTTTGCGGTTTTCGTCGTCTCCACGCCACGTGCGTAGTGGCGGACGTATTTCTTGAACTCTTCCGACTTGGTGAGCGCGCGACAACATAGCAGCAGGGCGTCGGCAACCGTTTCAAGCGAATCCCGTTTCGTATGCGGAACTGTCACAGTGATGAGCGAAAACCGATGGCCCTTCTTCGCCAGCTCATCGACTACCGAGATCGCCCGCCGCCGCGCTGCCGCCGCTTTCAGCTTGGCACAACGCGGACATAGGGTGCACTTGCATTGGTTCATGTAGACCGCCCGAACAGAGCCGTGCTGCGTCTTGATAATCTCCGGGATTGTGCAGCACTTTAACATCACCGCCGAGGTCTGCTTTGCATTACGGCGAATGCGACGCTTCACGAGCGGTTTTTCGTCGGGACCGACCGACTTGTTGCGGCGATCATCAATGATGGCACGCGTGTGTCCTGCGCTTTTCAGCGCCATCGCGATGCGCTTGCCGAGGCGCTTGAGTTTCTTGTCCTTGTCGATCCTGTTTGCATCGGATCGAACAAGTTCCCGCTCATCCTCGGTCAGCCTTGATTTGCGGCGGGCGGTCATAGAAGACCCGCTTTCGAGCCACTTCGAAGCATGGCGACGACTTCGCGGAAATCGTCGTCCCCTTCAAGAATTTCCCTCAACGACAAGAGGATGGCCTTGGCGTCCAGCCGCTGAGATTGCTGCATCAGTTTATAGAAACCGATTTGACGAACACCCTCAGCCTCGTCCTCCAGCTGCGCAGATCGTTGTGCTTCTTCGTGCAGCTCGCCGGCACATCGACGCCATGACAGGCAAAACTCGATCGGGTGACGCCAGCGCATGCCGAGTTGAAGATCACGAAGTGCCGCCAGATCAGCCGTGGCCAAATCCTCGGGTTTGAAGGGACAAGCTAGTACCTGATGCAGTATTGAGCACGGAGCAACGGATAACTCACCACAGTTAACGGACTGGGGCGTTGGTTCCGGCCCGCCTGCGAGCCGAACACTATCCGCCCAACAATGAAGCAGGCCGGCGACTTGCCAAAGTTCACCTTCAACGAGGAACCGAGCAAATGGGAAAAACCCATCGGACACATGCGGCACTTCCATGCCGCGCGCCCAACCGCTGACGCAAGATTTGAACGGTGTTGAGCGGGTAAAAACGTGGAGAGCGTTGTCCAACAACCGAAACGCGAAGGGCGGCGAATCGCCATGCTCGAGGGGAATTGAAACCGTCAGAACGCTCAGTTGCTTGTCGACCGCCCACAATTCCTCGACAACGGGCAACAGCCGCATTCGCTGCTCCGCTGCGTTCAGTGCCTGGCAATAAGGGCACAGCCGCTGGTGACAACGTGCCGTAAAGTACCCCGTCGCTGCGTTGTCCTTGACAATGATTGCGGCTGGACGTCGACCGCATAGTTTCATGTCCGCCGCACGCGCAATTTCGGCGAAATGGCCTGTGCTCAGTTGAGAGATGACGTGTTCGCTGGCCGCGCGGTACTGCGGATCTTTGAAGATTCGACGTGCTTCCCTCTCGATATCCGGGTTGACAGGGTCACTTGTTCGCCCCGGAACCAATTTTCGACGTATCGGATGGCCGCTCATGTGCAACCTCCGACCAAAAGGCGCTCAAGACTGGCCTTCGAAATCAACAGTCGACCCCCTCTGCCGGGTGAGGTCTTCATTCCCGATATTTTGCCCGTTACCAACCAGCGCCTTACCGTGCGCGAGCACACGCGAAGCACGGCACAGACTTCGCGCGTGGTTGCCGCCGATGGCAAATCGGCCAGCATCGCCTTTGCATCATTCACGTTGAGCCTCATAACCCCCTCCTTGGGCCGCCATGTGCGGCCAGCGGGCTTATTGTTGGCGCTGGGCGAGATGCATGCGATTGCTGTATTTTTCGTGTGAGCCGAAGGATCAAAACGAACAGAAGCCGCTTCCTAAGCGGCTTCTGAGCCATTCAATGCCAATTTTGTCGATTACTTCTTCGGGCGGTTTTTGGGCGCTTTCTCGACTGAAATGCGCCGAACTACATCTTTCGGAAGATGATAGGGAATCGCATCCGATTGATTGTGGCCCTTCAGATTATGGCGTTGTTTTACACTCCGTACAAACGGGCCATACTCGGGAAGTTGTTCCACCAAGTCGCGTTTGATCGCAGAGGTAGTACGGCAGGTTTTGCGCCTTATCAACCCAATGAAGAAGTTGGCGGGTTCATTGGTTAGATCGCGGTCGCGCACGGCTCCAGCCAAGCGCACTTTGACCGTTCGTCCCCCTCGCTTGCCCGGTTTCTCTGCGCTCACTTGTGCCCGAGGCACAACCGCATCTTCGAATTCAGAAAGGCGAGCATTGACCCAGCTAACCAGGCGTAGAGCAAAAATCCGATATCGCAACCAGATAGTATGCAGGCCTTGGGCCAAATCCTCCCAAGCCAAGTTCTTGGCCTTGACCTCTAACCTTCCCTCAATGATCTCCAGCATGTCGAAAGCCCCGGAATCGGGAATCTCTATAAGCCCGCTCCGGATTCCGAGTGAGTCACATGGCCGCACAAGTTCCGGCGGGAGGACGCCCAAGTCCGCAACAGTCGCGCGCGGTCCGTCTTCAAAGTGTCGAAATGTGGGCAACGACGTTGCCAGCAAGCGCCCGACCAAATCGTGGTCCCTAAAGAACCCCAAAACACCTGAACCGATTGCTTCCGGACTTTTTCCGTTAAAGTTTCTCTCTGGTTGAGCAATTTTTCCGTAACAACGGACCACATGGTTTGCCCACTCAACATACTTGGATCGCAGAGAGTCCCTCAGCCTCGGAACCGTAACTTTCTCGAGCACGTTCGGAACGGTGGCAATTGCGGCATCGTAGAGGTCGTTGACCGCAACTCGAACGCTCTCAACCTTTGCTGCAGAATCAAAAACATCGGCTTTGGGCACGGCTCCGCTCCTCTGTCCTTTGTGCGGGCATTCTTGTACAGGGCGACGGAACCATTCCGGTGTTCAGGACAGGTGCGCATGCAGCCGTTACAAGGTCAAGCTAGGCGGCAACGGAAATCGGGACAAGGGGTACTTGGCCGGTGATCGGTGTGATGAGCACGGCAACTTTGTCCTCGATTTCAAAGGCTGCTTCGAGCGTCCTGGCGGAATGCGACACCCCAATCGCACCCGCGTAGTGTTTTTCCGAAACCAGAACGCTGTGCCCCAGCCGTTTGGCTGACAACCATGCTGACGCCGCTCCGTAGATGCTGGGCGCGCAGCAAAGGAACGTTCCGCAGGTTCGACGCAAATGCTGCCACGTAAACAGCGGGGCTGCAAAATCGCGCATCAACCTCTTGCGTGCGCTCTCTGCCAGATCGCGGCGATAGGGTCCTTCACCCCAAACATACTGGTTATCGCCCGCCTGCAACTTCATGGCAGTAAGCAAAGCTGCAAGCGCGGGAGTCTCAGCAAGGCCCACGCGACGACCGGCGCTCGTTTTAGTGCGGTCGTGTTGGAGCGTGATTTCGCCCGCTTTCAGGTCGACGTCGCGCCAACGAAGATTGGCGAGCTCGCTAAACCGCATGCCCGTCAGGAGCACGGCAGCCACAAACCGCGCGATAGGTGCATAACGCGGAGTGGTTCCGGGAACACGAATTCCCGCATGTTCTTCCCGCGTGGCTGTGAAAGTTTCCCGGTCGTGACGGATAGCGGCATCCAACAACGCCTGAATTTCGTGTGCGCGCATGAAAACCGGAAGCGGCTTGGCTTGCTTCACGGGCTTAAGGGTATCTCGAATCGAATCGCCATTCAGGTTTGGAGTAATCCCCCTCGCCCGCCAGTAGTTGAGGATTGTTTTGAGCGCCCTCAAAGTCTTGTTGATGGTGGCGGGGGCGCGTTGCTTTGAGCCCGGCTTGCGCGTCCCGCGGCGAACCCCTATCCCCCTGGCGCGTGCATGCGCAGGCCGTAGGAGGAAAGAGGTGCGAAAATCAAACAGGTGCGCTGAGGTAATTGACTCTGTGAAGATGATCGACCGACGCGCTGCCCAGGACATCAGTTCCGTCGCGGCATCGCTGTAGCACTTCTTGGTGGAGGCTTTGAGTTCTGACGCACGGGCTTCTTTGAACACCTTTGTCGCGTCGGCAAAGGTCGTTTCGGTACGCCTTTGTCCCGTTACCTCAATTTCGTAACTCCTGCGAGCAAGCAGCCGGGACTTCGCAATCGCCCAATCTCTCCGTGTTTCAAGGGTGGTAAGATTCAGGACCGTCAGGTTGGTTTGCGTGGTGCGCCCGAGGTCGGGATCAATAAACCGCCCATACCACGTCGGCTGACCGTCGCTGCGTATCTTGTGAATAATCTTTACGCCGGGGTGGGGCGAACGAATGCGACGCTTGGGCTCTTTGCGCGGACGTGACATTCAATTGACTCCCTTTGCGCGGCACCCTGTACGGCACCCTAATTCTGTCCGCAAACGTTTTTGAAAGTTTACGCCATGAATCGGGTTTGTCGCCTGGAAATCCGCTTTGGGTAAGGCTTCCAAGGACATTGAAGAACATACGCGACAGAAAATTTTTCGGCCAAGGAATTGTTCATAAGCCCTAGGTCACCGGTTCGAGTCCGGTCCCAGCTACCAACTTTCAGGCGAGGAGCCGCTTCCCGATCGGAGTTGCGGCTCCGCCGCAACTCCTCAACGCTTCGCACTCAAAATGCGCCGCCGGCGCGGTTTGAGACTATGATCGAGACACCCGGGCCGGGCTGCACGCGAGGAACGCCATGCACGCCATCATCCACGGCATCAAGATGACTTACACCGATGTCGGACGCGGTGCGCCGCTGCTGTTCGTCCACGGTTTTCCACTGAGCCGCGGCGCCTGGCGCAAACAAATCAGCGTCTTCAAGAAAACCCACCGCTGCGTAGCGCCGGACCTGCGCGGCCTGGGCGCAAGCGCCACGCCCGGCGGCACGATTACCATGGCGCACATGGCCGAGGACCTTGCGGCGTTGATCGCACATCTCAATGCCGGTCCCGTGACGTTGATCGCGCATTCGATGGGCGGCTACGTCGCGCTGGCGTTTGCGCGCCAGTTCCCGAAATTGCTGCGCGGGCTGGTTCTGGTCGGCACGCGCGCCGGCGCTGACACGCCCGAGGCCGCGCAAAAACGCCGCGAAACCGCCGAGAAGGTGAAGATCGACGGCGTCAAAATCGTCATCGACGCGATGGCGCCCAAGATGTTGTCGACCATCAACGACGACAAAGCGATGCATAAGCAGATCCGCGCGCTGATGGCGCCGTCGTCGCGGGATGGCGTGATCGGCGGGCTTCTTGGCATGGCCGAGCGCGCCGACCGCGAGGCCGAAATGCGTAAAATCCGCGTGCCCACGCTGATAATCACCGGCTCCGACGACGCGCTCGTGCCGCCCGCAGAATCCGAGAAAATGGCCGAGGCGATCAAGCGTTCAACGCTCGCGATCATCCCGCAGGCGGGCCATCTTGTGGCCTTCGAAAAGCCGCGCGAATTCAACGACGCGCTCAAGGACTGGCTCGACAACGTCTAGCCGCAGCAGCAAACTGCGCCCATGTTAGGCCGCCGCCGAAAAGTGCAGGCCACGTTGCGCTACATGCGCAAGCCCATGATCCAGTTCGCGCCGCTGGCGGGACTGACGGCGCTGCTGGTGCTCGCGGGCGGCGTGGCGTTCCAGCACCTGCAACCCGAGGACCACCTGAATTTCGGCAGCGCGCTCTACCGCACCTACACGCTGATTTTCATGGAGCCCGTGACGCCTTTCCCCGACCACTGGCTGCTGCGCATCTTCTGCACCGTGCTGCCGCCGCTTGGCCTGGTCGTGATCCTCGACGGCATCGTGCGTTTCAGCTATCACTTTTTGCGGCGGGACGACACGTCGCGCGAATGGAACCGTGCCATGACGGAAACTCTCGACAACCACGTAATCCTGTTCGGGCTGGGCAAGGTCGGCATGCGCGTGCTGCAGCAGTTGCTGAAACTCGGCGAGCACGTTGTGGTCGTCGAGAAAAGCCCACAGTGCCCCAACCTCGCCTTTGCGCGCAAACACGAGGTGCCCTGTTTCATCGGCAGCGGACGCGAAGACGGCCTGCTCGATGACGTCTGCGTCAAAGACGCCAAGTCGCTGATCTGCGCGACCGACGACGACCTCGCCAACCTCGAGCTGTCGCTCGACGCGCGGAAAATAAACCCGCGCATCCGCGTGGTGCTGCGCATGTTCGACCAGGAACTCGCAAGCAAGGTGCGCGAGAGCTTCGACATCCAGGTCGCGTTCAGCACCGCCGAGCTTTCCGCGCCGACGTTCGCCACGGCATCGGCCGACCCCTCGATCGTCAACGCGTTTTACGTCGACGACCTGTTGCTGGTCGTGGCCAACGTCGAAATCGCACGCGACAGCAAATTGTTGGGCAAGACCATCCGCCAGCTCTCGCGCGAGAACCCGCTGGTGGTCGTCTCGATGCGGCGCGGCGGCAGGTCGCTGCTTTACCCGCACGACGACGCCGTTTTCGAAATCGGCGACCAGATCGTGCTGCAGACGCAGCCCGCGACGCTGCGACAGTTGCACACGCTCAACGGCCGCTCGGCACTCACCCAAATCATGCCTAAAGTTCTAGCCACGAATGGACACGGATAACCACGAATTCATCATTCGTCGTTGGCGCCGCATCTGATTCGTGTTGATTCGTGGTATTCGTGGCTAACGTTTTTGCTGGCGGTTACGAAATGGACCTATCCGTTCTCGACGTCATCCCGGTTGCTTCCGGGCATTCACCCCAGCAGGCGCTTGCGGGCGCGGGCGAGCTCGCGCAACGCGTCGACAAACTCGGCTTCAAGCGCCTGTGGTATGCCGAGCACCACGGCATGCAGAACATCGCCAGCACCTCGCCCGAGGTGATGATCGCCCACGCGGGCGCGCTGACCAACCGCATCCGCATCGGCGCGGGCGGCGTGATGTTGCCCAACCATGTGCCGCTGCGCGTCGTCGAACAATACCGCACGCTCAACGCGCTGTATTCCGGCCGCATCGACCTTGGCATCGGGCGCGCCAGCGGCTCTGACCCGCTGACGGCGCGGGCGTTGCGCGCAACGAGCGGCGGCGAGTTCGAAGAACTGATGGCCGAAGTGCAGGCCTTCGAACACCACGAGTTTCCCGCGGGCCATCCGTTCGGGCACATCCGCGTCACGCCCGGCGCAATCAGCCTGCCGCCGATCTGGATGCTGGGCTCAAGCGGCGGCAGCGCCCAGTTCGCGGGCGAAAACGGTCTGGGCTACGCGTTTGCCGGCCACTTCAGCCCCACGCCTGCGCCGCCCGCGACACGCGCCTACCGCGAAAATTTTAAGCCGTCGAAGGAGTTCACGTCGCCGCACGTCATATTGGCGCTGAACGTGCTGTGTGCCGAGACAAACGCCAAAGCCGCGGAGATCGCGCTGCCGGTGCTGTATGCGCTGACGGCGCTGGAGCGCGGCGAAACGCGGCCGGTGCTAAGCCCCGAGGAAGTGCGCAAAAAAGGATTCACCGGCGCGCCGGACAGCCTGGGCACGATGGCGCGGCTGCTCATCGCAGGCGACCCGCCGACGGTGCGCGCACGCATCGAAAAGCTTGCGTTTGAAGCCGGCGCCCATGAAGTGATGGTGATGACGCTGGCGCATTCGCCGCAAGACCGCCTGCGGTCGTACGAACTTCTGGCGCAGGTGTTTCAGCTGAATCAGAGCCCGCCTGCGTAAGCAGCGGGCTCTGATATGCAATCCGCTAGGGCTCGCGCGCTACAAACACTTCGACCATCTTGTTCAGGAAGACGCGCCGGATCGCGTCGTAGCCGCGTTCGTTGGGATCCTCGAGATTGATGAAGTACCAGTAACCCGTGTCGGCAGTGTTGAAATGCTTATTGAACGGGTCGGTGCAATGGATGCCGTGGCCTAACATCACGCTGTACATGTCGACGAGGTGTACGTGTTCGTGTTTCTCGGCGCAGGCGGCAATTGTCTTGTTGAAATCGCCGTGAATCGGACGCGCTTCGGGCCACGGCGGCAGCCAACCCATAGGCCCGGCGTTTTCGATGTCGCCGATGTCGTCCGTCGGGTCGTAGATGTTTGCCAGGAACACCGCGCAGCCGCCGGGAAACTTTTCCTTGATCATCAGCATCATGCGGTCTAGCCGGGCCGCGTAATTGGCAATCCACGGCTTGGCTTGCTCGTGCGTAGCCCCGTAGAGCGCACCCTCGTGGGGCTTGCCGCGCCCGTAGTTGTGGATCAGGTCGTTGCCGCCGGTCGTCATGCAGACGACACCAAAGGTATCGGTGGGAAACGCCGGCAGCAGTTTCAGCACGCCTTCGTGCTCGGTTGAAATTGTGTAATTCACCGCCTTCTTAACCACGGTCAACGCAGGAAACACGGCCTTGAGTTCGCGGCCCTTCATGTCGGGGTGTACTTCGTCGACATTCTTTGTGAGCAAGTCGACATAGCCGTGACCATCGCGCGCGCCGTAACCGACGCTAACACTGTCACCGAGCGTCAGCAGCACCACCGGCCCTTCTTGCCAGGCTTTCGAAAAAGGTTCGACGCTGACCGCGGGACCGGCTGGGCCGCTGCCTTCGCCCGGTGGCATGCGGAACCACAACCATCCGGCAAGCAGCGCCATAGACGCCATCGCGACAACGGATGGGCTGACACTGAACCAGCGACGCGGCGCGGGTTTGCCGCCTTTGGGTACGCGGATCGTGAGCCCCAGGGCAATGACATTGCCAAGTGCGACCGCCGCGGCGGCGATGTTCAAGATGCGGAGGTCGCGAAAAGTCTTGAGCGTCAGCAGCACCAGAAGCGGCAGCATCAGAACCAGCAGATACAGGCGCAAAACTCGCATAGCGGCCTTCCGATTGATTAACGAGCGCAAGTGATACGGGTTACGGCCTGCGGCCGAGTTTGATCCACTGGGCGGCGAAGGATTGCGCTTCCGAGACTTTGTCGAACAGGTGGATTTGCGGGATCATGTTGAGGAGGTCGAGTATCTTGTAGGCCTTCGCGCTGGGGTTGGCCCACAGCAGTGCGCCGCCGGATTCCTTCAATTCTTCCTGCACCTCAAGAATCGCGCCGAGTAATCCTTCGTCCAGGACTTGCGCATCGCCGCAATCGAGGACCAGGAAGCGGCAGGAGCCCTCGTCGATCATCGGCATCAGCTTCGCCTTCAAGTCGTCACCGAGGCCGTAGAGCGGGATGCGATCGAATTTCACAACCCAGCAGCCCTCCGGCGTCACGGGCCTAGGCCGTACTTCAGCATCACCCGCGCCGATGGAAGCCGACGCGGCTCTGTGCTGCGCCGACGAATCATCGGCGGGTGCGCGCAGCATCGCCCCGGTCGCGGCGTCCGGCACCATCGCCTCCACTTCGCTCCACGAGCTTAGCAGCGGGATGACTTCGGCCAAGCCGAGCATGTCGTAGACTTCGCGGATGGGCTCGCAGGCGTTGACGATTACCAGCCGCCCGCCGGCCCCCTGAATGTGCGAGAGCGAAGCGATGAAGCCGCCCTCGCCATCCATGTAAGGCACGTGTTGAAGGTCCAGCACAATCAGCCGGTTCCAGCCTTTCTCAACGAGTTTGCCCACCGCCTCCGCCAGCTCAATGCCCTGTGCGGTCTCCAGCGCGCCGCGCGGAATCACCACGCCGCAACCGGGCGCCAGCTCACGCGTTTCAATTCTGAACGGCTCGGGCATAGGCAGGCATTGTGGCACAGCCGCACGCTCACGCGCGCAGGAAAGTTGCGTAAATGTAGTAGAGGGCGAACAGCGCCGAAAACGCGATGCCCGACCAGGAAAACCAGTACATGCGCCGGCCGGGACGGTTTTCGGCGGGAACCCAGGCGGCAAAAACCGCGCGGTGGTTCAACACCGCAAAAAATGGCGCGCTCAAGAATGACAACGTTGTCGCAAGGTCCACCAGCCACTTGAACTGTGCGCCCGGCACCGCCACCAATATCGCCATTGAGCCCAGGAACAGCGCCCCCAGCGCGCCCCAATAAACGCGCGGCGACGCTGCAAGCGCCGCGTTGGGGACCTCCGCGTCGCGGAAACTGTGCGCGAGCTTGGCAATCGCGCGCGGGAAGCCGTCGACGACAGTCAGCGTGGTCGAGAACATCACGCTCAGCGCGCAGACGCCCAGCAGCGGCCGTGACCATTCGCCCAGGTTTTGAGCGAACAGGTTGACCACTTGGGCGCCGAAGTGCGCCGCGTTATCGCTGAACTTCGCGCCGCTGTGGAACATCACGCCCGCGCCCAGCGCCACGAAGCAGACCGCGAGGATCGCCGTACCCAGATATCCGATGTCGAAGTCGATGCGGGCTTCGCGCACGCTCGGCACGTGGCCGGTGCTGTCGCGGCGCGCCAGCGTCCAGAGCGAATGCCAGACCGCGACGTCAAAGGCGCTAGGCATCCACCCCACCAGCCCCGTGATGCGCGTGAGTTGCAACCTGTCGCCAAGCGCCTCGATTGGCGGGGCCCAGCCCGCGTTGGCCCAGTCGATGCGCGGCAGCACCAGCGCCATCGCGATCACCGTGCACAGGGTAAGGATCAACACCAGTCCCTTGTTGACGCGGTCGAGCCATTTGAAGCGCCCGGCGGCCAGTATTATCGCCGACAGCAGCATCAAAGCCGCGCTGACGGCCACGGGCGCGGCTAGATTCACACCCGCGATTTTCGGCGCGTCGTAACTGATATTGAAGACCGCGCAGGCGATGCCCGCGGTAACTACCGTGACCACCGCCTGCACGGTGAACATCGTACCCAGCGTCAGCAGCGCAACGATGCCCAGCGCCCATTTGCCCTGCTTGCGGTAGCCATCGGTGAGGCTCGTTCCCGTTGCGGCGGCGTACCACGGTCCAAACGCAAATGCGGGATATTTGAAAATGTTGGCAAGGATGACGACAATCAGCAGGCCGAAGCCATAATCGGCCCCCGCTCGCGTGCTTTGCACAAAGTGCGAAACACCGACGGCGGCGCCGGCAAACAGCAGCCCGGGCCCGAGTGCTTTGAGGAAAGACTTTTCGCCCGACATGGGCGCGATTGTGGATGGCGCAGGGCAAAAAAGCAAAATGGTCCTGCGCAAAGACGCCAGACGATGGTGACAACCAATCGAGCAAATGCCCGCGCGGCAGCGGGGCACAATTCAATCAACTTTTCAGTTGACGCGGAGGCCTAAATACGTAGTTATCCTATCGTATTAGTAGGATAACTGTAAACGTCGGTGTAGAGCCCGTCGGGAGACACGCATGTTGACGATGAAGACCAAATACGCGTTGCAGGCGCTGGTTGCGCTCGCCGCACACGGCGCCGGCTCCATGACCGGCAACGAAATCAGCAAGCGCGAGAACGTCCCCTTCAAATTCCTTGAACTCATCATGCTTGAGCTCAAGAAGCACGGGTTCGTCACCAGCAAAAAGGGCCGGCGCGGCGGCTACGAACTCGCGCGCACGCCGCAGGCGATTTCGATTGGCGCGATCATCCGCGCGATGGAGGGCCCGCTGGCGCTGCTGCCATGCGCGAGCGCGACGGCTTTTAAACCTTGCGAGGAGTGCCCCGAGCCGCAGACCTGCGGCATTTCGCTGGTGATGCGCGAAGTGCGCGACGTGACGGCGGGCGTGCTGGATCGCGTGACGCTTGCCGACGCGGTACAGCGCTCGATGCAGGCGGCGCGCGACGGCTCGTCGATGTACCAGATCTGATGGCCCCGGAGTCGAAATGCGACGGACACTGATTTTTGCGGCGCTGGTTGCGATCAACTTTCTTGCCGTGCTGGCGGCCGGCTGCCCACAATCCGCGGGCGACGGCCTGACCGTCGAACTGCTGAACGTCAGCTACGACCCGACGCGCGACTTCTACAGGGAATTCAACGCGCTGTTTGCCGAGTCCTACGGCAGGAAAACCGGCAA
This sequence comes from Planctomycetota bacterium, assembly GCA_020848275.1. GTDB lineage: Bacteria > Planctomycetota > UBA8742 > UBA2392 > UBA2392 > JADLAK01. The sequence continues at coordinate 28,147 of JADLAK010000026.1, forward strand.
GATTGTGAAGGTCGATCAATCCCACGGCGGCAGCGGCAAACAGGCGCGCTCGGTAATCATGGGCCTTGAAGCCGACGTCGTCACGCTGGCGCTGGCGTTTGATATCGACGCCATTGCCGACCACAACCTGATGGCCAAGGACTGGCTGGGAAAGCTGCCGGACAACAGCGCGCCGTTCACCAGCACCATCGTCTTTCTTGTGCGAAGCGGTAACTCCAAGGCGATCAAGGATTGGGACGACCTGGTCAAACCCGGCGTCGAGGTCATCACGCCCAACCCCAAAACCTCCGGCGGCGCGCGCTGGAACTTCCTGGCGGCCTGGGGTTATGCGCGCAAGAAGCTGGGCGACGACGGCAAGGCGCGCGATTTCGTGACCGAACTTTTCAAACACGTGCCGGTGCTTGGCACAGGCGCGCGCGACAGCACCACGACGTTTGTCAAAAACGAAAAGGGCGACGTGCTGCTGGCTTGGGAAAACGAAGCGCAGCTTTGCCTCAGGGAGTTCCCGGGCAAATACGAAATCGTCACGCCGTCGCTGAGCATCCTCGCCGAGCCTTCGGTCGCGGTGGTTGACAAGGTCGCCAAGCGCCACGGCAACGAGGAAGCCGCGCGCGCGTACCTCGAGTTCCTGTACACCGAGGAAGCACAGGAACTTGCGGCCAAACACGGTTATCGTCCGCGCAGCGACACGACGCTGAAAAAGCACGCCGAGAAGTTCCCGAAGCTCGAATTGCTGACGATCGATGGCGACTTCGGCGGCTGGGCCAAGGCGCAGAAAGAGTTTTTCGCCGAGGGCGGCGTCTTCGACCAGATCACAACAAAGAAGTAGACGCAAGCCCACTGCGTAAGCGGTGGGATAAAGCCATTATCGAAACTCCGTGAATGCATCCCACCGCTTACGCAGTGGGCTTGACTATGGCGCGAAAACACAAATCCGTGTTGCCCGGTTTCGGTCTCAGCCTGGGGTTTACGCTGTTCTACCTCAGCCTGGCGGTGCTGTTGCCGATGGCGGCGCTGGCGCTCAAAGCCGCGTCGGTCAGCCTCGACGACATCGGCAGGACGCTTGGAAGCGAACGTGTTCAAGCGGCGTTGTGGCTGTCGCTGCGCACGGCTTTCATCGCGGGCGTTATCAACGTCGTTTTCGGGTTGCTCGTGGCGTGGGTACTGGAGCGCTACAACTTCCCCGGTCGCAGATTGCTCGATGCGTTTGTAGATTTGCCCTTTGCTCTGCCAACCGCGGTCGCGGGCATCGCGCTGACCGCGCTGTATTCGCCCAACGGCTGGCTGGGCAGCATCGCCGGGATTGCGGGCATCAAAGTCGTCTACACCGAACTCGGCATCATCGTCGCGCTCACTTTCATCGGACTGCCGTTTGTCGTGAGAACCGTTCAACCGGTGTTGCAGGACCTCGATGCCGAAATTGAGGAGGCCGCCGCAAGCCTTGGCGCCACGCCCTATCAAACGTTTCGCTACATCATCCTGCCGCACGTAACGCCGGCGCTTATCACAGGCTTCACGCTGGCGTTTGCGCGCGCGCTGGGCGAATACGGCAGCGTGGTTTTCATCTCGGGCAACCTGCCGGGCAAAACTGAAATCGCGCCGCTGGCGATTATGACCAAGCTTGAGCAATACGATTACAACGGGGCGGTAGTGATTGCGGCGCTGCTGCTGGTCGTGAGCCTGATCATTCTCTTCATCATTAATGGCCTGCAGGCGTGGGGCCGCAAACGGAAGTTAGCTTAGTTTCAACCGCGGAGTCGCGGTGGCGCGGGGAAAAGCGAGTTAGCCACCAATGAACACGAATCAACACGAATAGTAATTGGGTTTTGCCGTATTCGTGTGGATTCGTGGCTAAAGAGAAGTTGAGGAGTTCTTGTGGCTGGAATCGTCACCAAACAAGCCAAGGCCGGCGCCCGGCGCGCCCGAGGCCCCCGCACGCCAGCGCAGATCGGGCTCGTGCTGATCGCGACGGTGTTCCTGGTGGTATTCCTGCTGCTGCCGCTGGTGGTCGTATTCAGCGAGGCGCTTTCGAAGGGCTTGGGCCTGTACTTCGCCGCCATCACCGAGCCCGAGGCGATGAACGCGATTAAACTGACGCTGATCGCCGCGGGCATCGCGGTGCCGCTCAATACGTTGTTCGGGCTTGGGGCGTCGTGGGCTCTGGCGAAATTCGAATTTAAAGGCAAGTCGTTTTTGCTTTCGCTGATCGACCTGCCGTTTTCCGTCAGCCCCGTCGTCGCAGGTTTAATATTCGTGCTGCTCTACGGCACACAGGGATTTCTGGGCGAATGGCTCGCCGACAACCGCATCAGGGTGATCTTCGCCGTGCCGGGCATCGTGCTTGCCACGATGTTCATCACCTTCCCATTTGTCGCGCGCGAACTTATCCCGCTGATGCAACAGCAGGGCAACGACGAAGAACTTGCGGCGCGTTCGCTGGGCGCGTCGGGGTGGCAGATTTTCCGGCGCGTGACGCTTCCGAACATCAAGTGGGGCGTGCTGTACGGCGTCATTCTGTGTAATGCGCGCGCGATGGGCGAATTCGGCGCGGTCAGCGTCGTCAGCGGGCACATCCGCGGCAAAACTAACACGCTGCCGCTGCACGTCGAGATCCTGTACAACGAGTACCAGTTTGCCGCGGCGTTCGCATGTGCCTCGCTGCTGGCGCTGCTGGCGTTGATTACGCTGGCGCTGAAGAGCTTCATCGAATGGAGGGGACACAGCGGTAGCTAGTAGGCAGTAGTTAGTAGTCACTGGCCGACATCAATCGCCAATCCTGACTACTCACTACTAACTACTCGCTACTGGCTACTCCTATGGCGATAGAGATCAAAAATCTCACCAAGCGGTTCGGCGACTTCACGGCGCTGAGCGGTCTTAACTTGAACATCGCCGACGGTGAACTCGTCGCGCTGCTCGGCCCGTCGGGCTCGGGTAAGACCACGCTGTTGCGCATCATCGGCGGCCTTGAACAGGCCGAAGAAGGCGAAGTGATTGTCGATGGCGCCAACGCGGGCACGGTGGACATCCGCGACCGCCGCGTCGGCTTTGTGTTCCAGCACTACGCGCTTTTCCGGCACATGACGGTGTTCGACAACATTGCCTTTGGCCTGCGCGTGCGCCCGCGCAATGAGCGCCCCGGCAAAGACGAAATTTCAAAGCGCGTCCACGACCTGCTGAAGCTCGTGCAGCTTGAGCGCCTCGCCCCGCGTTATCCCGGCCAGTTGTCGGGCGGCCAACGCCAGCGTGTCGCGCTCGCACGCGCGCTTGCCATCGAGCCGAAAGTCCTGCTGCTCGACGAGCCCTTTGGCGCGCTCGACGCGCAAGTCCGCCGCGACCTGCGCCGCTGGCTGCGCCGCCTGCACGACGAAATCAAACTCACGAGCGTCTTTGTCACGCACGACCAGGAAGAAGCGCTGGAAGTCGCCGACCGCGTGGTGGTGATGAACCACGGCAAGATCGAACAGGTCGGCACGCCTGTCGATGTTTACCACCGCCCCGCGACGCCGTTTGTTTACGCGTTTCTCGGCGATACCAACGTCTTCCACGGCCGCCTCGAGGACGGCAGCCCGGTACTGGTCGGCGGCGAGCCGCCCAGCGAAAAACAGGAAACCGCGCGCATGTACGTGCGGCCGCATTTGATGGACATCGAACACGACCGCGCGAGTGTCGAAAGCGTCCCGGCCAAGGTCATGCACATCAATGCGGCGGGTCCGACGGTGAAGGTTGAACTCGAGACGCCGCTGGGCGAGGCGATCATGGTCGAGCTGACGCAGGACCGCTTCCTCGAGCTCAAGCTCGAGCGCGGCACTGAGGTTTTCGCCACGCCGCGGCAGCAACAGTTGTTCAAGAAGGATGACTACGTGATTTAGCGGTGTTGTGGGCGTCCCGCCCGCACGTGGAGTGAGCCTCGGGCTCGCGTTGTTAAACAAAACCGGGCAGGCTGGAAGCCTGCCCTACATGCGGACCCACAACACAAACTCTCTGAACCGGGCTGTGTTAGATGGAAGAAACCGGGGCGCTGTAGCTTAGACAGCGTTGCAGGTCGTACTCACTGCGTCCCTTCGGTAGGTCTCCAAAGTCTCTTCGACACAGAACACAGCCCGGCTCAGCTACCACTGGATCGCGCAACATGGTTGCGCTGCCTAATAGTGTAGAAATCCTGACATTGCTTACAGCGAAGTATTGAAAAACTTGCGTCAATGTGAGGTTCGGCCTTATCCAGGGCGAGTTTTCGATAAGCTACCAGTCGCCACCTCCTTTCATTGTAACCCGTTGATAAATAACTGCTTACATACCGCTCAAGGGCGGGGCCACAAGCCCCTGCGCCCTTGTCCTTCCTTTCTGTAAGGGCTTTTGCGCCCCTACCATAATCGCCGACAATTAAGGCTTCCACGGAAGCACCGGGACGGACCCGTTGTGGGACGCCGCACTGGCGATGTAGTCCCGGTACTTCCGCTTATTTTTCTCCCCACGCGGGGCGGAGCGCGAAGAGGAGTGCGCGCTCCGCCCCGACATCATTACGGCTTGCCGCCTTCGACTTTCACTTATGCCGCCGAGTACGCCGGCTCGAGCCGGCCTTCCGCAAAGCGGACGACCCTGTCGAACTGTTCGGCGCCAAAGCCGCTCAGGCAAAGAACGTCTTCACGCTCGTTGCCCTGCACTCCCACGCGCGGCTGGATATCGATGCACGCCAGCTTTGCGCGTTTGTTGCGGCTCTTGAAGCGATCCCACTCGGCCAGCGTCGCGGCGTTCGGCCGGCCCTGGTTGTCCGAGATGTAGACAACAAGGTCCCCGCGCGCCCAACGCTTGTTCAGGGCCTTGAGCGGGGTGACGCACTTCGTGCCGCCGCCCTCAAGGTTCGCAAGCTTCTGGGCATTGCCCATGACGTCTTCGCGGCCCAGCGTGCACTCGATGACTTCATCGCTGTAAGCGACGACCTCGGCCGCGCTGTTTCGCTTCAGCGTCGCCGCGGCGAACAAAGCCGCGAGGTCGAGGTAACGCACGTCGCCGCGTTGCGCCATCGCGTCCTGCATGGAACCCGAGACGTCGACGAGCAGGTAAAGCTTGCCCGGCAGCCGCGGGACATCACGGCCGAGCATTTCGCCCGCGCCGCGCAACCCCGGGCTTTGGGCGTAGCGCATCTCGGCCGCGAGGTCGAGTGCGGCCTGTTCGCGCGTCTCGGAAAGCGAAAACAGCTTGCCGAGGACCAGCTTGAAAATGTTGTTCGCCATTGGGCGCCTCCGTTGGCCGGCGTGGGCAGGCCCAGGCGCCGGGTGTTTAATGAAGTTTTGTTCGCATCGCGAATCGTCCGCCGCTATGGCGGTTGCTTCGCACAAGTTTTGTTCTTTGCGTCTGCATTCGTTTCCTTACAGGCTTGCGACCTCGAGTTCGAAGGCGCGGAGCACTTCGCGCACGTGCGACTGCGGCACGTACACGGCGTCATTCAGCGCGCTCAGCGAGACATAGCGCTCGAGGCGTTCGTCCTCGTGGGCGTCGCCGGGCGCAAACGCGACAACTTCGAAGTTGCGCGCGTCGCCAAGCGAATACAGCCCGCTGTAGACGAGTTGAAATTCAAGGTTGTTTGACATGTGGCGCCCCCTTTCGGGATTTGGACCAGCGCAGGGCTGGCCCAGGCGCCGGAGAATCAGAGAAGTTGTGTAATACGGGTCGACAATTCGTGCATGCTCGAAACTCGCTTCCACGGCTGGTTGCCGGCCGTTTTGGGCTTGGAACCCATAAACGCGCCGAGCTGCGCGTGGCAGTCTCGTTGCAGTCGAATGTCGTTTGCGTACTTCACGTTGACTTCTCCGAACAAATCCTTCGTTGCTGCGTGATAAGCGAGTGTTGTGCCAATCGCTGGGAGTGCGCTAGATAGCGGCTTTGCGGGCATTCGCGTTTCGCCACGGTAACAACGAGTAACAACGCATCACGCGCGCGTGTGTCGAATCGTTACGGCGGTGAAAACTATTGTGCCGCCAAAAACGTGCTTCAATCCCATCGCGTGAGCGATGGGATTGAAGCACGTGCACTGACATTTATCCCACCGCTTACGCAGTGGGCTCTGGTTTTTATTTGGTGGCTGGGGCGGGACTTGAACCCGCACGGAGGTTTCCCCCCAAGGGATTTTAAGTCCCCTGCGTCTGCCGATTCCGCCACCCAGCCTTGTTCGCCAGAGTAGGGCTGTTCATCGTCTTCGCAAGCGACCCGCTACTTTGCAGGCGGGATGATCGTCGCTTTCTCGTCAGCGAAGGTCACACGCGCCAGGCCCGCCGCAACGTCCGATCCCTGCTCCTTGTAGATCAGCAGCCGGTAGACGCCTTTGCCCACTGCCATCGGCGTCGGACCATCCACCTTCGTCATCTTCATCGCCGCACCCTCGCCCTCGGCGATGTAAGCGACGATTTCCTGGGGTGTTGCGGCGACGCCGGCCGAAGTTTCGATTTTCACGATCACCGAGCCCGCTTCCTTGGCCTCAAACTGAAAACTTGTCGAGG
>JADLAK010000027.1 GCA_020848275.1 Planctomycetota bacterium
AAGGCCGCGCGCCCGCTTGCCTCGTGCTTTACGCCGATGCCTTCGGGCCCGCCGCCGAACAACTCACACCACGACCGAACGTCGAGACGCTGGGCTGCGCATGGTTGTTGACGCGTCAAGGACAGGGCCCCGTCTTGAAAGACCTGCCCGCCGCCGGCACCAACGCCGAGTTCGTGAGGGCGATGGAAAAGGTACTTTGACCGCCGACAAAAACGGACCAACGCCAATTCCCGATAGGCGCGAAGCGCCGACATCTGTCTAGCCACCACCGTCAGGTGGTGGAAATGGTTCCCGCATTCTTGCGAGGCGCGTAGCGCCGATACCCGTGCCGCCGCTACGCGGCTTTGCAGGGTTCCTCAAACGAGAACCACCGGCTTGCGCCGGTGGCTAAAGAACTGACGGCGCTTCGCGCCTAAACGCAGGCCAATCCGGCTTCTTTTAGGAACTGGTCGAAGGGCTTGGCGCCGGGTTCGCGCAGTGCCGCCGTCGCAGCCAACCCGTCTTCAATGTCTTCGATTAAGCCAGGTTGCTTACTAGAGTAGCAGGCACGCTACGGCATTTGAACCAGCACCTAGTTCTCGGCCATGACGCGGCCGCGGCGCAGGCCGATGATCTGCGAGGCCGCGAACAGGATCACCGCCGCAACGACAATCGCCGGGCCGACCGGAAGCTTCAGGTAATCGCCGACGAACAATCCCGCCAGCCCCGAGACCACGGCGACCGCTAGCGAGCCCCAAACCATCGAACGATAGCTGCGCGCGAGGTTCTTGCTCGCCGCGGCCGGAATCACCAGCAGTGCGTTCACCAGCAGCAGGCCGACCACGCGCACCGTCACGCACACGACAACCGCCAGCAGCACTATCAGCAAGAGGTCGTAGCGCCCTACATTGAGCCCGCGCGATTGCGCCAGCGGCCGCGAGACCGACAGCAGCGCCAGGCGGTTCCACATCATCGCCAGCACGGCAATCGCCGCCGCGCCGACCAGCGCCAGGATGATGACGTCGTCGCGCGTCAAAAAGGTAATGCGGCCAAACAGGTAGGCGTCCATGTCGGCGTAGTTGCGGACTTTCCACTGGAACAGGATCACGCCGACAGCGAGCGCGCCCGCCATCGCCACACCCAGCAGTGTGTCGAGCGCCAGCGGCGAGCGTTGGCGCAGCGCCGCAATCAAAAGCGCGACGATTACGCCCACGCCGATCATCGTCAGCAGCGGATCGAAGCCCATGATTAAACCGAGCGCGACGCCCGCGAGCGTGCTGTGCGCGACCGCCTCGGAGAAGAAGGACATGCGGTTGCTGACGACAAGCGGGCTAAGCACGCCGCTGCTGAGCGACACGCACACCACGCCAAGCAGGATTCCGAACTGCCAGGAGGCGGGATTGAAGTAGCCGAGCACAAGGTCGATCAGTGGCGATGCCCCCCGTGGTCGTGGTCGTGTTTGCCGTGCGGCCCGGCACGGTGGTGGTCGTAGACCGCGTGGCCGCCGCCGAACACGCGCGCGATGGTCTCCGCCGTCAGCAGGTCCTCCGCCTTGCCCTCGCACATCAACGTGCGGTTGAGGCACAACACGCGGTCGGTGATATCCGAAACCACCGACAGATCGTGGCTGACGAGCACGACCGCGCAGCCGCGATCCTTCACCTCGGTCTTGATCAGGTCGAGGAAAGTCTTTTCGCCCTCGATGTCGACGCCCGCCGCGGGTTCGTCCAGCAAAAGCAGCTCCGGGTCGCGCTCGAGCGAACTTGCCAGCAGCACGCGCTGCAACTCGCCGCCCGAAAGGCCGCCCAGCGCACTATGGGCGAGTTTGCGGGCGCCCACGCGCGCGAGCAGCTCCAGGCCGCGTGCGCGCGCCCGCCGCGTCACGCCAAAGGCCAGCGGCAGCCGCTGCGTCGTCAGCGCCATGAACTCGAGCACGGTCATTGGCAGCGTGCGGTCGTAGGCCAGCCGCTGCGGCACATACCCCACGCGCATTGCGACGTCGATGCGGCCGCTGTAGCGGTATTCGCCGAGGATCGCGCGCAGCAGCGTGGTCTTGCCGCTGCCGTTAGGGCCGATAAGCGCCACTAGCTCGCCGCGCGCGACGTTGAACGAAACGTTCTCAACGAGGCGGCGGCCGCCGATTTCGACGGAGACGTTGTCGAGCTTGAGGACCGCGTCACTCACCCAGGGCGTCCAGCACGGTTTGCAGGTTCCTGCGATAGTTTTCTTCGAACGATTTCGGCTCGAGCTTGCCCATCTCAAACGGGTCGAGCGTCGCGAGTTTGATCTTCAGGCTTGCGGCGACTTCCTTGGCCGCGTCGCTGTCGTGGCCGGGCTCAACGAAGATCGCGCGCGCCCCCGCGGCCTTCAACTCTTGTTCGAGCTTGCGGCGTTCGTCGACGCTGACGCTGCGGGCGGGAACCTTGCGCAAAAATGACGCTTCGCCCAGCCCCGCCTCGCGCGCGAAATAGGCAAACGCGTCGTGGTCGGTCGCGAACTTCTTGTTGGCGATCTTCTCCAGCTTCGGCTTGAACTCGTCGCGGATAGCGAACAGGCGTTTCTTCAATTCTTCCGCGCGGTCGCTGTATCCCTTGGCATGCGCCGCGTCGAGTTTGCCCAACGCAGCCGCAATGGCCGCCGCTTGGTAGGCCGCGCCCTCGGCGCTGAGCCAGACGTGCGGGTCATGCGCCTCGTGGCCGTGATCGTGGCCGTGCGAATGCCCATGGCCGTGGTCGGCGTGTTCGTCCTCCGCCGCCTCGATCAGGAACTTCTCGGGGATGTCCTTGGAGCAATCGACCAGTGTGATGGCCGAAGCCGCTGCGATTTTGCCCGCGTCGAAGGTCTCGAGGTTGAGCCCGTTGACGACCAGCAAGTGGGCGCTTTCCAAACGGCGGCGGTCCTCGATCGTCGGGTCGTAGCCGTGCGGGTCGGCGCCCTCCTTGGCGAGCAGCTCGACCTTCGCATCGTCGCCCCCGACAATCGCCGCAAGGCAGCCGAGGTGCAGCGTCGAGGCGATCACGACCGGCTTTTCGCCGGCCTTGAGCGCGCGCGGGCCGGTTGCGGCGCCGCCGCAAGCAGCCAATAGAAGTCCAATCAACGACAGCGTGAGGATGGTTTTCATGGGCGTTCTCGTCATGGGGCGGGACAATATACGCAAGCGTTGCCTATTTGCAACAAGGTTGCGTTATGTGGCATCGCAGGGACACGCGGCAGCGTGTCCGACGCGAAAGGGACACGCGGCAGCGCATCCCTGTGTATTGCGCGTTCGACGTCTTGCCGTATACTGAGAACGAGTCTCAGACTGGATGTCGCCATGCAAGCCTCGCCTGAAGTTGTCGCAAGCCTCGCCATCTTCCGCCCCGACGACGGGCCCCTTGAAATCGTCAGCGTCAGCGGCGATGACAGCGCATCGCGCCGGCTGTGCGAACTCGGCATCTGCGCCGGCAAGACCGTCTCGATGGTCAAATGCGGCGACCCCGCCATCGTCAGCGCCGGCGGCTCGCGCTTTGCACTGGCCGGCGCGCTGCAGGACCGCATCTTCGCGCGCCAAAAACGAAGCTGAAACGAACCTGACATGCCCAACCCATCCACGCTTGCCAAACTGCCCGTCGGGGGGCGCGCCCGCGTCCTCTCCGTCGGCGGCGACGCATCGCTGCAACAGCGGCTGCTGGAGTTCGGGCTGATTCCCGGCGTCGAGGTCAAGCTGGTGCGGCTGGCGCCGCTGGGCGACCCGATGGAAATCACCCTGCTGGGCTACAACCTGAGTGTGCGCAAGGCCGACGCCGCGCTGGTAAGCGTGGAGGCCCTGTGAGCGACGCGTCGACATCCACGCGCACCGACCGCCACGCTGTGGCGCTGATCGGCAACCCGAACACGGGAAAAAGTTCGCTGTTCACGGCGCTGACGGGCACGCGCCAGAAGGTCGCGAATTACCCGGGCGTCACGGTCGAGGCCAAGGTCGGCCAGACCAGCTACGAAAACACGCAACTGACGATCATCGACCTGCCGGGCACCTACAGCCTTGCGGCGCGCTCGCCCGACGAGCGCGTGGCGACAGACGCGCTGCTGGGCCGCCTGGATGAAACGCCCAAACCCGACGGCGTGATCATCGTTGTTGACGCGTCAAGCCTTGACCGCAACCTTTACCTCGCCACGCAGGTGCTCGAGTTCGGCCTGCCCGCGGTGATCGCGCTGACGATGGTCGATGTCGCGAAATCGCGCGGCATCGCCATCGACACGGCCAAACTGGCGCAAAGCGTCGGCGTACCCGTGGTCGAGGTGAACTCGCCCGCGGGCACGGGCCTCGACGAACTCAAGGCCGTGCTGCACAACGCACTGCATCATCCCGGCAAAGTATTGAAGCTCGAATACCCCGCCGAGTTTGCGCGCGGCGTCGAGACCTTGCACGCGCGACTGATGGACCTCGGCGTCAAGCTGGGCTACACGCCCGCGCGGCCCGAAGCGATGCGGCTTGTCGTCGAGGCTGCGGGCCCGCTGATGGATGAATGCGTTAGTACCGGCGGCAAGGACTTTGTCGACGACTTTAAACGCGCGCGCGAACTGGCGCTCGGCGGCCAGAGTGCGGCGCTGATCGAGGCGCAGGCGCGTTACGGCGCGATTGCGCGCTGGACACGCGAAGCCCGCACACAGGAAAAGCGCGAGGGCGCAACGTTTTCGGACCGCGTTGACGGCGTGCTGACCCACAAGCTCTGGGGCACGTTGATTTTCGCGGGCCTGATGGCGGTGATCTTCCTTTCCATCTATTCGTGGGCGGCGCCGTTGATGGATGGCATCGAGCAGGCCTTTGCGTGGCTCAGCACGCAGGTGCTGGCGCTGATCCCGGACGACCAGAAGATGCTGCGCAGCCTTGTCGACAAGGGCATCATCGGCGGCGTCGGCGGCGTGCTGATTTTCCTGCCGCAGATCCTGATATTGTTCACCTTCATCGCGGTGCTAGAGGATGTCGGCTACATGAGCCGCGCAGCGTTCTTGATGGACCGGCTGATGTCGAAGTTCGGCCTCTCGGGCAAAAGTTTCATCCCGCTGCTGGGCAGCTTCGCCTGCAACATCCCCGGCATGATGGGCGCGCGGGTGATCGAGGACCGTAACACGCGCCTGACCACGATTTTCCTCGCGCCGTTCATGTCGTGCAGCGCGCGCTTGCCGGTTTACACGCTGATGATCGCGGCGTTTGTGCCCGAGGGCGGCTGGCTGCCCGTCGGCAGCGCCGAAAACCCGTTCTACCTCATCAACATCCAGGGGCTGGTGCTGTTTGCGATGTACTGGGTCGGCGTGATTTTCGCCATCCCCACGGCGCTGGTGCTCAAACGCGGCATCCTCAAGAGCAAGCTGACGCCGTTTTTGATGGAGCTGCCGAGCTACAAGTGGCCGCGCGCGCGTAACGTTGCACAGGTGCTGTGGGAGCGCGGCGGCAGCTTCGTGAGGCGCGCGGGTACGATCATCCTTGCGATGGCGATCATCGTCTGGGCGCTGGGTTACTTCCCGCACGGCGATGAAACCGAGAAAAAGTACGACGCCGAGGTCGAGACCCTGTCGAAGAATTACACCGAGGCCGCGGTCAACTTCGACCCCGCCAAGGACAAGGTCTCGACACTCGCGTTGATCGCGCAAGTCAACGCCGCCGCAGATGAACGCGTCGCCAAAATCGAACAGTTGCCGGAAGAAAAACGCGAAGCCCCGGCCGCCGAGAGCAAATCAAAGCTCGAGAAAGACCTCGCGGCGCTGCACAGCCGCGCAGACTTCGCGCAGGCCGAAGCCGACTTCAACCAGTTCAAGGAATTCGACGAAAAGAAGGGCGTGATCGAAAAGGCCCGCAGCGGCGAGCACCTTCGCAACAGTTATCTCGGCCGCATGGGCCACGCCATCGAGCCCGCCGTCGCGCCGCTGGGCTGGGACTGGCGCATCGGCGTGGCGGCCATTGCGAGCTTCCCGGCACGCGAAGTCGTGATCGGCGTGATGGGCACGATCTTCAACCTCGGCGACGAAGAGGACGAGACCTCGGATTCACTCAAGGACCTCCTGCGCAACGAAACCGGCCCCGACGGGCGCAAGTTGTTCGGGCTGGCCACGGGGTTGTCGGTGATGGTGTTTTTTGCCCTGTGCTGCCAGTGCGGGGCGACCCTGGCCGTGATGCGCCGCGAGACGAACTCGTGGCGCTGGCCAATTGCTTCCTTCCTCTATATGACGGGATTAGCCTACGTCGTCACGTTGTTAACGTACCAGGTAGCACATGCATTGGGCGGATAGCCATGGACCCGCAGATCTACATCGTTATCGCCATCATCGCCGCCGCCGGGCTGTTTATCGCGCTGCGCATCTGGCGCATGCTGCGCGTCGCGCGGGGCGACAAGGCCTGCAACGCTTGCGGCTGCGAGAAAGCCGCCGACATGTCACGTTCGTGACCGAAAAAGATTGGCGGTTACCACTCCCTGGGGTAGTCTAACCCTGTCGCCCAGCCTACTCGAACCATCCTCATTGGAGGGTGATTCGAACCGGCTCGGTGGGAAGCAGCATCCCCAAGCCAGCCGCACGTCCCTGCGTGCGGTACAGCCGGAGTTTCCGATGATCCGTTCCGGATTGTCCTGCGCCGCCCTGGTGGGCGTGCTCGCGTTGTTTGTCGTCCGCACCGATGTTCAGGCGGCGCCCAAGAAAGAACCCAAGAAGGATGGCCAGGTTGCGTCGAGCAACCCGCTGACTGAATTCGACCGCGCCGCCAAGCAACGCAACGCCGCCAAACAGGCGTTGATGGCGAAATTCCGCGCCCCGGCAGATGAAGTCAAAGCCGCCAAAAAGGCGCTGGCGGCCGTGGCCGAAGACGACCGGCGCATATTGGCCGCGATGCGGTTTCTCGCGCCGCAAAGTTCCAGCGACGCCCCGCGCTTCCAGGCTGACCTGAACCTGCCGATGCTCGGCACGCTTCAGGGCAATCCCGACGCCTGCGCCGACCCGTGGGTCTGCCTGCGGCTGTGGGCGCTGGCGCGGGCGAGTTTTCCCGACGGTTCGCGCTTTCGTTTCGAGATCGGCCAGTTTCTCGCGGGCAAGAAGCCCGCGGGCCGCTGGTGTGACGTCGCGCCTGAAGTTCTGGCGATCAGCGCGCTTGCGCAGTGGACGCCGGACAAAGACCTCGCGATGAAACTGACCGAGCGCGGCGTCGCGATCTGCGAAACACTGAACTGGGAGATCGGCGCGCCCGCGAGCTTTAACCCGGAAGCGCTGGCCGAGCTGCTCAACGCCGCGCTGGTCCGCAACATCGCGCTGGCGCAGGGCTGGATGACGGGCAAATCCGAGGGCTGGAAGAAAACCTGCGAGGCGGTGCTGGCCTATGTCGGCAAGCTGCCGACGAACAACCGCAACCTGTGGGGCGGCGCCGAGCACGAGAAAAACCCCGCCGACCGCAACCGCAGCGGCCTGATGTTCGGCGCGTTTTTGAACCTCGCGCGCGCTGAAAAAGACCTCGGCATCACCGAAGCCGAAATGAACAAGGCGCTCAGGCGCCTCGATAACCGCGTCGCGCAGACGCTCGATGATCCCAACGCCTGGCGCGTCAGCATGGGCGACGCGCTCGCGCTTGCGCTTTGCGCGGGCGGCGCGAGCGTGGAGGTGAAGGAAGTCGGCGCGCAGCTTGGCCGGCGTGCGCTGGGCGCCCAACGCATCGAAACCGCCTGCCCGCGGCCGGAGCAAAGCCACATCGCCGCCGCGTTGGGTTGGGTGCTGTTGCCCGACGCCGCCGATGGCGGCATGGGCCGCGCCGCAGTGAGCGTCGAGGACCGCGACTTTGCGTCGGCGCTTTGTCTTGGGCTGGCCGCCGTGCGCGGCGGCCTCGCGGCGCCCGCAAAGCAGAAACCGCTGCCGCACATGGACAAGGCGCTGGACCGCATGCGCGCGCTCGAGGTCATGGAAATCGAGGAACACCTCGACTACATGGCCAGGACTGACGACGCCATCGACCGCGCCGCGCGTTACCTTCTAGGCCTGCAAAACGGTGACGGCACGTTTGCGCCGTATTCCTTCGAGGTGCCTGTCGGCGATGCGGCGATGACGGGGCGCGGCGGCGCGTTTCTCTCGGGTTTCAACGCGCTGTGCGTGCTGACGCTGCTTGACGCTGACGTGCCGCGCGACAACCCGGGCATCCGCAAGGCGATTGCGTTTTTACGCAAGCACTTGCCGCGCAGCCCGACCAGCCGGCGCTCTGAAAAGGGCGAGCTCGACGGCTGGTACACCTACTCGGTGGCGTTGGTGCTGATGGCGTTCCAGAAATATTACGAGGCCGAGCAGATCGATGCGGGCATCTACGCCGCCAAGACGCCCAAGGATTTTGCCAAGGCGCGCGAAAAGGTGTGGCAGGCAGTGCCGCACGCCGACCGCGAATTCCTCGGCAAGATGTCCTGGGCGCTTTCCGACACCGACGGCTACGGTTGGGGCTATATCTTCGGCAACCCGCCGCAACCCGTGGGATCGCCGGTCACCGACGGGCCCAAGGGCCCGATCACCGGAAGAAACGCCAAGAAGGAAGCGGAGGAAGACTCGAGGGACGGTCGTGTGCCCGTCGAATTCCCCAAACGGCCCGACGCGCCCGCCGCCGATCACGCCTACGGCGACGCGAGCAATTCGCAATACGCGGTACTCGGCCTGAAGGCCGCGCTTTTGCTGGGCGCGCCGATCAAGACCAACGGCATCGCGTGGGAGTGCGAACGCCTGATCGACAATTACGTGGTTGCGGGCAACGTCGAGCGCGTGCGCGCGCCCGGCGTGCTCAGCAGCGTCTCGACCGACCACAGCGGCAAGGCCCGCCCCAAACGCGTCATCACGCAGTCGCCCGGCGAAAAGCCCGGGCGTCGGCACGCCGTGCTTCAGGCTTATGACTACGGCGGCTGGACCTACTACGCCGGGCGCAATATGGCGACCTGGGGCGTCAAGGAAGACCGGCCCGCGCGCGGCGTCAACGCCGACGTCGACGACGATGACGCGGGCTTTGCCAGCCGCTGGCACCGCTCGACGGCCATGACGGCGGCGGGCATCTCGACGCTGGCCATCATGCGCGACGCGCTGCTGGTGCTGGGCTGCGAGGACAAGCCTTTCCTCGAGCGTGTCGAGCTGACCATGGACGGCGCGCTGTTTTTCATGGGGCGCACCTATCCTTATTCGAATGCGGCGCTGAAGCTCGACCCGAAAATCAGCGAGTGCTGGATTGGCGGCGGCGACGGCTGGGGCATGTGCTACGACATTTATTCGGTCGAACGCGCGTGCGTGCTCGCCGACGTCAAGTACGTCGCGAGTGTCGACTGGTACCGCGACGGCGCGGATTTCCTGCTGCCCAAGCAGGGCGCCGACGGCATGTGGCCCGAACTTGCCAAACCGCGCAAGACCGGATGGGGACAATCTCCCGGCCCGGAGACCTGCAACTTCTGCTTCTGCATCCTGTTTCTCAAGCGCGCCGCGCCGCCGCTGCTGCGCGAGCCTGCACGCAAGCAGGTGTTCACGGGCGACAAGGCGTCGGGGAAGAAACCGCCCGCGGCGCAACCGCCGGCGCCCGAGCCCGCGGTCGTGAAGTAACGTTTGAAAATTCGGCCCGGGCGACACGCTTGCCGCCGAAATTTTTTCACCGATTCTCTTGCATGCGCGCGCGAGTGTGATAGTTCTATTCGCGCAATAAAGTGCTGTTCAACTACGGGAAGTGCCTCGCGGCCGAGCTTGTCGAAGGCCGAGAGAGATACCAGGGCACCGGTTTCTCCACTGCGAAGGCGTGATGCTCCGGGGATTTTCCCGTAGCACCGACCGGAAGTTGAACGACGCCCTGCGCGTCGTTTTTGCTTTTTGTCGGCGGGAACATGGTGAACGAATTTTCACAACCGGAACTGATCGACGCGCTCTGCGCGCTCACGCGCATCAAACGCGTCAGCGGCGGCGAGCACGAATGCGTCGAGTGGTTCAAGCGTGAATTCACAAAGCACGGCCTGCCTGTTAAACATTCGGGGCGCAATCTTCTCACCTGGCGCGGCCGAGGCAAAAAAGTCCTGTTGTTAAATACTCATACGGACACAGTTCCCGCGAACAAAAGCTGGACGCTCGACCCGTGGAACCCGGTTCGCAAGGACGGTCGCGTGTACGGGCTGGGCGCCAACGACGCCGGCGGCTGTCTGGTCGGCATGTTCCACGCGTTGCTTAGCGCGAAGTTCGACGAAGATAAGTTCACGCTGATGTTCGCGCCGACCTGCGACGAGGAAATCGCAGGCGAGGGCTTCGAAAAGTTCGTGCACGAAATTCCGCCCTTTGACGCCTGCGTGACCGGCGAGCCGACGAATTGCGAAATCGGCATTGCCGAACGCGGCATGTTCAAGCTCGACATGCTCACGACGGGCAAGAGCGCCCACGGGTCGCGCCCGTGGCAAGGCGTGAACTCGATTTATCTCGCCGCGCGCGATATTTTGACCATCGAACAACTCCACGAGAACTTTCCAGAACGCGATGACGTGCTCGGCCGCACGTCGCTTGCCGTCACGATCATGAACGGCGGAAGCGCGCGCAACGTCATTCCCGGAGAAAGCCGCTGGGTGATCGACGGCCGCACGATCCCGCAGCTCGACAACGAAACGACGATCGCGCGGATTGAAGCGGCGATGAAACATTCGCGCGTCGAGATCAAAAAGGCGCGCTTTGGCGTCTGGAAGCGCTCGCCGCAGGACGAGGTTATTAAATGCGCGTGTGCGGCGGCGCCGGACAGCAAGATTGTGGCGTTCCAGGGCGTGAGCGACGCGTGGTGGAACAAAACCGCGCAGGGTTTGATCCTCGGCCCCGGCCTGAGCGAACAAAGCCACGCCGCGGACGAGTGGATCGAAGAATCGCAGGTGGTGCGGGGATATCGAATTTACAAAGGGATAGCGGAGCGGTTCTTGTCGAAATGAAAAATGCAAAATTCAAAATGCAAAATTGAAAGGCAAAGCAACGCAACAGACCCAATTTTGAATTCTTCATTTTGAATTTTGAATTCGGAGCGCAGCGACGATGTGGCATGGACGTTTCAGCGGCAAGCCAGACAAACTCATGCAGGAGTTCAGCGAGTCCGTGTCCTTTGACCAGCGGCTGTGGCGCGAGGACATCGCGGGCTCGCTGGCCTATGCCAAGGAACTGCTGCGCATCAAAATCCTCACGAAGAAAGAATTCGCCGAGATCGAAAACGGCTTCAAGCAGATCACGGCCGAGATCGAATCGGGCAAGTTCGACTGGAAGGTCGAACTCGAAGACGTGCACATGAACATCGAGGCGCGCCTGACGCAGATCATCGGCGACGCCGGCAAAAAGCTGCACACCGGGCGCTCGCGCAATGACCAGGTCGTGACCGATCTCGCGCTCTGGCTGTACAAACGCTGCGTCGAGATTGAGGCCGCCGCACGCGAGTTGGGACACACCATCGCGGATAGAGCAGAAGAACTCATCGACGTGATCATTCCGGCCTACACGCACATGCAACGCGCGCAGCCCGTGCGCATGTCGCACCAGCTTGCGGCCTACGCGGGCTGGATGGCCGACGACGCCGGGCAGCTAAGCTTCCAGCGCATGTTCACCCTGACGGATTTCCCGCTGGGCAGCGGCGCGTGCACGGGCAATTCGTTCGGCGTCGACATGGGCGAGCTGTCGGACAGCCTGAGCCAGGCCGCGGACCCGCGCCTGCGCCAGCGCCGCAGCGTGAACAATTCGATGCGCGGCGTGGGCGACCGCGACACGGCGATGGACATGTTGTACGTGTGCGCGAAGATGATGACGCACCTCTCGCGCATGTCGGAGGATTTAATTCTCTGGAGCACCGCCGAGTTCGGCTTCATCACGCTGGGCGACGCGGTCACGACCGGCAGCAGCATCATGCCGCAGAAGCGCAACCCCGACGCCTGCGAGTTGGTTCGAGGGAAAACCGCGCGGGTGGTCGGCCACCTGATGCAGCTTTTCATGCTGCTGAAGGCTTTGCCAATGACCTACAACCGCGACCTTCAGGAAGACAAGGAAGCGATCTTCGACGCGACCGACCAGACGCTGGCGTGTTTAAGAGTGATGAAACTGGTCTTCAGCAAAGAGAGCTTCAGGGTCAACCGCAAACGCATCCAGGCGCACCTCGACAGCGGCGCGGGTTATATGGAAGCGATGAACGTCGCGGACTGGCTCGTCATGCGGGGCGTGCCGTTTCGCGAAGGCCACGACATCACCGGCCGCCTCGTGAAGTACTGTGAAGATCACAATAAACGCATGATGGACTTAACCGCGAAAGACCTGGCCAAGGTAGACAAGCGGCATTTAAAGCCGGCGCTACTGAAACAGTTGTCGCTGGAGGCGCTGGTCGAACGCAAAAACGTGCACGCAGGCACGGCCAAGAAACAGGTTCAGGCGCGCCTGAAAGATTTGCGGCGCTTCTTGCAGGGCTAACAGCATTGTCCACGGAGGACACGGAGAAAGACAAACTGCTTACACGGATGGACAGGATAAACATGAATTCGTTTCTAAATCCCTGCCTATCCTGTTCATCCATGTAGGTTGTTTTAGCAGGTGCAGTTTTCCGTGCTTTCCGTGTTCTCCGTGGAAAAAGTAGTTACAGAAAAGAACCATGACGAACAAAACCGACAACCTTTGCGTGCTCGCTTTTTCCGGCGGATTGGATACGTCCTTCTGTATCCCCTTCATCAAGGAAAAGTACGGCCACGACATCACCACGGTCATGATCGACACCGGCGGGTTCAGCGCCGATGACCTCAAGCGCGCTGAAGACCGCGCCAAAAAGCTCGGCGTCAAGGAGCACCACCTGCTTGACGGCCGCGCGCAGGTCTTCGACCGCTACATCCGCTACATGATCGCGGGCAACGTGTTGCGCGGCGGCGTCTACCCGCTATGCGTCGCCGCGGAACGGGTGGTGCAGGCCAGCATGGTTGCGGAGTTTGCGATCAACGCCGGGGCCGCCGCGGTTGCGCATGGCAGCACGGGTGCGGGCAACGACCAGATTCGTTTCGATGTTGCGATGCAGGTGCTGGCGCCGGGGATCAAGAGCCTCGCGCCGGTGCGCGAGTTCTCGCTGACGCGCGCGCAGGAAACCGAATACCTGAAAAAGCACGGGCTCGAGATTCCACCCAAGACCACGAGCTACAGCATCAACGCGGGCATGTGGGGCACGACCATCGGCGGCAAGGAAACTCACGACAGCACCACGGCCGTGCCCGACGAACTGTTTGAGATGGCGGGCAAGAGCGACGCGAAGGCCGCGCCGCGCACGCTGAAAGTTGTCTTCGACAAGGGCGTGCCGGTCTCCCTTGACGGCGAAAAACTTTCGCCCGTGAATCTGATCGACAAGCTCAACAATCTCGGCATGACCTACGCGCTGGGCCGTGGCGTGCACCTTGGCGACACGATTGTCGGTATTAAAGGCCGCGTAGCGTTCGCCGCGCCTGCGGCGATGCTGCTGATCTCGGCGCACCGTGAACTGGAAAAACTCGTGCTGACGAAGTGGCAACGCTTCTGGAAAGACCACGTCGCCGATTTCTACGGGACTATGCTCCATGAGGGTCAGCCGTTCGACCCGGCGCTGCGCGACATCGAGGCGCTGCTGACATCAAGCCAGCAACGCGTGAGCGGCGAGGTCGCGGTCAACATCAAACACGGCGGGTTCATGGTCGCGGGCGTGACATCGCCGCACTCGCTGATGAACGCGGCCTCAGGAAAGTACGGCGAAGAATTTAATCTATGGAGTGGAGCGGACGCGGCGGGATTCAGCAAGATTCTCGGCATCCCCGCGCGGCTGTACGGTTCAGCCGGAAAGTGAAGTTGAACCGCGGAGACGCGGCGGCGCAGGGATAACAAACGATGACTGAATTCCACAACGATCACCGGAAAATACCGTTTTGGCCGGCGCTCGCGAAGATTCGCCCGGGGCTCGAAGTGTGGCACGACCCCAACCCGGTGCGGGCGCGACCCGGCAAGAAGGATGAGGCCTACAAGTTGATTTGGAGTTTTAAGACGGTCGTATGTTGCCCGACCCAGCACGCGCACTTGTTGGAATTTGGATGCCTGCAATTGGTTGGAAAGCAGTGGACGCTGACCACCTGTACGGGACAACCTTTCACGTCACAAGATTTTGAGGAGTGGTACCGGTGCCCCAAGTCGGTCTTGCAACCCGGCGTAGAGTATGCCGACCCTTCTAATTGGCATGCGGGATCGGAGATTTCTGATGTTCGAGAAGGTTTGTGGTACTTCGTCGCCCGGCTTGGGACAGGCGAACTTATCAAGGGCGAATCGCTAGCAAGAATGGCAGCAGAAATGATGGCTTGATTTGCGGGCTGTACGGTTCAGCCGGAAAGTAGTTCTCAAACAGAACGACAACAGCATCAACCACAGATAAAAACGGATGGACACAGATAGAGTCAAGGCGGCAAAACTCGAGTTACTCATCCGTTTCTATCCGTCTTTATCTGTGGTCGAAAAAGCAGTGGCAGTTCCCCGCGTCACCGCGACTCCGCGGTAAACGGAATGAAAGACAGGAGACAACGATGACAGACGCATCCACTTCCAACGGCGTAAGCAAAGACACGCAAAAACTCAACGGCCACAAGACCGTCGAGATTCGCGTTGACAAGATCGCAAGCGTCTGCCACCGCCTGAACCTGCACAAGAACGAGCACATCGTCGCCGAAGGTTTAATCGCCGAAACCGGCGCGGTGACGGTCGTGCGTTCGCTCGGCGAGAAGTCCGTCTACGGCGAACTTGAACTCGAGGAAGGCCGCATGGCCAAGATCTTCGAGAACGACATCATCATCGGCGCGCTCGGCGCGCGCAACGCGCTCAAGGGCTACGTCGGCCACGTGCCGGAAAGCCTCAAGGCCGGCGACGTCATCAACATGCTCAATCTCGGCGGCGTGATCGGCATCGCAACGGGCGCCAACAAGGATCTCGGCGCGCCGCTCAAGGTCGAGGTCGTGGGCCAGGTCGTGCGCAAGGGCCGAATCCTCAACCTCGGCGACAGCACCATTCCCACCCACGACCGCCTCGACCCGAACTGCAAAATCCCGCTGATCGCCGTCAGCGGCACCTGCATGAGCGCGGGCAAAACCAAGGTCTGCGCGACCTTGTGCCAGGAACTTTCCAAGCGCGGCTATCGCGTCAACGCCGGCAAACTTTCGGGCGTTGCGGCGCGCAAGGATCTCTTCAGCTTCGAGGACCACGGCGCGAACATGACGCTGAGTTTTGTCGATTGCGGACTGCCCAGCACCGCCGACGTCGAGAGCATCGCGCCCATTGCCAAGTCGATCATCAACGAGCTCTGGGAGGACAAGCCGGACCTCGTGATCGTCGAGCTCGGCGACGGCATCATCGGCGGCTACTCGGTGATGACGTACTTCGATGACCCGGAACTTTACGCGCGCACGAAGGTCCACATCTGCTGCGCCAACGACCCCGTCGGCGCTTACGGCGCGAAATACGTCTTTGACAAGCGCAACCAGCGCGTCGACATGTTCAGCGGCCCGGTGACGGACAACGAAGTCGGCCGCGGCTACGTCGAGGAAGGGCTGAAGGTCAAAGCCATCAACGCGCGCAACGACCCGGAAGAGATGGCCGACGAGGTGATCCGCCTGCTCGGCTTTGAACAGACCGCCAAGTAATGCCGACTGACCTTCCTGAACCGAAGCCGCCAACGCCGGTGAAACGGCGCCCTTGGGCGCTGCCGCTATTCATTACCGCGCCTGCACTGGCCGCGCTGATGGGCTATGAACTGCTGCGGCCGCAACTCGGCCACGGCCAGACGGACTGGGTCGTCGTCGGCCTGGCGGGCGCGGGATTATTGATGGTCGTGATCGCGCGGGCGACGAACAAAAACTGATACCTGTGGCGCGGACATTCTTGTCCGCGCGGCCAGCTTGCCTGGCCGAATTGTGCCGCTATCGCGGCACGGCGGACAGGAATGTCCGCCCCACGGATGCAATGAGGCTAAATAATCCCGCCCCTGGCGGCTTCGGCGAGGTCCGTCGCCGCGTAGGTCAAAATCATGTCCGCGCCCGCGCGACGGAACGCGTAAATGCTTTCGCGCATCGCTTTTTCTCCGTCGAGCCAGCCGTTTTTGGCCGCGGCCTTCAACATCGCGTATTCGCCGCTGACCTGATAGGCCGCAAGCGGCAGGTCGGTCGCATCACGCAGCCGCGCGAGCACGTCGAGGTAAGGCATGCCCGGCTTGACCATCAGCATGTCGGCGCCCTGCGCTTCGTCGAGTGCGGCTTCGATAAGCGCCTCGCGGCCGTTTCTAAAATCCATCTGGTAGCCCTTGCGGTCGCCAAAACCGGGCGCGCTTTCCGCAGCCTCGCGGAAGGGGCCGTAGAACGAACTCGCGTATTTCACGGCGTAGCTCAGGATCGCGGTGTCGCTGAAACCTTCTTCGTCAAGTGCGGCGCGCACAACCGCGACGGTGTTATCCATCATGCCGCTGGGTGCGATCACGTCAAAACCCGCGCGCGCGTGGTTGACCGCCTGCGCGGCCAGGCCCTCGAGCGTTTCATCGTTGTCGACGACGACGCGTTGGTCTTCGTGCAGCACGCCGCAATGGCCGTGGCTGGTGTATTCGCAGAAGCAGAGGTCGGAGATCGCGACCATCTCGATGCCCGCGTCTTTGGCACGTTTGACGGCCGTGCAAACTTCGTTGTCGGGGTTCAGCGCGTGAGTGCCGACGTCGTCTTTTTTGTCAGCGGGCGTGACGCCGAAAAGCAGGAACGCCTTGATGCCCGCCTTCTGCGCCCGCTTTAACTCTTTGACGACGAGGTCGGGCGTGAGCTGGCTGACGCCGGGCATGGAGTTGACGGGTTTGCTGCTGTTCTTGCCCGGCTTGACGAACAGCGGCAATACCAAATTGGCGGGGGTGACGACGGTCTGCGCGACGAGATCGCGCATGAATTGCCCGCGGCGCAGGCGTCTGGGTCTATCGGTCATGCGCCGCTTTTTAACAGCAAGGGCGTTTCGCGCCAAGGATGCCCGACGAAGCTCTTGCGAAGTCGGGTGGACACGGAAAACAGCAACACCAAAAGCGACTCTCGCAGCGCGCAGAGAAGTGCCCGTCATTGGCTCTCCGCGATCTCCGCGAGAAGTGCAGTTTCTCCTCTTGTTTTTCGAGTACCGGATTGTCCCTCGCGTTGAGAGTTGCGCGGGATAGGATGCGCACGTTTCAACCATCCACCCTCACGGAGAATCCAACATGGCCATGAAAATGAAAAAGAAGCCCGCGAAGAAAGCGGCCAAAAAAGCCGCGAAAAAGGCCGCGCCGAAGAAAGCTATTAAACCCGCGAAGAAGGTCGCGAAAAAAGCCGCCGACCCGTCCTCGAACATGGGTCCCAAGCCCAAACACGGCGAGTTCATGTGGAATGAACTCATGACGCGCGACGACGACAAGGCCCTCAGTTTCTTCGAAAACCTGCTGGGCTGGGCGCATGACGACTGGCCGATCCCGGGCCATCCGCCGTATCGCCTTTGCAAAGTCGGCGCGAAGTCGTCGGCCGGCATCATGAAAATGACCGAGCCCGAGTTCCCAGCCCAGGTTCCTGCCCATTGGTGCGGCTATATCGCGGTGCGCAACGTCGATGAATCCGCGGCGAAGATCAAAGACCTTGGCGGCGAACTGGTCCACGGCCCCGCGGACATCCCTCAGGTCGGCCGCTTCTGCATCTTCAAGGATCCCACAGGCGCGGTTGCAGCGTTGATGACGCCCATGGGCGGCGTGGCGTAACGTAGCGTGGCATCGAACAAAAACCCCGCCAACCATGGCGGGGTTTCTGTTTGTACGAGTTGCAGGGGCGACGAATGCGTCGTCCGAAAATGATCGCGGGCGAGGCATACCCTCGCCCCTGCGGACACACTTTTCTTGTTGCAACATAGTTGCATCTAGCTATATCCCTTACGCAACTAGATTGCGTTTGCAACCAAAAGGGATTTAGCCATGCTTCGACTGCTTGTCTTGATTCTGCTGTTCGCCCCCGCCGCCGCCGCACAGCAAAGTGACCTGCATAAGGAACTCGAGGCCCTGCGCCGCGACCACGAAGCGCAAAGCAAACGCCTGGCGGAACTCGAAAAGCAGCTCGGCGGCCAGCCCAAAGACGCCCAAGACGAGCACCGCCACACCGACGTCGCGCACGCCAAAGTCGGTGACGTCGACCTGCGGCTGATCGATATTTCGCTCAACGGCCTGTTTGCGGCGGGATTTTCGTCGGCGACCAACGACGAGCTTGAGGGCCTGCAGGCGGGCGGGCACGATCCGCGCCGGCGCGGCTTCACGCTTCAGCAAATCGAGTTCAGCATCACGGGCGCGGTGGACCCCTACTTCAAAGGCGAGGGGCACATCGTAATCGGCGAAGACGGCTTTGAGCTGGAGGAGGCGTTCCTTATCACGACTTCGCTGCCGGCGGGGCTCGAGGTCGAGGCGGGCCATTTCTTCACCGAGTTCGGTCTCATCAACCCGGTGCACCCGCACGACTGGGATTTCATGGACCACCCGGTGATTCATTCGCGCCTGCTTGGCCCCGACGGCCTGCGCGGGTCAGGCGTGCGGCTGGGCTGGGAAATGCCGTTGCCGTGGTTTTCGAAGCTGCACGCCGGCGTGCAAAACGCCAACGAACCGATCATGGTCAGCTTTAACGGCGCAGGCCACGCGCATGAGGGCGAGGGCGTCGAGGAAACCGTGGGCGGCTGGCCGCGCGTTGAGCGCGGCGTCGAGACCGCGGCGGACCTGCTGTACCTGCTGCGCTGGGAAAACGGCGTCGCGCTTTCCGATTGGCGGCTGAACCTGGGCGTCTCGGGGCTGTTTGGCCCCAATGCCAGCGGCGACCACGGCAAGACATGGATTTTCGGCGGCGACGTACTGTTGAAGTTCAAACCGCCGGGGCACGAACACAGCGTGCTGAAAATCCAGGGCGAGTTCATGTACCGCTACTTCCAGGCCGAGGGCGCGACGCTTGAGGACAGCACGTTCCTCGAGCCGACAGTGCTGGGCGACTGGGGCGGATATCTGCAAGGCACGGTAAACGTGTATCATCACGTGTTCGTCGGCCTGCGCGTTGAGTTCGCCGATGCTTTCCGCGACGGCGAAGAGTTGCGCCGCGAGGATCCGTTGCGCGACCGGCGTTATCGCGTGTCGCCGATGATCCAGTGGAGCGTGAGCCACTTCGCACGGCTGCGGCTGCAATACAACTTCGAGCACATGGAACACCTCGACCGCAGCCCCGCGCACAGCGTGTGGTTTGGCGTCGAGTTTTTGATCGGCGCGCACGGGCGGCATGACGACTAGGGCAGGTCAAGCTACTATCGCGGGTGATGAAGACAGACGAACAGGCGCGGCAGTTGCTTAAAGACTTTCACCTTCGGGTGACGCCGACGCGCATTTCGCTGCTGGTCGCGCTATTGAAGAGCCGCCGGCCGATGAGCCTCGACAGCGCCGCGGAGGCCTGCGGCTGGCAGGCGGGCGACCGCGCCACGGTTTTCCGCAACCTGCAGGCGCTGGCGGAAGCGGGCGTGGTGCGGGTGGTGCGGAGTGCCGGCCGGCGCGAGGTGTATGAAATCTCGAGCGGGGCGACGAAGCAGGTCAAACACGCTCACGTGGTCTGCACCGAGTGCGGCCGCGTCGAATGCGTCGACGGCGCCGAACAATCCGGCAAGGCGGCCAGCGTCGAGGGCTGGAAGGTCACCGGACAGGAAGTAACGCTTTGGGGCCTGTGCCCGACGTGCGGTTGAGAAGCAGCCAGTGGCATCGACCTCCAGGTCGATGTGCCTTTGCTATTTCGTCTTATCACCAACCCATTTCCAATCTCGCAAACCCGCGACCTCCGGGTTCTTCAGCGTGTACTGCACACATCGGACAAAATCGGCTTCGTTCCGAATCAAGTGATCGAAGGACTCAGATTGCCAGATTCCTCCTTTTCGACCCAGCAGTTCGCCGGCCTTTCTGCCAGTGAACGATTTCCAGCTTTTCAATATCAGCGACATTGAATGTCCCTTCGCCGGTTGAAACACCACATGAACGTGATTGGGCATCACGCACCACGCCCATAGGTCATACCGGTCACCGTCAAAAAATCGCAGGGCATTGGCGACGACTTCGGCAATCTCGGATCGGCGCAGGACGCATTCGCCATAACCGTTATCTAACAACTGTTCGTACTTTTCTGAGCGCAGTTGGGCATACCGATCTTCATCCTCGGCCGTCAAAGGCGTTGCACCCATCTGTATTTGCCGTTCAAGCTCGCGTACCTCGTGCCGAAGTTTTTCCTTCGCCCCTTCGGGCAGTGAATCCGCCAAGCGAAACGTCACGAAATACGTGGCGGCGTCTCGCGTCCAATGCGGGAGATTGGCCCCTTCGCGTTTGTCTATTGGTCCAGGCAGATTCACGTTCACGGCCCAAAAAGCACATCGACCTGGAGGTCGATGCCACTTCGCGTCGATGCCACCACTACTTGCCTGAATAATCGATATCGACGAATAATTTAAACGTCCCGCGGGCGAGGGTGCGGCTGCCGACGCGGGCGGTCGCGTCAAAGAGGCCCATGCCTTCCATGCGTTTCTGGCAGATCGCCTCGATATCGATGCGTTCGCCCACGCGCGCGCGACTTTCAAACTTCACGCCGGTTAACCCCGTCAAATATCCCTTGCGCACCCGCCCGCCCTTGCTGCGCGCGTACTGAGCGTCGCCCGCCGCAATCGTCTGCGCGATGCACTCAATCAGGGCCGCGTCAGGCAACTCGCCATTTTCGACAAACAGATCGCCCGTACGAACCATGCGCCGCGCGCGGATTTCGCTGGCGCCGAATTCAATCACGTCGTCAATGAAAACCATCGGCGCCCGGTGAGGAATCAGCGGGCGAAAATCAAGCTCGGTTTTCGGCTGCGGCTGTGTCATTTTGTAAACGCGCGCGATCAAAAGCGTTCATAGCTTGACATGGCTTGAGCCCGCCGCAACACTTACACTTTTGACGCTGGGCCAGCCAGGTTTCTGAGAGGCGCGTGTGACCTCAACACCGATTGCCGCCACAAGCGGCTATTGCGTCGTAATCCCGACATACAACAACCACGCCACGGTTGTGCAGGTTGTGCGCCAGGTGCGCCAACTGGTACAGACGGTGATTGTTGTCGATGATGGCTGCACCGACGGCACGGCCGAGCTGCTTAATGACGAAGCGGTGGTGGTGGTGCGCCACGCGCGCAACCACGGCAAGGGCGTCGCCCTGCGCACGGGTTTCAAGAAGGCGCTCGATCTTGGCTACACGCACGCCATTACCATCGACAGCGATGGCCAGCACTACCCGCAGGAAATTCCCAAGCTGGTCGAAGCCAGCCGGCAGCAGCCCGACGCCGTCGTGATTGGCTACCGGGACATGTCCGGCGCGCACGTGCCCAACATCAGCACATTTGGCCGCCAGTTCTCGAACTTCTGGTTGCGGCTGGCCACGGGCGCGGAGCCCGGCGACAGCCAGTGCGGCTTTCGCTGTTATCCGCTGCGCCATGTGACGCGCGTGAGCTGCTGGAGCCGCCGCTTCACCTACGAATGCGAAACGCTGATCCGCATGGCCTGGGGCGGCTGCCCGATCATCAACACGCCGATCAAGGTCTATTACCCGCCCAAGGAAACGCGCGTCAGCCACTTTGACCCGGTGTGGGACAACGTTCGGTATTTCTTTCTTTATGTGTACATGAACTTCCGGCACCTGCTGGTGCCGCTGCCGCATCGCAAGCTGGTGCGTAGCAAAGAGCCGCTGTGGCAGGGCAGCATCGGCGCGACGATTCGCGGCGTTGGCGCACGAGTGCGCAAGGCCGCGGCGCTGCCGGAAGCCGCGCAGCTCAAGGGTGGGCCAATCGCGCGAGTTAGACAGCTTGGCCGGTTCCTGATGAAGGAAAAGAATTCGCCCGGCGAACTTGCGATGGCGGTGGCCATTGGCGCGTTCATGGGCTGCACGCCGCTGATCGGCTTCCAGTGGTTGCTGGCGCTGTACGCCGCGACGCGCGTGCATGTCAACCGCATCGCGTGTGTGGCCGCGAGCAACATTAGTTTCGGGCCGCTGACGGTTGTCTACGCGTTTATCAGCATCGCGCTGGGCAAGTTGATGCTCGGCCAATCGTTCGCGTTGCCGGCGTGGAATCACTACGCGATCAGCACGTTCTTGCGCCACAGCACGCTGGCCTGGGCGCTGGGCTGTGTCGTGTTCGGCCTGGTGATGGCGTTTGCGACCGGGTTGGCGACTTTGTACGGCGTGCGCGCGCTGCGCCGCCGCAAGGCTGCGTCGGTCCCGGCCCCGGCGCCGATTTCAGACCCGGCGATCCCGACCATTGCCGCCGGCACGCCCGAGCCGGCGCGGCAACTCACCCAGGCGGGCGTGGCATGATCTCGGCCCCCGCACAACCTCGCGTTGAAATGGGCCACGACGTCCCGCTTCAGCAGGCGCCGCAGACGGCGCCCGCCGAAAAGCAGTGGGACGGACGCACGCGGTCGGGCTTGGGCATCTACGTGATGTTTTTGTTGTTCAAGTGGGTCGGGCCGCTGTTCGCGTATTTCGTGCTGTACCCTGTCTGCTTCTTCTACCTGGTGGTGGCGGGTTCGCACCGGCGCGCAAGCCTCGATTACCTGAAACGGCGCTTCCCGCAAGTCGGCGCGGTCAAGCGGCGCTGGTACGTCTATCGCCACTTCCTGAGTTTCGGGCGTGTGCTGCTTGACCGCGCCTACGCATACCTCGGCTGGCTTGAGAACATGAAGTTCGAACACAAGGGCCTGGACGTCATCCAGAAGACGCTGGATGAAGGAAAGGGTCTTATTTTACTCAGCGCGCACCTGGGCAACTGGGAGCTTTCGGCCCATGCGCTGGGCAAACTTGGCCTGAACCACCGGCGCGTGCCCATAAACATCGTGATGTTCGAGGGCGACGGCGAGCGCGTGAAGGGCTACCTCAAACGCTGCTCGAACGACCAACCCTTCAACGTGATTGCGTCCAACGACAGCCTGCAGGCGAGCATCGACGCGCTGGCCGCCTTGCGCCGGGGCGAGATCGTGGGCTTGCTGGGCGACCGGCACCTCGGACAGGGCTGCGTCGACGTGCCCTTCCTCGGCGGCACGGCGGCGCTGGCGTCGGGCCCGTTTGTGCTTGCGGCCAACAGCGGCGCGCCGGTGATGTTCACGTTTGCCAACCGCGCGGGCAGCAGGCATTACGTGCTCGACGCCCAGGGCCCGCGCCAATACAAGTTCGGCAGCCGCAAGACCCGCGACCACGACCTGAAGAAGTGGGCGACGGAATATGCGCAGATGCTGGAGGAGAAGTTGAAGATGCATCCCTTCCAGTGGCACAACTTTTTCACCTTCTGGAAATAAGTAGCAGTGCTGCGCCTGGAAGGCGCAGCTACGTGTGCGTCGTCAAAGCCGCTTGTTGAGCCCGCTAAGAAACACTCTCGTACATCATGTAATATTATTTCCTTTGCGCTCGCGGCGGCGTGAGATAGGATAATCGCATCGTTCGCTCAAACGACAAACTGCTTCGCTGGAGTTCTGCCATGCGATTTCGCCAAGGTGTTGGCCTGACCGTACTTGGTCTGGGCTTGTGGGTGTTGTTGTCCGGTTGCGGCCCCGGCCTGATTTTGCTTGGCGGCGGCGGCACGGGTGGTTGGCTGGGCCTTTCGGGCAGCAACAAAGACGACGACAAGGGTTCGCCCGCGCCCGTGGTCAACCCGGGACCCACAAACACCGCGCCCGTGGCGGTGGTGCAATCGCTGGACCGGCGCGAATCGCCCGCACCGATTGCGTTTCGCCTGATCGACGCCGAATCCGACTTGATTGACGTGGTCATCGAGTTTTCGCTGGTCGTCGATCCCCTCGACACGGATTTCCAGGCCTGCACCGGCGGCCTTGGCAGCAGCCTCTCGGGCCTGACCTCAAGCGCAGGCGGCGTGAACCATACGTGGGACTGGGACTATGGCCAGGACCTTGGCGGCCTGGCGGCGCAAAGCGGCATCACCATCCGCGTGCGTCCCAACGATGGCACCGTCGACGGCAGCACCGGCGAGATGGGCGACTTCGTGGTGGGCAACAGCCCGCCGATTGTGATGACCGCCCAGGCCGTGGGCGCGACACTGTCGGGCAACGTCCTCATTACTTACGACCTTGGTGACAGCACTAGTGACGACGCGGGTTTTGAAGTCAACATCATCAGTTCGGAGGCGGGCACCATCGGGCTCGAGGGCGACGACTTCCTCGGCACCAACCCTATCGGCCTGCCGGGCACCCTGATCACCAGCCCCGGCGGCACCACGGGACAGATCGTGTGGGACAGCGAACGCGTGTTTCCCTTCCACGAAGGCACCGTGCAGATCCTGATCACGCCCAAGGACCAGCCCACGGGCTTCACACAGGTCGGCCAGGGCAATGCGATCACCATCGGCCCCTATACACTCAACAACCTGGGCAACCGCACGCCCTCGCTACAGATCGCAACGCCGCCGGACGGCAAGACATTTTACGGCGACGTCGATTTCCGGGTGCTGGTCCAGGATCTCGACGCCAGCAGCGTCTACATCCATTGCGAGTATCAACTCGTCATCGGCGGGCCCTACGCCGACTGCAACATGGGCACGGCCATCGGCACCGTCGGCCCCTTTGCGACATTGCCCAACCAGCCGCTGGCCTATGACCTGCAATGGGAGGCGATGCTTGACCTGCAGTCCCTTGGCATCATCCGTCACGACACCTGCCGCCTGCGCCTGACCGTTTCCGACACCGAGCCGGGCCAGGTGCTGGACACGGGCCAGTTCGGCGTGCTGCTCGGCGAGCGCCCTGTCATTACCAGCGCGTCGGTGCAAGGCGACGATGGCGAAATTCCGTTAATCATCAACATCAGCGACTCGGCGGAGGATCCCTGTACGCTGCAGGTCGGTTATCGCCTCGACACCAACTCCATGACTCCATTCCAACCGCTGACTCAAGCGGACTTCACCTTTGGCGACCTGGGTGTGGCGGCCTCCAACGACAACCCCGAGGGCCAGGCCAACGTCTACATCCTCGATACTCTCTCGACGTTGCTGGCGACAGTGTTTGGCACGGGCATGCCCAACCAGCCCACGGTGCAGTTGCAGATCATCGCCACCGACCACCCGCCTGACGACAACACGGGCGACGCGCTCAACCTCGAACTCGACAGCCTGCCCTTTATTGTCGGGCCGTTTCCTGTACTCAACAACCCGACAGACCAGTCGGTGCAGTCACTGACCATCGCTGTCACTGCCGGCGGCGACCAGTACACCATACTGCCCAACGGAACCCGCGAGTTTACCGCGACGGTGTTCCCGCCGCAGGCGGGCCAGGACAACGAGTGCTACTGGTCGGTCTACCCGTCGTGGATTTGCACCTTTGACACCATCCCGTCAGGGCAGCCGACTTCGACCCAATTCACGTTGACGCTGAACAATGACCCCGAGGGTTTCACCTACCTGCAGATCTACGCCCAGAGCTTCCAGCAGAGCGGCGTGTTCAACACCTACTACATATTCATTGGCGACCCAGTGAACGACATCGACGCCCAGCCCGACACCCTGGTGACGCTGTTTGAAGGCTATTGGGGCCAGACCGGCAGCACCTACCAGTTCACGGCTGTGATCGATCCGCCGACGGCGCCGCAATACATGTTCTGGTCCGTGCCGACGGGCATGGGCACGATTTACAGCGACGGCTATTACCAGGCGCCCGATGACATCACCTCGACGCTGGACTTCAACGCCGTTGTCGCCACGGTGGATCCGCTGGTCTTCGATATCGTGCCGGTGAGGGTAGTGCCGCGCCCGACCAGCGTCAGCATCAATGGGCAAGGCTCTGTCGCGGTGGGCTCGGCGTCGGTCAACTACACCGCAAGCGTTTCCCCGGCCGCCGCGCCACAGGCCGTGTTCTGGGAGATCACCTGGAACGGCTTCAATTACGGCGCCGGCAACGACTTCTTCGGGCGCATCGACGCAAACGGTGTATACACACCGCCGATTTCCCTGCCCCAACCGGACACCATCGGCATCCTGGCGCGAAGCCAGTTTGACTACTACGTGTACACCGAACAGACCGTGCAGTTGACGGGCAACCCGCCGACGAACTTCATGATCGTGATGGACCCCGCCACTCCGGGCTTTGTCTATGCCAACGGCCAGGGCAAAGACTTCAACGCCACCACCTTCACCCCGCCCGACGCCCCCTACGTGACCTGGACCGTTGACCAGCCCCTGGGCTTCATTGACTCGGTCACGGGTTACTACACGCCGCCCGAGGACATCGGCCCGACCTCGACCAACGTGACCATCCGCGCCCGCGCCACTTACGGCGGCGTCGAGAAGACCTTCTCGTTGCAGATCCAGCCGCGACTCAACAACCCGCCGACATCGATTATCATCAAGCCGGCGGCGGGCCTGATCCCCGACGACTCCAACACCTACGTCGACTTTCTGTCACTGGCGAACCCCCCCGAGGCCGAACAGGACGTGAACTGGACGATCCAGACCGGCCTGCCCAATCCGGCGTTTTCCGGCAGCGTCGACCCCGGCGGCCGTTATTTCCCGCCTAACAACTATGACGGCTACAACCGCGACGGCACGGTGGTGGTGAGGGCCCAGAGCACCGTGGTGCCCGTCGTCACGCAGGTCGCCAACGTCAACGTCTCGGGATATGGCAACTGGCAGGCAGCGGACAGGCCTGCCCTTGGCCGCAACGACCCCGTGGGCATCTGGGATCCTACGACCCAACGCTGCTGGTTTATCGGCGGCCGAAGCGAAACGGTGCGCGGCACCGAGCAGGACCTGCGCCCGTGGGTGTATGACGGTTCCGCGGCGCCCGCGGCCCGCTGGGTGCCGGCGCCGGACATGAACGACTGCCTCACCAGCTTCCCCGCCAAGAACGCCCTGGCGGTTTGCCGTACACCAAGCCTGTCGGGCGTGTCGGCGCCATATCTGGTCGGCGTGGTGGGCAACAGCACCGGCACGGTCTCGATGGCGGCCCTGGACCTGACAACCGCTAACTCCTGGTTCCAGATCTTTGCCGACTACGATTCGGCGCAAGGCGCGGTGTTCGACGACATCCCCGTGTTGTCGGAGGTCAGCCGCTACCACATGTTCGACCACTTTGACGCAACCTTCAACACCGACGTGCTCTACCTGGTTTCAGGCACGACCATTTACCGCTTCGGCTGCACTAACACGAAGTGGCTGCCGCGCCTTCAGGCCGTGACGGGCCAGCCGACAGCGCCCAACAGTTGCGCCTACTTCCGGCAGGGCATCGACGATTACCTCGTGGGCCCCTCGGTGACCAACAACAGTGAGACGGCCTGCATCAAGCTGCAGTTGACGCCCTCGGTGGCGTGGGTGACGGTCTCGGAAACCTCGGGCGCGTTTTCAGGCCCGCGCACGCCGGCGCTCTCGGACACCGCCGCAGTGGTCACACAAGCAGGCAACAAGGTCTACATGTTCGGCGGCAAACGCGGCGCCAACACCGTCGACGAACTTTGGGAAATGTCCCTGCCCGCCGGCACCTGGACATTGCGCGCGGGCGTGACGATCAAGCCCTCGCAGCGTTACGACGCGGCGTTTTCGCTGGTGCAGGAAAACGGCGTGTTCAAGCTGGTGCTGTTTGGCGGCCGCATCGGCAACTTCGGCTCGGGCCTGGCCGGCGACTTGTGGGAGTACAGCGAAGTCAGCAACACGTTCTTGCCCTTCAACCCGCTGGGCATCTTCCCTCAGGCGCGCAAGTACGCGGCGGCTGCATGGGCCAATAACGTCAGCGCCGGGTACATGTTCGGCGGCACCTGCCAGTACGGCAACTCCAACGAGACCTGGCGCTTTACCTACAACCCGACCAACCCGGTGCAGTTTGTCTGGACTCGTTTTGCCTACTCGACGCTCAGCCAGCCACCCGGCCTGCGCGGGGCGAGCATGGTCTATGACACCGACAACGCGCGCATCCTGATGTTGTGGGGATCGTTCTATGCCACCACTGGGGCCGGGACGGATTCCGCCGTGTACGTTCTCAACACAGCGTCCAATACCTGGTCCATGATGAACAGCATCAGCGGCACCACGCCCCAATCTCGCCTGGGCGCGGCGGTTTGTTATGACCCTGACAATGACCGCGTTGTCACCTTTGGCGGCATGCGCCAGAGCGCCGGGGCCAACGTGCTCCTCAATGACATCTCGTACCTGAAGGTCGTGCCGTCCGGCACGCCGCAGTGGCAGGTTCCCGGCGCGCCGATGGGGCCGAGCATCCCGCCGCTGCCGGCCTACGGCGCGTTCATCGGTTATGACCCCACGCCCTACAACGGCGCGCAGAGCCGCTACCTGGTTTTCGGCGGAAACCGCAACCCCAACGGTGAAAACGCCAACAGTGAGATGTTCACGTTTACGCCGGCCACCAACCAGTGGGGCTCGATCATCCTGCAGCGGCCCTGGTACGCCAGGCCGGCCTTTGACTGTGCAGGCGTCTTCGACGGCTCGGCCTTCAGGCGCTTCCTTTACGCGCCCAAGGGCTACTCCAACGCCACGGGCGCGATCATGGGCAACACGCCGGAGTGGCATAACCTTTCGTACGGGCCATTTGCCTTCAACGTGCGAAGCGGCATGGGCGTCTACGACCCGACCAACAAGCGCTTCTTTGCCTTGATGGGCGAGGTGGACGTGCCCGGTGTTGGAGCCGCCCAGGTGGCGACGTTCCGTGTGATGTCGTTCAGTGGGTAAACGCTTTGTTTCACCTTGGAGGGCGACCCGCGGGTTGCCCTCTTTGTGCCGGCCCCGGGCCTGACGCGGCAAAGCGCCGCGCAGCTTGGCCCCGGGAGGAAAACGACTTTGACTCCAACTAGCCGCCTCTAAGGGCTTTTATCGGCGGGGATTTGGAGCCATCATGGGGCATACACCAGCACGGCAGCAGTTCGAATCGGGCCACAAAGCGCATGGGCGGCGTGGACATTACGGTGGTTGGCGCCCATAAGGGCGTGAAGTTCGGGCTGATGTTGAAGAACGGATGAGCCGCATTGGGTATTGAAGAACAGGACGAAGCATTCCTGACACAGGCGCAGCGCCAGCGGTTGTTGAACGCGGCGCAGGTGTCCATGTTGCGCTCAGAGCTGCGGCGTCGTCGCTCCAGCGAGCCTGGGCTGCGCGTGCACGTGCTGGCCATGGCGCGCGGCCTGATGGATGCCGATGCGGCCATCGATGTGTGGTCGCAGATTGGCATTGAAGTGCCCGTGACGGCCCCCGCCGAGCCTTCGGAGGCTGAGCAAGACGCCATGGACGACGCGCACTTCGCCGCCGTCCCCAAGATGGTTGAGGCCATCCCGGACAAGCAGGACGTCCAGAAGAAATCCGGCGATTCCGTGCTGGAGATGGACCAGCCGCCCCCCACAGAACGCAGCGGCGACAGCTTGTTTGAGGAAGGCGAAGGCTCGGGCAAGGAACGCTCCTCGCAGCGCGAGCCCAGCGACTCTTCCGTCGAGGTCGCCCAATCGCCCTCGAAGTACTTCGAACGCCATATGGACGAGCTTTCGGGCCGCGAAGGCGGCAACGGCTCGACCGGCGCCATGGCGCTGAGCGGCGACGATTCCGTCGACTCCGGCGATTCCCTGGCTTCACTTTCCGTCGACGACCTCGCCGACGAAGAAGAAGAGGTCCGCCCCACCGCGCCGCCGCAATTCAACGCGCCTGAGCCCTCGTTTGACGAGGCCGCGCCGGACGCCTTTGCGCAGCAGGACGACTTCGGCGCGCAGGCGGGCGTCATGCCCGACAGTTGGGGCGACGCCCACGGCGCGACCATGCCGCCGACGATGGTGGAAGCCTCGGCCGATCTCATGCCCACGCAGATCGAGGCGCCGGCCGAGATGCTGCAACAGGCCGAACCCGAGATGATGCCGACGCAGGTCGAGATGGCCGAGGTGTTGCCGACGCAGATGGAGCCCGACCCCCGGGCGCAGGCCACCGAATATGAAGTCATGCCCGGCGAGGCGACCGCGGAAGTTTCAAATTCGCAGACCGACAGCGCGATCATGGAGGCCTTCAAGGAGGCCGACAGCAACTACTTCGGCGATGCCGCGGACCTCACGCACCCGCCCGACGCCACCCACGCGCCGCCGCCGCCATCCACGCCCGATTCCGGCGGCACGCAGGAACTTCCGCAGGTAACGTTGTTCGATTCCTCGGCGGTCATGCCCGCACCGGGCGCCGCCGCAGCCGCGCTGGCCGACGCGGAGCAGGACGACTTCTCGCGCACCAAGCCGCCGCGCGCGCCCGAGCCCAAAAAGGGCAGCGCCACGGTCACCGAAGTGGTCGACGATTCCGAGTTCGACCTGTCGCTCGCCGGGCTGGCGGGCGAAGAAAAAGAGCCCTCGAGCAAAGCCAGCACGATCTACGACGATTCCGAAGTCAGCGAGGAAGAACTCACCGGCAATCGCGGCGGCAAGGCCAAGGTCACCACCGGAGGCAAATCCACCACCGGCATGGCGACAGGCGAGGTCGCGCGCAAGGGTGCGGCCGGCGGCAAAAAGGCGCTGGGCGTCGAGAGCGACATCACCGCCGAGAAGGTCAGGACCGGCGAGCAGATCGAAGCCTCGCAGATGACGCTGGCGCAGTTGCGCAACCAGATGGGCATTGGCGAAGGCGTGAAGATTGACGCCGGCGCCGACAAGATCGTGACCACGCTCGAACGCCTGAAATCGGGCGGCAGCGGCCAGAAGCGCTACACCGTGGTGCGCGAAATCGCGCGCGGCGGCATGGGCAAGGTACTGGAGGTCGAGGACAACGACCTGCGCCGCAGCGTCGCGCTCAAGGTCTTGCGCAAGGAAATGCTTGGCCGCAAGGACCTGGTTGAACGCTTCCTTGAAGAAGCGCAGATCACGGGCCAGCTCGAACACCCCAACATCGTGCCGGTGCACGAAATTGGCGTGGATGGCCGCGGCAACCTGTACTTCACGATGAAGCTGGTCGAGGGTGAAGACCTCTCCAGCATCATCAAGCGCCTGCGCAACAAGGACGAGGCGGCGATCAAAAAATGGCCGCTCTCGCGCCTGCTCGAAGTCTACATCAAGGTTTGCGAAGGCCTGGCGCTGGCGCACGCGCGCGGCGTCATCCACCGCGACTTAAAACCCGCCAACATCATGGTCGGCCGCTTCGGTGAAGCGCAGATCATGGACTGGGGCGTGGCCAAGATCGTCGGCCGCAAGGACAAGGCCGCCGTCGGCGAACGCACGGTTTTGTCCGACCGCCACGAGGGCGGCGTCGCCACCACAATGGTCGGCGCGATCCTCGGCACCCCCACCTACATGTCGCCCGAACAGGCGCGCGGCGAGACCGACACGCTGACGCCCGCGTCGGACATGTTCAGCATGGGCGTTATATTGTACGAGCTGCTCTCGCTGAAGTTGCCGTGGTCGGGCCGCACCAGCGAAGAAGTGCTCGACCAGGTGCGCGAAGTGAACCCGGAGCCGCCGAGCAAGAAGGCGCCCGAGCGCAAAATTCCGCCCGAGCTCGAATCGCTGGCCATGATCTGCCTGCAAAAGGACGCGGGCAAACGCATCGGCAACGTCACCGACCTGCTCGACAACCTGAAGAGTTACCAGGAAGGCCGCACGCTGGCCGCCGTGCAGTACTCGATGCGGCAGCTTTTCATGAAGTGGCTGTCGCGCAACCGCGTGATGGTCATTACCAGCATGCTCGTGCTGGGCGCGCTGATCGGCGGCGTGATCGCGACCATGACGATCATCCGCCAGCAGCAGCTCGAGAAGATTCCGTCATTGATGGAAGCCGGCCGCGCCAAGGGCAAGGACGCCGAGGTCATGCTGGCGGCGGGCGACTTCAAGGCCGCGCGCGACGCGGCGACAGCGGCGCGCGGCAGCTTTGACAGCGTGACGCGCATCGACGAAGGCAACGCCGAGGCAAGACAAGCATACGAGCAGATGTCGACCCTGATTGGTACGGTCAGCGCCAAAGAAGAGCAGGTTAACAAGGAAAAGGCCGACCGCGCGGCGGAGGCTGAGCGCGACAAGAAGCTGAGTCAAGCGCTGATCGAAGCACGTAAACTGGCCGCCATTGCCAAGGACCTCGAGAACAAGGGCGACAGCGAGGCCACTCGTGATGCGAAGTCAAAGGCGCGCGATGCGTTTATTGAAGCGAAAACCATCAAGGCTACTAACGAAGAAGCATTCAACGGCGTCAATGAACTTACGAAGTGGATTGACGATTACGACACCAACAGAGAACGCATCAAGTCTCGCGACCGCGTGCTGCAGCTCAAGGCCGAAGCCGTCAAGCTTTTCGAGGAAGCCAAGGCCGCCAAAACGTACGACGCCGCCAAGGTCAAACTTCAGGCGGTTCTCACCGCCTGCGACACGGCGCTGGCGGAAGCCGGCGGCACCGACCCTGAAATCGTTTCGGCGCGCAACGTCATCCTCATTACCAAGGCCGATGCGGCGATGGACTTCACCCGCCGCGCGCTTGACTTCACGCCGCCGAAGTTCGACCTCGCGGACCTGAACCTGGGCACGGCGGAAAGCACGGGCCAGCGCACCGACGCCATCAAGAAACTGCGCGAAGAATACGTGCAGAAGCAGGGCCTGTACTCGACCTTCCGCAAGATGATGGACGACGCGTCCAAGGCGCTTAGCGACCAGCAGTACAGCCTCGCGATCAAGGCGACCACCGACGCCCTGCGCGAAGCCAACACCAGTCCCTTTGCCACCAAGCAGGACAAGGAAACGCTGGCCAAAAACCTCCAGTTCGCGCAGATGGAAGACGCGCGCGCCCGCGAGCAGAAGGAAACCGCAAGCGAAGGCCTGCAGCGTTCCGTCAACGAATACCAGAAACTTCTCGACAATAAAGTCGTGACGGACCCGGACTACAAGACGAAACTTGAAGGCTATCTCGCGGGAGCAAGGGACAAGCTCGGCAACGCGCTGTTGAGCGAATCCGTGGGCGTGGACGAGGCGGTCGCGCGCGAGAAGCTTGGTGCGGCGCTGCTCGTGTTGACCGACAAGGCCAAGATCGTCGAGGCCAAGGACCGTCTGGCGGAACTCACGGCCAAGGCCGCGCTGGCCACGGTGTCGGACCGCGTGATTCTGCTGCCGCGCGGCACGTTCATCATCGGCTCGACACGCGACAGCGACGGCAACCCGCAGCGCCAGGTCGAGCACGCCAAGCTCGTGTTCATCGATAAGTTCCTCGTCACCAACCAGAACTACGCGGCGTTCGTGAAAGCCGGCGGCTACGAAGACGACAAGTATTGGGACCGCGAGGCTGTGCCGCTGCGCAAGACCTTTGTCGATGCCACCGGCAAGATCGGCCCCAAAAACTGGAAGGACGGCGGCTTCGACCCCAGCGTCGCGCAACTACCCGTCACCGGCGTCTGCTACTACGAAGCCCGCGCCTATGCGCGCTGGCAGAAGAAGCGCCTGCCCACGGCCGATGAATGGGAAATCGCCGCGGGCGCACCCGATGTGCGCCGGTCTGAACGCGTGGGCGACTATTCGTTTGGCACCAGTGAAGACGCGCCCGCTGAGGGCGTGCCGAACCTGCGCGAAGTCGGCACCGCGGAGTGGGATCGCAACCCCCTGAACATCCGCGACCTCGGCAGCAACTGTTCGGAGTGGACGGACACGCGCATCCAGAACAGCCCGCGCGTGGTGGTTAAAGGCGCCCAGCCGGGCCTCAAACCCGAGTTGTTCCTGCGTTTTGCCCGCCGCGCGAAGATCAGTTCAGCCAAGCTTGCGGACCGCAACGAAGGCCGCGGCTTCCGCTGCGTCAGCGAATTCAAAGAGAAGTAGGCATTACGTAAAAGCTTAAGGCTAAAATTTGCGGTTTCGCCGGCGACGACTGCGCAGTGATGACAATTTTCAGCTTTTAGCCTTTAGCTTTATCGCGAGTCAGGTGCGCTATGAAACAGTTCCTCATCCCGGTGTCGTTCGTAGTTCTCGCCTTGGCGTTTGCCGGTTGCACTAACGTCGAAACGCCCAATTTCGACGCCGACGTCGTCAAAGAAAAAATCGTCCCGCAGAACTGGTCGCCGATTCCGCTGCGCGTGGGGCTTGCGCCGTTTCACAGCGAACTCGAACTCAAGCCCGAGCAAACCAACAAACGCGACACCAAGCGCTGGGTATTGAACCCCGACAAAGACCGCCTCAATGGCAAGGACAAGAGCCTCTACGCGCAATTGCTCGAGGCGTTGCAGAAGTACCGCATGTTCGAGCTGACCGAGAACATTAAAGGCGCAGAACCCAACTGGAACGACGAACAACTCCGCGCCCAGGCCCTCAACCAGGGCCTCGACGTCTTCATCGTTCCCGTCGTCAAACGTCACGATGTCGGCCATGCCGGCGCCAACGGCAACTACGGCTGGAACATGGCGATCTGGTGGATGGTCAGCCCGATCTTCACCTGGTGGATCGCCGACGAGGATTTCGACGCCCAGGTGCAGTTCGAGCTTCGCATGTATCCCGCCGCAACCGGCGAAATCGCGCGCTCCCGGCGCATCGGCCCCGCCAATCCCAAAGACGTCATTAAACGCAGTCTCAACGACTGGCAACACGGCTTCAACCTGTTCGCCATCTATGGCACGCCCGGCTATTTCGGTGAAAGCA
This sequence comes from Planctomycetota bacterium, assembly GCA_020848275.1. Lineage (GTDB taxonomy): Bacteria > Planctomycetota > UBA8742 > UBA2392 > UBA2392 > JADLAK01. The sequence goes on from JADLAK010000027.1 coordinate 34,611, forward strand.
ACTGGGTCGCCGTCGGCAACCTTTTGCTGCCGCTGGCCGACTGCAAGGTCAAGAAGGACACGCTGCGATACTTGACCAAGGAATTCGCCGGCGACGCGCAATCCGACGACTTCCAGGACGCCATACGCCGCCGCGTCGGCCTTGTGGTCGGCACCGACGTTGGCGGTCGCGGCGGCGCCGCAAGTTCACGCTTCTGCGGCCCCGACGCCAACGCGCTGACCGCCTTCTTCCGGCGCGCCGATTCCTCGCCGCTTGTCAAAGGCGGCCTGCGCTCGCTGACGGGCCCGCAGGCCACGCGCGCGGCGGTGACCGACACCCTCACTGAACTTTCCGAGCTTGCACGTAACAACGACGACATGTTCCTGTTTTTGTGCGGCACCGGCACGCTGACGGACAAAGGCAAACCCGCGATTTTGCTGGGCGGGCGCGAGGCCGGCAAGGCCGATGTCGTGCCGCTTGAGGAAATCATCGACGCCGCGGTGCGCCAGAACCCGCGCACGCTGGTGCTTTCGCTCGATTGCTCGTTTTTGGCGCGCGGCGACGCCCGTTGCGCCGTGACTGACGCGCAACTTGCGGCGTTGCCCAAACAGGCCGAAGGCGAAATGCCCATCAGCCTCTTGAAGGCGATCATCGACCGCGTCGAGCGCAACGGGACGAAATGCATCCTGATGAGCGCGACGCAGGCGCTTCCCTGGCAGACGGAACCCGAACACGCGATGGAGATGGAAGACCTCGGCGGCGGCCTGTTCACGGCTTATGTGCTCGACGGCCTGAGCGGCAACGCCGACACCAACAAGAACGGCGTGGTGACGGTTGAGGAATTGCAGGCCTACGTGAACCCGCGCGTGAACCAGATCGCGGAGCTCGAGGGCCTGGCGCAGACGCCGTTCTTCGTTGTCAACGCCGAGCGCAAGAACTTCCCGCTGCCCGCCCTCAAGCGGTAGCAATGATCAAAATTGCCGCTCTGTTGGTCTGCGAACGAGCCACCTACAAGAGGCGGCACTGGTCGCTGCACCAATTGACCCGAAAGCTTCGGCGCACCGCCCATGAATATCTTCAGCCTTTTCGCGTCTAAGCGGCCCTACATATATTCTGGGCAGTTGTGGGGCGGACATTCTTGTCCGCCCGACCGGCGTAGCCGGTCGAATTGTGGCTCGCAAAGCTCGCCACCGCGGACAGGAATGTCCGCGCCACCCAAAGACAATTA